>SVHC01000042.1 GCA_015056055.1 Clostridiales bacterium | reverse complement strand
CCCGGCGGAAAAACACTGCGTCGCCGGGTTGAAACATCGTCTCACGTTCTCCAAAATAGCCGTTGAGTTCCATGACTTTCGTCAAGGTTCGCCACGCGGTTTCTGGGGTCAGGCCATCGTTGCTATCATCACCATCGTTGGAAACATAATAGGCTGTGCCCGTGTAAGTTTCACCGGGGATGTAGGTGTCGGAATGGATGATCTCCGTTTCGGTGTTCAGAATCTCGTCGATCCGTGCCTGTAGATCAGCACGCAGCTCGGCATCCTTCTCTGCGGAAAGAACCGTGGCAGATGTTTGCGGAGATGTTATCTCTTCGGTTGTCTCTGCAGGTGTTTCCGGCATAGTTGGATATTGTGTTTGAACAGGTGCACTGCTCTCGGGAGGGTCGGTACTGACCGACGGTTCTGCCTGACAACCAGCAAAAACGCTCAGCACCATCATGATGGATAGGATCAGGCAAATGGCTCGTTTCATTCTCATATCCAAATCCTCCTGACGCAAGAAGTATATATTTTTAGTTCATTATAACATTTATATTGGATTTTTGCAATAAAAAAACTGGACACCCGCTTCGATACGCATTGTACCCAAATAGGTGTCCAGTTATGGTGGAGCATAGGAGACTCGAACTCCTGACCTCTACACTGCCAGTGTAGCGTACTACCAACTGTACTAATGCCCCATGAATCAACGCAAGATTTATTATAGCACAGAGGAATAGGGTTGTAAATGGATTTTTTTAAAATTTACAAACGATAATTATTTGTGAGAGGAATGGAGGAAGGGCGATTGCCAAAGTATTCCGGGAATGGTATAATGTAGACAATAACAATTTTTAAGTTCACGCCATACATAAATTAAATGGAGGCTTACAGCAATGAACAGAGCGGAAAATTATTCGATTTTTCAGCGCAATAAAGACGGCTATGCAGATGTAGTTTTTGCGGGTGAACTCCTGAAGGACGGACGGCAGTTTATTCATCCCTGTGCCGGAGCAATGCCGGAAGACGGACTTCTTTACCGCTACGTCAGCGCGCATGCGGTGCGTGAGGACGACGGAATGGAAGTTACTCCGTGGACAAAGTGCAAAGTAGAGGGCGAAAACTGGAGCGTGACCTTTAGGCTTCCTGAGGGCGGTCTGTATCGTCTGGAAGCGCGCGTAAATCTGGGTGAAAATGATGCTCCCGAAGGCGGCTCGTTTATCAAAATCATTTCTCACGTAGGTGTAGGCGAACTGTTCCTGCTGGCCGGTCAGAGCAACATGTCCGGCATGTCGCGCGATACGGCATATGACCCGCCGTGCCTCGGCGTTCACATGTACGGAAACGACGGCATCTGGCGTATTGCCGAGCATCCCATCAATGTTTCCGTAAATACGTTGTATCCCGAAAACCGTGAAACCGCAAGCGGTTCTTCTCCTGCACTTTCTTTTGGACGTGAAATGCAGCGCAGGCTCGGTGTGCCGGTGGGCTTGATTCCCGCAGCGCTGGGCGGCTCCCGCATGTCTGCATGGAATCCGGACGAGTACGGCGGACTTACGCGCGGCATGCTGCGCAGGATTGATGCAACGGGCCCTGTTGGAGGACTGCTCTGGTATCAGGGTTGCAGTGACGCGATGTTTGAAGGTCCCAAGGTAGATACGTATCTTCCGCGCCTGCGCCGCACGATTGAATACTGGCGCGAACAGCTTGGCAATATCCCGATTGTAATGGTGCAGCTTGCAGGTCACAATGAACCCTGTGATGCGGAGCGCGGCGGCAACTGGGAAAAGGACGTTGAATTCAGCGATATGAAGAACCGTCACTGGGCAAAGCTGAAGGAAGCACAGCGTCAGGCTGCGCACACCATCGAAAATACCTGCCTTGTACCGACGAACGATTTGGGGCTGTGGGACTGCATCCACCTGAACGCCGGAAGCAATGTAATCCTCGGCGAGCGTATTGCGGGTGCAATGCTGAAGCTGGCCTTTGGCAAGATGGGTCAGTTTGCGCCGGATGTGGAAAGCGTTACCAAAACGGCGGACGGAAATGTGCTTGTGAAGTTCTCTTCCTCGGCGCCGGAGGCAATTTTCCAGGAAGTTACGCGCGGCATCCATGTTGAGGATGAAAACGGACTTGTTGCCTGCGTATGCGCAAAGAAAACGGCAGATGGCGTACTTCTTACGCCGGAGCGGGAATTTACCCTGCCTGCCAGCTTCCATGCCTGCTGGCGAAGGGAACTGCCCACATGCATTCCGCGCGCGCTCAGCGGTCTGCCCATGCTGACCTGCTACGGCGTGCCGATTCAGGAATAAACGAAATATACGAAAGGCACCATTCTGCACGAAAATGCAGGATGGTGCCTAAGTTTATATACACTTTCCGCGGCTGGTGACAGGGATGCAGTCTACGACATCCTCGCCGCGCACGAGATGGATTTTGTCGTGCAGATTTACGGTGGTGCAGCAGTGACCGGGAATCAGCGTGAGGCGGCTTCCGACCGGCGGCAGGTTTTCTGCGGCAAAATCCATGTGTTCTTCGCTCAGATTGATTTCAGCATCGGGATATTCCACGCAGATGGGCGGCCCCTGATCGACGCCGCAGCTTTTTATACCGGCATCCACAACAACTCTTCCGCAGGCGGTGCTGACGACGGTGGTCTGCATATGAAGTGCATGTGCAAATCCGGGTTTCAGCGGGGCATAAGCGGCATCCATAAAGATATAGCTTCCGGCCTGAATCTCGGTGTAAACGCTGTCCTTTTTACGCAGTGCGGCGGTACCTGTACTTGTGCCGCTGACTTCCCGAATTTCGATGCCGTTTTCACGGAGCCATGCGAGAAGGGAACGAAGATCTTCCTCGATGAGGTCGGATTGAGACGAGCGGGTATCGAAATTTCTTTCGTGTGCAAGATGACCGGCATACGCCTGAATACCGTCTAAGGAAAGATATTTTTCCTCCATAACGGCATGAGCAAGAGCAAGAACTTCTTCCTTTGTGCGAACACCGCAGCGCTTCATACCGATATCGTATTCGATCAGAATGTGAATTGTATTGCCGGCGAGAGCGGCTTCCGTACCCAGATTGCGGATGTTTTCAATATCATCAACGCAGACGGAAAGGTGGCATTTGCCTGCAAGGGCAGCAAGGCGGGAAATCTTGGAAGGTGTTACCACCTGATTTGCAATCAGGATATCCGGGATACCTGCCTGGGCAAGGTCCTCAGCTTCGCCCAGTTTTGCACATGTAATACCTTTTGCGCCGTTTTCCATCTGGCGCCGGGCAATCCATGCGCATTTGTGAGATTTGTAGTGCGGGCGCAGGCGCATGTTCGTGCCGGAAAGCATTTGATCCATGCGGCGGAAATTTTCTTCCAGAATATCAAGGTCCAGTGTAAGAACCGGAGTTTCAAGCTGATTGATTTTCATAGAGATGGCTCCTTTGAATAGGGATACATCTTATTATAGCATAAAAACAGGCCCTGTGCGCAGTTTTTTGCGCGCGGGGCCTGCAATTGAAAGGGGAATTTTATCCGGCAATTTCATCCGGAGAAACAATGATCACCGATATACCCAAAGTCCAACCCTGTTCCTTGACAGTGCGTCCGGTTTCGGCAAGCACATAAAGCATATTATGCGAAGATGACTCTGTTCGTGCATATGATGCTGGGAATACGATACTGGTTGTAACTGCCTTCCCGGTAACGCTCCAGGCATACCTGTTTCATAGTATGGCCCCGGATCAGTCGAAGGTGAAGTAATCGAAGTTTGCGATTGCGCCTTCGGCTTCGCTTACAAATTCAAAATAGATTGCATGCTTGCCGACAGTACCGCTGGTGATGTTTGCGGTGGCTTCGGTTGCACCCTTTGCCATATCGAGCGTGGCGATAACCTTGCCCTTGTAATTGTCGATGCGGACATTGACCTTAATGTCTGCAAGGGCGTCAGCCTTGACGGTAACAGTCTTTGCGGAGTTCAGGCCGAACTGCAGATAGCGGAAACCGGCGGTGGTGCCGTTTACGATATTGATGATCGGCGTGGAAGCAGAGTCAGACTCCTCATAAACGGTGTCGATGATGGTATCATCGGCAGCGCCGGAAATGTGGCATGCGTAACCGGCAGAGATGATCTTGTAAGCATCCAGACCGTTTACCTGCGGGCCCTGAGAGGTCATCGGAACGCACTTGGAAGAAACGGGTTCGCCGTTTTCGTAGGTGATATCGCCGATGAAGATGCGGCCGTTCTTGTCCATTGCGACATCGACGGGCTCAAGCATTGCCTGACGGGCATGGTCACGCGGACCGGTATGACGATGATAGAAGATATACCACTGGCCGTTGATTTCCATCAGACCGCCGTGATTATTGCCCTGGCGGAAGGTACGCATGTTGTGGCCGTTTTCGCCGGGGATAATTTCGCCGCCGTTGTACGATACGTCGCCGCCGAAGACAAAGCCATCCAGCGGGCTGTCGCTGTAGCAATAGGAGAGGAAGGAAGCACAGTTCGTGCCTGCGCCGTATTCGGGCATATCCTTATTATAGCAGTGGGAATAGAGGAAAACGTACTTGCCGTTGATCTTACGGGGGGAAGCTGCCTCAAAGAAGCCGCCTTCGGGGCCGATGTGCTCGGTTTCAAGCTTCATGAAATCGAAATCTGCATAGCAGTGCGGAATCATGTGCTTGCGCAGAGTGCCTTCCTTGATGGTGGCCATATCGTCATTGAGCTGAGCTGCGTAGCACTCGCAGAATCCCCAGTAGGCGTATACGCTGCCGTCATCATCTACCAGAACGCCGACGTCGCAGCCAACTTCCGCGCGAACGGGATCGGTGAAGGGACCGGCGGGGTTCTTGCTCTTTGCAACCATGATGCGGGAATTGCGCTGCTCGGCTGCATACATATAGAAGGTATCACCCTTCTGAACAACGTCCGGAGCGTACATGATGCTGTTATCGGTAGCGACGTAGCAAATGCCGTGGCAGGTCCAGTTGGTCAGGTCGTCAACCGGAGCACTCCAGGATACGTATTCGCGACCGCAGTATTCGTTCCTCATGCTGTCGTGAGAACCGTAAACATAAACGCGCTTTTCACCGTTGTATTCAAATACACGCGGTTCGGCATCCGGAACATGCTCCCACAGGGGCATATAGGGGTTTGCACCTTTGATATATTCCTTCACTTGCATACACCTCTTTGTAAGCTGTTTTCTGCATTATAACATAGAAAGATATTCCTTTCAAGAAATTTCCGCAAGCGGTACCGTTTCTTGACTTTTCGCAGTGCAGTTTTTATAATGATACTATATACTTATGCGGATTGGAGCGTAAAAACATGCAATATCCGAAAATTGGTGCAGTGAAAATAAACGATGCTTTCTGGACAGATTATCTGGACAATATACGGTATAAAACTTTGCCATACACTTTTCAGAAAATGGAAGAGGATGGCTATCTTGAAAATTTTGTTTCCGTTGCAAATAAAGATGGGCGCACACATATGGGTCCGCCGTTTTCAGACGGACTGTTTCTGGAATCGCTGAGAGGTGCCTGTGATTTTCTTGCTGCGGGAAGGGATGCGATTCTGGAAGCCTATGTTGACAGGGTTATCGGAATTATAGCGTCTGCAGCCGAGAAGGAAGGCGGATTTCTTTGCACGCATACCACGCAGAATTGCCCCGATAAAAAGTGGGGCGACAACGGCGGCGATATCGTGGTGCAGCATGATCTGTACGACCACGGAACCCTCATTGAAGCAGCAATCAGCCACTACAATGCCACGGGTAAGACTACGCTTTTGGCAGTTGCGGTGCGGGCGGCAAATCTGATCTGCGATACCATGGGAAAACCACCGAAGAAAAACATTGTTCCGGGTCATTCCTTGCCGGAAGAGGCTTTTGTGAAACTGTACAGGCTTTTCAGAGATGATATTTCACTTGCCGGATTTGCTGCTGAAAACAATGTAGAGCCGCAGCGATATCTGGATATGGCTGAATTCTGGTACGAGGCAAGGGGAAATCACAAAGGGCGCTTCATGGCGAAGGGCTTCCGCCCGGAATACAATCAGGACCATGTGACCTTTGCAAAGCAGACGGAGGCAGTCGGCCATTCTGTGCGCGCGATGCTCTGCTATTTGGGTGCGGCGGCAGTTGCGAGGGAAGCAGGAAGGGATGACTTTATTCCCGTACTTCGTGGCTTGTGGGAGAATGTCGTCTATAAAAAGCTGCATATCAGCGGCGGTATCGGTGCGCGGCACGATATTGAGGGATTCGATGTGGACTATCATTTGCCCAATAAGGCATATCTGGAAACTTGCGCTGCTATTGGGCTTGCCTTCTGGAACACGGAAATGAATCTGATTCAGCCGGATTCCGGATATTTCGACTGCCTGGAACGTTCGCTGTACAACAACATTCTGGCAGCGATCGGTGATGATTTCAGAACATTTTTTTATCAGAATCCGCTGGAAAGCGACGGCAGTCTGCGTCGCTGGGCATGGCACATTTGTCCGTGCTGCCCGCCGATGATCCTGAAAATTTTTTCGGCGCTGAACAGCTTTATTTATGCGTATGATTCCGGAAGTGTATATGTGAACATGCACATCGGCAGCAGATACGAAAATGAGGCTTTTACCATTGAACAGAAGGACGGAACAATTTGCATTGATTCCAAGGGGAAAAAGTTGACAGTAAAAATCCGAATTCCCGAATATATTTCCGGATTTGCGCTCAGCATGGACGGAAACGACGTGGAATTCGCGATGGAAAATGGTTATGCAACGGTTGAAGGCGTGTGGCGAGCGGAAAATGCGCTGGTCATGGAATATGAAACTCCGGTGCAGAGAATCTATGCCAATTCTGCTGTGGAAGAGGATTTGGGCAAGGTGGCCGTGATGCATGGGCCGTTTGTGATGTGCGCCGAGGGAATTGACAACGATGGAAACGTGGATATCACGATTGCCGAAAATGCAAATTTTGAACTGTGCGGCGACGCGGTGTCAGGAGTATCTGCACAGGGCGACGTATTCACGCTGATTCCGTATTATCGCTGGTGTAATCGCGGATCGGATGAAAGCGATGCGAAAATGGCCGTATGGTTCCGGCAGCAAAATATGAAAGATAGACAGGAATTGGATGTGCGCCTCGCCGGAAAGCTCTACGGCGTTTACTGATTGAAGTTGCGCCGGAAAGAGGTACAGATGTATAAGAAATTTATTCGAAAAGATTCCCTTGCCATGATGGGGATCATACTGGGTCTTGCATGGCCTACGATTCTTGAACAGGTGATGCAGACTGCCGTTCAGTATGTAGATACTGCAATGGTAGGTTCGCTTGGCACGCAGGCAACTGCTGCTGTCGGTGCAACCGGTACCATAGGCTGGTTGGTGTTCAGTTCAATTTCCGCCTTCGGAGTTGGTTTTCTTGCCATCATTGCGCAGGCTTGCGGAGCAAATGACAGAGGAACGGCGCAGCGTGCCGTTTCGCAGGCTGTAATGGTTGTGCTGGTGATTGGCGCGGTATTTACGGCGTTGACTCTCTCACTCAGCGGCATGATTCCTGCATGGATGCAGGTAGATTCAGCGATTCGACCGATGGCGTCGCAGTATTTCTTTATCCTATACCTGTCGATGCTGCCCAGAACCGCCAGCACGATTTTTGGAACCGTACTTCGTGCGGCGGGTGATACAAAAACGCCTATGAAGGTCGGCGTGATTGTGAATATTCTGAATGTGATTCTGAATTTCCTTTTGATTTATCCCACCCGTACGGTTTCGCTGGGGGCGCTCAGTTTTGTTATGCCGGGTGCGGGATTGGGCGTAATCGGCGCTGCTGCTGCCAGTACGGCAGCATTTACATGGGGCGGTATCCAGATTACGTGGGTTCTCTGGCGACACCCCATGGTATCGCCGCGAGGTATGCGATTAAAGCCGGATATGAGCATATTGAAACCCTGCATGAAGATTGCAATTCCGAATATGCTGCAGCGCTTTGGTACGTCCTTTGGCTACGTTGCGTTTGCTGCGATGATCAATTCGTTGGGGGAGGTTGCAACGGCTGCGCATACCATTGCCAATACGGTGGAATCCGCTTTTTATATCCCGGGATACGGTATGCAAACGGCTGCTGCGACGCTGGCGGGCAATGCATATGGAGCGCGGGATGAAAAACGGCTGAAATCCCTTGCGGCTATGTTTATACCGATTGAAGTTGTGCTGATGATTTTCTCCGGTGCGGCGCTGTTCTTCACAGCAAGGCCGTTGATGGGATTGTTTTCCGGAAGCGAGGACGTCATTCTGCTTGGAACGACTGTTCTTCAGATGGTGGCGGTTTCAGAACCGCTATATGGCGTTTCCATCATCATCGAGGGTATGATGCTCGGCATGGGAGAAACGAAACGACCGTTCCTGTATAATATCATCGGTATGTGGGGAATTCGTATAGTGGCTACGTTCATTACGACGCAGCTTATGCACATGGGACTCGTAGCCGCATGGGCGTGTATGATTGCGCACAATGTGCTGTTGTTTGTGATGTTCCTTGTAAGTTATATTCGCGGTACCTGGAATCCGATGCACAAATCGCATAGAGAACAACAATAAATGAATGTACATACTTGCGCACCGAACATTTTTGCATTATAATGATGGCGAAATACAAAAGATAAGGAGTGGATTCTATGAACCTGGAAGTATTGGGGAATTATCTGCTTGAGTTGACTGCGTCGCTGGGCGGCAAACTGATTGCCGCAATTGTTGTGCTGTTTGTTGGCGTTAAGATCATTAAATGGTGCAAAAAGATACTGAAGGAATCCAGCAAACTGGACAAGATTGAAGACAGCCTGCGTTCTTTCCTGGTAAGCTTTTCGACAATTGCACTGTATGCGGTTCTTATCGTTACCATTGCCATGATTCTTGGCGTTCCGGTGACTTCGTTTATTACGATTCTGGCTTCCTGCGGCGTGGCTGTAGGTCTTGCTTTGCAGGGTGCACTCAGCAACTTTGCCGGCGGCATTATGATTCTTCTGTTCAAGCCCTTCCGTGTGGGTGATTTCATTGAGGCAGCAGGCGAATGCGGTACTGTTTCGGAAGTTTCGGTAGTATATACTGTACTCCTTACGCCGGATAACAAGCGCATCACTGTTCCTAACGGCACTTTGACCAATTCGGTTATCAAAAATTACTCTGCCGAGAATATTCGCCGTGTTGATTTCACTTTCACCGCTTCCTATGATAACGACGTGGAGAAGGTAAAGAGCGTTATTGCGAAAGTTGTTTCTTCTCATCCTCTGGCTTTGAAGGATCCCGCGCCGTTTGTGCGCCTGTCCAAGCATGCTGATTCCGCTTTGGAATATACCGCGCGCGCATGGTGCAAGGGTGCAGATTACTGGACGGTCAACTTTGATGTAATTGAGGGTGTCAAGAAGGCGTTTGACGAGAATGGCATCTCCATTCCGTATCAGCAGATTGATATTCATGTAAACAAGGACTGATCGAGGCACAAAAACGCCGTTCCGAATTTTCGGAACGGCGTTTTTCGTGGCAGAATTCACAGGATTTATCGTGCTGTTCCCTTGATCAGGGGAGCAATGTGCTTGTATACGAGGAATGTAATTACTACGGAGCACATGCCTTTGAAGAGGGTAAACGGCGCGTTGAACCAGATCAGCGCATCCCACAGTGTTTCTACATTGGGATTAAGCGCCTGATACATGCCGAGGATTACCTCCATGGGCATAAACACGGTATATACGGGATAAACAATATAGTAGTTGGTGAAAGTTCCAACAATTGCCATGGCAATGGCACCTACAAAAGAACCGGCAAGTGCGCCGTTGCGCGAATTTTTGAAACGATAAATCATGCCGGCAGGCAGCACGAAGCAGACGCCGAGCAGGAAGTTGGAAAGTTCGCCAACCAGTCCGGTAGTGCTGGAAAATGCGTTAATGGCATTTTTGATCAGGCATACGGTTATGCCGGAAACCGGACCAAGCGCAAAGGATGCGATCAGTGCAGGCAGCTCAGAAAAGTCGAGCTTAATGAAGCTGGGCATCAGGGGAATGGGGAAGCTCAGGAACATGAGCACGGTTGCGACTGCGGAAAGCATGGCGGTCATTGCCAGTTTGCGCACGGGTGAAACCTTAACACGATTGTACATTGCATCTCCTTTGGAGATATGGCTTGGATTGGACGCAAAATGCGTCGGCGCATATCTTCTCTCATCCGGACTGTACCGTCGGTTTGGGAATTGCACCCAATCAGCTTGCGCTTGCGGACTTTACCGCCGGTCAGGAATTACACCTTGCCTCGAAGAAGGGGGAGCTTGCCTGCGCCACTCCTTTTCAAAAGTGCACAGGAAAAAGGATACACAATCCTTTATGGATGATTCTGTGATAATATAAACCGCAGGCAAACTGGATAAACACAAAATCGGTTTACTGCATCAGTTTTTGCTGCAAATTAAATTGCCCCAGGAATGATCCATGGGGCAATATATTCTATGAAAGGGTTTCCAAATCCTGCATTCGGAACAGAAATTGAAATTTTTAGCCGAAGACGTGGCGGAAACGCTCGCAGTAGTAAACAACGTTCTCCCAGATAGCATCCGGAGCAATGCGGTGATCGGGGCAGGGGATGTAACCGCCCATTTCGACCAGGGGACGCAGACGCTCGATTTCACGGTCAACTGCTGCCTTGTCCTGAGCGAATACACGCTTGTCCATGCCGCCTACGCCAAGGATCCTGCGGCCGTACTTTTCACGCCACGGACCGATGGAAGCATTCCAGGTGCCAACCTCGATGGGGAACATGGTGTTAACACCGTTATCCAGCCAGGTGGGGATGAGCAGATCAATGCAGCCGTCGCAGTCCAGGGAGATGATGTCCACGCCGTGCTTGCGCAGCAGGTCGGTCATGCGCTTGTAGTGCGGGCCGACGCAGCGCTCGAAGGTAGCGGGATGAACCAGCGGACCATTCTTGAAGCAGATATCCTCCCAGAAGTGAGCGTAGTCGAACTTGACGCCTACGGAGAGGGCCTTTTCCAGAACGCGATAGCAAACATCTGCACAGGTGTTGATGATTTCTTCGTACAGCTCGGGATCATCCAGCTGAACGTAGCTGAGTTCCTCAACGCCCATCAGGTCGCGTACAAAGCCGTAAAGGCTGCCGCAGTGGAAGCCGAGGGGATTCTCACGGGTGTCGTTTTCGGCCTTGAGCTTCTCGAGGTGAGCATAGGGGATGCGATCCTCAGAGAACTGAAGACGATGTACATAGTGCTCCTCCCATGCTTCGCGGTCCACCAGAGTGGTGCCAACCTGGGAAGGAATGCTCTTGTTGGAGGGCTTTTCGCGAATCAGAAGACCGTTGTGGTCACGAACGAGGATGGAGCCATCCTTATCCTCGGAGAGAACGGTTCTTTCAAAGGAGGGATTGAGGCCGACATGTGCGCCGCTGGTGGGCTGCCAGTTGAAGTCAAAGCCGAGCTTTTCCATTACGGCGCGGTCGCCTTCTGCACCGTCGCCCATGTTCAGCTCCTTGAGCCATGCCTTGGGGAAATGGCCTTCATCGGCCCACTTTTCAAGCGTTTCGCCCCAATAACCGAAAGCAACAACAGGTACGCGGTCTACGGGCTGGAAATGCATAATGGCCTGAACGCGTTCACGATTGGTCATAAATATAAAACCTCCCGGAAATCATAATTTACTATTATAAATTATACCAGATTGCAGCGATTTGTCAATAAAGTATGCGTTATCAATGAAAGGGCGCATAAATTGCCTTGGTTAAAAATGGATTGTCCCATTGATGATTCGACAAAATGTGATATAATATTAGACGGTACTATTGAATGATCGGCATATGCTGGTCTTTTCCGCGAAAGAAGGAGGAGGACTAACGATGCAATATACGCATGAAGTTGAAAAAATGGTTTGCGTCGCAAAGGGCCCCAACCATGGCCCCGCACCCATTCCGGAAGAGGGCCGTTGGGTCCAGGCTAAGGAAGTTACCGATATTTCCGGCCTTACTCACGGTGTAGGCTGGTGTGCTCCGCAGCAGGGCGCATGCAAACTGACCCTGAATGTTAAGAACGGTATCATCGAAGAAGCTCTGGTTGAGACTCTGGGCTGCTCCGGCATGACTCACTCTGCCGCTATGGCAAGCGAAATCCTGCCCGGCAAGACCATTCTCGAGGCTCTGAACACTGACCTCGTTTGCGATGCTATCAACACCGCTATGCGCGAGCTGTTCCTCCAGATCGTTTACGGCCGTACCCAGTCCGCTTTCTCCGAGGACGGTCTGCCGATCGGCGCTGGTCTGGAAGATCTTGGTAAGGGTCTGCGTTCTCAGGTTGGTACCATGTACGGCACCAAGGTTAAGGGCGCACGTTACCTCGAAATGGCTGAAGGTTATGTTATCTCCATCGCTCTGGACGAGGATAACGAGATCTGCGGCTACAAGTTTGTAAGCCTTGGCAAGATGATGGATGCCATCAAGAAGGGCACCGATCCCAAGGAAGCATACGAGAAGAACATCGGCACCTATGGCCGATATGAGGGCGCGGCGAAGTACATCGATCCGCGTCATGAATAAGGAAAAGGAGGGTGTCACAGATGATCCGTTTCGAAGGTTATGACAGACGAATCAATAAGATCCAGCCGGTGCTGGAGCAGTACGGCTTTGATAGTTTCGAGGCCGCTCGTGACTACTGCCTTTCCAAGGGCGTAGATGCTGACAAGATCGTTCGTTCCATTCAGCCCATCGCTTTCGAGAACGCTGTTTGGGCATATATTCTGGGCTGCGCTATCGCTCTGAAGAAGGGCTGCACCAACGCTGCTGATGCAGCAGAAGCTATCGGCGAAGGCCTGCAGGCTTTCTGCGTTCCGGGTTCCGTTGCTGACCAGCGCAAGGTTGGTCTGGGCCACGGCAATCTGGCTGCCATGCTGCTGCGTGATGAGACCAAGTGCTTCTGCTTCCTCGCAGGTCACGAGAGCTTCGCAGCTGCTGAAGGCGCTATCGGTATCGCACGTACCGCTAACAAGGTTCGTAAGGAGCCCCTGCGCGTTATCCTGAACGGCCTTGGCAAGGACGCTGCTATGATCATCAGCCGCATCAACGGCTTCACCTATGTTCAGACCAAGTATGACTATGCTACCGGCGAGCTCAACATCGTCAAGGAAAAGGCATACTCTGACGGCGACAAGGCGAAGGTTCGCTGCTTCGGCGCAGATGACGTACGTGAAGGCGTTGCCATCATGCACTTCGAAGATGTAGACGTTTCCATCACCGGTAACTCTACCAACCCCACTCGCTTCCAGCATCCCGTTGCCGGCACCTACAAGAAGGAGTGCATCGACAAGGGCAAGAAGTACTTCTCCGTTGCTTCCGGCGGCGGCACCGGCCGTACCCTGCATCCGGATAACATGGCAGCAGGCCCGGCTTCTTACGGCATGACCGACACCATGGGTCGTATGCATTCCGACGCTCAGTTCGCAGGTTCCTCCTCTGTTCCTGCTCACGTCGAGATGATGGGTCTCATCGGCGCCGGCAACAACCCCATGGTTGGTATGACCGTAGCTTGCGCAGTAGCCATCGAAGAGTCTGCAAAGTAAGCCAAAATACGCATAATAGTGCGTGTTTGGGGCGGATTTAGTGGATTTGTGAAAATCACTTCTGCTGAAGCTCTGAAATAAGAGTTAGACACATCATTTCGGGATTTTTCCTGATGATGTGTCTAATTTTATTGAAATGACAAGAATAGCGGACGGACGCAAGAATTCCATCCGTACCTGCGGTGAGACCTCCCCAAGGGGACCTGGCGTCGCGCGGGCCGACGGATGCGTAAGAATTTGTCGGCATTCTGTTGAAGTTTATGATGAATTGTGCAGCGCCCATGGGTGCTACAATGCGTTTGGCGTGTGAAGTCATTTTGAAGTATAAATAAGCTCCATCATTTCGGAAAAATCCGGGATGATGGGGCTTATTGCTTACGTGTAAAACGATAATTTCAAGGTGTGTACAACTGAACAGCAGTCCATTGGTTAGGTAAGTAAGAAATGGGGTGCTGTTTAATTATAAGAAATCCCATTATTTTAGAATCTGTAGGAGTAAAGGAAAAATTTTTTTGCGGGACTGATACCATATTGAATGTAAGCGCAACGTCCGTTATAATTGACGTATAGTATCTGCAAAAACTTAGACATGTGTATGCTTGAAATGGACCGGGGTATATCAAAGAAATTGGGAGCGGAGGAATAGTTATGGAACAGAATATGAAAGCCTTTATCGTTGAAAAGGACGGAACCTACGGCATTCGCGAAATTCCGGTGCCGCCCTATGGAGAGTATGAGGCTTTGGTGAAGGTCGTTTCCTGCGGCGTATGCAACGGAACCGACATGAAGATTATTCACGGCAAGTTCAAGGGTATTGAAGATTATCCTGTTGTTCTTGGTCACGAAGGTGTGGGCGAGGTTGTGGCAATTGGTGCCAAGGTGGAGAATCTGAAAATCGGAGATCGTGTGCTGCTTCCGTTTATCGGTACGACGCCCGAGGGCATTTATTCCGCATGGGGCACCTATGCCGAGTACAATGTTGTGACCGATGCAGGCGCAATGAAGCGTGATGGGCTGGAGCCCGAGGAGTTTGCTCTGGCGCAGAACAAGATTCCTGAGGATTTTGATCCCGTGGATGCAGCCATGATTATTACCCTGCGCGAAGTATACAGCACGATGGGGATTTTTGGCTTCGAATCCGGCAAGAGCCTTGCTATTTTGGGTCTTGGTCCGGTTGGTCTGAGCTTTGTGCGCCTTGCAAAGCTTAAGGGTATGGGTCCCATCGTTGCTATGGATATTGATGATGAAAAACTTGCCCTTGCAAAGCAGCTGGGAGCAGATTTCACGCTGAATACCCGCGGGATGGATATTCCTGCGACAGTGCTCGAATGCGTTCCGGGCGGTGTGGATTATGCGTTGGATGCAGTCGGCGTTCCGAGCTTTATCGGCGATGGTATGGCTATCGTAAAGCCCGATGCAAAGGTGTGCGTATATGGTATTTCCGAAAAGATGAATGCACCGCTTGACTGGTCAAAGAATCCCTACAATTGGACGCTGCAGTTCAACCAGTTCCCGCAGAAGAAACTGGAAGGAGCATGCCACGACCAGATTATTGCATGGATTCGCGAAGGCAAGCTGGATCCCGGTTTCTTTGTATCTCACAGAATCCCCTTTGCCGAGATGGGCAAAGCGTTTGAAATGATCGAAAACCGCGAAAAGATGCTGAAGATGGTAGTTGTATTTTAGTGATTTGCCAGACAAAATGTGATGAAAGGATGACCTCCAAAATGATTGAACCGAAACTGTTTGCCGCATTGCCGGAATATGTTACCACCCCTGACGGAATGGCCATTGACTCTGAGGGCAACCTCATTCTCGCATGCCCGAACTATGCAGGCGGTGCACCGGGCTGTATCGTAAAAATCGATAAGAACAAGAACATCCGCAAGTGGTTTGATGTTCCGGTTCGTGAAGATACCGGTATTGCTGCCCCCATGGGTATTGCTTTTGGTCCTGACGGCGACCTGTATGTCTGCGACAATCAGGGCTGGTCCGGCAAGGAAGAACTGATGTATAAGGGTCGTATCCTGCGCCTGCACATCGAGGGTGACACGGTAACAAAGACCACCGTCGTGGCGGACAATATGGAACATCCCAACGGAATGCGCATCCGCGACGGATACGTATATGTAACGCAGAGCTGTCTGAGCCGCGTAAACGATCCTTCGGGCAAGCTGGTATCCTGCGTATATCGCTTTAAGCTGGATGACGAAAATATTGACATCACCAATACGCTTGCGGATAAGAATATCCTGACCACCTTCATCACCGAAAATCCCGATTGCCAGTATGGCGTTGACGGAATTGAGTTTGACTTCAATGGTGATCTGTTGGTTGGCAATTTTGGCGATGGCGCGGTATGGCGTGTGAAGTTCAATGAGGATCTCTCTGTGAAGGAATCCAAGGTATGGGCACAGGACGCTTCCCAGCTCAAGAGCACTGATGGCATGATCATGACTGAGGACGGCAATCTGTATATTGCAGATTTCTGTGATAATGCTGTTGTCCGTGTAGCTCCGGACGGAACCGTATGCCGCATTGCGCAGAGCCCTGATTGCGACGGTCTGGACGGCGGACTCGACCAGCCCGGCGAACCCATCTACTGGAACGGACGACTTGTGCTGTCCTGCTTTGACCTTGTAACGGATGATAACAAGGTGAACACCGCGCACGAACTGCCGGCCACCATGTCCGAGCTGATTCTGTAATCTGCGTAAAGGAGTACATATCCATGCTCAAAAATTATACTATCGAAGATCTTGCTTATATGGTAGACCACACGCAGCTGGCTGCAAATGCATGTCCTGCGGCTTTCGAGAAACTCTGCAGCGAAGCTGTGGAATATGGCTTCCACATGGTTGCCATCAATTCCGCACAGGTGGAATTCTGTGCAAAGCTTCTGAAAGGCACCCGCGTGCATGTTGGCGCCGCAATTTCCTTCCCGCTTGGTCAGTGCACACTGAAGAGCAAAATGTTTGAAACTTCCGATGCTATCGAAAACGGTGCGGATGAAATTGACTATGTTCTGACCATTCCGAAACTTATCATGGGCGATACGGACTATATCCGTCGCGAGATGGAAGCCATCGTGGGCATCTGCCGCGAAGCAAACGTCATTTCCAAGGTCATTTTTGAAAACTGCTATCTGACCAAAGAGCAGATTGTAACCGCAGCTGAAATTGCACGCGACGTACGACCTGATTTTATCAAGACCTCCACGGGCTTTGGTACGGGCGGTGCGCTGGTTGAGGATGTTGCGCTGATGAAGAAGACGGTCGGCGACGCAGTAAAGGTAAAGGCTGCCGGCGGCATCCGTACGCCCGAAGCCATGCTCGCTATGGTCAATGCAGGTGCAGAACGCATCGGCACCAGTGCAGGCGTAAAGATTATCGATGCGCTCAGAAGCGGTAATGCGGTTCTCGACAATTCTGCCGCATACTGAGCCGGGAGCACATATGACAGGGCGCGTTACACAGATTCAGCGGTTTTCCGTTCATGACGGACCGGGAATCCGCACGACAGTGTTCCTTA
Organism: Clostridiales bacterium; assembly: GCA_015056055.1. Lineage (GTDB taxonomy): Bacteria > Bacillota > Clostridia > Christensenellales > Aristaeellaceae > Alectryocaccomicrobium. The sequence goes on along the minus strand of SVHC01000042.1, from coordinate 5,663 downwards.
AAGGATGCAGTCTGCGTTGTATATGGTGCCACAATCCCGAAACTTATTCCCGGGAGGTGCAGCTGGAATACTTTGCAAACCGCTGCACGGGCTGTGGCAGATGTACGGCTGTATGCCCGGCAAGCGCAAGAAAGATTGCCGATGGAAAGTGCGAATGGGATAAGGAAAGCTGCCTTTCCTGCTTTGCGTGCGAAAAAGCCTGCGTGAATTTTGCGCTCGGCGTATGCGGTGAAGATTACGGTGTAGAAAGCCTGTGCGATATCCTGATGAAGGATGCGAAGTACTATGCGAACTCCGGTGGTGGAGTCACATTTTCCGGTGGTGAGCCGCTTTTGCAGCCGGAATTTGTGTTTGCATGTGCCGATAAGCTGCATGAGCTCGGCGTAGACTGTGCTGTGGAAACTTCGTCCAATGTACCGGCAAATGTGATTGAAGCAGCGATTCCGAAATTTTCGCTCTTTATGTGCGATATCAAGGCGATGGATTCCGAATTGCATCGCAGTCTGACGGGCGCGCCGAATGAGAGGATTCTGGAAAACATCCGTACGCTTGCAAAAGCCGGGGCAGATGTTCTGGTACGCATTCCTGTGGCAATGGGGCTGAACGGAACGGATGAAAACATTGCTGCTACCGCGCAGTTCATGAAGGAAAACGGGCTTAAGCGCATTGAACTTTTGAAACTGCACCATTTGGCAAGTCACAAATATAGCGCACTGGGAATTACCGATACCTATCCTGATGTGAAGGAAACCACAGATAATGATATTGAGCACTTCTATGGGATTTTTCGGGAGATTCTTGGCGAGGGTATGTCCATAGGATTATAGAGTAAGGAGGAGATTCCATGCGAAACTCCGATTTTCAGGAAAAAAGCCGCCTTCTGATTGAAGAAACAATTGATGCACTGCGCAATAAACCGATCAAAAGCACATATCTTGAAAGATTGATTGTAGCTGATAAGGCAAGAGCACTTTATCGCGAACTGCCGCAGCCGCTGATGCTTGGCTGCACTGCCAATTATATTCTGGAAAACGTTTCCTGTCCTGTTGCGCAGCATGATATTCTTCTGGGACGCTATGTTGAAGTCGTGCCGAATGAGGAAGAGGAAGCTCTTTTCCGGCAGTTGATGAAGAAAAATGAAGAGCTGGGTTCCTGCATGATCGATGGCGGTCATATTTCTTTTGACTGGGAAACCATCGTGCGCGAAGGCTTGATTGGATATATTAAAAAGAGCGAACGTGAACTTGAACGCCGCCTTGCAGAAGGTGCGGAAAAAGAACGCATTCTGGTTTTGCAGGGCATGAACCTGATTTACCGCGCATATCGCCGCTATATTCTGCGCTATGCGGATGCGGCTGAAAAGGCAGGAATGCCGTATCAGGCACAGGTCTGCCGCAACATTGCGGACAATGCGCCGGTGACCTTCTTTGAAGCAATGCAGCTGGTTCTGTTCGTGACGAATATCTATTCCATCTATTCCGCAGGTGCTAACGCGACGCTTTGCTGCGGCAGAATGGATGATCTCCTCCGCGAACATTACGAGCGCGATATTGCTTCCGGTACTTTGACACGGGAAGAAGCAGGCTATATCATCGATGATTTCAACTGCAAGAATGCAATTATTCTTGGTCGCGGTGAGCATCAGATGAGCGGCGGTGCAGATACGGATACGGGTTGGAGCCGCAATCCCATGTATGATTCGCCGACCTATGTAATTCTCGGCGGCTATTCGAATCGCGGTGATCATACCACAAATCCGCTTACACGCCTGTTCCTTGAACGAATCCATCCGCGCCTTGAAAATCCGGTTTATGTATTCCGCCGCACTCCGGATGTTGCCGATGATATGTGGCAGCTGATTTGCGACAAGCTCAGGCAGAATTCTACGCTTCTGGTTTACAACGATGAAACCGTTATTCCGGCCATGATCAATGCAGGTATTCCGGAGTACGATGCCCGTGAGTACACCATTCATGGCTGCAATTGGCCGGATGTGCACGGTATGAGCCAGAATCTGTACGGACTCGGATATCCCATGCCGCGCTACATCATGGATGGACTTCTGGATGAAGATGGAAACCTGAGAAGGGATTTCAAATCCATCGACGATGTATATGATGCGATGTATGACGAGTGCCGCAAGGTTCTGCACAGGGATTTTATTAAGGCACGTTTTAATGAAGCACATCCGGCATCCAATACGCTTTGCTGCACGGACTGCTTCCTGCGTGGACCTATTGACAATGCTACAAGCGGTTTCTATGGCGTAAAATATCCGATTGTACTTACTCTGGTGCGCAATGTTGGCACGGCTGCAGATATTATGGCAGCGCTTGAAAGCGTTGTGTTCTGCGAAGGCGGCGTATCGATGCAGACAATGGCGGATGCGCTGAAAGCGAACTTCGTGGGATATGAAGATCTGTGGAAAAAGTGCAAGAGCGCACCGAAATACGGTCAGGACGATGACCGTGCGGATGCACACGGCATCAGGCTGATCAATCTTATGACCGATGCGGGCGAGGATGAGGCTATCAATCCCGAAACCGGGGAAAGGGATATTATTACCCTTGGCGTTACCATCACCGATATGTGGCACAGGCATGAAGGCGCACGCCTGGGAGCAACGCCGGACGGTCGTCTTGCGGGAATGCCGCTTTCGGAGAATCTCTCCGCTACGCCCGGAAATGCAGATTCTGTAACTGCGCTTCTGAACACGGTTGCAAAGATGCCCTTTGACCGAATCGGTTCCGGCGCGCTGAACCTGCGAATGCCGAAGAATGTGGTTGCTGGCGACCTGGGTCTTATGCGCCTTTCCGTACTGCTCAAAACATATTTTGAAAACGGCGGAATGCAGGTACAGCTGAGCATTGCGGATACGGAAGAACTCAGAGATGCTCAGAAGAATCCCGAAAACTACCGCGATCTGATGGTTCGAATTACCGGATACAGTGCTGTGTTCGTAGATATGTGCACCGAGGCACAGAACGAAATTATCCGAAGGGATGAGCTGGCATAAATGTTTTAGAAAAGGAGGCGTGAAATGCGCCTCCTTTTTCGTGCGTTAAAACTTGAAAGGCAGTGTCGGATTTGATATAATAATGTTATTGGCAAAGTTTGAAAATTGGAGGCTATGATTTATGAATAAAGTTATTCTTGTTTCGATTGACGGTATGCGTCCTGATGGCGTGAGCCAGTGCGGCAATCCCTATGTGGAAGAAATGAAAAAGAAGGGTTCCTATACCCTCACTGCGCAGACTGTGAATCCTTCTGTTACGCTTCCGTGCCATATGTCTATGTTCCACAGTGTAACGCCTGAGCGCCACGGAATCACCACCAATCAGTATATGCCTCAGGTACGTCCGGTCAGCGGTCTTGCTGAGCAGATTCGCCAGGCAGGCGGCAAGAGCGCCATGTATTACGGATGGGAGCCGCTGCGCGATGTTACGCGTCCGGAGTCCCTCACGTGGGCAACTTACATCAACGCCTATTCCGATGAGCATACCGACGGTATGCTGACCGACCGCGCTATCGAATGCATTCAGAAATACCATCCGGATTTTGTTTTCCTCTACATGGTGGAAACGGATGAAAAGGGCGGTCACGACAGCGGTTGGATGACTCCGACCTATCTGGATTATATTTCCCATGCCATTTCGAATGTGAAGCGTGTGGCTGAAATTGCGGGCGATGAGTATACCATTATCGTCACTGCAGACCATGGCGGTCATGACCGCGCCCACGGCAGCGAAATGCCCGAGGATATGACGATTCCCATGTTCTTCATGGGCAATGCATTTGAAGCCGGTAAGGAGCTTACGGATGTGAGCATTCTGGACATTGCGCCGACCATCGTGGACGTAATGGGCGTGCAGCCTGCACGCGAATGGGAAGGCAAATCGCTGGCAAAGAAATAATTCCCTACATTGCTTAGAAAGAAAGGCGAAAGTCATGATTTATCTGGCGGATAGCGCCAATGCGCGGGATGTGCGCGAACTGATCGACCTGTTTCCTATCGAGGGCGTAACCACCAATCCCACAATTATGACGCGGGAAAAGCGCGATTGCGGCGAACTTCTTATGGAAATGCGCAAGACCATCGGCAAGGATATGATGCTTCATGCGCAGACCATGCAGACATGTGCTGAGGATATGGTTCGGGAAGCGCTTGCGCTGAATGAGATGGTCGGCGGAAATTTCTATATCAAAATTCCGGCAACTGCTCAGGGGCTCAAAGCCATCCGCATGCTGAAAAAGCAGGGCATGAAAGTTACGGCAACGGCTATATTTTCCACGCAGCAGGCACTGCTGTGCGCACGTGCAGGTGCGGATTTCGTTGCACCGTATGTCAACAAGCTTTCCGATATTTGCGTGGACGCCATCGGCGTGGTAGGGGAGATTGCGCGTGAATTTGAGAATTTCGGAATCGAAACGCAGATTCTTTCTGCCAGTTTCCGGAATGTTGATCAGGTCAATCAGGTTGCACTGATGGGCAGTCACGCGATTACACTGCCGGTTCCGTTTTATGAGAAACTGATTGCCCATCCCATGACGGATTTGGCACTTGCGGGCTTTGAGGCGGACTGGCGTGCGGTTTACGGCGATAAAAAGCCGGAAGATATGATTTTGAAAGCATGAGTATGGAAATTAAAATTAAGTACCATGTTCCGGATATGGAAAAAATGCCTCCCGTGCGGCATGGCGACTGGATCGACCTGCGCGCGGCGGAAACTGTCGAATTGAAAGCCGGGGAATTTCGGATAATTTCGCTGGGCGTTTCGATGAAGCTGCCGGAAGGATACGAAGCGCATCTGCTCCCGCGCAGCTCCACATTCAAAAAGTGGGGCGTCATTCAGGCGAACAGCATGGGTGTGATCGACAACAGCTATTGCGGCGAGGAAGATATATGGGGTTTTTCCGCACTGGCGATGCGCGATACGAAGATTGAAAAAGGTGACCGGATCTGCCAGTTCCGTCTTTTCAAAAAGATGGAAGAAGTAAGCTTTATTGAGGTTGAGCATATGGAAGATGCCAGCCGCGGCGGTTTCGGAAGTACGGGAACCAAATAAAAATGATGGAGGAAAAAAACGATGATTGACAGGAAATATGCTCTGTATGCAACGGATGAGGCGGTAAAGCTTCTGGGTATCGACAGCCCCTCCGGCTATACGAAAAAGGCTGCGGAATGGGTAAGGGATGAATTTGCCTCTCTTGGCTATAAGGCAGAAATCACCAACAAGGGCGGTATTCTTATTGACCTTGGCGGCGCGGATGTTACGGATGCACTCTTCCTGGAAGCACATGCGGATACGCTGGGCGCAATGGTATCCCAGGTAAAGGGCAATGGTCGTCTGAAGGTCACTGCACTGGGCGGCATGCGTGCGGAAAACGGCGAAGCGGAAAACGTTCGCGTCTATACCCGCGACGGAAAGGTATATGAGGGCACTTTCCAGCTGGCAAATGCTTCCACACATGTAAACGGCAGCTATGGCTCCACGCCGCGCAACTTCGATACGACGGAAGTTGTTCTCGATGAAGATGTAAACAGTGAAGCGGATACCCGCGCACTGGGCATTGAAGTTGGCGATATCGTATGCTTCGATCCCCGCACCCGCGTGACCGAAAAGGGCTATATCAAGAGCCGTTTCCTGGATGATAAGCTGTCT
>SVHC01000041.1 GCA_015056055.1 Clostridiales bacterium | reverse complement strand
AAGCGGGTAGGGTTCATGCCCAAACTGCAAGAAAGCGGCCTAACAAGCCGTTTTAGGGGCTGAATTTGCAAGAGCAAATAAAAAACTAGACTCTAACTTCGTATCAAAGTTAGAGTCCAGAGGTGGTCGAGGTGACAGGATTTGAACCTGCGACCTTTTGGTCCCGAACCAAACGCGCTACCAAACTGCGCTACACCTCGATATACTATGGAGCCAATGAAGGGATTCGAACCCTTGACCTGCGGTTTACGAAACCGCTGCTCTGCCTACTGAGCTACATTGGCGTTTACCGCATCACAGGTCACTATTATACACATGTGGGGGCTATAAGTCAAGAGGATGAAGCAATAGTTAACATAAAATATGAGAAAGAACGGAATGTTAAACAATTTAATGTGCTGTTCTATTTCTTTGGGAAGGTGGATGTGATAGAATGTATGTACGGTTATAAAGCAAATGGAGGATTCGGCAATGGCTGGCGAAAAGAAAGCGAAAAACGTTGTGCAGCAGCGCTTCGGTGATGAAAAGAAGCGTTCGCTGGAAATGGCGATCAGCAGTATAGAGAAAAACTTTGGCAAGGGCTCTGTTATGCGTCTGGGCGACAGCGCGCAGAAAATGAACGTGGAGGTTATTCCCACGGGATGTCTGCATCTGGACTTTGCGCTGGGCGTAGGCGGACTGCCGCGCGGCCGTATTATCGAAATTTACGGACCGGAATCTTCCGGTAAGACCACGATTGCGCTGCATGCAATTGCAGAGGCGCAGCGTCAGGGCGGCACGGCGGCATTTATCGATGCCGAGCATGCTCTTGACCCGGTATATGCACACAAGCTGGGAATTGATATCGAGAATCTTTATGTGTCCCAGCCGGATTCGGGCGAGCAGGCACTGGAAATCTGCGAAGCTCTCCTGCGTTCGGGCGCGATCGATATCGTGATCGTTGACTCTGTTGCCGCACTGGTTCCGCGTCAGGAACTGGAAGGCGAAATGGGTGATTCCCACGTAGGTCTGCAGGCACGCCTTATGTCGCAGGCACTGCGCAAGCTGGCGGGTATTGTTTCCAAGACGAATGCCGTGGTCATCTTCATCAACCAGCTGCGTGAAAAGGTCGGCGTTATGTACGGCAATCCCGAGGTAACCACCGGCGGTAAGGCGCTGAAGTTCTATGCTTCCGTGCGTATCGACATCCGCAAGAGTGAGCCCATCAAGAACGGCACCGAGATCATCGGCAACCGCACGAAGATCAAGATCGTGAAGAATAAGGTTGCACCGCCCTTCCGCACCTGCACGGTTGATATGCTCTATGGCGAGGGCATTTCCCGCGCCGGCTGCCTGCTGGATCTGGCGGCAGAGCGTGGTCTGATCGAAAAGAGCGGCTCCTGGTATTCCTATAATGAGCAGCGCATCGGTCAGGGTCGTGACAGCGCCCGTAAGTATCTGCAGGATAATCCGGATATCTATGACGAGATTGAAGAGAAGATCCGCGTGGAATTCAACGAGGGCAACATTGTTGCGCCCATTGAGCCGGACGGCGACGATATGGATGACGAAGACGAGGACGATCTCGATTTGTAAGAAACAGGCATATTCTCCCGCAATGTGATCACACTATAGCGGGAGGGATGCTTATGGCAATGACAGAATGTGCCGACTGCGGTCACAGGGAGCAGTCGCGCAGCACGTTCGCCTGTCTGGAATGCGGCGTGCCGCTGTGCAGCGAATGCGCGCGGGAAAACGAAGGCTACTGTGCGCAGTGCCGTGAAGGCAGGGAAAGCTGAAAATTGCGTCTATGCGGCGGGATTACCCGCCGCATAACTTATAGAAACCGAAGGAGGGACTGCCATGGACAGGGTGATTCTGCACTGCGATGCAAACAATTTTTTTGCCTCGGTGGAATCGCTGTTCCGACCGGAGTTGAAAACGATTCCCATGGCGGTTTCGAATTTTGATGACAGGAAGCACGGCGTGATTCTAGCGAAGAACGACCTTGCAAAGCCTTTCGGCGTCAAAACGGGTGAAAGCGTGCTTGCGGCGCTCAAAAAATGCCCGGAACTGACGCTTGTAAAGCCGCACCGGGGCAGCTACGGCGAATACTCCCGCAGGCTGAACGCGATTTATCTGCGATATACCGACCTTGTTGAAGCTGCGTCCATTGACGAAAGCTATCTGGATGTGACGGGCAGCACGACGCTTTTCGGAAGCGGAAAGGAAATCGCCGACGAACTGCGCAGAGTTGTCCGGGATGAGCTGGGTCTGACCATATCCGTGGGTGTATCGTTCAATAAGACTTTTGCCAAGCTTGGCAGCGATTACAAAAAGCCCGATGCGACCACAGTGCTTTCGCGCGAAACGTATAAAGACCTTCTGTACCCGCTGCCTGCCGGCGCAATGCTGGGCGTGGGTGATGCGGCGGAGGGCGCCCTTGCGAAAAGGGGGCTTATGACCATTGGCGATATTGCTGCGGCTCCCCGTGAAACGCTGATTGCCTGCATGGGAAAATTCGGCGGCGCAGTATGGGACGGCGTTCAGGGGCTGGACAATGACCGCGTGCGCTGCGTGGGTGAGCATGAAGCGCCCAAGAGTATCGGAAACGGTGAAACCTTTCCGCGCGATATTCGCGGTCGGCAGGAAATTGAGATTGCGCTCATGGCTCTGACCGACCAGGTGGCACAGAAACTGCGCGCCCAGAAAATGCTGGCGAAAACCGTAGCCCTGCAAATCAAGAATCCTTCGCTCAAGGTGATTTCCCGGCAGGTGACGCTGAGTACGCCCACATCGGCTACGGGCGAACTGTATCACGCGGCGCATGAATTGATTTTCCGCGAATGGAATCCAAATGCGCCCATCCGCATGCTGACTGTAACGCTTGCGAACCTGATTGAGCCCGGCGGTGAAATGCAGCTTTCCATGTTTGACGAGCCGGAAAGCAATGAAAAAAGCGAAAAGCTCTATCGCGCGGTGGATGATATCCGCCGCAGATTCGGCAATTCCGCTCTGAAACCGGCCCTTCTGTTCACACCTTTGTTTGAAGAGGGAGAAGGGGAATAATATATTGAAAGGCGCTGGCCTTCCGGTTTTCCGGAGGACCAGCGCCTTTTGCTATGCGTTTGTGTGGGATTATCCGTCGATGAAGGCAATAAGGCGATTCAGCGGCATTGCGCCGAGCGACTGATTGATGATTTTTCCGTCGCGTACAAGCAGCAGAGTCGGTACGCTCATGATGCCGAACTGTGCGGCGAGCGCTTCATCTTCATCGATGTTTACCTTTGCGACCTTTACGTCGGGGCGCTTTTCGGAAAGCTCCTCGAGCACGGGGGCGAGCATGCGGCACGGACCGCACCATGGCGCCCAGAAATCCACCAGAACAGTGCCATTGGAATTCAGAACTTCGGAATTGAAAGTATCTTTCGTGATATTGACAGTAGACATATTTTAAATCCTCCTGAAGGTAAGATGGAAATTTTCTTTCTGTCAATAATATACACGAAAACGGCTTGCACTAAACAGGGTCGAAGAAATTTATTTGGACAGGATTTCTTCCGAAACGATTTGCATGAAAAGCGCCGCGCCCTGTGCATTCAGGTGGTCGGAATCTTCAAACATGGAGTCGGCAAATCTGGAATCGCGTGAATAATCAAAATAGGGCACGGACAATTCTTCCGAAAGGGAATTTACCGCTTCATAGAATGATTTCAGCAGCATTTCGGGCATGCCGCCGGAATAGGCGCGGGTATAGGGCGTGGTGATGAATACGGGCGTTACGCCGTTTTCGCGGCAAAGTGCAACCATTTTGCGCACGGAATCAAGGCTCGGCTCATGCATGGGAAGAAGTTCCCCATCCTGAACGGCAAGCGCGGCATGGTATGCGGCGCGGCGGGCGCCCAGTTCTTCCAGAGAAAGACCGCTTTCGGATGCATTCACCACGCGGTCACTTTTCTGGGCAAAGATGGAATGCGTCTGCACGTCGCCCCAGCGGATGACGGAGAAGTATTTCAGAATGAAATAATCGGTCTTGTTTTTCAGCACAAGGCCGTCCGCATCCAGAAGTCCCATATAGCGCATGGCGAGCGCTTCATACTGCTCATCTTCCGTAGGGTCGCCCCAGAAACTCATGTAGGAAAGCGGAATGAACAGCGTGGCATCCTCACTGAAACGGTCAATGTACCGCTCAATCAGGCTTGCATCGTACTGCAGCGGCTGCGAACCTAGCGCAAAATTGAATCCGCCGGGAAGAGAAGAATAGTCAAATGCGTGCAGTCCGTGCGAATTGCCGGTGTTGGCTACGGTGATAGCTTCCGGCATGCCGGATGAATCCAGCGCATATTTTTCCAGGCTTTTCATATAGACCGCGCTGAGAACAACGGTGATCAATACGACGGTAACGAGCGTCATCATCAGGCGGAAAATCAGTTTTTTCATGTGGCCTCCCTTAGAACTGGAAGTAGATGAACGCACTGCCTGCGCCCTTGGTGGCGAGGATTACGGTAACGGCAATCAGCAGCATGGTAAGGACCGGGCGGACGCGTTCGGGCAGACGCTTGTCCACGCGCAGGTCGATGGCGAAAAGAATGGCCATCTCCGCTGCAAGGATACCTGCGCCGGCATAGGTAAGGTCCAGCGAGGCAATGCCTGCCTTCAGGTAGGAAAGCGGCGAGGTGATTCCGCTGAGCATATGCGTGACGACGTACCATGCATCGCCGAGTGTGTTCGCGCGGAAGAAAAGCCATGCAAATGTGACCAGCACAAACGTTACGGGGATGCCAAGCCACGCGCGGGGCTTTTTGCGGATTGCGCTTTCGATCATCTGATATGCGCCGTTCAGCGCGCCCCACACGACGAACGTCCAGTTCGCACCGTGCCACAGACCGCTCAGGATGAAGGTGATCATCGTGTTCAGTGCGCGGCGGTTTTTGCCGCCCAGCGGGATATAGACATAATCGCGAAACCAGGTGGAAAGGGAAATATGCCATCTGCGCCAGAATTCGCGCACAGAGCGGGAAAGATACGGCGCATCAAAATTGTGCATCAGCTCCACGCCCATCGTGCGTGCACAGCCGCGCGCAATATCCGAATAGCCGGAAAAATCACAGTAAATCTGGAAGGCGAACATCACCGTTGCCATCACAAGCGTAAGGCCGGTGTAATCGCCCAGATTGTTGTAAACCAGATTTACGCCCTTTGCGAGCGTATCGGCCACGACCAGCTTTTTGAAGAAACCCACCGCCATCAGGCAGATACCGCTCCAGAGGGTATCGCCGTCAGGGCGGGAGGATGTTTTCAGCTGCGGCAGAAGACGGTCGGCGCGCTCGATCGGACCTGCGACCAGCTGCGGGAAAAAGCTGACATACAGGCAGAACCATACCGGGTCGCGCTCGGCGGCGTAGGTGGCGCGGTAAACGTCAATGGTGTATCCGATGGTCTGGAACGTGTAAAACGATATGCCCATCGGCAGAATCAAATTCAGCGTGATATCAAATCCGAAGGACGAAGCAAAGAAATTCAGATACTTGAATGTGAAAAGTATGCCAAGTCCCGCGCACAGTCCCAACGCAAGAAAAAGCTTTTTTGTGCGTGGCGAGGATGCTTTTTCGATGCCGATGGCGCAGAAATAGTTCACAAAGGTTGTGAACAGGAGCAGCAGTACCATTTTTGCATCCCAGAACATGTAAAACAGCATGCTTGCAGCCAGAAGCAGCCATTTGCGGGCGTTACCTTTTATAAAACGCTGCAAAATCCATACCACCGGAAAAAATACGGCAAACTGCCAGGAATTAAATAACATTCAAAATCTCCCCGCTCGGGCATATCGCCCGGATGTAATGCGGTTTTATTATACCATAAGGGAAACCTGTGCTCAAGACAGAAAAACGCCGCAGTGTAAGGGGCGTATTCTAGAGGACAGTAAAAAAGACAGAAAATCATGCGAAAGAAGAACTCCCAATTTCTAACAGAAATTGGGAGTTCTTCTTTACTTGTGTTTTTATTGTGTTTGATATATTGGGCAACAAATCAATGATGCTGTTGAATATATTTTTGGGAATTGTTGACGCGATTTCCTGCGCTTGCTATAATATGGGCAGTAAATATATTCAAAGGGGTTAATTTTATGAATAATCGCGATTTTTCGGATAGTGTAAAATTAGAAGTAATAAAAATAAATCTAGAAAAGAACGGTGGAAAGATTTGTTGCGAGGTGTGTGGCGACGCCCTTTCATCTATTAAGGAGTGTCACTTTGATCATATTTATCCGTATGCAAAAGGCGGCAAATCTACTCTTGAAAATTGCCAATTGTTATGTGCAGAATGTAATCTAAAGAAAAACGACAAGGAACTGAAAGATTTTATCCTTGAGGAAAAAGCGAAATCATTCTTAAACGGAGCTTCTTTGAGCGAGGTCGAGTCAGCCGACTGTGATGATGCAGACATTGAAACATATGAATCAAGTGAAGGAATGACTAAAGAGTTATTTGACGCTATGATTACCGCTTTTATAAAGAAAAAAGGAAATATCAGCAAAGTTGATTTTGGAAGAGAATACAACAAATTGCCTTCTATTCATTATGTTATTCAGTATTACGGAGGATTGAATAATTTAAAAAAAGCGTTTGGGATAGAGGATCTTTCGTACAGTTGGAATCGTGAAACCATCAAAGACGCGTTAGTTTCTTTTGTTGCTGAAAATGGCGATATAGCACAAAAGGATATGAAGAAAGCGAACAAATTGCCTTCAATACCATGTGTTCTCAATTATTATCCGGAACTTAAAAATTTTATGGATATAAAACGGGAATTGTGTGGTTTAAGTGTTCCCATTACTTGGACACGTGAAACAGCAATAGAATATGGAATACTATTTGTAAGTAAGCATGGTAAAATAACTCAAAAAGATTTAAAAGCAGAGAATCAACTTCCAACTTCGAAAGTAATCTATAGATTTTTCGACTCTTTAGCTTCTTATCAGATAGCGGTGGGTTCAGTAGTTACCGAGGTAAATGATTTTATTTCAAAAGAAGAAATAGCAAAAGCAGTTGATGATTACTTTGATGGTCAAGAACGTATCATTGAGTCTCAAAAAGTGTTTTATGAAACTTTCGCAATATCGCCGTCTACCATTTCAAAAAGATATGGTACATTCGCCGCATTTTGTAAAGAACAAGGAATAACCGCGTTGGTGAGTAAAAAAGCAAAATACAACAAACGAGAGGTTGACGATATCATATCAAAATGGGTAAAAGATGGTAATGCAATTCCACAAGGTAAAGACCTTGCGAAATTAGGACTACCTTCGCGCGATGTAATATTAAGATATTACGAGGATTGGAAAGAGCCTTTTTACATATATATAAAGTTGTATGAAGAATTAAACAGACACTAAAGCAAAAAGGGTTTTAGGTTCTCATAACAAGTGGCATTTGATGCCAAAATGTCCTGTTTGCTACGGTATAAGACAAAACAAAAAGAAGCACGAAAATTTCGTGCTTCTTTTTTTACTGTCCTTAACGGAACAACACTTATGCGACGTTTGTTTGCAATATATTATTTTCCGAATGCGACAATCAATCCGCCGCGCTCGGCATAGTAGCTGTCAAGGCCGCGGGTTTCGAGGAAATCGACATTTGTATTGGGCCACTGGGAAAGGATGGATGTTTTCAGCATTTCAGCCATGGGAAGATTGCAGCAGTGGCTGATGGCGACAGTGCCGCCGGAAAAATTGCTTTTCTGCATGTAATCCAGAATGAGGGCGAGTGCTTTGGTGCTTCCGCGGGATTTTCCGCGCATGACGATGGTGCCTTCATCGCTTGCGATGCCGATGCCCCACATGCCCAGCGCTTTTGCCATGAATCCGGCAAGGCGGCTCATACGGCCGTTTTTTACCAGATTATCAAAGGAGGAAAGGGCAAAGCAGGTGCGGGTGTTTTTAAGGAATTCTTCTCCGCGGGCAACAATGGTTTCAAAATCCAGACCTTCCTTGATCCATTCGGCGACTTTGCGGATGCACATTGCGCATTCCGGGCCGGTGGAGCAGGAATCCAATACGGCGATCTTTTTTTCGGGATGGTCGGCAAGGACATTTTCCTTTGCAAGCAGAGCGCTGTTCAGGCTGCCGGAAAGGTTGCCCGAAATGGTAATGGCAATGGTGTTTTCTGCCTTCATAAAAAGTTCTTCCCATGCGTGCGGTGAAGGACATGCGGAGCTGGAGGCCGTGGAGCAATTTTCCATAGCTTCAATCAGGGTCATTGTATCCAGATTTTCTTCATCCACATATTCGGCGTCGCCGATTTTGAAAATAAAAGGAACGGTATCAAAGCCCACAGCGCTGCATTCGATGTCGGCTTTTCTGAGATCGCAGGAGGAATCGGCAACGATATTCCAAATCATGTGAAATCATCCTTTCGCAAAAGGAAATTCTCAACAAAAGTTGATGCTATAGAATTCGACACATGTGAAATTATCACCTTTATTCTTGGTATAAAATAACTAATTTGTACAAAAAACAGCCCGAGGAAGCACTTTCCTCGGGCAAAAAAGCAATGAACCGACAATAATTAGTGGCTGCCGCAGCCGCCTTCATGATCGTGATGATGATGGTTGCAGATGGAGCCGGTGGACTTGAGTTCGCCGCGCAGATAGGCCTCGACTGCCTCGCGGGCTTCGCCCTGAACGCCTACAACAACCTCAACGCCGCGCTCTTCAAAGATATCGACAGCGCCGCCGCCCATGCCGCCGGAGAAAACTACGTTTACGCCCATATCGGCAAGGAAGTTCGGCAGGAAGCCCGGACGATGACCGGGATTGGGAATGCTGGTTTCGTTTACAACGGTATTGTTCTCCACTTCAAAGATGATGAAGTTTTCGCAGTGGCCGAAATGGCCTGCAACTGCGGTGCCCATGGCAGCGGATGCAATTTTCATAGCAGAAATCTCCTTTTTTAATGTAAGTAATGTATATCCATAGCGGACATTTACGGCGTAAAGATTTGCCCGGTAGGCAGCGGATGGAGCCTTTCGCCCATCAGAGCCTTGAGGAAGGCAAACTGTTCTTCGCCGGTGCAGTGCCCGGTATAGTAAACGGTATCGTAGGCAAGAAGCGTTTGGGCCGCTTCAGCCAGAAGCTTTGCGCCATCGCCCGAGGGCAGGATGGGCTTAAAGTGGAAGCCGCCGATCATAATGTCCGGCTTGAATGCGTGCATAATGTTCAGAATGCCGCGGTGCGAGCAGCCGCTGATAACGATGCGGCGGTTTCCTTCGCGGATGATCAGATACTGCTCATGCCGGAAATCGTCGGGAGCAAGGCAATCTCCTTCGCCCATGAAAAGGCCGTGTCCGGAGGAGGGGAAGGGCTCCTCGCGTCCGTTCAGGGTGCACAGGGAAAGCGCATCGTCGATTTCCAGAAGATCGCCGGTAAAGCGAATTCTGCCGCTTTCGGCAAGTTCGGTATCCAAACCGATATACCGGTTCGCCTCGGCATAGTGGGGTTCAAACGCACATTTGTGAATGTATACGGGAGCGTGGTCGTTCAGCGCCAGAAATTCTTTTAATCCGCCGCCGTGGTCGTAGTGACCGTGGGAAAGGATCGCAATATCAACACCGGCAAGATCCACCCCCATTGCGCGGGCATTTTCGGCGAACAAGCCGGTTTGCCCTGCATCAAAAAGGATTTTGTGCGATTCGGTTTCAATATAAAGGCTCAGCCCGTGTTCGCTTTGCACATCCGGGCGGCAGGCCGTGTTTTCAGTAAGAACCTGAATTTTCAAGGGTGCCTCCTAAGAAATCAGAAGTCTTGATCAGAATGGCGGTGGCACTTGCGGCCGCATGCCTTTTCGTGACCGGGGCATAGCCGGTAATTGCCGCCCTCAATTTTAAGGGGCAGTCCTTCCACCAGCATGCGTGCCAGCTTTTGCCGGGCGTTGTTGTAAATCTGCTGCACGGTGGTACGCGCGATGGACATATATTCCCCGCATTCCTCCTGCGAAAAGCCTTCAAGGTCGATCAGACGGATGGCCTCGTATTCGTCCACGGTCAGGACAACTGCTTCGCACGGGCTCGCATCGTTCACCGGCAAAAATTCCATGGTATCCGGCATGCGGCATATCTTGCGGCATTTTTGCGGCCGGGGCATAAGGTCACCTCGCGTCCATCGAAATTGGGGCAAATTGTTTTCGGCATATGCCATCAATAGATATTATAGCATGAAACGGGCATATGTCAATAATGATTGTGCGTTTTTGCAAAACCGTAATTATCATGGGTTTTCCGTGTATTCTACGGACAGAATGGAGTCGTCAAAATCGGTAATTGTGCGCTGCGAAGGCGTATCGAGCAGATGAAGCAGGGTACGCAGCTCCTTGCGCAGGGATTCCAGCAGCGGAAGCGACGAGGAATCCACGGCAGGCAGATTTGCAAGCTGCAATACGGAATCGGCTTTTTCCCGTACCTTATCCAGATTGCCCATGGCAGAAAGCCTGTTTCCGATATGGCGGAGCGCGGCAAGGGCGGAAGGGGGCGAAATGCCTTTGAGCACACAGAGCATCACACGGTAGATGAGCGCATCAAACCGCAGTGCGCATATATCGCTTCCGGTGCGGTCGGCAAGCAAGGCCAGTTCGCGTGTCAGCAGGCGTTCATCGGATTTGGAAAGCGATGCATACCGGTCTTCGCGGGAAAATGCTTCCACCACTTCGATATGAAGGCGCACATCGAAGCTTTTTCGGGGCAGCTTTTGCATAGTTTTCGCCATGTCGCGCACGATTTCCTCTCGCAGCATGCGCAGAGGCTCCGTCTGGAAGGAAAGATGCTGAAGCCGGCAGGCGATTTGTGCCTGCAGACTGAAGGACAATCCGGCGGGAGAAAGCGGGATTTCGGAATTCGACACGGGTCTTTTGAAACGAGCGAAATTTCCGCAGAAATCGAATACATGGAATTTTTGCTTGTCTTTTCCGTCGATCAATCCCGGGCAGAGGCGGGTTCCGCGTCCGATCATCTGCCAGAACTTGGCCTCGTTTTCTACCTCGCAGAAAAATACCAGATTCAGAATTTCGGGAATGTCAATGCCTGCATCCAGTGTATCGGCAGAAATGGCGATACGCGGGAGCGTGTCCGGGCGGGAAAATTCGTCGATTGCCGCCTGGGCGGAGGCGATGCTGCTGTCAATTACGGATGCATAGCCCGGCAGATGCGGATATTCCCGGCGGAATACCTCCAGAATGGATTCGGCGTGTTCATGGTTTCGGGCAAACAGGATGGTTTTCCCCAGCGTTTTTCCGTTGTCTGTGCGCAGACCCTGTTCCATTACAAGCCGCAGAACTTCACAGACGGTATCGTCATTGAAGATTCGCCGCGTGAGCATATCCGGGCTGATTTGCAAAGGGAATTCGCCGCGTTCATTGGAAAAAATCTCGCGGTATTCGAGTTTTTCCCGTTCTGTCAGTTCATCGTAAACAATGCCGTTTTCCATGAATTTGAGTTTCGCATTGATGGCAACGTAGTTTACAAGATAGCCGTCTTCTACTGCCTGGCTCAGGGCATAGGAAAAAGTGGGTTTTCCGTTTTCCAGAGCAAAGAAATCGTAGGTCCGTTTGTCGATCATGTGATCGGGAATGGACGTAAGTCCCACAATTCGCGCATCGAAATGCGAAAGCAGGTCCCGATATCGGCTGCAGACGGTGTGGTGCATCTCGTCGCACAGAATCAGATCAAAATAGCCGCAGGTGAAGCGGGGGGAAGAGGCGTCCGTTACCGTATCAATGGCTTCGGACATGGATTTATAGGTGGAAAAAATATATTCCGCGGAAAGATCGCCTTTGACGGATGCCGGATTTGCAATATGGGCCTTCGGCAGAAGAGCGGAAAACATGCGTTCAGCCTGCGTGACCAGCGTTTCACGGTCCGAAAGGAAAAGGACGCGTTTTGCCCATTTGTACCGGGTGAGCACATCGGTCAGCGCGATGGCGGTTCGCGTTTTGCCGGCGCCGGGCGCCATGGTCACAAGCGCGCGTCGGCGGTTTTCGCGGCTGAATGCGCGGCAGACGGAAAGCACGGCCCCTCTCTGATAGGGACGATCGGCGAGCGCCTGATTCACCTTGATTTTTGCCATGGAAGAGCGCCGCGGGAACATATTCACCATGCGGGCAAGATCCTGTCGGGAATAGATGGATGAAATCCTCCGTTCGTGCTCGTAAGGCTCGTTGACCAGGCGGGTTTCAAAGCCGTTTGTCAGGAAAATGACCGGGCGGCGGTCAAATCGTTTTTCAATCAGGTCGGCGTACATGGCAGCCTGCTGTCTGCCGTTTGAAAAGCTTTCGCAGGTGCTGCGCGCTTCAACAAGCGCAACAGGGCGCTTGTCGCGTCCCATAAGAACATAATCAATATAGATGGGTTTTCCGTCAGGACCGTTCAGTTTGAAATTGTCAATGCGGGAACGGCTGCGTTTCCATCCCGCATCCGACAGCATTGCGTCAATATAGAGCTTGCGCGTTTCAAAACCGGCATTTTTCAGCGGCATGGAAACATAGGCATTCTGCTGCGCACTGCGCCGTGCGGTAAGCGAGGAACGCAGCGCGGCGTTGTCCTTCAGCATGGTACCGACGGAGGGCACGTCCGGCGCGGGCGCGATAACGGGCTGCGCACTTTGCGAGAGCAGTGCGGGATTGAATGTGCGTTTTTCGGAATGACCGCCGTAGCAGTAGGCGATAAAATCCATGAAGATAAAGAGGTTTTCCAGACACAAAATTGCCTGTTCGCGGGTAATAATTTCGTCGCTGTGGGCGGCGTTGTTTCCGGTGCGGCGGATATAATCCAGCCGCTGCCAGTTGTCCTCGCCTACAATATCCTGAAAATCCTGTGCGCCCAGAAGGCACATCAGCGAATCTTCACCGGACATGTTCAGACTTTCATCCACCGAATACATCCATTTCACGGCGAATTCCATTGCGCGGCGGCAATTCAGCGCACAGGAAGCAGCGTCGATGGACAAAACCTGTTCAGCGACGATTGCAGCCTGCGCAAAGGCCGTAAATTGAGGATCGGACAGAAGAAAATCAAAGTTCGTCATTGCATGCCTCTTTGATAAGCGATGGATTTTCTTCAATTATAGCACAAGCGAGTATGGCGGTCAATTTTCTGTCAGGAGGGAAACTGCGCTTTCCTTCGGCTGAAATTCCGTCATAACGCCCCGATAGCGCAGCGGCATATGTGTGCGGCGGCAGCGTTCGTTTCGGCGTCCCTCAATAGCGATTGTGTCATAGAATGTCCGCCACAGATTGCGCATGGCAATCTCCGTTTCATCCGGGTGCGCCAACTCAAATTCCTCCAGCGGGAATATGCGCCAGCTGCCGTCCTGCACAAAAAGCGCCTGCGCGTGCGTTCTGTCATAGATGAATACCGGATCTGACTGAAATCTGTCGGCAAAATGCGGCGCGATGAGGGGAAGGGCATAGTTTTTCGGCTCGATCACACCGGCAAGAATGCCGTCGTAATCCGAAAGGCGGATAAAGCCGCACAGAAGGTGCGCCTCGCTTTTTGCATGCCGCGCGGCGTTGAAAAGCGCATTTACCGTAGGGTCTGTAAGGCAGCTGAGCACGCGCGGCCCCATTTTGTATCCCATGCGCAAAAAGGCGAGAAGGCTTCCTTCGCGTCCCGGCATACAGGAATAGAAAGCCGAGCGCACGAAATCCTCGGCTTCCAGCGACATACGTTTGGGAATGGAGATCTGCACGCGCCGTGCGTGTTCCATATTTGTGGCGATAAAGCGCATGGGGAAAATCGTGATTTGAGGCGCATTTTCCGCGCAGATTTCCGGCGGGATTTCGCGCTTTTCGAAACTTTCAAACACGCACGACAGGAAACCTTCATAGCTTCCGTCGTACAGGTATCCTATATCTGTCCGCTGATGCATTTTGCCAGATCCTCCTGCGTAGTATCGAACATGGAAAGCTGCTCCATGGGCGTTTCCGCGCCGCCGAATACATGGCGGCTTCCGAGCAACGGAATCAGCGCGCTTTCGCGGATGCGCGCTTCGGGCATCTGCCTTCCGGAACAGAGTATGAAATACTGCGCACGCTTCATGACCACGCCGAGCTTGGCAAGGTTTTCGAACGTGAGCGGAGCCAGACGGCGCGCGGCGAGGATGCGGTTTGCGCTTTTTACGCCCACGCCCGGAATGCGCAGAAGCATTTCGCGCGGCGCACGGTTTACGTCTACGGGAAACAGATGCAGATGGTTCACTGCCCAGTTGCATTTCGGGTCAAGCAGCGGATTGAAATTCGGATTGGCTTCGTCCAGAATTTCTTCGGCCTCAAATCCGTAGAAGCGCAACAGCCAGTCCGCCTGATAGAGCCTGTGTTCGCGCAAAAGCGGCGGTTTTCCGCCCGGCACGGGAAGATTCGGCGCGGAAACTACGGGCATATAGGCTGAGTAGAACACGCGCTTCATCGCATATTTCCGGTACAGGGACTGCGAAAGCAGCAGAATATGCCGGTCAGTTTCCTCCGTTGCGCCGATAATCATCTGCGTGCTCTGCCCGGCGGGGGCAAATTTGGGCGCGCTGCGGAAAAGCGCCAGCTCGTTTTTGCTTTCGCGGATATTCTCACGAATCTGCCGAATGGGCGCGAGGATTGCATCCTTCTTTTTATCAGGCGCATGCAGGGCAAGGCTTTTCTGCGAGGGGAATTCGATATTCACGCTCATGCGGTCGGCAAGCAGCCCCAGCGCGCGGATAAGTTCAGGGCTTGCGCCGGGAATTCCCTTTACGTGGATGTAGCCGCCGAAGCGGTACTCGTTTCGCAAAATAGCAAGCGTTTCCAGCATGCGTTCGCAGGTGTAATCCGGATTTTTAACCACGGCGGAGCTCAAAAACAGGCCTTCGATATAATTGCGGCGGTAAAATGCGATGGTCAGGTCGGCAAGTTCGCGCGGGGTAAAGGTGGCGCGCCGGGAATCATTTTCGCGTCGGTTTACGCAGTATGCGCAGTTGTACACGCAGGCATTGCTCATCAGCACTTTCAGAAGCGATATGCACCGCCCGTCCGCCGAAAAGCTGTGGCAGATTCCGCAGGCAGCGGCATTGCCAAGCGTTCCGCGTTTTCCTGCGCGGTTCAGGCCGCTCGATGTGCAGGCGGCGTCGTATTTGGCAGCATCGGTCAGTATCTGCAGCTTTTCCATTGCATCCATGGCGATCCCTTCTTTTCTTTGAAATAGAACAAGTGTTCTATTTAGATTATAGCACACTTTTTCGATTTTGGAATCGAACGCCGGGTGAAATATGTGCTTTTGATTGGAGTTAGATTATTTTTCCATGGATTGGTGGACAAATATTGTACCGTCCTGTATAATTGGAGTATTGGGAAGAATTCTGAATCTTTCTGCCAATACAAGATGGAGGTATGTAAGATATGAAACTGATCATCAAAAACGATTACAATGCAATGTGCGAATGGGCTGCGAATCACATCGCAGATGCCATCAACAATCATAAGGAAGAGCGTCCCTTCGTTCTGGGTCTGCCCACCGGTTCCTCTCCGCTGGGTGTTTACAAGCGCCTGATTGAAAAGAACAAGGCCGGCGAAGTAACCTTCAAGAACGTCGTAACCTTCAACATGGACGAGTACGTAGGCTTGCCCCGCGAGCATGATCAGAGCTACTGGTACTTCATGCACGACAATTTCTTCAACCATATCGATATCCCCGCTGAAAATATCAATATTCTCAACGGCATGGCGGAAGACCTGGAAGCCGAGTGCCAGCGCTATGAGGACAAGATCGCTTCCTATGGCGGAATCGATCTGTTCCTGGGCGGCAGCGGCGTGGACGGCCACATCGCTTTCAACGAGCCCTTCACCTCTCTGGTTTCCCGCACCGGCGTTCGCGCCCTGACCGAGGATACCCTCATCGTCAACTCCCGCTTCTTTGACAACGACCCCAATAAGGTTCCCAAGACCGCTCTGTCCGTTGGCGTTGGCACCGTTTGCGATTCCAAGCAGGTTCTGCTGCTCATTAGCGGCCACAATAAGGCCCGCGCCCTGCGCCACTGCGTAGAAGGCGGCGTTGACCATGCATGGACCATCTCCGCTCTGCAGCTGCATCCCGATGGAATCGTTGCCTGCGACGAGGCTGCCTGCGGCGAACTGAAGGTTGATACCTACAAGTACTTCAAGGAAATCTATAAGAACGAGAAGTAAGAACGCCGTTCCCGATTATTCAGTTGGAAAATGCAAAATCCCTCTGCAACAATTGCGTGTTGTTGCAGGGGGATTTTTTCTTTGACAACAAAAAACAGGTAGACACTGCGATGTCTACCTGTTTTGCGTGGCAGGATACTGTGCACGGATGGCACAAGGATGCGTTGCTATTTTTCTTTTTCCAGAAGCACGTTGTAATCCTTTTTCATGCCGTGAGCACCGAAAATTTGCCATTCGCCCACGCCGAGACGCTGGAAGAACATTTCGCGCTGCTTTTTGCACAGGGCGGGGTCTGTATCCACCGAGGTCATCAGGATGGGGGCGCACTGGTTATAGGCGTGCTGTTCCTTGGTCATGCCGCGGAAGTTGACATATACGTCTCCGGTAAAGGCCAGCTTGTGCTCATAATCTGCCAGCATAATTTCGCCGGGAAGGTGGCCGCCCTTGCCTTCGAAAATATCGAAGTGCAGATCGCCGAAGGAAAACTGACCGACCCAGGCAAGCGGCGTGGAAAGTTCCTCTTCCGTACCGCAGATAACGCGGGCCTTTTCCGGATTCATGGGTTTAAGTGCGGTAAGCGTTTTACAGATGCGGATATAGGGCTTGTGCAGCGGATTTTTTTCGCGGAAACCATCTTCGCCGGCGTATTCCGCGGCGATGGACTGACGGCTTTTTGCGCTCATGTACACTTCATCAAACAGGGGCAGAAGTCCGCAGTGGTCCACATCGGCATGCGTGATGAGTGCGCGGCGGGTTATCGTGTCAAAATTCGGAATCAGGCTGCGCAGCAGGGAGAGCATCTCCTCCTGATAGCAGGCGTATCCGGTATCGACGAAAAGGTATTCCTCGCCGCTTTTGATAATGGCGGTATTGCTGCCGCAGGGCGGCTCAATCAGAATAATATAGGTCTGCTCCGTGATGCGGTGCGTGGTGATGCGCGGCAGGAAGGCTTCCTTGCGATAGCGGGCAAGAAGCTCTGCAAACCGGCCGATGGTATCAAACGTGCGGTAGGGAGCTAGGCCCTGCTCATCCAGCACCTGCATGGCAAGATTGACGTGAATCAGCAGTTCTTCGAGCCCCTCGTCGTCAATGTCCATGCACTTGGCAAGGCTTGCGGCATAGGAGCGATAGAAAAGGGTATTATCGAAGTTCTTTTCGGTGTGATTGTAGTCAATCACGCGCACACGGCAGATGTTTTCGGCGCGGGTGATGAATTCCTGCAGGGAAGAACGGGTATCCACAAACAGGCCGATTTTGAAATACTGATAGGGAGAGCCGTTTTCCTGCGAACTCATGTAGGAAATGTTGAAGCGGAATTCGTTGATCAGTTCCAGAATTTTGAGTACGCTGCCCGGTTCGTCGCGCAGCTGGAATTCCAGAAGGACAATGCTTTTTCCTTCGTCATCCCGCTGCAGATAGCCGATTTCGTTGAGCTTTTTGCCGACTTCGTCAAGCTGCCCTGCCGTGCCTTCCACCTCGATAAAAAGGGTGTGGGTGTCCACGGCTTTGTTGTAGCTTACGCGGGTGATATTGATGCCCAACGCATCAATGCAGCGGCTTGCCTGCAAAAATGCGCCCACATGGTCGGGCATGGTGGTGATATAGGTTTTTCTCATGGGATATTCCTTTGTTTATAGAAAAAATTGTACCTGTATTATATCACGCATGAGGATGTTCTGCATGCTTGAAGTGTAAAACTATTACAGACGGCACGCGGTTGACACAGGTTCTGCTTGGCGCTATACTGGTACTGGAATAAACCGGCAAGGAGAAATCCAATGATTAAAAACATCATTTTTGACTGTTCGGAAACGCTGCTGCGTTTTGAGGCGATCGACTATCTGGCAAGCCTCGTTGGCGACCGCGACAGGGCGGTCAGGATTCACTATACCATGTTCAAAAGTCCTGCGTGGCACCTTTACGACAATGGCAAATTGCCGGAAGACGAGGTTGAAGGCGCGCTTTTGCCGCTTTTGCCACAGGAGGATCGAGCCGTCGCAGCCCGCTATCTGCAAGAATGGATCACGACTTACAGCGTGCTGGACGGCATACCGGAATTGCTTGACGACGTGCGCAGCGCGGGATACGGAATGTATATTCTCTCCGATTTTCCGCCCAGTTTCCGCCGGCTGTGGGAAAAGTTTGAATTCCTGCACGACTTTGACGGCTGCGTGGTTTCTTTCGAGGTCGGCTGTTCCAAAAAGGACGGAACGATATATGATATCCTTCTGGAAAAATACGGACTTGATCCGGCAGAGTGCATCTTTATAGATGATGTTCCGCTGAATGTTGAAATCGGTGAGGAACACGGCATATCCGGCATCCTGTTCACCGGCGTGGAAAATCTGCGCCGGGAGTTGAACGAACGAGGACTTTTATAAGGAATAAAGCGGTTTGCACGTTGTGCCTAACGGCGGGAATGATGTACTGTGCCATGCGGCTTGATCACATACCGAGTCCTGTTGATGGAATGATTTGTTTGCGGTCCCTTGTCAGCATCGTCTGCCAAGGGATCGCTTCTTTCAATCACATCATATTCAACATGACCGGTTTCAAGCATTTCGCCGTTCACGGTGACAAGGATGCGATTTACGCCGAAGTTATCCATAAAGGACTCTGTCAATGCGCTGATCAGCATGTATTCACCGGCTGTGCCCAGGCTGCGCATCTGATCGCCGAATGCCGCGTTCATATCCAGATACAGCGTTTCAAGCGTGCTGTCCATGCTGTTGACGGCAACGTCCGGATTCAATACGCCATATTCAATCAGAGCGGAAACGATGGTTTCCGGCGCGAGCGATTCTGCCTTATAAGAGGTTGCAATCACGTATTCCGCATTTTCGTGCGGAATAAACAGGCGGATATAACAGGGCAATTGCACACCCAATCCGGTAAACAGACCGTCAAATACTTCTTTGACGGCACTCATGGTGTATGGATAAGCAACCGGTTCATACCCGCAATCGTCAATTCGCATCCGCCCGGATTCGCCGTACAGCGAGATTGCCGCCTCGTAAATGTCCATGAGTTTTTCGGAATAGCCGATATCATCAAACGATGCCTGCGTGGTGTCTATACTACGCATGGTAAGAACTGCAATATTGGTGTTTCCGAGGGTTATGTACCAGTCCATGATCTCAGCAGCAAGGCGCGTTGCAGTCAGGGAGCATCCTGCTGTTCCCGGATGGTAGTCATCCCGGATGGATTCGAGGATAGATAGAAGCTGGGAGTCGATCGGGTCAGCATTGCTTTCTGCGAGTGTGCTATAAGAGGTGCATAGCATACAAACTGACAACAAAATTACCATCATGCGTTTCATCGGTTTCACCACTTTCTTTAGCTGTGTGCCCGTTAGACGCACTTTGGTGCAGAATCGTTGCGTTTATCTATGTTTCACATCTTCATACATACACATAGTCGTTCAGAACCGGCTGCAAGCCTTCGCATGACATATCCTTATACATGGTTTCAAAGCTGCGGTCATCGTCGATCTCAAACTGCTCATCACCGCGGACGACATCATCTTCCTTGCCGGTGTACTTGCTTTCGTGGTCGCCGATACCGGTGGATACACCTGCGGAGACTTTGGTGGCGGCAATTTTTACGATGCCGTTTCTGAAATCTGCGCTCTCTCGGGACGATACGGTAATTCCTACAAACGGCAGGAAGATGCGGTAGGCGCAAAGAATCTGACACAGCTGTTTTTCGCCAACATCGAGAGGTGTGATCTTGTCGTTGTTGATGATCGGACGCAGTCTTGGACAGGAAAGAGACATTTCTGCATGGGGATATTTGCGCTGCAGATAGTACACATGCAGTGCGCTTGCCAGAGCGTCCTTTCTGAAATCGGACAGGCCAAGGAGAGCAGAGAAAGCAACACCACGCATACCGCCGCGGAGAGCACGCTCCTGTGCATCAAAGCGATACGGCCATACCCGCTTATGTCCCAATAAGTGAAGTGTTTCATATTTGTCCGCATCATAGGTCTCCTGGAACACGGTTACATAGTCTGCACCGCATTCGTGGAGATACTTGTATTCATCGGTGTTCACAGGGTAGATTTCAAGCCCCACCATGCGGAAATACTCTCTCGCCAGCTTGACAGCCTCACCGATATACTGCACATCGCTCTGCGCACGGCTTTCACCGGTAAGAATCAGAATTTCTTCCATGCCGGAGTCGGCGATTACTTTCATTTCATGCTCGATCTCGGCCATGTTCAGCTTCATGCGGTTGATATGATTGTAGCAGTTGAAACCGCAGTAAACGCAGTAGTTTTCACAGTAATTGGCAATGTACAGAGGGGTGAATAAGTAAACCGTATTGCCAAAGTGCCTGCTTGTCTCCGTGCGGGCTTTCTGTGCCATTTCTTCCAGAAAAGGCTCTGCCGCAGGCGACAGGAGCGCCTTGAAATCCTCAATGGAGCAAGTTTCATGATCGAGGGCGGCACGAACGTCACGGGCGGTATAGACGGAATAATCAAAGGAATTCATCTGAGACATGACCTGCAGACACACATCGGATTCAATGATCTCCATGCCCGGCAGATATTCCATGTGGTTTTTGCGACTGGATGGATCTGTTTCCAGTTTGTGCTTTTTCGCAAGAGCCTCCGGTGACAGATGCTTGGAATCTACAAAGAATTGATTTTCCATAGCTGTTCTCCTTAGTCACGCAGGAAGCCGGTCAGAGGATCGGAAGCAGAAGCACCGCGGCTCAACACACGTCCAAGGCCGGACAGATACGCCTTTCTGCCTGCTTCGATAGCCTGCCGGAAAGCAGATGCCATCAGCGGTAAGTCTCCTGCAGTCGCAAGGGCGGTGTTTGCCATGATAGCGGCGGCACCCATTTCCATAGCTTCGCAAGCCTGCGAAGGTCTGCCGATACCGGCGTCCACGATGATGGGCAGATCGATCTCATCAATGAGAATCTGAATGAACTCTTTGGTTGCCAATCCCTTGTTGGAGCCGATGGGAGAAGCCAGAGGCATGATGGTAGCGGCACCGGCATTTACCATATCACGGGCAGCATTCAGATCGGGATACATATAAGGCATGACAACAAAGCCTTCGTTTGCAAGAATTTCAGTTGCTTTAATGGTTTCCTGATTGTCGGGCAGCAGATACTTGGTATCACGCATGATTTCAATCTTAACGAAATTACCGCAGCCAAGCTCTCTTGCAAGGCGGGCGATACGGACCGCTTCCTCCGCATTTCTTGCGCCGGAGGTGTTGGGCAGAAGAGTGATGCCTTTGGGAATGTAGTCCAGAATGTTTTCGTGTTCCTTGGTGTTTGCGCGGCGAACTGCAAGGGTGATGATTTCTGCACCGGCGTCTTTAATGGCGGATTCAATGAGCGTCATGGAATACTTACCGGAACCCAAAATAAAACGGGAATTAAATTCGTGACCGCCAATTATGAGCTTATCGTTGTTGATCATAATAAATCCTTCTTTCTTATACTTCATATTCGCCTGCAAGGATACGCAGGACGGTGTGCGCCTGATGTGCGGCGCAAAGCATAACACGAGGGGCCACCAGCCCAATGGTGTTTGCCACATCGCTGACTTCATCCCCACACAGGTAAAATCGTTTCATAACTTTTCTTGTTTTGATGGTATTGGGCGTATCCATACCGGCCATGCCGGAAGATGCGACCAGATAGCAATGGGGGAATTGTTCGAGGACTCCGTTTACAAGCATCGCCTTGGACTCTGCATTGTCGAATGCTTCGCATACAATATCCGCATCTTTCAGGAGATGGGCGAAATTCTCCTCCGTGATCTTTGCTGTCACAATTTGGCACTGCGTATAGGGTGCGATCTCTGACAGATTTTCCGCAAGTGCATCTGCTTTAAAACATCCGATTTGGTTTGCTTTGTATTGCTGACGGTGCAGATTGGTGATGTCCACCCGGTCAAAATCGATCAGCAGCAGTTTACCGATGCCGGCTCTCGCCAAAGCGACGGCGATATTGGATCCTAGCCCACCAAGACCGCACACGGCAACAGTCGCAGATGAAAAAGCTTTTTGCAGTTTTGCGCCGTGGCGATGGGTCAAAGCGTTCGTCCATTCGTTTTTAGAAGGGATCAATCAACCACCTCCCACAAAGCTGACGATCTCCAAACTGTCGCCATCTTCAAGAATGGCTGCATCATATTGAGACTTGAATACGATGTCGCCATTGCGTTCAACTGCGATTCGCCTGGGATTGTAGTTGGTTGTCGCCAGATACTCAGACAATGTTTTTCCGGCAATATCCAGTTCTGTACCATTTACCTTTACCATGAGTGCACCTCCAAAATAAAAATACGGGAAACCTCCGATTTGGAAATTTCCCGTGATGTTCACAAAAAGTCCCTACGTTGGCATTATCCAAATCAGGTTATATGGGTCGAAGGTCATACCTTCCTCTCAGCCTGTGATACAAGCTCCCCGTGTATGAAATTGTAAAATAAAAACAGGAGATACCCCTTTGGGATGCCTCCTGTAAAAAATCCTTGTGTAATGACTTCCTACGGCGGCATTATCCGCATCAGGTATAGGGTCGAAGTTTGGTTACTTCCTCTCAGCCTGCCAATACAAGCTCCCCTGCATTTGTTTCGTTAAGTATTATACGCTCGATTTTGTGAAAATACAATGGGTTTTCTGAAAAAGATACGAATAGTTTGACTTAAAAAGGTTTAAGGCGCATTTTGGCTCAAAAAAAACTCTTTTCCATGCTCGCTGAATCGCCATAGGGCGCGCTTCGGCTTCGCGCCCCATCAATGTTTCACATCTCGGGGTATATGAAGGAGTCCAGTAAGCACCACCACGCAAAAAAACCACCCGTAAAGGGTGACCATGAGCAGAAACGACGAACCAGTGGTCTCACTGCGCTCGGTCAGGGTGCGCAATAGTCGCCTGTCTGCGCTGCCGCTTGTCACGCTCCTTTGCTTACCACGCTTCCGCCTTGCTGAATCGCCCACAGGGCGCGCTTCGGCTTCGCGCCCCATCGATGTTTCACATCTCGGGTATATGAAGGAGTCCAGTAAGCACCACCACGCAAAAAAACCACCCGTAAAGGGTGACCATGAGCAGAAACGACGAACCAGTGGTCTCGCTGCG
>SVHC01000040.1 GCA_015056055.1 Clostridiales bacterium | reverse complement strand
TATTATAATACACGTCGCTTGCGAGATGCAAAACAAACCAACGCATCATCGGGGTGTGGCGCAGCTCGGTAGCGCGCATGCTTTGGGAGCATGGGGCCGCAGGTTCAAATCCTGTCACCCCGACCAGTAAGGTCGCGACCCCTTGGTCAAGAGGCCTAAGACACCGCCCTTTCACGGCGGTAACAGGGGTTCGAATCCCCTAGGGGTCGCCAATTTTTTTCCTTCATACTGGATAAACGGGCCTTTAGCTCAGTTGGTCAGAGCAGTCGGCTCATAACCGATCGGTCCTGGGTTCGAGTCCCTGAAGGCCCACCAAAATACCTTACAGAATTCCAGAAGCACTTATGGTCCGGTAGTTCAGTTGGTTAGAATGCCAGCCTGTCACGCTGGAGGTCGAGGGTTCGAGCCCCTTCCGGATCGCCACCTTTTACTCTTGAGCGTGCTGGCGTAGCTCAATTGGCAGAGCAGCTGATTTGTAATCAGCAGGTTGCGGGTTCAAGTCCCTTCGCCAGCTCCATTATTGGATTCAGAGACTTGAGCAAAAACATGGATAGGTTCCCGAGTGGCCAAAGGGAGCAGACTGTAAATCTGCCGTCACAGACTTCGGTGGTTCGAATCCACCCCTATCCACCAACATGCGGGAATGGCGGAATTGGCAGACGCGCTAGATTCAGGTTCTAGTGAGCAATACGCTCATGCAGGTTCAAGTCCTGTTTCCCGCACCAGAGTAAAAGCCTTGTCCCCGCGATGAGGCTTTTCTCTATAAAAACTGCATTTGCTAAAGCAAATGTTTTCCATACAGCGCGGAAGCAATTCCGCATATAACTTCATGGATAGGTTCCCGAGTGGCCAAAGGGAGCAGACTGTAAATCTGCCGTCACAGACTTCGGTGGTTCGAATCCACCCCTATCCACCAATAGACCGACCATTTCTGATGGTCGGTTTTTTCATATCCGCATAACAATCGTAATGCGTGCGATAAATTTGTATTTGTTCAGATAGGAGATCATTGAATCATGCATATGGTAGTTGAACAAACATATAAATACCCAATGCGGATGGAATATAACCCTGAAACGAACAGTTTTACTGAAACAGAGTATAGATCATTGTACTATGAACGAAATTTTACTAAGCCGTACGGTTGGATAAAGGAATCCGGGAATCCGCCGCTTCGGCATTGGGATTGCATCTTAATGACAGATAAAGAGTACAATTTGGGGGACGTAATTGAAATAAAAGTGATAGGCGTATTTAAAAGAAACGATTTTGACCATAAGTATGTAGTTGTCGAAGAAACCAGAGATGTTGATGATTTGAGTGCACTTACGAAAACTGAAATGGATGAACTGAATAAGCTGTATCCACGAATCAGAATGGGAGAAGGATGGTTCGGGAAGGAAGTTGCAAATTATTGTATGCTAAACCATGAGAAAGCTCTGTGAAATACAGAGGTGAGAGTGCTGACTTTCAAAAGTGCAAATTGTGATGCAATGCTCCGGAGCAATCTATTGGTGAGAACGTATACAATGAATATAATGGAAAACAGGCGGGTGAAAAAATAAAATTTTTTTGAATAAAGGTATTGCATTTTGTGGCGAAGTGTGCTATAATAAATCCTGTTCTGAGCGGGAATGGCGGAATTGGCAGACGCGCTAGATTCAGGTTCTAGTGAGCAATACGCTCATGCAGGTTCAAGTCCTGTTTCCCGCACCAAGCACTGAAAATCACGTATTTTCAGTGCTTTTTCATATTTAATAATGAAAAAGCAGGCTGGAGTATTGCTGCAAGAAAAGCTGCGATTGAATGGCACACTGTTGACTGTGTTTGATATAATATAAATAGTAGAAATAAATGCGCATTTTGCGCGGGGGAGAAACGGCATGAATTATGTGACTCGTATCGCCAAAGTAGATCAAAACGAGCGAAAAAATGCAATCGTTGAGATATTGCAAGAATTGAGACTTCCGTATATTCGCCAAAATGCTGTGTTTGACGATTATTCGCCTGAAAATATTATTGTGTCCCTGAATCCGTCGCCGTCGCGTTTGGTGATTGGCGCGCATTGGGACAGCGTGAAAGAGAGTACAGGCGCAAATGATAACGCTGCAGCCTGTGCGATTTTGCTGCACCTGGCTGATGCGCTGCGAGATACGGACAAGAGTATTGACTTTGTATTCTTTGATCGCGAAGAATATGGCGGACATGGCAGCCGCGCCTATGTCCAATGGGTGGGACGCGAAAATATGGCCGCAATGGTTAATATGGATGTTTGCGGATATGGCGACGAGATTACGATGGCTGCCAAAGGGAATGTGAATTCGCCCGCCTTTGGAAAACTTCTTTCTGAGAAACATCTTGAAGCACATGCTGTGAATGTGCTGAAATTTTTGCCGCATGGCGACGATGATCGCTTTGAGGAAGCCGGCGTCCCCAATATTTCCGTTTGCATGCTGAGTAAGTCCGATTTGGATTTTTTCCACAGGATGGATGAAAAGAGGGCGGCAGGCGAAGAGCTTTCTGCGGAAGACAATGCTGCCTTTATGGCTCTTGATATCCTTGCTACAATGCACCTGCGCGCAAAAGATCATCTTGAAACGGTTTCGCAGAAATCTATGGATATCCTGTACAGATTCGTTTATGAGGGCCTTTGTGATTCGGTGGAAAAATCTGATATATAACATCTTTCCGGTGTAGTTAAATTTCGCCAGCTGAGCGGATGCTCATAAAATAGTTACTCCTCACCATGAGATTTTCATAGGGGGGAGTAATTGTTTATAATGGCGGCGGAACATCACCACGTCACGACGGTATCGACAGAGGGTAGTCAACACGCTTATCCAAACTGTATTTACCGGCAAATGCTTTTAAATGATATGAAATGCCACGCGGCGTGATGCGTTTACCAAAGCGATTCCGAAAAACGCAAAAACCTCAGAAAAGTAATTTATACCAGATTCGCATCGAAAATGAACTGTGACCGTCAATTTATGGGTGTATTTTTGATGGAATATATGGTATCATATAGCTTATTCGGATAAGACAGATGCGAGGGACAGAGGATGAAAGAGATAGCAATTATTCTGGCATGTGTGCCGCTGTATGTGATCAATTCGTTCTGCGATAAATATGTTTCTTCCAAAAGTGGCGGTGCAAAAGGCTTTTTCTACAACAGTGTGAAATTCTTTATTTGCGCGCTGATTTTGGTTCCGTTTTTTGTGACGGATGCCGCGCCGAGATTCGAATGGGGTGCGATTGTATGCGGCGCAGGCTGCGGAATTATGTACGCTGTGAACAAAACCATCATGCTGGAGGGATATGAGAAAAGCTCAGTGCCGTTCATGTCTTTTTGCCATGCAGCAGGTATGATACTGCCGTGTGTTATTGGCCATTTCTTCTGGGGTGAAACCATGAAATTTACCGCTCTTTGCGGCATGCTTCTGGCAGTCGTTTCTGTAGTGCTGCTCAAGGGTGGCAAGTCCGCCGGAAAGAAATGGGAAAGTGCAGGCATTATCATTGGCGTGGTCGTATTCCTGATGAGCGGCGGAGTGATGATTATGCAAAAGTTCATGGGACTGTACTTTACGGAGCAGAGCGTGATTGCATACAACCTGTATTCGTTCATTGTGGCATTCGGTTCGATTGCAATGTTTGTGAACAGGGAAAAACCTGCGGAGAATATCAGCAAAAAGAATATGATTCTCTGCGCAGCCGGAAGTGCGGTGTCTCTTTGTGTGATTAGCTTGGTGATGACACAGATGTCCGGCGTGGTTCCTTCTGTGATTATGTTTCCGCTGTTTAACGGGCTGGGCATTATTGCAGTAAGTCTGGGTTCTATGCTTGTTTTTAAGGAAAAAATGACACCTTCAAAGATTATTGGTCTTTTCATGGGAGTGATTGGACTGTGCCTGATCAATCTGTAAAGGTGGAAGGAAAGATGACAAGGAAGGATATTCTTTTGCAGCCGCTTCCGGATTTGCTCGCATGGGAGAATGGTTCCGAAATAACCACGATTTGTGAATGGGAAAAGCGGAAAGCGCAGTTTGCAGAGCAAATTGTGGCACTGGAGTTCGGCGGAATGCCTCCGAAGCCGGATGCACTGGAATTGGAAATTCTGACGGAACGAGGACTTGGGCTTGCGAATTGTTACCGCGTCCACTGTGCGGTTGGAGTTCGGGATTTTACGTTCTGCTTCACGGTGCACCGTGCACAAGGCGATGTACGAACACCTGTGCTTGTGACCGGCGACGCTATGTATAATCAGAATTGCGACAATGCGGTAATTGCTGAGGCAAACCGCAGAGGGATTTCTGTGGCAATCTTCAACCGCACGGAATTTGCTCCGGACTGGAACGACAGCGAGCGCAAATGGGGGATTTATCCGCTGTATCCGGATATGCGGTTCAGTGCAATCTCTGCATGGGCCTGGGGATACCACCGCGTTCTGGACGCGCTGGAAAGACTGAGCTATGTTGATATGGAGCACATTGCGGCAAGCGGTCATTCGCGCGGCGGCAAGACGGTGCTGCTTGCGGCTGCGACAGACGAAAGAATTCGGTATGCAAACCCGAATGACAGCGGTGCGCATGGCTGCGGGTGCTACAGGTTTAT
This sequence comes from Clostridiales bacterium, assembly GCA_015056055.1. GTDB lineage: Bacteria > Bacillota > Clostridia > Christensenellales > Aristaeellaceae > Alectryocaccomicrobium. The sequence goes on along the minus strand of SVHC01000040.1, from coordinate 18,980 downwards.
CCAGATGGAGGAAGAAGGCCTGTACGAAGACGGACGCAGCGAGAATATGGCGGATTTGTTTGCAGCCGTTCCGTACTGGATGGGGGAAGGAATGCGCGAATATATTGGGCGGGAAGCAGAGCTTCCGCATGATATGCATTTCTTCAAGGCAATGATTGCGCCGCGCATTTTGCTGGAAACCAATGCGTACGGAGATATCTGGGCAAATCCCAGGGGTTCGTATCTTACGCACCTTGCGGCAAAAAAGGTATGGAAACTGTACGGTGCGGAAAGAAATTGTCTGACATGGTATCGCGAAGGTTTCCATGCACATGGCATGCAGGAGTTTTGCGTATTGATGGACGTGATGGAAGCGGATATAAAGCAGCTTTCCGTACCTGAAGAATGTACGCGAGTTCCGTACGCGGAGTATTAAATGCAAAAAGACAGATGCTTTTGAATTGCATCTGTCTCAGAAATCTGACAAAGCCTGCAAACTCAAAAGCCTTACGAACTGTGAATGAGTCGTAAGGCTTTTTGCTTGCTGTGTAAGCTGCGCTTGCGGCCAGCGGTCATTTGCGTCTAAGCAAGCTCCCTTGGCTGCAAACATGTTATTGCTGCCATAAGCGCAGCAATAACGGTTTTTCTGGTTTTGTATTTATTGCACCGGTCTCTTTGCTTTTTTTAGAGAAGGTTTATTGCTGAGACGGTTTGCCAGAATACAAAGTGCGACAGTAAGCAACATATCGGGCAGGGTACTGCCGACGATGATGTCTGTATGCATCAGCAGCCTGTAAACGACAAAACCGATGATCCAGATGATAAGATTACGAACATTGAAGGAGCATGTTTCATTGTTCTGCTTCAAAATGAAAAAATCTGCAATCTGAATGGCAATCATTGGGGCAAAGACAGAGCCGATGAAGTAAAGAAAATCGGTTATATCATAAAGAGGCAGGAAGATTGCTCCGAGAGTTCCGATGATTGTGACTGCCAACGCTACCGGCTTGGTGCGGATTTTTTCAGAAATCGATTCGCTGGAAACTCCGGCAGAATAAGCGTCGAGGAAAGTTGTGGTAACGGTTGAAAATACGACGATCACCAGTCCGGCAACCCCAAGCCCTGCTTTTACCATGATTTGCGCAATGTCTGACTCGGCGGTGAAAATTGCAGCGCCCATGCCAATAATGTACATCCAGCAGCTTACGATACCATATGTAATTGCGCTTACAGCAGTTGCTTTTGCCGGCTTTTTTGCTTCGCGTGTATAATCACTGATCAGCGGCAGCCAGGATAGCGGCATAGCCACCGAAAGTTCTACAGCTGCACCGAATGTTATAGATTCGCTGACGGTATTTGATATATTGCCATTGCCGAAAATGACAAAGCTGAGAACAATTGTCAGGATAAAAAGTGCGCCTATTGCAAATGCATTTACCTTTCCAAGCTGCTTAATACCGACTATAATCCACAGGGCGATGAGTGAGCCGATAATTATACACCATGCCCAGCTTCCGATGTTGAAGATTCCGTTTACGGCTAAGGAACCGTCATAAATCATAATAGCTGTCCAGCCTACAAGCTGAATAATGTTCAGCGCGGAAAAGAACAGGGCTCCTTTGGTGCCAAAGCTCATTTTAGCGGTTTCCATGGCGCTTTTGCGCATTTTGCCGCCAATTAGGCCGGCAAGAAACAGCATGAAACAGCCTATAATGTGTCCAAGCAGAATGGCAATGAGTCCTTTTGAAAAGCCGAGCGGTGCAAAATACGTGCCGGTTAGTATCTCTGCAATTGAAACGGCAGCCCCAAACCAGATCAAACTGTTCTCAAAAACCGAAGTATATTTTTTCTCCATTTTATTTCGCCTCCGCAGGATATTCGCAGTTCAGGCCAAAATTGTGCTGAATGGGGCCGGAACCTTTGCCCAAATCCAGCATGGCAGATAATGCGCCGGAGATATAATCCTTTGCTCGCTGAACCGATTCTTTCAGTGTAAATCCCTTGGCGAGATTGGAGGCGATGGCGCTTGACAGAGTGCAGCCTGTTCCGTGTGTGTTGGGGTTATTGATGCGCTTTCCTTCAAACCAGGTCAACTCACCGTTTTCGTAAAGCAAATCATTTGCATCATTGATGCTGTGACCGCCTTTAAGCAGTACGGCGCAGCGGCAGGTATCTGCGATTTTTCTGGCTGCTGTGATCATATCCTTCGCGTTTTCGATGGTAAGACCGGAAAGAACCTGCGCTTCGGGAATGTTGGGAGTAACAAGCGTTGCAATGGGAAGCAAATTTTCGATCAATGCATGTACAGCATTGGTCTTCATTAAAGCAGAACCGGAGGTTGCTACCATAACGGGATCAATTACCACATTTTTTGCATGGTAGTAGTTCAGCCTGTCGGAGATGGTTTCAATCAATTCCGCAGAGGAAACCATTCCGATTTTGACTGCATCGGGATTGATATCCTCAAACACTGCATCAAGCTGCTGTTTCAGGAATTCCGGTGCGGACTCCTGAATGGCAAAAACACCCGTTGTGTTCTGAGCAGTCATGGCGGTAATTGCGCTCATGGCGTAAACGCCGTTCATGGTCATGGTTTTGATGTCTGCCTGAATACCGGCGCCTCCGATGCAATCGCTTCCTGCAATGGTCAATGCCGTTTTCATTTTGAATGCTCCTTTCGTATTTCAGCATTGTTTTATATAGCGGCATAAGGTGGTGCCCCCAATATGCCGCTGATTTACTTAGAACAAGGAAAGTTCCATGGCTTTTGCCTTCAGTTCGGCTGCCGCAGATTTGGGATCAGCTGCCTTCATAATGGCGGATACAGCGCAGATACCGGAAATTGGAATTCCAGAAAGTACATGGATATTGTCTTTGTTTAAGCCTCCGATGGCATTTATGGGAATTTGGACTGCCTTGCAGATTTCTTGCAGGGTATCTGTGGAAGTCAGAACGGTTTTTACCTTTGTGGTGGTGGGATAAATCGCGCCCACGCCCAGGTAATCCGCGCCCTGCGCAGCTGCATCCATTGCCCATGGTACGGTTTTTGCAGTTGCACCGATGATTTTATCCGTCCCGAGGATTTTGCGCGCCATAGCGACGGTCATATCTTCCGCTCCGAGATGCACGCCTTCCGCATCTATGGCGAGTGCAACATCCACGCGGTCATCGATAATCAGAGGTACACCGTATTGTTTGGTGAGAACGTGTACTTTTTCGGCAAGGGCAATGTATTCGCGAGTGCTCTTGTTTTTCTCACGAAGCTGCAGAAGGGTTACCCCTCCTTGAAGAGCTGCTTCTACCCGCAGGAGAAACTCATTTTCGTCATATCCGTTGCTGTCCGTAATGAAGTACAGACTGGTATCAAAAGTCTTCATGTTGAATCACCTCGATGTTTTTATATTGATCAAGCTGTGCGTCGGTGAGGGTAGAAAGTGCATCCATCAGATTCGCCATGAAGCTGCCGCTACCTTTATCGGTTTTTGCAATCTGTCCACAGACGCCCAATACAACACAGGCAGTTACGGCTGCGTTCGTATTGGGGCAAACCGACAGGTATGTGCCGCACAGCGCACCCAACATGCAGCCTGTTCCGGTAACTGTGGAAAGCTGCGGTGTGCCGTTATGAATTTGGAAGATCCTTGAACCAGCAGAAACAATATCTGTTTTTCCGCTGGCAAGGATTGTGGTATGATATTTTTTCGCCAATTGCACTGCGATATTGCAGATGGTATCTGCATCAACCATGGCATCTGCATCCACGCCGCAGGAACGATAGGCGGCGTGGTACAGAGCGTAGATTTCCGAATAATTGCCTTTTATGACCGTCGGATAACCGATTTTAAGCAGTTCCATCAGATAATCGCGGCGCAGGTTGGAACAGGCGACTCCCACTGCATCCAGAATTATCGGGATGTTTTTTTGCACAGCCAATGACATGGATACTTTCATAGACTGCATGCGCGCATCCGTAATATTTCCGAGATTCAGCATCAGTGCATTCGCTGTATCCGTGATTTCACTGACCTCAGCAGGATGCTCAGCCATGATGGGGCGTGCGCCAATGGCAAGTATCGCATTGGCACATTGATGGATGGAAATGGGATTGGTGATGCAGTGAATCAGCGGCTGCCGATTCTGCACTGCAGCACGGATTTCGTTTGGATCATTCATTGGATGTCTTTGCCTTCTTTACAATGTAATAGATCAGGCCGACAGCTATGGTTGCTGCGGGCGCAAGATAAGACAGAACATTCCATACGGGTTCGGTAAGACTGAATACGCCTGCGGCTACTTTGATCACGACCCAAAGGATTGCACCAAGCGCAGCAATGGTCAGGGAATCGGAAAGAATACTGGTTTTGTCGTGATAGCTCAGAGAACCAAGCTTTTTTTGCATCTGTGCCAGCATGCCGCTCGCTGCCATTTTGCGAAGAAATACATAGGCAATGCTGCCGCCAATCAGTGTTCCGCAAATGAAGGACGGCACATAGAACAGCCAGCTAAGGCCTTCCTTACCCCAAAGTAAAGTCATTACGGGATAGGATGCAATTGCGCCGATGATGCCGGTTCCGATAATTTCTCCCAACACGGCGAAGATGATCTTGCCTTTCGACAGCCGATAGAACACGCCGGATAAGAAGGCACCAAAAATTGCGCCTGTCAGAGCAATGGGCGGAATCCCCATGGTCGCCATTCGGATAACGCCAATCAGGGTTGCGCAGAGCAGCGAATACCACGGACCGAGCAGCACGGAACAGACAATGTTGATCAGGTGCGCCATCGGACACATGCCTTCCACGCGGAGAATAGGGGAGATTACAACGCCTACAGCAATCAGCATAGCAAGAAAAACGAGCTTCAGGATGGTATTGGTATGTTTCATTATGAATCCCTCTCTTAATAAATGATACGAAGTCAAATGCTTCGCCCGGTCGAGAATCACTTTTCTCCTCTCACCCCGAAACACGGGTTCCCATCGCTGAATTCAGAACTCAGGGCGCTCCCCCTCAGCCTGCCACATGTGTGGAACATCACCTCCCGGAAAAATAAGAAAACAGGGGAAAACCTTCTGTGGCTTTCTCCTGCAATAGAATCAATATAACTTCCTACGGCGGCATTACCCACATCAGGTTAAAGGGTCGAAGGTGAATCCTTCCTCTCAGCCTGTCAATACAAGCTCCCCTGTTTTTTCAGTTGTAGCAAACAAAAAACCGGAGGCACCTTTCCTGATGCCTCCGGTAAAAAATCTTGCATAATGACTTCCTACGGCGGCATTACCCGCATCAGGTTAAAGGGTCGAAGTTGATTACTTCCTCTCAGCCTGCTTACACAAGCTCCCCTGTTTTTATTTGTGAGTGTATTATACACCCATCTATAAAAAAATGCAAGGGTTTATTCAAAAAAGGGATTGTACATTTCCGGGAATTTGGGTACAATAAAAACATAATAGGATGCTAAAAATGGGGGATATGTGATGAATGCTCAGAATACTGCCAGAATAGAACGTCTGCGCACTGCAGCACTGGAACCTTATATTTGTTACGATGAATTTTATCTGAATTTCTATCGGCATATTTCGGCCTCTGAGGGGAGCTTTGAAGCACGCATGGCGCAGGCGTGGGCACATGCGTTTGAATGCGTGGAGCCGGTGATTGAAGAGGATGAGCTGATTGTAGGCCGTGCAGTTTCGCGTCTGAATGATGAAGAACGTGCTGAATGGAAAGCGCTGTGCGAGGGTATTGTTCAAGAGTACAGTATCTATAGCGGACAGGATTCCCACATGGCGGTGGACTATGAACTCATTCTGAAAGAAGGCGTGCGCGGAATTATTGCGCGCATTGAAGAAAAACTCAAAATCTGCGATGAAGAAAAACGCAGCTTCTACGAGGCATGCAAAATATGCCTCGGCGGCGTAGTTGCGTATGCAAAGAAATATGCGCAGTATGCCGAAAAAATGGCAGAAGAATGCGCAGATGTGCAGCGCAGGGAAGAACTTTTGCAGATTGCGAAGAACTGCGCACGCGTGCCGGAATATCCCGCAGAAACCTTTTTTGAGGCGGTTCAGGCTGTGCATTTTATCGCGCATTGTTTAAGCTATGCGCCGCAAAGACCCGGCCATATGCAGCAGTTCCAGCTGGGACATCCGGACAGATACCTTTATCCCTATTACGAAAAAGATCTGCGCGAAGGAAAAATTACAAAGGAAGATGCGCAGATGCTTCTTGATTGCCTTGCGATTCAGATTAACAACCGTGTGCCGCATGGCCTTTCCAGCGGATATATGGTGGGCGGACGCGACGGGGATGGAAAAATCGTTGCCAACGACCTGACGCGAATGGGAATGCAGGTAATTGATGATATTCGCTTGGTATATCCGTCGGTTGGACTCTGCTGGGCAAATGGTATGCCCGAGGATGTTATGGAACATGCCTGCGAGATTCTTTCACACGGACGATCTCATCCGGCGATTTTCAATGATGATCTAATTGTTTCGGGCATGATGAAGTATGGTGTTCCGGAAACGGATGCACGTGAGTATATACACAGTACCTGTGTGGAAATCACGCCTGTGGCTGCATCCAATGTATGGGTAGCAAGTCCGTATACCAATATGCTGAAATTGCTTCTTGAACGGATGGACAGGGAATACGAAAGCTTTGATGCGCTTATGGAAGCGGTTATTTTCTCGCTGGATGCATCGATTCTGCGCAATTTTGAGGCAGAAAACGCCACGCGAAAACTGCGCGCGGAGAAGAGCTTCCATCCGCTTCTGTCCTGCTTTGTGAAGGATTGCATTGAAGAAGGAGTGGATATCGAGCGCGGCGGCGCAAGATACAACTGGATTATGCCAAGCTTTGTCGGCATGGCGAATCTGGTGGATTCGCTGTTTGCGCTGAAAAAGCTGGTGTTTGAGAAAAAGGAATTCACGATTGCACAGCTGCGTGCAGCGATGGATGCAGATTTTGAAGGATTTGAAGTGCTGCGTCTGCGTCTGCTCGATGGTATTGCCAAATATGGAAACGATGTGGATGAAGTGGATGAACTATTCTGCGGCATTGTTCAGCATATCATTGATGAGTGCAGGAAATATACGCCGGTACTTCGGAATGCAAGACTGATTCCCAGTGTATTCTGCTGGATTATGCATGAGCATTTTGGCAGGGAAACGGGCGCTTCTCCCGACGGACGTCACGCATATTTTCCGCTGGGTGACGGTTCAGGTCCCTGTCAGGGACGCGAAAAAAACGGCCCCACTGCCGCAATTCTTTCCAGTACAAAATGGCCGCATGATGAATTGATCGGCGGTGTTGCTGTCAATATGAAATTCAGCAAAAAGGTATTTAACGCAGCATCGGGTCAAAAGGTGCGCAGTCTTATACATGCGTATCTTGACCGAGGCGGATTTGAAATGCAGATCAATGTTGTTGACAGAGAAACCCTTCTGAAAGCGCAGAAAAATCCGGAGGAATATCGCGACCTGGTTGTCCGCATCGGCGGATACAGTGACTACTTTGTGCGCATATCGCCGCAAATGCAGGCTGAGATTCTGGAACGCACTGCTTATGAGGTATAACGGCATAGTTGAACTTCAGGGCAGATTCCGGCGTTGCATATTTTGCTGATTTGTGTGTATGCGGGCACTGGAGGGTGAGGATATGCAATTTGTTTTCAAAGGGAATAGTGAGGATGTAAAAAAGGCCATTACAGCAATGGCGCAGGATCAGCAGAAAGATATTGTGATTTATCAGGATACGCCTAATACTCTGAGAATTGGCTTTTTGCGCCTAGGATATAGCGGAGGCAGATTCTTTATTGCAAATGTGCACGAGAGCAATGGAATTGTATCCTTGGAAGGGGAAATTAAAAACCTTGCGGATGGCATGGATCCTGAACAAAACAATGCAGATACGCGAAAGACGTTTCAGAAGATTCGTGATATGCTGTTGGAGATTATGGCTGTATATGGGGTTCTTGCGCTTATTTTGCTGATGATATGGTGGATTTTTGACTTCCGGCATTTGTGGATTCCATTTGCAATATCCGGTATCATCACCATTGGAATAAGGCTGTTGATGCTGTTTCCTTCTGAGAAAAGAAGTTTTGAAACTGAGGATGAAGAATTTCTAAAATTCATGGCGGCAGTCGCAGAAGTACAGAAAAAATATGTGCCCGAGGAATAACGGCGTGGCGATGGAACTTGCGCTATAACTGTACATATTGCAACTGAATGAGGTAAGTGTATGAAGCAGATCTATTTGGAAAAATTCAATCAGGGCGGATATTTTATGTATCGCGTTCCAAGCATTGCTGTCACACAGCGCGGAACAGTTATCGCATGCTATGAATGCCGGAATGGCGGCGACTGGTCTGCTATGGATCTTGTGATTCGCCGCAGTACCGATGGCGGTGATACGTGGTCTGAACGCATTTACATAGCACCGAGCAATGATGTGGATGCAATGCACAATGGTATCCTGTTTGCAGACGGGGATACCGTCCATTTGCTGTACCATAGGAATTACAGGGAATTGTTTTACATCAAAAGCACCGACGAGGGTGTTACATGGACTGAACCCAGAAATATCTCCGATGCTTATTTGGAAGTGAGAAAACAGTACAAATGGACTGTAGCGGATGCAGGTCCGGGACACGGATTTATAACGAAGAATGGCCGAATGATGATTCCGGTATGGCTTGCATCAAATAAAGCAAATATCACAGATCATCATCCGTCTGTTGTGACAACGTTGTACAGTGATGACCACGGCGCTACATGGCAATGCGGAGAAATTATATGGGATTCTGCGGATTTTATTGATCCGAATGAATCGGTTCTTGCGGAGCTTCCTGACGGCAGGATTATGATCAGTTCACGCCATGAAACCCGAAACGGCATGCGAAAATTCGGCTTTAGTCCGGATGGAATCTCCGGTTGGAAGGATTTCTATTTTGAACCGCAGATTACGGAGCCTATTTGCGCTGCTGGAATGACGCAGGATGATGAACATATCTGGTATACCCATTGCGATTGCAGCGAAGGAAGAGTCAATTTGTGCCTTCACAGAAGTGATGACTGGGGCAAAACATGGAATCTTATTAGGCAGCTTGACCCGCTGGGTGGATACAGCGATGCGTTTTATTCCTCTTCTGATAAGCGTCTGTATGTTATAGCAGAAACGGGAAGAGAGCAAGTTGAAGTTGGCCATAGCTTTGGAATGTCCGTTATCATTCTTGAGCAGGGTGAATATTGATAACTGAAAACTTTGAAAGAAGCAAAGAAGGCGCCGGTGCAGAAACAACGTTCTGCACCGGTGCCTTCTTGATATGAAAAATTATTCCAGTACGATGCGCTGGACGCCGCGGGAGTGCTGAACATCCTTGGAAAGATGGAACTGCTTATGGAAAGTGCGGCCTTCGTGCTCGATTTCAAGGTCGTATTTTCCGCAGAAGCCGCGCATGGGAAGGATGTTTCCGTTTCCGGTATTTCCGGAAACTTCGGTGTGCCACTCCTTATGAATGAGGTCGTGCAGCCGATTGTATGCAGGTTTGCGGCTGAAATCGCGGCGCAGAAGTCCCTGATAGAATCGGGCGGTATCGGAATTGCAGGTCTTGTCAAAATAGCAGTGGCCGTCCACCATATCCCACCAGACAATGGATTCCAGAGCAGGATGGCCAAACCACAGGCGATACAGCGTTTCGGTGAGGATAGCCTGGAATTCCTCGTCCTCATCATTTTCGGAATAGGCGGGTATGGTCAATTCGGAAAGATTCAGCGGCATGCCGAAGTGCTGCCAGTAATCATATACTTCGTACATTACATCCGGCTGGAAGAAACGGGCAAGCATCTGCTCCTTTTCAATCCACAGATGCATCTGGATGCCCGCAGCATCGGGTGCGAGATTTTCAAGCCGCAGAAGTTTAAGCTGCAGGAGGAAAGGTTCACGCTCGAAACCGAAATCGTTGCAGGTCACAAAACCGGCATTATCATTTATAATCAGGTGGCTGTTGGGCAGATATTTGCGTGCAGTCTGCATGCACCATTCGACATATCCATCGCTGTGATGGAAAGAAAGCGGCTTTGCGCGCATGACGGCATTTTCGCGTTCGAACCAATGGAGTGATTCGTTCACAACATCCCAATCGGAAATGCGGTTTTTATACCGCTCGGCAATGGAGGCAATGCGGTCCTCCAGCAAGCATTTGTAGGAAGGAATATCATCTTCGATCCATTCCGGCGCGTGTCCGCAATAGACAAGTGCATGTCCTTTGACGCTCATGCCGTGCTTTTCGGCAAAATCGCACACAAGGTCAGGCGCGGGGCGGCGGTAGATTTTCGGGCTGTCTGCCGCATAGCGCGGATTTCCCTTTTCGGGTTCAAGGGTGTTCCAGTAAAGGGGAGCGACGGCCAGGTTGAAAAGGCCGGCATAGGCTTCTTCAAATTTTCGGTTCTTTTCGTCGGTATCAAATCCGCCAAGCGGGAAACTTGCGCAGCCGAATTTGAAATCGTGCGTTTTGCGGATGGCTTTTACGGTGACATTCGAAAGAGAATCTCCGGCAGCATTTAAGAACACAAGCTTTGCATCGCCCTTGCGCGCATCCTCAATGCCGCGTTCGCTGCGTGAACGAATCAAATCGGCCTGTTCATATATGTATTTAAAAATCGAATCGTACCATTTCATTTCCAATCACCTCAGTTGCAGTATAGCATGTTTTGAAGATGAAAGAAAGAGAAAGAGGCAGATTGTTTTAAACTGTACGGAACGAAAATTTACAGGACGGCTTCCGTATACTGTGATATAATGATTGAAGGGAATAAGTTCCCGGTATTTTGTGGCGTAAATAACCGTTTGGAGGAATTTATATATGTACGGATGCAGCCTCGGCCTTGAATTGCACCCGGATATCCGGTTGCCGCTTGCAGAGCAGATTCGTCTCTACAAACAGGTCGGCTTTGATGCCTTTTTTGCTTACTGGAAAAAAGATCTGGATATTGCTGAGCTGCGCCGCGTGGCGGATGAGGAAGGCATGCGGTTTATGACACTGCACGCGCCTACGCATAAGCTTTGCAACATGTGGGAGCCGACCGACCTGACGCAGGCGGCTATTGATGAACTGCTGGCGTGTCTGCGCGCATGTGCAGAGCATGCGGTGCCGATGATGGTTGCGCATGCCTATTATGGATTCGGAAAGCATGAACCCGACGAATTCGGAATTAAAAATTTTGAGATTATCGTGAAAGAAGCAGAACGTTTGGGTGTAACCATTGCCTTTGAAAATACGGAGGGCGAGGAGTATCTTGCGGCGCTGCTGGACCATTTCCATGACAATCCGCATGTGGGCTTCTGCTGGGACTGTGGACACGAAATGTGCTACACGCATTATGATCTTCTGGCGCTGCATGGCGACTGCCTGATTGCTACGCACCTGAATGACAATCTGGGAACAAAAGCTACCGATGGCACGATAACCGGACGGGATGACCTGCATATGCTTCCCTTCGATGGAATCGGAGACTGGGAAGACATCGTGGACAGGCTCAATAGCTGTAACTTTAATGACGTTTTGATGTTTGAGCTTAAACCCAAAAGCCAGCCCGGACGGCACGAGAACGACGTATATTATCGTATGGACCCTGTGGACTATGTTACCGCTGCATATGTGCGCTGCTGCCGTGTGGCAGCGCTCAAAATGCGCAGAGGAAAGAAAAACTGATGAATTATATGGAACGCTGGCTGGCGGAAGAAAGCATTGCACACATTCACGGTTGGGATTTTTCGCATATCGAAGGGCGATATGCGGAGGAAGAGGATTTGCCGTGGGAATACCGTGATGTGATTCGCGAGTATTTGAAGGATGACATGCGGATACTGGATATAGACACCGGCGGCGGGGAGTTTTTGCTGTCGCTTGGGCATCCGTATGAAAATACCGCTGCAACGGAAGGATATTCGCCGAATGTAGAGCTTTGCAAAGCCGAGCTTCTGCCGCTTGGAATCGATTTTCGCGCTGCAGACGGAAAGGGAAAACTGCCTTTTGAAGACAAACGGTTTGATATGGTCATCGACCGACATGGGGATTTCAATGCCGCCGAAATCGGACGTGTATTGAAAAATGGCGGACTTTTTATCACCCAGCAGGTCGGTGCGGAAAATGATAGGGAACTTGTGAATCTTTTGCTTCCGGAAGAAACGGAGCTTCCGTTTCCTGAGCAGTACGCGCATATAGCAGCGGAGGAATTCCGACAGGCGGGATTTACAATTTTGCGCGAGGAAGAGTGCTTTCGGCCGATAAAATTCTTTGATGTTGGCGCTCTTGTATGGTTTGCGCGTATTATTGAATGGGAATTCCCGGGGTTTTCGGTTGAAAAGTGCGCGGACCGATTGAGGGAAGCACAACGAATCCTGGAAGAAAAAGGTAGTATCGATGCCAGAATACATCGATTTTTGCTGGTTGCACGAAAGGCAAGTGACAGGGCATGACAAGAAAGGAAATCTGGGGCATTGCACTTCGGCAGTCTGCATGCGACTGCAACTGCGCACCGGAGGATTTTCTGAGGGAAGAAAATGTCATAACAACTTCCCGCACGCATCCTGATGCGAGAAAATATCTGCCGCTTCCCTTCAAGTGTGATATGGTGTCTTACGGCAGCAATATTGTCGCGCAGACGAGTGAGGAACTTGCAGAGGTGATTCGCGATTATCTGAACAGATATCCTGTGGAACACTGCTTTGAAACACCGCATCTGCATGTGCTGGATGATATGCTTAAAGAGTATGGGCTGAAAGTCTGCTTTATGGCAGAATATTTTTTGCCGGAACCGGAGCGACTTTGCGAACTTTCGTGCGCGTATGAACTGAGGACTCTGCATCAAAACGATTTTGCGGAGCTGTATTTGCCGGAATGGAGCAATGCTCTGTGCGAAAAGAGAAAAGAACTTGATATTCTGGGCGTTGGTGCATACGATGGGGAAAAGCTTATCGGACTTGCGGGCTGCTCTGCCGATTGCGCCGATATGTATCAGATTGGCGTGGATGTGCTGCCGGAATACAGGAAACAGGGAATTGCTTCCGCATTGACAAGCAGGCTTGCTCTGGAAATACTGAAACTTGGAAAAGTGCCTTTTTATTGTGCTGCATGGTGCAATATCAAATCCGTGCGCAACGCCGTAAAATGCGGTTTCAGTCCGGCATGGGTGGAGATTACCGCGCGTGAGATAGAATTCGTGGAAACGATGAATAAAGCGGAAAATAGTTTGTGAGGGAAGCCTCTGCCGGATAGAATGGCAGAGGCTTCTCTATTTTTCGTAGGTTGCTATCGGGGAATTTATTGGTTATGATAACGGTAAAGGAGGGGAGAAAATGAATCAATATGTAACGGGAGCAACAATCAGGGAACTGAGGGAGAAAAAGAAATTGACGCAGGCAGAATTGGCCGAAAAACTGTTTGTTTCGGATAAGACTGTGTCAAAATGGGAAAGCGGAAAAGGGTATCCTGACATTACACTGCTGGAATCCATTGCTCAGGTTTTCGGTATATCGGTTGCAGAGCTTTTGTCCGGAAGGGTAGTGAACAATATAAACGTATCGGCAAATGTACTGCGTTCAAAATTCTATATATGCCCTGTATGCGGGAATGTGGTGCATAGCATGGGGGAAGCTGTGATTCATTGCCACGGCGTACAGCTTGCACCTGCACAGGCGGAATATACGGATGAGCGGCATATGATTTTTATAGAGGGTATTGAAGATGAATATTATGTCCGCGTTGATCATGATATGACAAAAACGCACCATATCTCTTTCATTGCGGCGCTTTCGCCTGACAGACTTCAAATGGTAAAACTCTATCCGGAAGGAAATGCCGAAGCACGGTTCAAAATGAACGGGGTAAAGCAGATACTCTTTTATTGCAACCGGGATGGCTTGTTTTCCTGTAAGGTAAACAGGCATATCGATGGAATTGAAAAATCCTATGATCACACTAAGGAAAGAAGTCGGTTGGAGCAAATTGCGGATAAACTGTTTGGATAATTTTGATGAGTCAGACCCGTTTCCTTGACAGGGAGGCGGGTTTATGATACAATACAATTAGCAATTAGGTTAAATGTTAAATGAACGGAGGGCAGATATGAGTCTGCAGCAAACCATGCGCGCGCTTGCCGATCCGATACGGCGTGAAATTCTGACCATGCTGAAAAAAGGTCGTATGTCTGCGGGCGATATTGCGGATCATTTTGCGGTTACGGCGGCGTCGATATCGCGGCATCTGTCCGTTTTGAAGGATGCAGACCTGATACGGGATACAAGGGAAGGAAAGTACATTTTTTATGAGCTGAATGCCTCTGTTCTGGAGGAAATCATGCTCTGGATTTCGGACTTGAAGGGGGAAAACGCGGATGATTAAGGATAATAAGGGGAAGATGATTCTTGGTTCCGTTATAATTTTGCTGCCGATTTTTGTGGGCGTGGCTTTATGGGATACGCTTCCGGAGCAGGTTGCAACCCATTGGGGCGCGAATGGAGAGGCAAATGGCTGGAGCAGCCGCGAAGTTGCCGTATTCGGTCTTCCGATATTCTTGCTTGCACTGCACTGGATATGCATGCTGGCTACTGCAAAAGATCCGCGCAATAAGGGTCAGAATGTCAAAATTTTTGAAATTATGTTCTGGCTTTGTCCGGTGATTTCTCTTTTTGGAAACGGCGCAGTTTATGCCGGGGCGCTTAAATGGGAAGTTGACATGATCAAATGGGTATATATCCTGATGGGAGCGCTGTTTGCTGTAATTGGTAATTATATGCCCAAGTGCAAGCAGAGTTATACAATCGGCATCAGAGTAAAGTGGGCGCTTGAAAATGAAGCGAATTGGAACGCAACGCATCGCTTGGCCGGAAAAATCTGGTTTGCAGGCGGCATTCTGTTGGCGCTGTGCGTGTTTCTGCCGGGAAACAATCTCATGTGGGTGCCGGTATGCATTGCGGCAATCCTTGCGGTTGTGCCTGTGGTATATTCCTACGCATATTATAGGAAACACGGATAAAACGATATAGACGGCAATCGGTGTACGAAAAAAAGGCAAGGTATTTAAATACCTTGCCTTTTGAGTATTTACTTTAGCCCAGAACTACATCTACCATTTCTTCCGGGGTACATACCTGCGTATGAAGAACCGGTTTGGTAGGAAGCGCACTGATGGCCGCAGGAACCTTTTCGTTCGCGAGGGCAGCCACGGCATCACAGCAGGCGAAATCATCCAGAGAGGATACATCGCCGCCAAGAGCATCGTAAACAGCACGGCCAAATTTATACGGGCTGGCGGTTGCGGCAACAACGCAGGGACGATTGTCACCGGTTTCGTTGCGATAGCTTTCCAGCACACCAACGGCAACTGCAGTATGCGGGTCGATTACATGTCCCGTGGTGCGGTATGTCTTTTCGATCGTTGCGCGAACTGCAGGTTCGTCCGTCCATCCGCCGTAGAATTCCTCCTGCAATGCGGCAAGCTCATCGGGCGCAAGGGTGTAAATACCCTCTGCCTTGAGTGCGCGCATGTAGGTGCGAACGGTTTCATCATTTCTGCCAACGATTTCAAAGAGCATACGCTCCAGATTGGAAGAAATCAGAATATCCATCGAAGGGGAAGAAGAAATCAAAAATTCTCTGCGGCGGTCGTATACGCCGGTGCGGATGAAATCCGTAAGAACATGATTCTGATTCGAGGCGCAAATCAACTTTCCAACGGGCAGACCCATGCGCTTTGCATAAGCCGCAGCAAGGATGTTGCCAAAGTTGCCGGTAGGAACGCAGATATTCATCGGAGCTCCAGATTCCACTTTGCCCTGCAGTACCATGTCCGCATAAGCGGAAAAATAGTAGGCAACCTGCGGGAGCAGGCGACCGAGGTTGATGGAATTTGCGCTGGAAAGTACAACACCGCGCTCATTCAGACGTGCGCGGATGTCCTCATCCGTGAAAATGCGTTTGACGCCGCTCTGTGCATCGTCAAAATTGCCCTTGACGGCAACGACCTTGACGTTGTTGCCTTCCTGAGTGACCATCTGAAGCTTCTGTGCACGACTTACGCCGCCATCCGGATAGAAAACAATCACGCGGATACCGCTCTGATTGGCGAATCCTTCAAGTGCAGCTTTGCCGGTATCACCGGAAGTGGCAACCAGAATCAGGATTTCACGCTTTTCTCCCGTGACACGCGCGGATGCACGCATCAGGTGGGGGAGAAGCTGCAGAGCCATATCTTTGAATGCGAGCGTCGGGCCGTGATAGAGTTCCAGAATATCATCATTTACGGGTGCGCCAAAATTTGCATAAGCAGCGCGCGTCATTTCCAGAATTTCTTCTTCGGAAAAGTCATCAATATAAGCGCTGAGCACCTTTGCGGCGCGCTCGGGATAGGAAAGCGGAAGAAGGGACTGCCAGTCGAGCTTCGGGAAGCATTCCGGCACAAAAAGGCCGCCTTCATCAGAAATGCCCTGCGCGATGGCCTGGGCAGCACTTACGCGCAGGGATGAATTTTGTGTGGAAAGAAATTTCATAAAAGATATACCAGCTTAAATTGCGTATTTGGTAATGAATTCCGGCAGATCGGCCGGGTCGGCAGAGAGGCTGAGCAGGAAGGTGCAGTTGTGTGCTTCGCTCAGAGTGCTGAGGCGGTTGAACAGTTCCTCCATATCGGCCCAATCCGTGTTCACGAGACGACGGAAAGCGTCTACGCAAATGAGAGTAACATCGTAATCGGTGGCAAGCATGCCGCCTACGAAAGCGAGGAAGGTTTCTACCGAACGGTCTTCTTTGGCGATGTACTCAGTGATGTCAACAAAGCGAATTTCGTGACGCAGATCGTACATGTAACGTTTATCATCATCAATAAAAACGATATTGCCGTGTTCAACTTTCAGCGCATCGTTTGCCATATCAATCATACGCTTGGTTTTTCCGCTTCCTTTGAGACCGATGACTGCTTGTATCATGGGTATCACGCTCCTTATCCAAAGAATAGTAGTCGTTTACAATTCTATTATACATGAAAGAAAGTAGAATTGGAAGCCATATTTGAAAATTTCTTTGCATTTTTTTGAGATCATTTTCGGGTAAGGAATGTGAAATGCAGAGGGGTTTAAATTTACTGTAGGTGCAGGATTTCCATAAAAGGAAGTCGAATAAATACGCGAGGTGAAGTACCGTGGATAATCTGAATATGACTGATAATCTGAATATGAAAGAAACGCTTCTCACCAAAGAAGATATTTATGACGGCGTGATTCTGCATGTGGAAAAATGGCAGGCGCAACTCCCGAACGGTGCAATCGGTGTGCGCGAAATGATTCGCCATGTAGGAGCATCTGCGGTCGTACCTGTTGATGAGGAAGGAAACGTGTACATGGTGCGCCAGTACCGCTCACCTATCGGGAGACATACGCTGGAGATTCCTGCAGGCAAGCTGGAAAGCAAAAGCGAAGACCGTCTGGAAGCGGCCAAGCGTGAACTGAAGGAAGAAACCGGCCTTGAAGCGAGCGAATGGGTAAAGCTTGCGGATGTGACTCCTGCAGCTGCCTATACGGATGAGGTAATATCTGTCTATCTGGCGCGCGGGCTTACGATGGGCGAAGCACATCCTGATGAAGACGAATTTTTGAACGTGATCAAGATGCCGCTGGATGAGCTGTGTGAATGGGCAGCAACCGGAAAACTGAACGATTCTAAGACGCTTTGTGGCCTGCTTCTGGCCAAGCGATACATCGGAGGATAACATACATGGCTTCAAGCCGCAAGATTGCAACGCAATGGCATTTGACGGATGGCGTGACCGGCTCTTTTGCCGTGCAGGCGACAGAGGTATGCGCCGCACTTTTGGAAGCGGGCGAAATCCGCAATCCGGATTTTGGCTTACGTGCGCGTGAGATCGAATGGATTGCCAATCGCGAGTGGACGTTTGAAACCCGGTTTGAAAAGCCGGAAACTGAGGATGAGCGTATACGCCTTCGCCTTGAAAAGCGATTTGGCGAGATTTGCGTGCGATTAAACGGCGGCGATGAAATTCTTCCGCAGGGCGATATGTATGAACTTACGGGAGATGTGCAAGAAGGAGAAAATATTCTCACAATCACCGTGTTGCCCGCACCGCATGTGAATGCAAAGACGGCCTCTGTGCGCATGGGATTTGAAGGCGCGCGGCTTGAAACCTACAACTATATTCGACTTGAAAAGTGTTCTTTTGTATCCGGTGAGGCAAGTCTTCAGCTGGAAGCATTCCTTTCCGGGCGATACCGTTTTGTCTACACGGTTTCACGCGAAGGCGAACTCATTGCACGCACGGAAATTCAGGAAAGGCTTCCGGCGGCGCGCAGGCAAATTGTGCACGCTTTTGATATGGGAGAAGCCGACGGTTTTTGCGATGTAATGCTTGCGATTGAGCGCAGCGGAATTGGGTGCGATACCGTTCGAACGACCATTTTTGCCGGCGATGAAGAAGCAAAGCAGATTGTCGAGGCGGATTGCTCTGCGGATATGTGGCTGGATTTGGGTGCGCAGGCGGTTTCCGGTTCGTTTACGGAGCGGAAAAAGGGTGAATTTGCCAAGAACGGTCTGCGAACCGTGCCGGAATTGGAAGGCATTTCGTATCCTGCGATGGTTGCGCCGGAAAAGCTGATTCGCTATGCGGATGGGCAAAAATACTGGCCGCAGAACTGTGCGCTGTTTCGAGCAAGGAAAACGCCGGAAATTAATGTTGAAGAATATAGGGATTTGTTTTCTCACAGCGCTGGTGAAGAACCGGAGCGACTTGCACGGCTGACCCGCTATATGCAGGCAGAATATGTACGTGCATGTGCACAGGATGCCAGGGAAGAAGAAAAGGTATTTGTGGCGGCAAAAGCTGCCGAAGCGGAATTTGCTTATGTATCGGATGCGCTTGTAGAGTCCGATGGATACAGACGCCCTGCCTATTGGGCTTTAAAAGGCGTGTGGCAGAATGTGCATGCCTT
>SVHC01000079.1 GCA_015056055.1 Clostridiales bacterium | reverse complement strand
TGTAACAGTAAATGTGCAAGCTATCACCATTACTGCGCTTTTGGTAGCTTCAATGTTTGGATATAATCATTGTGCAAAGAAAAAGCTGTCGCCTATTCTTTTAATTATAATATCCGCAGTAGCGGGTATGTTGGTGTATGGAATATAGAATTAGGATCACAAAATGAGTAAGACCTCATCTTAATTTTTAGGTCGATTTTGCGTATAGTATTTATGCTAAGGTAACAGCCACCCGGAATAATTTCCTTGTGTGATCTTTGACCGTTTATCACCGCTGATAAGATTTTGATAAGCATCCATCGTACAGTTAAGATAATATGGGCAATCAAAATAATCAGAGTAGCAGGTGCAATATCTTCTAAACAAAATTGTTTAAGGTGCAAGTCCCTGCAACGAGTGGGAATAATATCCAATCAAAAAGCGAAGACCTTGAAGGAGCAATCCCTCAAGGTCTTTTTGTATGGCTAAATAACTAAGAATAACTGAACTGTTAGTATCCAGATCTGAAGCTTGTCGCATAATGAAAAAGCTTAATGATGATCTGACGGGAAAAGCGTTTATCATTCTCAGCGGACGTGTTGGTCGTAAGTATCTTGAAGAAACGATTCAATCAGGCTTCAGAAAACTGATCCTTATCGACGAAACAGAGGGGACACTGGAAATCCTCCGGAACATCAGCCCACTTGGTGCCGGGCGCGATACCGCCCTCGGGATATCCCTGCTCCTCGTCGTATTCCCAGCCGCAGACGTCGCAAACATATTTCATAGGCATAGCCTCCTTGTTTTTTATATTTATATGATACGGGAAAATGAATCATTCTTCCGTGATGTTGTCACGAAGACTACACTTCCGTCATCCACAGATCGTGGAGATTGCAGCAGGCGTACATCGCGATGGCCTTATCGTCGCCCGGGCTGAAGGATACTCGTCTCCCGGGTTGAGCGCCTTGTGCTGGATGCTGTTCTTGGTCTGCACCCTTGTTTACACGACCATGAACAAGGTTCCGGCGGCAATGAGAACGCTACCGATGACCGACTTTGCTGTAACATGTTCATGAAGAAGAACAAATGCCAGAATCAGGGTGATCACGACGCTCATCTTATCGATGGGTACAACTTTGGACGCATCGCCCAGCTGCAGGGCGCGATAATAGCACAGCCATGAAGCGCCGGTTGCCAGACCGGAAAGAATCAGAAAAATCCAGCTTTTGGTACCGATCGTCTCGATCCCTTTTTGAGCGCCGGTTAGAAATACCATTCCCCATGCCATGATGAGAACGACCATAGTTCTAATCGCAGTAGCAAGATTGGAATTGACGCCATCAATGCCGACTTTTGCAAGGATCGAGGTGAGCGCTGCAAACACTGCGGAAAGAATGGCCAGAATCATCCACATATAGATCTCTCCCTTACAAATGCTGTACTGTTGTGATCCTTTGCTTGGTTATTTCAAGTTGAAAAATGATTTTTTCCCAGGAAAATATGCTTGCTCTCCCAATTCCTCTTCGATCCGAAGCAGCTGGTTGTACTTGGCAACGCGGTCGCTGCGGCTGGGAGCGCCGGTTTTGATTTGGCCGGCGTTGACAGCTACGGCAATATCGGCAATGGTGGTATCTTCCGTTTCGCCGGAACGGTGGGAAATGATGGCGGTGTATCCTGCCCGGTTTGCCATTTGAATGGCGTCCAGCGTTTGTGTCAGCGTGCCGATCTGATTGACTTTAATCAGAATGGAATTGCCGATGTTCTGAGAAATCCCCTGAGCCAGACGCTGTGTATTGGTAACAAACAGATCGTCGCCTACCAGCTGAACCCGATTGCCGATGGCTTTTGTCAGCAATGCCCAGCCTTCCCAGTCGGTTTCTCCCATACCGTCTTCCAGAGAAATAATGGGGTATTTTTCCGTGAAACGCTGCCACATTTCGACCATTTCGTCTCTGCTCAGCACCTTATCAGCCTTGGGCAGATGGTAAGTATTCGTTTCTGTATCAAACCATTCTGAGCTTGCTGCATCGATGGCAATCATGAAATCCTCTCCGGGAATATATCCGGCTTTTTCGATAGCAGCCACGATCAGGGAAAGCGCATCCTCATCCTCTTTGAGCATAGGGGCGTAGCCGCCTTCGTCACCAACACCGGTAACCGGAATATGCTGTTCTTTCAAAACGATTTTCAGCGTATGAAAGACTTCGGCGCAGCGGCGAAGGGCTTCTTTCCAGGATGGCGCCGATACCGGCATGATCATAAATTCCTGAATATCCACATTATTGGATGCGTGAGCGCCGCCATTGAGAATGTTCATCATGGGAAGCGGAAGCATATTGCCGTTGGCTCCGCCTATATACCGGTACAGGCCGATTCCAAGCGCGTTGGCAGCTGCTTTTGCGCAGGCAAGAGAAACGCCCAGAATTGCATTGGCGCCCAGACGGCTTTTGTTGGGGGTTCCATCCAGCTGGATCAGGATACGATCGATCGCGGTCTGATCCAGCACATTTTTACCTGTCAGCGCGGCGGAAATTTCGCCGTTTACATGGGCAACAGCCTGGGAAACGCCCTTTCCCAAATAGCGGGAAGCGTCTGCATCCCGGAGTTCACAAGCTTCATATATTCCGGTGGAAGCACCGGAAGGAACGGAGGCTCGCCCCATGATGCCATTTTCCAGAATCACATCCACCTCAACGGTGGGATTGCCTCTGGAATCAAGAATTTCGCGGCCGATTATGCGGCGGATGAAAAACTCTTTTTTCATGATTGCTTTCCTTCTCTCTGTTTCTTTTTTGTAAAATCAATATACCATAAAAAGGAAAACGCTTCTGTAATTTTGTCACCAATTCTTCCTGTGATAAAAACCTATGATGAAACCCCTGTAAATAAAAAATTGCTGTGCAGCGCTCAGGCTGCACAGCAGGAAAAACAGGCTTCAAAGAACAGCTCGGTTTATTCTACCAGATCCATCAGATAGCCATACCCTTCCGCCTCCATGTGTGCGTATGGGATGAACCGCAGAGAAGCGCTATTGATGCAGAAGCGTACGCCGTTGGGCGATTCCGGATCATTGACGAACACATGACCGAGATGGGAATTGCCCGCGCGGCTGCGCACCTCGATGCGCTGCATGCCGTGGCTGTTGTCCTCAAGATAGACGACGGACGGCGCTTCGATGGGCTTGG
>SVHC01000039.1 GCA_015056055.1 Clostridiales bacterium | reverse complement strand
ACTGCCCCTGTCAAATCTTTTATTCCGCTGCTTCCAGCATGTTCTCTATAAAAATCCCGTACCCTCTCGTTGGGTCATTAACCAGCACGTGCGTGACCGCTCCCACAATTTTCCCATTTTTGCAAATTGGGGAACCTGACATTCCCTGTGCTATCCCATCATTTCACGAATCTGTGCATCCGAAAGGCCGGCATGCAGGGCGCGATTGATACCCATAGCCACAATTTGTGCAGCTTCCTCGACGAGGCTGTCTACCTCGCGCGGAGTTACGATCATATCTCCCATGCTGCCCTCCAGCACATGATCGGTTATGCTGTCGAGCGCTTCTTCGCTGCTGTATTCGCTGCTGATTTCCTCCAGCGCGTCCCGAACAATTGTCGCCGCATAGACCACCATCGGTACGCCTACTGCGATTACAGGAACCCCAAGCGACTCCTCCGTAATGGCGCGGCGCAGATTGCCCACGCCGCTGCCCGGCTGAATGCCGGAGTCCGACAGTTGAACCGTAGACGCCACGCGGGCAGAGGCACGCGCTGCAAGACTATCCACCACGATGATTGCACGGGGATGAATCCGTTCTACAAGCCCGGTAACCGTCTCCATAGTTTCAAGCCCGGTAACACCCAGAACACCGGGGGCAATCGCACAGACGGACTGCATCCCTTCCTCAACATGATCCGGCAATTCCCGGAAGATATGCCGGGTTACAAGCGTTTTATCCACCGCCATGGGGCCGAGCGCATCCGGCGTTACATTCCGGTTTCCAAGACCGATTACCATAATTTCCCCTGTACCCTCCGGGATAAGCCGCGCAAGTTCCTCCGCCAGAAGATTCGACATGGCAATTCTCGCATTCACATCGTGACTGCGCACCTGCGGACATTCCAGCGTGATATACTTCCCCATTGGCTTTCCAAGCCTTACCGAAGCCTTCAAATCCTCTATGCTGACTTCCGTAACCGTAACACCGGATTCCGCCCATTGTTTCACATGCACACCCGGCATACTGCCTGCCGCCTGCTGCGATTCCATTGCAAGATCCGTTCTGATCTGACGCATATTTGCCTCCCGCATTTTTGCCGTATTCTGCTTTCATTATGCCCGTTTTCGGCAAAAACTTGCGCCATATACCGCGTTTTTATTTCTGCAAAGTGCAGATCTGCGTAGGATATCCCCCGAGAAATTGCAAGTATTTAACCCTAAGCTTTAATTGAACACTTGCATTTATAGGGATGCTGTGCTATAATGGGGGATGTTGATTAGAGGCTGGGAGGTGAACTATCTTGCCGAATATTAAATCTGCTATCAAGCGCGTGAAGGTCTCTGAGACCAAGAACCTGCGCAACAGGATGATTAAGTCCGCTATGCGTACCACCGTTAAAAAGTTTGAGACCGCTGTTGTCGCCGGTACCGCCGATGCTCAGCTGCTGGCTGCAACTTCCGGTGCTGTTGATAAGGCTGCCACGAAGGGCGTTATCCATAAAAACGCTGCTAACCGCAAAAAGGCTCGCCTGGCCAAGCGTCTCGCTAAGGCTGCTCAGTAATGCATAAAGCCGTCCGATAGGGCGGTTTTTTGTTTTGCCATTTTGTGGCGGGGAAGTACACTCCCCCGCCACTGCCACCCTCACCAGATTTTACTTGAATCCTTTGGATTCCGGTCGTAAAATCCGCAAAGAAACTATTTTTTCTTCGGTTTGCAGGCTTTCCTTCGAAAAAATACGTTCCTCGCGGCGTACACGCCGCCGCTGCGGATTTTAATTTTTTAATCCAATTATAGGTTAAACAAAGCAATATCCCCCGCAGAACATATTCTGCGGGGGATGCTATTTTTATAAACTTACTTGAAGTATTCCACTGCGCTGCGGAACATGCCCGAATCACGGTTGCCCGGTACATTGCAGTACAGGCCAGCGTCATTGCGCTCTGCATGTGCCATGCGTCCGAATACGCGGCCATCCGGCGAGCAGATACCTTCAACTGCGTTGAAGGAACCGTTCGGGTTGTGTGCGATATCCATGGTGGGATTGCCTGCATCATCCACATACTGCGTGGCAATCTGGCCATTTGCAGCCAGCTGGGCGTAGAGTTCATCGGTGATGATGAAGCGGCCCTCGCCGTGAGAGATGGGAGTGATATGGATATCATCCACATTGGTATGTGCCAGCCACGGAGACTTGTTGGATGCGATGCGGGTGCGTACCAGACGGGACTGGTGGCGGCCGATCACGTTGTAAGTCAGAGTGGGAGCATCGGCAGCGGGATTGCGGATCTCGCCGAAGGGAACGAGGCCCAGCTTGATCAGTGCCTGGAAGCCGTTGCAGACGCCGCCGATGAGGCCGTCGCGTGCAAGCAGTTCTGCCACACCCTCGGCAGCCTTCGGGCTGCGCATGAATGCAGTGATGAACTTTGCGGAACCGTCCGGCTCGTCGCCGCCGGAGAAGCCGCCCGGCAGGAACAGGATCTGGGATTCGCGAATCAGCTTTGCAAACTGCTCAACGGATTCGGAAACTGCCTGTGCGCTCAGGTTGCGAACAACCAGAATTTCCGGCTTTGCGCCTGCGCGCTCAAATACGCGTGCAGTGTCGTATTCGCAGTTCGTGCCCGGGAATGCCGGGATCAGAACGCGCGGCTGTGCTACCTTAACGGCAGGAGCCTTGCGAACGGTTGCACAGTAGCTGACCTTTTCGGGGGCAACGTCCTCAGAGGGAATGTTGCAGGCGTAAACCGGCTCCAGCTTGCCCTCGTAGAGTGCCTCGAGCTCGTCCATATCCCATTCGTTGATGGCATACTTTTCGCTCGTCTGACCGATGATCTCGCCAACGGATGCGCCTTCTGCCAGTTCGACAACAAATGCGCCCGGCATTGCCTGGAACCACTCGTCCTTCACTTCTGCGAAGTTGAAGCCGATGCGGTTGCCCAGACCCATCTTGAAGACTGCTTCCGCTACGCCGCCGATGCCGACTGCATATGCAGAAACGATCTTGCCTTCGCGGATCCACTCGGTAACGTTGTTGAAGCGTTCGGTGTTGCTGCCGCCGCGGATTACTGCGACATCAGCGCCTGCGCGCTTAAATTCCGGAGAAATAATGTCCTTCTCATTGCATACGCCGACTGCAAAGGAAACCAGCGTGGGCGGTACATCCAGAGATTCGAAGGTGCCGCTCATGGAGTCCTTGCCGCCGATTGCAGCGATGCCCAGTTCAACCTGCGCGTCGAGTGCGCCAAGCAGCGCGCCCATCGGCAAACCCCAGCGCTCGGCAACGCCCTTGGTGCGCGGGAAGTATTCCTGGAAGGTCAGGTGAGAATTGGTCCAGCCTGCGCCGGCTGCTACGAGGCGTGCCACAGACTCAACAACGGCAGCATATGCGCCGCGGTACGGGCTTGCCTCGGAAATGAACGGATTGAAGCCGTATGCCATGACAGAGCAGGTATCGGTAGTGCCATGCAGAACCGGGATACGAGCTGCCATTGCCTGAGCGGGCGTCTTCTGACGGGCGCCGCCGAAGGGCATCAGAACGGTTGCCGCGCCGATGGTGGAGTCGAAACGCTCGGCAAGACCGCGCTTGGAGCATACGTTCAGGTCGGTGACCAGCGCGCGCATATCAGCCTTGCGGGGTTCGCAGGCCTTGGGTGCGCATACGCGTGCATCTGCATGCTTGGGGGCACCGTTGGAGTTGAGGAATTCGCGGGAGATGTTGACGATCTCCTTACCGCGCCAGTGCATGACGAGGCGTGCTTCCTCGGTAACGCAGGCAACGGGAGTTGCCTCGAGGTTTTCGCTTTCGGCCAGAGCGATGAAAGCTTCCACATCGTCCTTGCCCAGAACAACAGCCATACGCTCCTGAGATTCGCTTATGGCGAGCTCGGTGCCGTCCAGACCGTCGTACTTCTTCGGAACCTTGTCAAGGTCAATGCGCAGACCGTCGGCCAGCTCGCCGATGGCTACGGATACGCCGCCCGCGCCGAAGTCGTTGCAGCGCTTGATCAGGCGAGTAGCTTCGGGATTGCGGAACAGACGCTGGAGCTTACGCTCTTCGGGAGCATTACCCTTCTGAACCTCTGCGCCGCAGGTGGTCAGAGAGGAAACATCATGGGACTTGGAGGAGCCGGTAGCACCGCCGCAGCCGTCACGGCCCGTGCGTCCGCCCAGAAGAACGATGATATCGCTCGGAATCGGGCATTCGCGGCGTACATTCTCTTCCGGAGCGGCAGCGATAACTGCGCCGATCTCCATGCGCTTGGCGGCATAGCCGTCGTGATAGATTTCATCAACAATGCCGGTAGCCAGACCGATCTGGTTGCCGTAGGAGCTGTAGCCTGCGGCAGCAGTGGTAACCAGCTTCTTCTGCGGAAGCTTGCCGGGCATGGTTTCGGATACCGGCTTCAGCGGATCGGCTGCGCCGGTAACGCGCATTGCCTGATATACATAGCCACGGCCGGACAGCGGATCGCGAATTGCGCCGCCGATGCAGGTTGCAGCACCGCCGAAAGGCTCGATCTCGGTGGGATGGTTGTGCGTTTCGTTCTTGAACAGAAGCAGCCACTTCTGCTTTTCGCCATTCACGTTGACATCCATGTGAATGGTGCAGGCGTTGATCTCTTCGGACTCGTCAAGATCAGTGAGCTTGCCAATCTTCTTGAGATACTTGCCGCCGATGGTGCCAAGATCCATGAGGGTTACGGGCTTGGTGCGGCCGATTGCGCGGCGCAGCTCCAGATAACGCTCATAGGCAACCTGAGCTTCCGGATCATCGAATTCGACATTGTCGATCTCAGTCAGGAAGGTGGTGTGACGGCAGTGGTCAGACCAGTAAGTATCGATCATGCGGATCTCGGTCAGGGACGGATCGCGGTTCTCGCTGCGGAAATATTCCTGGCAGAACTCGATATCCTTCTCGTCCATTGCAAGGCCGTACTCGCCGATGAGGGCATGCAGTGCGGTTTCGTCAAGACCGATGAAGCCTTCCAGCACGCGGATATCTTCCGGTGCGTTGAAGGGCTCCTTCAGGGTTTCATGCTTTTCAAGAGTTGCCTCGCGGCTTTCAACCGGGTTGATTACGTGATGCTTGATGGCAGCAATCTCTTCCTCGGTCAGGTCGCCGTAAAGAACATACACGCGTGCCGTCTTAACGGTCGGACGGTCGCACAGGTATGCAAGCTGCATGCACTGAGCGGCGGAGTCCGCACGCTGGTCATACTGACCCGGCAGATATTCCACTGCGAATACGCAGTCGCCATCCTGCGGATAATCCGCGGTAGCATCGTCCATCTGCGGCTCAGAGAAAATCGTGCTGATGGACTTTTCGAACAGTTCTTCCTGCGTTCCCTCAACATCATAGCGGTTGAGCAGGCGCAGTTCCGTCAGCGATTCGATCTGCAAAAAGGAACGGATATCCTTCAGAAGGGCTTCGGCTTCCAGAGCGAAACCGGGCTTCTTTTCGACATAAACGCGATAGACCATTCTTATTCCTCCCCTGCCTTGAGAGCACGCTCGCCGATATCGGAGCGCATATAGGCGCCTTCAAAGTTGATGGCGCGGGCAAACTTATAGGCATTTGCAATTGCGCCTTTCAGCGTCTTGTCCATGCCGACTGCACCGATAACACGGCCACCGTTGTTCACGAGGGTTCCGTCTTCGGTCAGCTTGGTGCCGCTGTGGAAATAGCGGGCGCCATCCATGGGCTCGATGGTGATCGGCTTGCCTTTTTCGTACTTTTCAGGATAGCCGCCGGATACGACCATGACACAGCATGCACACTCGTCGGCAAATTCCACATCCAGATCCGCCAGCGTTTCGTTTTCAACGGCCTGCATGACGGTGAACAGATCGGTCTTGAGCAGCGGGAGCACAACCTGTGCTTCCGGATCACCAAAGCGGCAATTGTACTCGATGACCTTCGGGCCGTTCGGCGTGAGCATCAGACCGAAGTACAGGCAGCCCTTGAAAGTGCGTCCTTCCGCATTCATCGCATTGATGGTCGGAAGGAAGATTTCCTTCATGCAGCGCTCTGCGATTTCGGCAGTATAATACGGGTTGGGTGCGATAGTGCCCATGCCGCCCGTATTCAGACCCTGATCGCCGTCCAGCGCACGCTTGTGGTCCATAGAGGATACCATGGGCTTTACAACATTGCCATCGGTGAATGCCAGAACGGATACTTCGGGACCGGTGAGGAACTCTTCGATAACAACATTGCTGCCGCTCTCGCCGAAGATCTTCTCCTCCATGATGGAGGCGATTGCATCCTGTGCAGCCTTGTGATCTTCGCAGATCAGAACACCCTTACCGAGTGCAAGACCATCTGCCTTGATGACAATGGGATAAGCGCAGGTTTTAAGATATTTGAGAGCTTCCGCACTGTCGGAGAATACGTTGTATTCCGCAGTGGGGATGCCGTATTTACGCATCAGGTTCTTGGAGAACACCTTGCTGCCCTCGATGGCCGCAGCTGCAGCAGAGGGGCCGAAGCAGGGAATGCCGATTGCGCGCAGGCGATCTGCAAGACCCAAAACCAGCGGATCATCCGGCGCGACCACTGCAAAACCGATGTTCTTTTCCTGCGCGAATTTTACCACGCCGTCAAGATCGGTTGCTGCAATGTTCACGCAGGTTGCATCCTGCGCAATGCCGCCGTTGCCCGGCAGGGCATAAATCGTCTGGATAGAGTCATTTTCGCGCAGCTTTTTAATGATCGTATGTTCACGGCCACCGCCGCCAACGACGATAATATCCATATATAAGACTGCGGGGCATGACGGGCACGCCCCGCGCTCCTTTCTGAAGTTTGGCTATCTTCCCTACCCTGCTCTTAGTGATGGAACAGGCGCATTCCGGTGAATGCCATGGCGATGTTGTACTTATCGCAAACAGCGATTACGTTGTCATCGCGGATAGAGCCGCCGGGCTGTGCAATGTAGGCAACGCCGCTCTTGCGTGCGCGTTCTACGTTGTCACCGAAGGGGAAGAAAGCATCGCTGCCCACAGAAACGCCGGTGAGGCCGTTCAGCCATTCGCGCTTTTCCTCTGCGGTCAGGATTTCGGGGCGCTCCTCAAAGAAGTTCTCCCATACGTCGTCGCCCAGAACGTCCATGCACTCATCAGAGATGTACACATCGATGGTGTTGTCCTTATCGGCACGGCCAAGACCCTTGCGGAACTTGAGACCCATGACTTTCGGATGCTGCCTGAGATACCAGACGTCTGCCTTGTTGCCTGCCAGACGCGTGCAATGGATACGGGACTGCTGACCTGCGCCAACGCCGATGGTCTGTCCGCCCAGAGCGTAGCATACGGAGTTGGACTGGGTGTACTTCAGGGTGATCAGGGCGATGAGAAGATCGCGTACCGCAGACTCAGGAATTTCCTTGTTGGCGGTGGGACGGTTTTCCAGCATAGCCTCGTCAATAACGATGTTGTTGCGGCCCTGTTCGAAGGTAACGCCGTAGCACATCTTCTTCTCAACCGGAGCGGGAACGTATTCCGGATCGATCTCGATTACGTTGTATGCACCGTTGCGCTTGTTCTTCAGGATTTCAAGTGCTTCGGGCTCATAGCCGGGAGCGATAACGCCGTCGGATACTTCGCGGGAGATCAGCTTGGCGGTAGCCACGTCGCACACGTCGCTCAGAGCGATATAGTCACCGAAGGAGGACATACGGTCGGCACCGCGTGCACGTGCATATGCGCATGCAAGCGGAGAAAGAACGTCGCTCTTCGGAACGGAATAAATCTTGCGCAGGGTATCGGTCAGCTCAATGCCGACTGCAGCGCCTGCAGGGCTTACATGCTTGAAGGAGGTTGCTGCCGGCAGACCGATAGCAGCCTTCAGCTCACGAACGAGCTGATAGCCGTTCAGCGCATCCAGAAAATTGATGTAGCCCGGACGGCCGGAAAGAACCTTAACGGGCAGTTCGCCGCCTTCGACATAAATGCTGGCAGGCTTCTGATTGGGGTTGCAGCCGTACTTCAACTCAAGGTTCGTCATTTTACGAGTTCCTCCTTGTTGATGATGCGGGTCTCATTGCCCACGCGAACAAACAGAGATACCTTGTTATCCTCATTCAGAGCATTCCAGATCTGCTGAGCAATTGCATCTGCATCGCCGGAAAGCTTTACTTCCTCAGGTTCGCCTTCAAAGGACAGAATCGGATTGCCGTCGGCCTTGTAGGTGTGGATGAAATGACCCTTGCCCACTACCTTGCCATACTCATAGAAGAAACGCTGGCAGGTGCCGCAGTAGTGCTTCAGGATGCTCATCTTGTAATTGCCCTCTGCATCCATGATGCAGCTGATACGGGGCGTATAGTTGGGCATATCGGGCTCGTATTCACGGGTACGCAGAGCGCTTTCGAAAGAGCCGCCTGCAACAAGAGCATCGTAAATGGTATCGGTCTGATCACCATTGGTCACAATGGTCTTATCCTCAAAAACGCGCACAGGCGCATAGATGATCAGGGACGGGTCAACGAGCTTGGAGGGATCGGCTGCCTGCGTACGCAGACCTTCGCCCTCGGCGATGAATACGCGGTTGCGGCTGTTCACGCTGCGGCCCATGATGAAATAGGCCAGAACCTTTTCGCCGTTCTCATTCGCACCGGCTACGATGCCGCGGCCGGGATAGCTGGTTGCGCCAACGGCGCAGTGCAGATCCATCATTGTTTTTCCTCCTTAACCTGCCGGCAGATCATATCCACGGCAGCGGGCAGTATTTTCCATTCTGCCTCTTCCATAACGCGCTTCTGAAGGACTTCGGGCGTATCGCCGGGGAGCACTTCCACTGCCTTCTGCAGAAGAATCGGGCCCTCGTCCACACCAAGGTTGACAAGGTGCGCCGTTGCGCCGGTGATCTTCACGCCGCGCTCAAGCACCGCTTCGTGGACATGCAGGCCGTAAAAACCCTTGCCGCAGAAGGACGGGATCAGAGCCGGATGAATGTTGACAATACGGTTTTCATAGGCAGAAATCGTCTTCTCACCCAGAATTCCCAAAAATCCAGCAAGCACGACGACTTCAACGCCGTGCGAGCGGAGCAAATCAAGCAATTTTTCGTCCCGGACAGCCGGGTCGGGTTCCATATAATTGGAAAGAACCGCAGTTTCCACGCCGCGTGCCTTTGCACGCTCCAGCGCATAGGCAGCCTTGCGATTGGAGACGACCAGAACGATCTCTCCATTTTCAAGCCCTGTATCAAACAGGGCCTGAAGATTGGTTCCGCCGCCGGAAACGAGGACTGCGATTTTGGTTAGCATAGTTCGACGCCTCCGTCACCCTTAACGAGCTCGCCAAGGATGTAAGAGCCATCCAGCATGGAAACAGCGCGGTCTGCATCTTCCTTGCCAACAACCAGGCACATGCCAACGCCCATGTTGAAGGTATTGAACATATCGCGCTCCGGAATGTTGCCGGTCTTCTGAATTACATCGAAGATAGCGGGAGACTTTACAACTTTCTTTTCGATCTTTGCGGTCAGACCCTGGGGCAGGCAGCGCGGTACGTTCTCATAGAAGCCGCCGCCGGTGATGTGGGATGCACCCTTAACCAGCATGCGCTCTGCAACTGCGAGCACGGGCTTTACGTAGATGCAGGTGGGAGCAAGCAGAACTTCGCCGACCTTTGCGCCGAGTTCATCCACGTACATAGTCATATCGGGGAACAGCTTGCGAACGAGAGAGAAACCATTGGAATGAACGCCGGAAGACGGCAGAGCTACAAGGACATCGCCTTCGCGCATCTTGCTGCGGTCGAACAGACGGGACTTGTCCACTGCACCTACGGTGAAGCCGGCCAGGTCATATTCGTTTTCCGGATAGAAGCCGGGCATTTCGGCAGTTTCGCCGCCGATGAGAGCACAGCCAGCCTGCACGCAGCCTTCGGCAACGCCGGATACGATTGCAGCAATGCGCTCGGGAACGTTCTTACCGCAGGCAATGTAGTCCAGGAAGAACAGCGGCTTTGCGCCGGCGCATACAACGTCGTTTACGCACATGGCAACGCAGTCGATACCGACGGTATCATGCTTATCAAGGTCAAAAGCGATCTTCAGCTTGGTGCCTACGCCGTCCGTGCCGCTTACGAGCACCGGATGGGGCATACCGGTAACATCCAGTTCAAACAGGCCGCCGAAGCCGCCCAGTCCGCCCATAACGCCCTCAGTCATCGTACGGGCAACATGTGCCTTCATCAGTTCAACCGCGCGGTAACCCGCAGTAATGTCTACACCCGCTTCGCGGTAGCTTTCGCTGTAGCTTTTCATTATTCTTCCTCCTCCGGCAGCAATGTCTCGTGCTTGTTCGTGCCGCAATCCTTCGGCGGCTGGCAGGGGTACTTTCCATCGAAACACGCGGTGCAGAAGCCCTGCGTGTTTTCACACAGTTTGATTACGTTTTCACAGCTCAGGAAACCCAGACTGTCAACACCGATAATCTTGGCGATTTCTTCGGTGGTATGCTTGTTGGCAATCAGGTTTTCGGGGCTGGGAATATCAGTTCCGAAATAGCAGGGGAATCGGAATTCCGGCGCGGAAGAACGCATGTGAACTTCCGTAGCGCCTGCATCCCTGAGCAGCTTTATGATGCGCGCGCAGGTCGTTCCACGGACGATGGAATCGTCGATCAAAACTACGCGCTTGCCCTTAACCGTAGCCGATACCGGGTTCAGCTTGATGCGAACCAGATTCTCGCGGTCAGACTGCGTGGGCTGGATAAAGGTACGGCCGATGTACTTGTTCTTGATAAAGCCCAGTCCGTAAGGAATACCGCTCTGGCGTGCATAGCCCATGGCTGCATCAAGACCAGAATCCGGTACACCGATAACCACATCTGCCTGAACCGGATGTTCCAGTGCAAGGAATGCACCGGCACGCTGACGAGCCATATGAACAGAGGAACCGTCAATCGTAGAATCCGGACGAGCAAAGTAGATATACTCAAATATGCAGTGAGATTTGGGGCAGGTGCCGCACTTATCGCGCAGAGAACGCATACCGTTCTTGTCCATGACGACAACCTCACCCGGCTCAACATCGCGCACAAGGGTTGCGCCGACACTGTCCAGAGCGCAGCTTTCGCTGGCAAATACCACGCAGCCGTTTTCCATCTCACCGATGCACAGCGGACGGAAGCCTCTGGGATCGCGAACTGCAATCAGCTTGGAGGGAGACATAATCACGAGGGAGTATGCGCCGTCCAGACGATCCATTGCCCTGACAGCCGCCTCTTCGACGCTGTTGCAATGCAGTCGCTCTGCGGCAATGATCTGGGAAATTACTTCCGCATCGCTGGTGGTGTGGAAGATCGCGCCCTGTGCTTCCATCTCATCACGCAGCTGTTGCGCATTGGTAATTACACCGTTGTGTGCAAGAGCGGTTGTTCCCTTCATATGGTGTACAACCATGGGCTGCGCATTCTGCTGAGGATTCACACCTGCGGTACCGTATCTTACATGACCTACCGCGATACGGCCTTCGCCGAGTCCCGCCAGCTTTTCTTTGGTAAATACTTCGTTTACAAGGCCTACATCCTTATAGCAGTGGATAACGCCGCGATCGTTTACCGCGATACCGCAGCTTTCCTGACCTCTGTGCTGCAGTGCGTAAAGAGCATAATAGCAATCCGCAGCAAGATTCTTACGTTCACGGCTGTAAATACCGAAAAGTCCGCATTCTTCATGCAGTTTATCAAACATTCAATTCTACCTCTTATTCTCCGCAAGGCGCATAACAACGCTGCGCCCTCAGTGCCGTCCTTCGGCGGCGGAAGTTCATCCGGCTTTTTAAGAATTTTTATTCAAACTGAGCGCGGATGGCAGCATCCTTTTCCATAACCTTCTTTTTCATATCCGCACGCATGGCGTCCAGCTTTGCAGCAAGCTTCTCATCAGAGAGCGAGATCATCTGCGCTGCCAGAAGAGCCGCATTCTGCGCACCGTCAATTGCAACGGTGGCAACCGGCATGCCGCTGGGCATCTGAACGGTAGCCAGAAGCGCATCAAGGCCATCCAGCGTGGAGGATTTCACAGGGATTCCGATAACAGGGAGTGTCGTGTTCGCTGCCATTGCACCCGCCAGATGCGCAGCCTTACCCGCTGCTGCGATAATTGCACCGAATCCATTTTTACGGGCATTGGCAGAAAATTCTGCTGCAGCCTCCGGAGTACGATGTGCAGAAATAACGCGCACTTCAAAAGGGATTTCCAGCGTTTTGAGCATATCTGCTGCCGGGCGAACGACATTCAGGTCGCTGTCACTGCCCATAATAATGGCAACTTTCAACATAATAAAATTCCTCCGTCCAATCTTCCTGTTGGTACGCTATTATTATACTGCAAAACTCGAACATTACACAACAAAGTTCACGTTATTATTCGTGTATTTCAGTTGAAGTTACGCTATCATTCCGCACAAATTTGCTGTGTTTTGCGGATCAATTTTTGTTTTGCCGGTTTTTTTACGATTACCAAGCCAAAATCCGCCCATATTATGTGAAGATTCGTAAATTCGCTGATATTTGCACTTCCATCCAAGCGAATTTTATGATATACTAAGGTGTCTGCCACGATAAAGGAGTGAAATGACATGCGCGCAAAACGATTGATGGAAAGCCTTGAAAAGCGCGGAATTTCCGCTGCGCTGATTCACAGGCGTGTCAACATGCGCTACCTGAGCGGTTACACCGGTGAAGGCTGCCTTCTGGTAACACCGAACGGAATGACGATTTTTACCGACTTCCGCTACATTGAGCAGGTTTCGCGTCAGTCGCCTCAGAGTAAGTGCGTACGCACGGGCATGGGCAAGTCGACCGAGGCACTCATCCTTGAAGAGATGGGCGATATCCGCACGCTTGCCATCGAAGATAACCACATTACCTATCCGCATTACAAGTCTCTCGAAAAGAACCTTCCCGGCGTTGAGCTTTCCTCGCTGGGCGGCGAAATCGAAACGCTGCGCCGCATCAAGGACCAGAGTGAAATTGATTGCATCGTACGCGCTGCCGACATCGCCTGCAAGTCTTTCGATCAGCTGCTTGGTATCATCCGCCCCGGCATGACGGAAAAGGAGCTCGCTGTTGAGCTGAATTATTTCATGCTGAAAAACGGCGCCGAAGGTACCGGCTTTGACACCATCGCATGCGCAGGTGCAAACGGTTCCCTGCCGCATGCAGTTCCGTCCGACTATCAGATTCAGAAGGGCGATCTTATGACCTTCGACTTCGGCGCAGTCGTGGACGGTTACACCTGCGATATGACCCGCACCATCGCCATCGGCGAGGTTTCGGGTGAACTGCGCGCAATCTATGATACGGTACTCAACGCACAGATGCTCGCCCTGGAAGCAATCCACCCGGGTGTAAAATGCTGCGAGATCGACAAGATTGCCCGCGACTATATCGATGCGCGTTATCCCGGCGCATTCGGACACAGCCTGGGTCATGGCGTTGGCATGGAAGTGCACGAAGGCCCGGTATTTGCCCGCAGCTGCGAGGAAGAAGCGCTTCCCGGCCACGTTCTCACGGTGGAACCGGGCGTATATATCCCGAATCTCGGCGGCTGCCGTATCGAGGATATGGTCATCATCACGGAGAACGGATACATCAATCCGATCACCGCACCCAAACATCTGATTACGATATAATTTTTTAGGGGGATTATTCATATGATTACTGCAGGCGATTTCCGTAAAGGCATTACTCTCGAAATGGACAACGGCATCTGGACCATCGTTGACTTCCAGCACGTTAAGCCGGGCAAGGGCGCTGCATTCGTACGCACCAAGATCAAGAACATCGTTACCGGCGCTGTTCTCGAGCGTACCTTCAACCCGTCCGATAAGTTCCCGCGCGCTCACATCGAGACCAAGGAAATGGAATACCTGTACAGCGACGGCGAGCTGTACTACTTCATGGACCTCGAAACCTACGAGCAGCTGCCGCTGAACCAGGAAGCTGTAGAAGACGCTATCGTTTACGTCAAGGAAAACACCAACGTAACCGTTCGCTTCTTCAAGGGCGCTGCCTTCTCCGTTGAGGCTCCGAACTTCGTAGTTCTCGAAGTCACCCACACCGAGCCCGGCTTCAAGGGCGACACCGCTTCCTCCAACGTTACCAAGCCCGCCACCCTCGAAACCGGCCTGACCATCCAGGTTCCGCTGTTCGTTGAAATCGGCGACAAGATCCGTATCGATACCCGCGACGGCGAGTACATGGAGCGCGCATAATTCCGACAAGGAGCATTCAATGGCTGATTTTTCCAGAAAGATCCATTACCTTCGGGGACTGGCCGGCGGCATGCTGCCCGCAGGCAATCCTGAGCAGCTTACTGATCTGATCGTAAAACTGCTGGATGCCATGGGCGATGCAGCCGATGCCATCGACGAACTCTATGAGATGCAGGACGAGCTGAACGACTACGTTGAAAGCATCGATGATGACCTCTTCAAGCTGGAAAACGGTTTTGATGAGAATACGGAGCTCGGCGGCGAGGGGTATCCGGATGCAGTGCGCGAAAAAGCGCAGCTCCATCCCTTCCCCGGCAAGACCCGCGAAAAGGAAGCAGATTTTCTCGTAATGAACTGTCCGGACTGCCTGCGTCCCTACCGCGTACGCGCGGAGGACTTCCTCATGCAGGCCTGCGGCAAATGCCCGCATTGCGGAAGCATGATTACCGCGCAGGACGTTATTGACGAGGATGAACTTCCCTATCTCGAAATTCCCGAAGAGGATGGCGAATAAACCATCCCCCGGATCTGATGCAATTTAATGCCCGTCAGACGTTTCTTTCCAGATTCGCTTCTGACGGGCATTTTTTCATTAATGATTGATTACTAGGAGATGGAGCCGCATGAGCACATTTAGCAAAGATATCGATATCATTCGTGAACTGGCAAAGCAACAGATGGAAATTGCCACATCCGACAAATACGTTCGCATGCGCAAGCGATTTCAGGATACGAATGATCTGAAAGTCGTTCGCCCACCATTGATTATCGATGAGATTCCCTGGCATGAGATGAATTTCGATGGAGTACTGGACTGCTGCTGCGAAAATGAACAGCTGCGAGGAATCGAATATGCATTGCGCTCGTCACTTTTTCGCGAAAAATATCTCCGGTGCGATAATTTCATCACTCCATATTGGGTAGTTTCCAAATCCTACACCAATACCGGAAACGGGTTTCAGATATCGGAAGATCGGCTTGCCGCAGATGCAAAGAATAATATCGTGTCCCACCATTATTACGATGTGCTGGAAGATGAGTCCTCCCTTGAAGCCTACCACGACCCGGTTATTACCCCCCATCCGGAAAACGACGCAAAGAACGTTGCCTACATGCAGGAAATCTTCGGGGATATCATGCCCGTTGTTCTTCGCGGACACATTCTGTACTATTCGCCATGGGATACAATTTCCGAATTGCGCGGCGTAGAACCGATTTTGATCGATATCTATGACAGACCGGAATATCTCCACAAAATCATCAGCCTGTTTACCAGAAGCAAAACGCTGGAAATGGACCAGATGGAAAAATACGGTCTGTATGATCCTGAATCTGCGCAGCTTCACTGCACCCCCGGCTTGTTCACTCACAAAGAACCTTATGACATCTCTTTCGGCACCTGCAAGGATATATGGTTCCGCACCATGGCGCAAATGTTTTCCACAGTTTCCCCGGATGCGCATTTCGAATTCGACGTCCAATACAGCATTCCGCTTGCCAAAAGGTGCGCTTACACCTATTACGGCTGCTGTGAACCGCTGCATGACCGCATTGATATGCTGAAGCACTATCCCAATCTGCGCAAGATCGGCGTTTCCCCCTGGGCAAAAGTGGAAGAAAGCGCAGAGCAAATCGGCGGAAGCTACGTACTGTCCCGTAAACCCAATCCGGCCAACGTTGCAATCACCGCAGATCCTGATGTAATCCGCAAGGAAATCACAGAAACTGTGCTGGCATGCCAAAAATACGGCTGCCCCTGCGATATTACTCTGAAGGACATCAGCACCGTCAGCTATAAGCCGAAAAATCTGATAATCTGGGCAAAAACCGCGTCCGAAGTCCTAGATGCATTTTATGGCGAAGCCTGATCAACGCAAAAATTCCCACGAACTTTGTTCGCGGGAATTTTTATCCTGAATCGTTTTAGCCCCACAGAGCCGTAAGCATGGGGATGACCTGCTTTTTGCGCGAAACCACGCCGGGCAGGAAGCACGTTTTTTCCTTGAGTTCCTTGTTGAATGCCTGGCGGATGATTTCTTCATCGCCCAGATAAACAAGGTGGCTGCCCTCTACCAGAACGTCTGTAAGCATAAGGATTACCATATCGTAGGAACGCTCCTGCTTGATGGTTTCCATAACTTCCAGGAATTCTTCCCTGCGGCTCAGGAGCATATCCGCACCTACACAGGTAATCTGGCTGACGCAGAAATCGTGATCGGCAATGTGGAAATCCTTGAAATCCGTCATCAGGAGTTCCTTTGCCGACTTGTTCTGGTTGCTGTCTTCCGAGAAGATAAACTGACCCAGTTCCTCCAGCTTGATATTCGCAATGCGCGCCATTCTTTCAGCCATGCGGTGATCGCGTTCCGTGCAGGTGGGCGATTTGAACATAACCGTATCGGCAACGATAGCCGCAGCCAAAAGACCTGCCAGTTTTTCGGAAGGCATAAGTCCCTTCTCCTGATACATGGAGGACACGATAGTTGCCGTGGAACCTACAGTTTCATTGCGGAAATAGATGGGATTCAGCGTCTGAATATCAGCCAGACGGTGATGGTCAATAATGGCCACAATTTCCGCCTGTGCAAGACCGGGCACGGACTGTGCCACTTCATTATGGTCCACAAGAACCACACGCTTGCGTCTGGGACGCAGCAAATGGAAGCGCGACAGCGTTCCTACAACCTTTTCGTTTTCATCCAGAATGGGATAGTTCCTATCGCGGCTCTTGGAAACCTTTTCACGGACATCATCCAGAAAATCATCCAGATGGAAGCACACCAGTTCTTCCCTGCGGCAGATACGGTCAACCGGAATCGCATGATAAATCCGGCGGGTCGCACGTACAGCATCCAGCGGTGTGGAAATAATGCAGGTACGCGTCTGCGCCGTGCGCAATTCCTCCGATACCTCCGCCTGACACACGATCAGGCAGTTCACGCCGATTTCGATGGCGCGTCGAATCATTTCGGGCTGATCGCCGCAGATAACAATAGAATTCTGATTCCGGAACAGCAGACTTTCCCTGCTCTGCGGAAGCGCAATAATTACCTCGCCGGATACGGTATCCACAAGGTTTCCGCCCTCATTGAGCAATTGTCCTTCCAGAACACTCAGTACATTGAATACAGGAATGGCATCCAGCTCAATTCCTGCCGTCACCTGCATATCAAAATTGGCGATTTCCGTAGGCGACAGCATGCCAAAAAGGCATCCATTCTCATCCGTTACGGGAATTGCCGGAATATTTCTGTGTGCCTGCAACGCATCCCATGCACGCGAAATCGTCACGCCGCCATTAAGTGCCGGCGGACGGTCAAATTCCAAATCCCGCACCTGCGTGCGCATGGTGGATACATGCATTGGCGCAGGGCAATCAAATTTTTCCAGAATACGCTTGGTTTCATCACTGATATGACCCAGCCTGGCAGCAACATATTCACGGTCTCCAAGGGAATTCCTCAAAGCCGCGTAGGCAATGGCAGATACGATGGAATCGGTATCCGGATTTCGATGCCCGGTAACATAAATGGGATCCATAGCCACTCTCCTTCCACTGCTACGGTATAGGCTCATTATATCACAATTCCTCCGGCTGCGATATACCCATTTTGCATTTTTCCGATAATATGTTTACCTCCATACGCTCACCTGCCTTTTTGCTCTCGAAATCCGATCCCGAAGGATATGATTACGCACGTAACCCGGCAGATATGCCGTTTTCGCCTGTTGACAGAAACGCCAACCGGATGTATAGTAAAATAAGCTGCTATTGATTCTAAGCTGCAAAGGAGTTTCCATGAACAAACTATATCAAAAAAGCGAAATCCTGTTTGCAATCGCATGGATTATCGCATATGTCATCGGCTCGAGTATAACCGGTGAAATTCACCACACAGTTCTGCTTGCCTTTCACCTTCTGCTGTGCGCAACCGCACTCATATGGATGAAGCGCAATGGCTTTTTCCGTTCATACGGATTGTGCGCACCTGCATTCCCCGCCCGCAAATTCCTGTGGTATATTCCGCTGGTGATTACCGTTTCCTCCAATTTATGGCTCGGCACAGCGCGCAATATGCCGCCTTTTGAAACCGTTTCCTATGTTCTCAGCATGCTGTGCGTCGGCTTTCTGGAAGAAATCATTTTCCGTGGTTTTCTCTTCAAAGCCATGTGCAAAGACTGCAGCATAAAAACCGCCGTCATTGTATCAAGCGTTACCTTCGGAATCGGTCACATTATAAACCTGTTCAACGGAAGCGGCGCCGACATTGTATCCAATCTTTGCCAAATTGTTTCCGCCATGGCATTCGGATTCCTGTTTGTCATTATCTTCCTCAGAGGGCAAACGCTTCTCCCCTGCATCGCCACGCACAGCCTGCTCAATGCTGTAAGCGCCTTTTCAAACGATGCAGCCATGACAGCCGGCTTGACCATTCTTACTTCCCTGATTCTCACTTTTATAGCGCTTGGATACGCCGCAATACTTCTGAAAACACTGCCATTGGATAAATAGTTACAAGCCCCCTGAGACAATACTCAGGGGGCTTTTGCTTGTCAAAAACTAATAGTAGGATTCATTCAAATCCGCAGCGGTGGCATGTACACCGCGAGGAGCGTATTTTTTCGCAGAAGAGCCTGCGAAGCGGAGAAAAAATCGCTTCCTTGCAGATTTTACGGCCGGAATTCTTTGAATTCCAGTAAAAACTGGAGGGGGTGGTAGTGGCGGGGGAGCTTGCTTCCCCGTCCACAAAGTCTGTCAAAAATACTTTTTTGACAGACTGAAACGCCCTGAGCCAATACTCAGGGGGCTTGTTTCAGTTTTTCCACAAAATCTCCTGCTCCCCCGTCATGGGATAGGCAACCGGCGACATTCCATCCAGATTCTCCCGATGCATATCTGCCGCGCAAATCGTACGTTTTTTATTTGTAGTATAGTAGTAGATTCCTTTCTGCGCATCACAACAGGAAGAATAAATCGTATACTGGTACTTGCCATCCCCCACCTGCACACTGCCGCGCGGCACGGCTACGGATTCCAGGATTTCAAAAAATGCCCCCACATCCGTGGCTTCCTCCGGCATATTCTCCTTTACAAACGCTGCACGCACAAAGCGGGATGAAGAGGAATAATCGCCCGGCAGCCCCATCGCGCTCATCCCCCGACTGTATACACGCAAAGGAAGGTTCTCCGAAAAACGATTCTCTGCCTGTGCAGAAGAGATGCCGATATAATCATTCAGATGCATAAGATGATATTCCAGCGGCGGTTCATTCGTCATCACGCCAACCGGATTGAAAATAATATGCATCCCATCCCGCATCGGTTCCACGCCGATGGATTCCTTTGCATCCGAAATCATCCAGTGCAGCGGCGTAAGCGGCAGTTCTGTGCTGAACGGCTCATCCAGCATATTGACGGGTTCAAGAAGCCGCTTTGCCTCTTCCACCGCCGCGCACTGACCCAGAATCCATGGAATGATTTCAAACGGAGTAATGTTTGTTTTATCAGCCTGAAACGGCATATAGTGCGCGCTGCCCGGGAAATTCAGTCCTGCAATAGCCAGCCCCTTTTCATTGACCGCATCATAGTACAAAGGATAATTCGCTTGCATATGCGCCACGCCAATCATGGCGTAATGCGATTTCAACTCGCCCGCCTTTCGAAAAGAAAACGGATAATTGCGCGGAGTTACAACCACTTTTTCTTCATAGGAATACTCCAAATCCAGATTTCTTCCAAAATAATGTTTCTTCCCGCTAAGCGAAACTGCAGTGCACATTTTTATCCCTCCCGCTTCATTCGGCGCAGTCAATATTCTCGCACAAGACAATCCAAATCATACATAAGTAAAAGGCCGGAAATTCTTCCGACCTTCTGTCTATAAGCTTATTTCTGTGCAGGCTTTTTCATCGTAAAAGAAATTCTGTTCTTATCTTTTTCCACAGCGATGACCCATACCGTGACCACATCGCCCACAGCTACGACCTCACTGGGGTGTTTGACTCTACGTTCCGAAAGCTGCGAAATATGCACAAGTCCGTCCCTATGAACGCCCACATCCACAAATGCACCGAAGTCCGTTACATTGCGGACGGTTCCTCTCAATTCCATACCGGGAACGAGGTCATCCATATCAAGCACATCCGTGCGCAAAAGCGGCGGCGGCAGTTCGTCGCGCGGGTCGCGGCCTGGTTTTTCCAGTTCTTTCACGATGTCGCGCAGGGTCGGTTCGCCCGCTCCGGTTTCGGCAGCCAGTTTTGCATAGCCGATTTCCTCCGCACGCAATCTCAAAAGTCCTTTTTGTGCGTCCGCAAGCGTCACTTTGCACAGCGCAATCAGCGCTTTTGCCGCTGCATAGGATTCGGGATGAACGCCGGTATTTTCCATCGGGTCTTTTCCGCCGGGTACACGCAGAAAGCCTGCACACTGTTCAAATGCTTTAGGTCCAAGCTTGGGAACTTTTTTCAGCGCTGCACGCGTAGCAAAGGCGCCGTTTTCCTCGCGATAGGCAACGATATTCTTTGCCACAGTGGCATTGATTCCGGCAACATGCGAAAGCAGCGAAGGACTTGCCGTGTTCACATCTACGCCGACAGAGTTTACGCAATCCTCCACCACGCCTGCAAGTGCGGCATCCAAACGACTTTCCTTCACATCGTGCTGATACTGCCCTACGCCGATGGCCTTGGGATCGATTTTCACAAGTTCTGCCAGCGGGTCCTGCATTCTGCGCGCAATGGATACCGCACTACGCAGCGATACATCAAACTGCGGAAATTCTGCCGCCGCCAGCTTCGAAGCTGAATATACCGATGCGCCCGCTTCGCTGACTACCATGTACGAAAGTTCCGTGCCGCGATTCATATCGCGCATCACATCTACAAAGAACTGCTCGGTTTCGCGCGAAGCCGTTCCGTTTCCGATCGCAACCACAGAAATATTGTGCTTGCGAATAAGGCTTTCCACCGTCTTTTTCGCCTGTTCCACACGTCCATGTGCAGGCAGCGGATAAATCACCGCCGTATCCAGCACGCGGCCCGTTTCATCCACAACCGCCACCTTGCAGCCCGTGCGGATACCCGGGTCAAGACCCATGGCAACCTTTCCGCGAACCGGAGGCTGCATGAGAAGCGGCTTCAGATTCAGCGCAAATACGCGAATTGCCGCCTCCTGCGCGCGCTCGGTAAGATCATTGCGCAGTTCATTTTCAACAGAGGGTGCAATCAGGCGGTTATATGCATCCTTTGCTGCAGACTCCACACAAGGCGTGGTCGTGCTTCCCGGGCGCACATAAAATGCGCAGGTTTCCCGTTCTGCCATCTCAGTATCTACTGCGATATTCACCTTCAGAAATCCTTCCGCCTCGCCGCGGTTCATTGCGAGCACGCGGTGAGATGCCATCAGGCGCAAAGGTTCCTGATAGTCATAGTACATGCGGTAAACAGAATCTTCTTCCTTTGCAGCCTTTGTCTGCACCTGTGCCGTACGCTGGTACAATGCCTTCAGTTTTGCGCGAACCTTTGCATCATCGCTTATGCGCTCGGCCAGAATATCCATTGCACCCGCAAGCGCGGACTCGGCATCCTCAACGCCCTTTTCTG
The DNA here is from genome assembly GCA_015056055.1 of Clostridiales bacterium. Taxonomy (GTDB): domain Bacteria; phylum Bacillota; class Clostridia; order Christensenellales; family Aristaeellaceae; genus Alectryocaccomicrobium. The sequence goes on along the minus strand of SVHC01000039.1, from coordinate 2,677 downwards.
CATCCACAAAAGCCTGTGCAAGTTCATCCGGCGACTTCTTCTTTTCCGTCTGCAACTGCAAAAGATCGCACAGCGGCTCAAGCCCCTTTTCTTTGGCAATCATTGCGCGCGTGCGGCGCTTTGGGCGGTACGGACGATAAATATCCTCCAATTCTCCCATGGTGGAAGCGTTGTCCAGTGCGTGCTGAAGTTCCTCGGTCCACACTTCAAGTTTGGTAAGCGACGCAGCAATTTCCTGCCTGCGCGCATCCAATGCACGCAGCTGTTCCAATCGTTCCGAAATTTCGCGCAGCTCCTGGTCATCCAGTTCGCCGTGCTGTTCTTTTCTATATCTCGCAATAAAGGGCAGCGTGTTTCCCTCGTCCAGAAGCCGTATTACCGCTTCCGTCTGCCATGGTTGAATGTGGAATTCCGCTGCAAGAATTTTTGCAAAATCCATTTTGGTTTCTCCTTTTCCCTATGCTTTCTCACATAAAGCAAAGCTGTTTTTTAGTATACCACATTTTTTCCACGACTTCAACGCCGCATCTCATATGCATATTTCAATTGCGCGCAGCCGTAAAATATAGTATAATAAAGTCACAAAAATTCGTAAACGAGGAGGATTTTGTATGTCCATCCGTGAGCAACTGGAACACGCCGAAAAGCAGCGTCTTTCTCCCAAAGCCTCCTTTGCCATAAACAGTCGGGGGCGTGCACGCTACGAAGCTCCGCAGGACGAAAACATGCGCACCTGCTATCAGCGTGATACAGACCGCATTGTTCATTCCAAAGCATTCCGCCGCCTGATGCATAAAACCCAGGTGTTTCTTTGCCCCGAAGGCGATCACTATCGCACGCGCATGACGCACACCATCGAAGTTGCGCGCATCGGTCGAACCATTACCCGCGCCCTGAACCTGAATGAAGACCTTTCCGAAGCAATCGCCATGGGACATGATCTGGGACACACTCCCTTCGGCCATGCAGGCGAAGCCGCTCTTTCCGAAGTAATGGGAGTCCCATTTCACCACAACGAGCAAAGCCTTCGCGTTGTGGATATTCTTGAAAAAGACGGTCGCGGTCTGAATCTGACCTACGAGGTGCGCATGGGCATTCTGGGTCATACGGGCGGTCGCGTTCCCGAAACACTGGAAGGCCAGATTATTCGCTATGCCGACCGTATCGCCTACATCAATCACGATATTGACGATGCCATCCGTGCCGGTATCCTTTCCAACTCCGATATTCCAAAGGATATCACCGACGCACTCGGACATAGTCATTCGGACAGAATCGATACTCTGGTATGTGATATTGTATCCTCTTCCATGGACGCTGACAAGATTCAGCTATCCCCCTCCATTGAAAAGGCTCTTCTGACGCTTCGCGCCTTTATGTTCGAGCGTGTTTATCGCAATCCCGTTGCCAAAGGCGAAGAAAACAAGGCCAAAGATATTCTGAAGCGATTGTACGAATACTACGTCACCCATCCCGATGCACTGCCGGCGGATTTTCATCCGCAGCTTGGAATCGAAGGAATTGAACGCACCGTATGCGACTATATCGCAGGAATGACAGATAAGTATGCCGTGAACAAGTTTTCCGAAATTTTTGTCCCCGCGGCATGGAGTGTACGAAGCTGAAAAGCTTTGCGTTCCAACATCTTGGCACAAAAAATACCGGCAGATGCGTCGGTATTTTTTGTATGTATAAAAAAGCCCCGCACCGATCAACGATCGATGCGGGGCTCTTCATTTAATGATCAGGCTTGCTTGAGTAAAACTCTCACTTACCGATTAATCATTATTACCGCTAATTACTGAGCGGCTGCAGCTGCTGCAGCGGGAGATACGAGACCGTTAACTTCAACAACCATCTCCATGTATTCCTTGTACAGCTCGTTCATCTTGTCGCCGCCCATTGCGGTCAGCTCTTCGATGTAAGTGTCGAACTCATCCCAAGCGCGCTCGCCGGAGATCAGCATAGCTTCCTGAGCACGGGTGAAGGTGGAGCAAGCAGAAGCATAGGTGTCGTAGATTTCCTGCTGTTCTTCCGTCCAGTAGCCACCGATGTACTGCGGCATCTCGTACGGATAGTTGTTCTTAGCTACGGTTGCCTGGTAGCGAGCTTCTTCTTCGTCCCACTCCTTGCCGTAGGTCCAGCCTTCGAAGTAGTACTTCATAGCGGTGGAGGGCTCGAGACCGAAGCTAGCGCCGTCCATGGTGGAGTTGTAAACATCACGAACGTCGATGTTTGCCTTAGACTCGTCGGTGGTCTGGATCGGGTAGCTCATGCTCTGCTTTTCAGAGTCGTATACCCAGCCAGTTCCCCAGTAGTCGTACTCAGTGCCGTATTCCGGACCCCACATGTAGCAGATTGCCCAGTAGGGCTCGTACCAGAAGTCACAGAATGCGCAGCACAGTTCCGGATACTCGGTCTTGGAGCTGATGGTCCAAGTGAACAGATCGATCGGGGCACCCATCCAGGTGGAGCGAACGATGGTGTCATCAACTACGAAGGGGTTGCAAGCATCGTACTGCGGCCACAGGGACTTGTCGCCGGTGCAGCTGCCGCGGCCATCATCGATGGAGAAGCCAACAACTGCGTACTCGGTGGAAGCCTGCATGTCGGAGCGCAGCTGGTCATGAGTTGCAGAGAAGTAACCATCGTAGAGGAGGCCTTCGTCGTACAGCTT
>SVHC01000038.1 GCA_015056055.1 Clostridiales bacterium | reverse complement strand
GGAGACCAACCATAACGAATTGGAGATTCTTTTCGTTTCTCCGGAAGAACACACCAAAGGTATTGGCTATGGTGCATGGCTGGCGATTGAGGCGCTGCATCCTGAAACTGAGGTGTGGGAAACCTGTACACCATATTTTGAAAAACGGAATATCCATTTTTATGTGAATAAGTGCGGTTTTCAAATTGACCAGTTCTGGTGCGAGTATTTTGCACCCAACTATGAGATGCCCGATGCTGAGGAGCATAATTCCGATGAAGGGCCGGATGAGATGTTCCGCTTTATTAAAGTGATGAAACCACATCATTAATATCAACTGTTGCCAAATAAGTCTGATAATTTTGATACCATTGGTATTGAAACTGTCAGACTTATTTTTTGCCCAAACGCCTGTTGTTCACGTTTTTCAGCGTTTTTATTTGTGGGATAGTTTCATTGTGGGTTTGAGCCGCAGTTGTATGAGGTGCCGGAGGGTAGTTTTATCCTCAATCAAAAAACACGCTGAAACTTTTTCCGGTAGAATAGTTTCAGCGTGCCTATAAAAGTTTTATTGTGACTTGAAAATCAAATACCCTCAACCTGTCGGATAGCCTCTAAAGTGTATTCCGCATTCAGCCGGGGCTGATCACAATACTTGTCGAACATACCAACCAAAACACCGTCGCCCCGTTTTATGGAAGCAAAGGCTTCGGTAAAGACAGCCTTCACTTGCGCCTGGTCTGCACAACGGCGGCCTGCGCCTAAGATTTTCAGCGCAATGGTAGGCGCAGAAAGCTCACGGATCACCGCATACATTTTAGGAAGGTCGCTGTCTTCAAATCGCTCACCGGTGGGATTTACATCATGGGAACGATCCGGCTGAGACAGATTGTAAACAGATGCCATATAGTAGTCCGGCTGAAGGTTCTTTTCCTCTGCCCATGCCAGCACCTCCGGAAAATGGGCGCAAATACCGCAGGGAACATTCTTCCGGCGAATCTTGTTCAAAAGCCCCTCCAGATGATCCAACATACCGGCCATATACAGTTCGTCTGCCAACTCACCGTGAATACATACTGCCGCAGGGTTATATGCCATCATGGCATCCAGTTCCTCGTCGAAGGTAGTCAGATTTTTGCCGGAGGTTGCAAGCCACAGTAAATTGCCGCCAGCAGCACGGTAGCGTCCCAGCAATCCCATAATTGGCTGACTGCCACGGGATTGCACTGCATTGATACCTGCTTCCTCACAGCGGCGCAGCATCGCAAAGACTTGCTCATCCGTAAAATAGGCCTTCATATCTACATCCACTTCCGGAGTCATGTGTGACTTGCCGGTAAAGGGATTGCTTCCTGCAATCAGTCGGGTTACGTCATGATTTCCGATCTTCATTGTTGGCAGCATAGATTCGTCCTCATTTCTTTCAAATTCATATATCGATATTTTATCCCACCTTCGAACACCTTGTCAATGCCTGGCTTTTGCAAAAGATCCACGAATTTTACGCGAGTGCAATGTGTATGCTGCTTTATTGGCAAAGACAGTTCTGCAGCCCTGTCTGAGTGAAACCATAACAACGGAAAACAAAAGCCTTGGTATAAAATAATCATATTGCAAAGTTCGCATCGTTTTTATTTGTTGACACTATGGATAAGATATGATACCATTTGTTCGATGAGAGTATAACCTCATCGCCGATTGCAGAGTGTTTCATCTGAGGAAGAGGAGCTAGGTACTATGCTGAACTCTGGTGCGGTACTGCAACGGTCGGCATTGTTTCACCTTAAAATGCCCTCAGGACAATGCCAACATTGGTTTTTACCGGCTAGGGTTTCCTTTCTAAATGAAACCCTGTGAAACCGTATCATTATTATCAGACCAATTCATAAATAAGCTCCATCATTCGGAAAAATTCGGGATGATTTGAAACGACAAGAATAGCGGACGGACGCGCATGTGTTACAATGCCTTTGGAGACGCTGAATCGGAGGATATGTTGAGTGAAAAAGCATTGGAGCCAGACTAAATGGAGTGATTTCACTACAAAACAAAAAATGTGGTTTTGGGTGCTGTGTATATGCCTTGCGGTAATATTGATTCTGTCATGCCTCGTACCTTCTGGAATTGTATATGTACCGGATTTGGCTATAGTGCTCATTGCGGCTGGGGCAGTAGTTGCTTTATGCAAATTTTTTCAGTTTACGCCATGGGCTGCTTTGGGCTTTGAAGACGCTTTTGATGAAGACGACGATGCAGTGGACGCTGAAGAGAATACGGATATTTAGCGTGAAGTCACTTTGAAGTATAAATAAGCTCCATCATTCGGAAAAATCCGGGATGATGGAGCTTATTGTTTAATCAGATTGCGATTTTACCGGTACTGAATGCGGTATTGTTGGATGGCAAAGGATAAACTCATGCATTGGTATCCTGCGGAGACTTATAATCGCCGATTACCAGTCCGCTTTCGCGGGCGCGGACAGCAAGCTCAGTACGGTTGGCAAACTGTGTTTTTTCGCGGATGCGCTGGATGTGCTGCTTGACGCGGGTAACTGATATGCACAGTGTTTCTGCAATTACAGCATCTGTTTTGCCGCTGACCAGTTCGCGAAGTACCTCCAGCTCACGTTCGGTGAAATCATTACTCAGCGCGGCGCCCAAGCGGGTAATTGGTGCAGAATCGGGATATACGGATTCGCCGGACATTGTCCTGTCCATGATCTGCAGCAAAGCCTCGGCTGTGGGTTCCTTATACCAGAAACTTTCCACGCCGATTTTGCGGGCGTGGGCAATATAGCTGTATTCCGGCTGACTGGTGATAATAATGATTTTGGTTTGCGGGAAATTTTTCTTCAGTTTTTGCGCAACTTCGATACCGTTGGAATCCATGGCGGTGCACACATCCATCAGGATCAGATCAACCTGTTTGGTCATGCAGTAAAGCTCGGCCATAGCAGCGCTGTCAAGGGAAGGAATCAGACGATAGTTATCGCTGGTACTGACGAAGATTTCCAGAAGCTTACGCGCCATAGGATCGTCTTCTACGATCAATACGTTATACACCCATCATTCCTCCCTTCTCAAAGATAATAGTCAGCATGAAGCGCGGAGCGGATTGAATCTCCATTCGTCCTCCTGCCGCTTCAATTTTTCTGCGTGCGGTACTTAGTCCGCCGCCCTCCGCTATGGGGGTGTCAGGGGCAGTGCCGTCGTTGGTGTAGCGGATGATATATTCCGCATCGGTTTCTTCTGTGTCGATACACAACTGCTTTGCTCCGGCGTGACGAACTGCGTTGGTCAGCATTTCGGCGCCTGTGGACGCAATGAGTTTTCGGATTGGTGCATTTGCAGGAATCCGATCGCTGACATGAACCTGCATGCCTATGGCTGCTGCGGCATTTTTAAGACTGGAAATGGAATCTGTTTCCTGCTGCGGTTCGGCTTCCAGACGCAGCACGTCAATATTGCGCTGCCAGATATCAATGATCTTTTGCGTATCTCCGCTTTTATACTGCAGATGGTGACGGGTCATCAATAGCGCATGACCGAGAAAACTGTGCAGATTGATACGGGTTTCCAGTCGCTCGCGGGCAATGACATATTCATCAACTTTGTCACCGTAGCGGCGGATGCGGGCATTCATTTCTTCGAGGTCGCGGTGTTTGATTTGCAATTCTTCCATCAGATGGTGCTGCTGCGTTGTATCTGCTGCGGTAATCTGAAGGATGCCGTCCAGTTCTTCTCTATGAAAAGTACGGATGGAGCCGTCCGGAAGACAAAATTCCGGATGTTCTCCTGATGCTATGCGCACTACACCATCAACCGGCTGACGACTGACAAGCGCGTCCCAGAACAGATTCGCATTTTGAAGAGGAATCCCAAAGATAGCATGGCTCAGTTTATTCATACGGTGATTCGTCAGCATCAGCATACCATTGGGATAAGAAAAGCAAAGACCGGTTTCCAGTTGATCCAGGCTTTCCTTGATGGAGGATACGGTGATGGTTGACCTGCGACGGGTGTACTCTTCTGCGATCACCATAACCAGAAAAACGGCAATCGCGAACCACGCCAGCAGCGGGAAAATGACTGGCTGCTGTGCAAACCAGAGGGAAATGGCAGGGATGTTCGATTTGGCCCTTTCTGCCGGTATAACGGATGCATACAGACACAGCATGGCGGCGATGATCGATGTGCAGGACAAAAGCAGAATTTGTTTGCAGCGCCCCTGCTTTTTGCCTACGAAGATGCAGGCGCAGATGCCGGTAATCATCGTCAGGAAAAACACGGTGGCAATGATCGTCTTAAAGGACATCGGCACATATGCATATGAAATCATTGTATGCCACCTCCGTTCCCAAGCAAAACTTCGATGATCATATCCTCATCCTGCGCTTCGCAGCGGACAGTGCCGCCGGGAAGATGGAATGCCGGAGAAATACGGATAGCCTCTTTGCAGCCGGCCTGAATTCGCATGCGGATGGCGTTTTCTTTGCATTCTGCGGTCAACATCATGGCGCTTAGCTGCTCCAGCAGTTTTTCCGTAACGTTCTCGAACAGATCATAAACAGCAACAATCTGCTTCACGTCGGTCGAACCTTCGCATATGAAATCCAGACGGGTAATCACACCGCACAAACGCAGATTGTCCAGCGATTCTCGCAGGCAGGATTCCAGTTCTTTGAATGAAACAATCGTTTTTTCTTCTCCAAGCAGAATCAGATTGGCACGGCGCTTGATGTATGCGCTGATCACACATACCTGAGCCAGATAATTGCTTGCCTGCTGAGGATATTTCCGGCTTTGCTGCAGCAGGTCATCGGCCTTGTTCAGTTGAACGGCAATCTCCTGTGCAACTCTGTCATACAGGCGGCTTTTTTCTTCGGCGTGCAGACGGCTTTCTCTTAGAGCGACTTCGGCTTTCATCAGATCGTAGCGTTCGCTGAGTGTTTCGTTGGCTTCGCGCAGATGACCGGTCAGCTCGTTGATTTCCTTCAGATCATCCAACCAGAAAATATGACCGCCGCTGATGGCTTGGGTATGCAGAACGGCGTCACCCAGTTCAACGGCTGTGCGTTTGGCTTGCTCCATTACAGCAGGATCCAGCGGTAGAGTATTTGCGGAGGCATAGCGGGTATTCTGCCGGGAGTCTACAATCTGCGCGGCAATTGTGGATTTTTGGAAGAGCTCCTTATAATTCATGTTGGAGGGAATCAGACCGCTTTGTATCCCGCCTTCCAGCAGCAAAATGATGAAAATGCAGTCCACTGCTGTCAGATCGGCTTCATACAGTTTCAGTGAATAGCCGGTCCAGAAAAGAATGGCAAATATCGTAACGACAGAGGCAGACGCTGGAAATTCCGGCTGCCCGGTACGCGGCTTTTGATCAGAAGTCCAATGGCAAAGAAAAGCGCAAGCATAACAAACCATCCCATGACGACGATGTACATGAAGCCATAGCCGTAATCGCCGTTGTACAGTTCAAAGCCGTTGGGAAAGGTAAAAACGAGCTGATGCAGATCGTTGGTAAGCACAACAAAAATAAGGAAGAAAGCCGGAATAAAAAGATATTTCATCCAACGCGGGGAACGGTAGCCTTCCGGTTTTCCGATATGATTTACTACAAAAACGCCGATCAGCGGTACTAATACCATCGGAATATAGTAGCTGTACCAGCAATAGCGTCCGATTGATTCTGTTACAATTACATAATCATATTTGATGATGCGTGCAAGCTGCCAAAATAACAGCAGTCCGCCTACGGTTTTGAGCATTCGGCAAATTGCTGTATTCAAAATACGCCGCCGGATGGAGAAATACCACAGCACTGTTAGAGTCACCTGGATGGCCCAGCGCAGAGTCATCATGCCGATGGCAAGCAGTGCATTATCAGTCATTGGATGGAATACAAACCTCAGACTGTATGCAAAAAGCAATGATGCTGTGATAAGCAGTAGATACGTTACAGATCGTTTGCGTGACATGGCCATATGTTCTTCCTCAATCTGCATGAAGCAGTGTATGTTTTTTGAAATGGCATTAAACATACCCAATTATATTATAACAATAAAACTTGGGACAGACCACTATACAAAAGTATAGTTTTTCTTTTTATGCGAGTAAAACAGTACTTTCGTGTAGTCCCAAAGAAAAAAGCAGAGTGGTAAAATAACACTGGACAATTGAATAATAATTTCAGGCGCTTTCTGTAGAATAGAACGGAGACGACTATTTGCAGGAGGCAACAGGATGAATAACAACGAATACGGGTATGTTCGCGTATCCACAAAGGATCAGAACGAGGCACGGCAAGTAGTTGCGATGCGTGCATTCGGTGTGGACGAACAGAATCTGTTCATTGAAAAACAATCCGGAAAGGATTTCAACCGCCCGCAGTACAAGCGTCTTTTGCGCAAATTAAAAGCCGGTGACACACTTGTAATCAAGAGTATCGACCGGCTGGGCCGCAACTATGACGAGATTATCGAGCAATGGCGCATTATTACAAAGGAAAAGCGGGCCGCAATTGTGGTTCTGGATATGCCTTTGCTGGATACGCGGCAAGGGCGGGATCTGACGGGAACGCTGATTGCGGATATTGTGCTTCAGCTATTGTCCTATGTTGCGCAGACGGAACGCGAATTTATCAGACGCCGACAAGCGGAGGGAATCGCGGCTGCAAAGGCAAAAGGCGTGCGCTTTGGCGTAAAGCCCATGGAAAAACCGCCCGGTTATGAAGCGTATTATGAGCAATGGCAGCGCGGGGAGATTTCTGCGCGTGCAGCAGCAAAGGCATTGAACGTAACACATCCCACATTTTTAAAATGGACGAAGAGATAATACTGGATTCTGATTGTATTAAATTGGTTTTAATAGTAGAAATGATTTTCCAATCATAGTCAGCAGCATAAACGGTATATCTGAATCTGCAAAAACGCCTGATTACTTAAAAGACATTTACATATTGATTATACGACATCCGGAAACGAAAGTCTACAATCGTTTCCAAGGAAATGAGAAGAACGGTACTGCAAAGACGCAGCCTTGAAGCATAGGCAGTGCGTCTATGCTTAAAACTGTTTGTGCAAGACAAATTGTTTCGATGATGACGATCAAGACAAAATACGGAGTGGAAATAAAGAAGGAATGCATTTGAGTAAGTATATATGGATTTGCGTTGTGATTGCAGCACTTATGGGAGTAGTCGGATTTCGGGTATATCGAAATCAGGCTCCGCCGACTGTGAGCGATTCTCCCATTGTTTATTTTGACTACAGCCACAATGGCTCCATTTCGTATGATATATATTCATATGAAGTGATTAGGAATGAAGAAACCGGGGAGATGACCGTCAATTATTCACTCAACTGCGGATACGAAACGTATACGCTGCCTGCCGACGCGGAAATGATGCAGGCTTTGGCGGAACTCATTGATAACCATAGTCTGCAGAAATGGGATGGTTTTTCCGAAACCAATTCATGGGTGCTGGATGGTTCCGGTTTCAGCCTGAATGTCCGTTTTGAGGATGGAGACGGAATCACCGCTTCGGGCAGCAACAGTTTCCCGAATGGTTACAGCGATGCAAGCAGTGCCATTGATGAACTGTTTCAGCATTATTTGAAGGAAAACGGCATTACTCCGGAAGGGGGTTATTAGCTGGGAAACATCCTTTGTTACCGGGATATATTAATGTAGGAATGGAAAGAAATGGAGGACAAGAAGAAAATGAAACTCAGAAGAAGACTTCTGGCAATCGTTATGGCAGCTATGATGCTGCTGAGCATGCTGCCTGCGGCAATGGCATTCTCTGACTATTGCCACAACATGGGAATGGAGCACAATTGGGGTGAATACAATTATCCGATTGGCTCCCAGCCTTGCCATGATACTTATCGTACCTGTGTAAACTGCAGCTATCAGGAGTATGTGGAACACGAACCGGGCCCCTGGTATCTGGATCCTTACTATGATTCTGTAGGCTGCGATGAGCGGAGAATAGAAATCTGCGACTGCGCGATATGCGGATATAAGGGCCTTGACGAGCGCGAGGTTCCCCCGAGTGGTCACGACTGGGGCTACTGGAGGGAGAATGGCAATGCAAATTGCCAGCAGATCGCGACTGAGCAGCGCACCTGTTCCCGCTGCGGTGAAACCGAACACCGAAACGGATCGTATGGAGAGCACAGCTGGAGCGACTGGTATACAGTGAAAAACGGTACCTGCACCAGCAAGAGCGTAGAGGAACGCAAGTGCTCCGTTTGCGGCGAAACCGAAACCCGCGAAGGCAACAGCCTGGGTCACAAGTGGGGCGAATGGCAGATCGTTCAGGAAGCCACTGCCTTCACAGTGGGCATCCGTGAGCGCAAGTGCTCCCGCTGCGGCGCGGTTCAGCGCGAAGAATTTTACCCCGATGGCGCTCTCAAAAAGGGTGACAAGGGCGAAGAGGTTGAAGACCTGCAGAACAAGCTGAATGAACAGGGTCACGACTGCGGCACTGTCGATGGCGATTTTGGCAGCAAAACCGAAAATGCGCTGAAGGACTGGCAGATTGTAAACGGCTATACGCCCGACGGTATCTTCTGGCCCGGTCAGTGGGACGAGATGTTCGGCAACGATGACGACAACGATGACGACAACGGCGATGACAGGAAGTACATCTCCGGTATTGATCTGGAACTGCTTACCGACTGCTCGCAGCTTAGCGGCGAACTGGGTCAGACTATTTCTGTCAGAGTGAAAGTCACCAACACCGGTGAGACTGTCCTTACGGTAAACTCTTCCTATACGGAGAGTGGTAACGGACAGCAGCCTGCTTACATTGATGGTGCTTCCTGGGATATAGATGGTGGAAACGGCGGAGGAACCGGCTGGTTCAATCCGGGCGAAACGACCGAAGGTACGCTGAATGTCGTTGTTGAACAGACCGATATCGATGCCGGTGAGATCGTTCGCAGGTATACTCAGTATGCCCGTCCTCTCTATTGCGTCGTAAACGATAAAATGACGGATGTTCCCGCCGGAGTCGAAAACGAGCCCGAAGGCACCAACAAATATTGGGCCAAGGAAGAGGAAGTGGTGGAGGACACCATCGAGATCCGCATCCCTCTGACTTCCGGCGGCAACGATGACAACGGCGAATCCCTTATTTCCGCCATGACTCTGGTTATCGATGGCACTCTGCCGGAAAGTATTGCATCTCCCAGTGTGGGCGATACTGTCATGATCCCGGTCTTGCTCATGAATACCGGCGAGACTGAACTCTATGCCCACAGCTTTGGCAACTCTTATAGAAATGGCACTGATACAGGGGAACGTACCACCTGGAATGAGGGCTGGGAACGAACCCTGTTACCGCAATCCGGCGTTGCCCAAGAACAGTTCAGTATCATTACCCAGCACGATATCGACGAGGGTGAGCTTTACCGCGAAATCTGGCTGACGGCTGCACCGATGTATTACGCCGGAACGGATGTACCGACAATAATGCCGCAGCCGGATGGACATGATGGTTCTACCGAATATCGCGCCGATGAAAACGTGACTGCCTCGGTTACGGTCTGCATTCCGCTTACTTACGGCGATAAGGATTTCCGCTATGTGACCGTTGAAAAGTCCATTACCAGCACACCTGCAAACGGTGAATACTATGTTGAGGGTGAGACGATCTCTTACCTGATCAAGGTAAGCATCCCCGAAGGTATTACTCTGGAACATTTCTCGGTCACTGACTGGGTGAATTTGACGAATGTGGGCACGGTTCTGGAAATCCTGCCCTATGCAACGTCTGCTAACAGTGCCGAGTATACTTACAACTATGTGGTAACGGCTGAAGATGTTGAGCGAGGCTATGTTGATAACGCAGCTGATGCATATTTCTTCGATCCCGAAGGCGATGCCTGGGTATCCGCATGGTCCGAAACTGTAACCGCGCCCACCAGTGCAGCCTCTTCCGGTACTGCGAAGGGAATGCTCACAAAGCGGGTCATCAACACCCCTGCAAATGGCTCCTTCTTTACCGTTGGCGAAACCATCATATATGAGATCATGTTCGAGAATCCCTGTGAGTATGTTGTACGGGATATTGCCGTCAAGGATCCTCTTCTGAACGGCAGTGATGAGCCCATCGATATCATCAGCGTTGGCGCTGCCTTCAATAGCGAGATTAATGCGGCCGCCGGTTTCGATGCGGCATACGTGGTCACCGAGGCAGACGCTTTGGCGGGCTTTGTTACCAACACGGCAACTGCCGAATGGGTAGATCCCGTAACCGGTGAGAATCTGAGCTGCACGTCCAATACGGTCACGACTCCCTGTGGCTACAATTATGTGTATGTTGATGACGGATTCATCTTTAATGAAGTTGTTTACAATGGTCAGGTTGCTGTCGGCGGCGTTTCCATCAGCAAGACGGTAACCGGCACGCCGGCCAATGGTCAGTGCTATCTGCCCGGCGAAGTCGTCTCCTATAAACTGACTGTGAAGAATACCGGTCGTCTTGTTCTGCAGGATGTTGCAGTGCGCGATGCCCTGTATGGAAATGATCCGATCGCAATCATCAGCAGTATGAATCCGGGTCAGGAAGAAACCGTTGTATTTGACTATGTGGTAACCGAGATGGATGCCATTGTCGGTTTTGTCAGCAACATGGCAACGGCTGTCGGCTATGATCCGGAAGGCAAGGCTCAGGTCGCTGTCTCCAACGAGGTACAGGTCCTCGTCGGCATGCCCGACGACTTCCCCTTCGGCGTGATCACCGAGGTAACCGTCGTTAAGGAAGAAACCAGCACGCCTGCCAACGGTACCTATTACACCGAGGGCGAAACCATTTCCTACAAGATTACCTACACCAACACCGGTGAAACCCAGCTCAGCGAAACGCTTATTTACGACAGCCTCAAGAAGGATGGCGCTGAGATCGCATACGCCGAAATGCTGAATCCCAGCGAAAGCCGCTATTGTACCTTTGACTATGTTGTAACTGCGGATGACGTGGCGAAGGGCTATGTTGCAAACTTTGCAACTGCGCAGTATACCATCGAAGGCTACATCAACGGCGCTGTATCCAATGTGGTTATCAGCGATACCGACGGTGATCCGAACACCACCTATGTTCCCGGTTCCGGCATCATCGATTGGGGCAAGCTGCGCGGCGAAAGTGATCAGACGGATGAAACCGGAAAACGCATTCCTGTTGTAAATGAGGACACCTGCTACGTTAAGGTTGTTTCCCGCGACGGCGATTCCGTTGAGTACGAAACGCATTTCTGCAGCAAGCATGCAAATACGCACAAGGCTGTACTGACCATGGTACAGGGTGCGGGCGAGGATGCAACCAAGCAGCAGATGGCATGGCAGTATGCCTATACGCTGTGGCTGAAGGATATCGACGCCATGTACGAAGAAATCCTTGCTGTCTGCGACGAGGAAGCCAAGATCACCATCATGAGCGAGCGCATGAACTACATGGTCATGGTTGCAAACACCGTAATGGCACTCAAGGCAGTTGCTCCCGATCAGCCCGTACTGGCAGCCGAGGCAGCAGCACAGCTCTGGCAGGATAAGTGCATTGAACTGTGCTACCTGATGAATACCGCTCCGGCAGAGCGCATGGACAGCCTCTTCAATGTGGAGCGCGCTGCCAATGCAGTCGAGGCAAACGCAAATTGCACCTGCACCGTTACCGAAGAGAAGGAAGGCAAGATCCTCTGCACCGATGGGTACTGCACGGTTCATGGCTTCACCTATGAGATGATGGAAATCTTCCTCCTCTCCGATAAGAGCGTTAACACTTGGGAAACGGTTCGTGCTCTGTGGGAGATTGAGCTGAACAACGCTTACGATGCGCTGTACAAGAAGGCCGGCGAAGGAGTCGGAAACGTCTACCTTGTCGAATATGCAGCGATTACGAACTGGATCAATGCACGCGAAGCATTCCTGAACATGGCTTATGCCGATAAACCGGCGATTGTTGCTGAAGCAATGGTCAATACCATTATGGAACGCGCACTGGATGCCTGCGCAAGGATGAATTAATTCTCGTTTTTTGAGGCCACAGGGGAGGGGTACCTCCTCTGTGGCCAGTACTCTAAACTCCCCAAATATCTGATGCAGAATAGATATGGAAAGGAAGTATACAGCAATGAAGAAATCAATAAGCTTGATTCTTGTAATCATACTGTTGGTCAGCTGCATCCCGGCATTTGCGGATGAAACGTGGACCATCAGCAATAGCGGTGCTTTGAAAGTCAATAGCGGCGTGAAACTGTCCGGAGAAGTGGTTATTCCCGAAACGGTGGACGGAATCACCGTTACCAGCCTTGATAGCTTTGCGTTCAACAACCAGAACGATGTTATCTCCATCGTGATGCCCGATACCATTCAGTCGATGGGCGGTAGCGCTATCAATTTCCTCAATGGCCTTACCAGCGTGAAACTGTCTGAAAACCTGACGGTCATTGATGACATGAATTTCTGTGCGATGAAGGGAATCACCAATCTTACAATTCCCGCATCCGTTTGCTTCATCGGCGATTCATTTAACTCCTTGAGTAATCTGCAGACCCTTACCTTTGAAGGCGTCTGCCCGATGTTTGCACTTGATAAGCCCGTTACCGGTCTGAATCGAAGTTGTGTGATTTATGTACCGGATGACCAGGTGGACGCTTACAAGGCGGCCCTCACCAACGGCTACGGCACCGAAGAGCAGATTCAGCCCAGCGGTAAAAATGCGGTGATTTACGATAACCCCGCGACTGAGGCGGATTTCACCTTTGATGCTGCCACCGGCACCATTACCGGCTATACCGGAACCACTGCCCGTCTGCAGATTCCCGCTACCATCGGCGGCACGCCTGTGAAGGCCATCGGCGAAAAGGCGTTCTATCGCAATTCTGCACTTTGCTACGTTATCATTCCCGAGGGTGTTGAAACCATTGCAAACTATGCCTTTGGTCAGTGCGACAATGTGCTGGTCGTGGATTTTCCCGCTACCCTGAAGAAGATTGGCGATGGTGCCTTTGAAGGCTGCTATCTGTCCAATGTGAGCTGGAAGGAAGGACTGGAGGAAATCGGCGCGAACGCCTTTGCACGTTACGGCGTTCAGACTCTGGCGCTGCCTTCTACTGTGAAGACCATCGGCGAAGCTGCTTTCAAAAATGGCAGCATCCGTAAGCTCTACATCGGCAACCAGATCGAAAGCATCGGTCCCGAAGCCTTTGCCAACAACTTTCTGGATCGCGTGGAACTGCTGACTGACCGCATGATCCAGATTGATGAAACTGCGTTCGCCGGCAATACGAACGAAACCTACATCTATCTGCGCTGGAATGTGCCTTATGATGTATACAAGGAGTATGAACATCTCTTTCTGAACATCTATGAAGGCTCTACCTATCTATATACCCAGGCTCCCATCAAGGATCCTGCCTTGGGCCTTGAATATCCTGCGGATGGTACTGACTCTTACAATCAGGATGTGTGGGTTTCCTATAACGGCACTCAGCCCAATCTGATGACCTGGTATTCCTGGAACAGAATTCCGATTACTACACTGGGCGACGGCCTGTTTAAGGGGAATCAGACGATCCGATCCTGGTATTGTTCCCATGAGTTCACGATGCATCACATTGGTAACGAAGCTTTCGCAGACAGCTCCGTAGAATTTGTGGATCTCTACCATGAAATCTATACCATCGGGGATGCAGCTTTCCGCAACTGCGTGAACATTAAGGAGATCACTCTGCCCGAAACACTGACCAGCATCGCAGCCAACGCCTTTGAAGGCTGCACCGGCCTTGAAAAGATCACCATCCTGTGCGATCCTTCCGTGCTGCCCAAGGGAATGCTGGATACCTGCACCGCGCTTATCGAAATCAGCGCCGGTGAAAATGCTACCGAAGAACAGAATGCAGCCCTGCAGAAGGCTCTGTACAGCAAGGAAATCATTATCACCCAGCAACCCACCGATGCAGTGGTTGCTGAAGGTGAAACCGCGAATATTGAGGTTCAGCTTGCAGACAGCGAAGGCCTTACCTTCAAATGGTATGTAAGAAACATGAAGGACAGGGATTTCGTCCTGGATGAAACTGTAACCGGAAATATTTATTCTGTGGTTGCTGATGATTCCAGCAACGGCCGCATGGTTTATTGTGAGATCAGCGATGATTACGGCACCGTTGTGGAAACTGACGTTGCAATGATTACCATTGCTACTCCGCTGGCAATCAATGGTCAGCCTGTTGATGTTGAACTGCCCGAGGGCGAAATGACCAATATCACGGTTGAAGCCACCGGCGATGATCTTAGCTATCAGTGGTATGTGATGCTCGTGCATGAAAGCGAATATCACCCTGCAGATGGCTTCACCACCAATGTTTACAGCGTGGCTGTGGACGAAAACTCTGATTGGAGCAAGGTTTACTGCGAAATTACCGATGCCTATGGCAACACTGTTAAGTCTAATGAAGTTCTGATAGCCATGGCAGAACCGGAAGTGGTCATTCCTGCCGGCGAGGTGGATGCCGCTATGGTGGGCCACTGGATTACTGTAAGCGCCAATGTGGAAGGCATGGTTCTGACACAGGAACAGCTTGAAGGCTTTGGCATGAGCATGTGGATCGATCTGAAGGCAGACGGCACCGCAGATATGTTCATGGAAGGCGAGGAAATGGGCGGCATCAACTGGGGCGTTGCCGATGGAATGCTGATTCTGACCCTCGGCGGCGATGCCATGCTGATCGATATTCTCGAAGATGATACTCTGAGCATGGAAGGCATCATCTTCGCACTGGACAATGCTGCTGATCCCGTCGAGACTCCTGTTGACGCGCCGGTGGCTCCTGCAGAGGGCGGCACTGCAGGCGTATGGAATGCCTTCCGCGCAGAGGCCGACGGCATGATGATGGACAAGGCTGCGCTGGAATCCTACGGCCTGCTGATCAAGCTTACGCTGAATGAAGACGGAACCGGCAGCCTTGAAATGGAAGGCGAAGCCGGAGAAATCTCCTGGTCTGAATCCGACGGCGCTGTGGAAATTGCTGTGGACGGCGATTCCATGACCATGACTATCAATGCCGACGGCACGCTGGCAGGCGATTTTGGCGGCGTGATTATCGTATTTGCAAAGGAAGGCAGCGAGCCTCCTGTTGAAACTCCGTCCAATACTTCCGCTGCTGCAGTCAGCGGTACTGCCGAAGACTTTATCGGTGCATGGAATTGCACGCTTATGAATGTTGAAGGCGTGCTCCTGAATCCTGCGGACATTGGTATCAATATGGTACTGGTCATCAACGAAGATGGCACCTGCTCGCTGATTGACGACGAAGGTCCTGCGGAAGCTCCCTGGGCAATGACGGCTGACGGTGGTATTGAAATTGAAGGCATGATTCTCGTGCTGAATACCGAAGGCAAGCTGGTCATGAGCGAAGAAGGCGCTGAAATGTATTTTGAGCGCGGCGAAGCACCTGTTGAAACTCCTGTAGATGCCCCTGTTGCTTCCGGTGCAGGCGTGGCAGGCACCTGGGTCAACGAGAACGGCGTTCTGGTTCTCAATGAAGACGGAACCGGTGAATACACCTCCAACATGACCGGCGGTGTTACCACCAAAACCTGGGAAGCTACCGATACCGGCTGCACCTTCAGCGATATGTGGTGGAATGGCAGCATCGGTGTTCTGGAAGATGAAAACACGCTGAATATCGATGACGGCTGGAACGTATTCAAGCGCGAAGGCTGGACCGAAGGAAGCGCAGCTGCTGATATTCTGGGCGAATGGACTGATGGCTACGGCCAGAATCTGCTGTTTACCGAGGATGGAAAGTGCATGGTAAACGGCGAGATCGAATGGAACTGGGAAGAAGCAAACGGCGTAATTGCGATGACCTGGG
Source organism: Clostridiales bacterium (assembly GCA_015056055.1). Taxonomy (GTDB): domain Bacteria; phylum Bacillota; class Clostridia; order Christensenellales; family Aristaeellaceae; genus Alectryocaccomicrobium. Next base: position 8,855 of record SVHC01000038.1, on the reverse strand, counting down.
GCAACTACATGGGCGAAACCGTAACGGTTGATGCCGAAGGGGCGCTCCACATCGGTGAATCCAGAACCTACTATCGCCCGAATGCGGAAATTCCGGTCAATGCTCCCACCGGTGTAGCCGGTACGGTTGAGGATTTCGTCGGCACCTGGAATGCTTCTACCATGGAAATGGAAGGCACGACGCTGAACGCGGCCGATATGGGCATGATTATGGATCTGACCATCAATGCCGACGGTACGATCATCATCTTTGACGGTGAATCTGAGGAAGAAGGCCTCTGGACTCTGGTCGATGGCAAGGTCGACATCATGGGCGAAATGCAATTGTCCCTGACAGAGGATGGAAAACTGTGCATGGCGGAAGAGAGCGCTGCGCTCTATTTCGTCCGTGGCGAAGCTTACGAGCCTGTTTCCGGCGAAGTAGTTCCTGTTTTTGCTGCAGCAGAAGATTTTGCAGGCGTATGGAGCGGCCTGTCGATGGAAGTTGAAGGTCAGGTCTACGCACTGAGCGATTTCGACATGACGATTGAAATTTCTATGGGCGCTGACGGTCTTATCACCCTTTACGACGGCGAATCCACCCAGAGCGGCGAATGGACTCTGGTTGACGGTACTGCCGATATTGACGGCATGATCCTGTACCTCATGAGCGACGGCACCGTGATCGGCGAGGATGAGGAAGGAACAAAGATTCTGTTTACCTACCTTGGCGGTCCTGCAAAAGAGCCTGTTGAAACCCCTGTAGAAACTCCGGTTGATCTGTCTGCAAGCCCGGTCATCGGCGTATGGAACGACGGAGAAAGCACGGTGCTCACCATCAATGCGGACGGAACCTGTGTTGCTACCGACCTGTACGGCGACAACAACATGGAATGGAACATTGTTGACGGCGTACCGATGATCACCACCGGTTGGTGGAGTGAAGCTCCCCTGGTACTGAATGGCGACGGCACTCTGTATGTTTCCGATGGTTTTGTCGTTGACAGGATCTTCATGCCCGGCGAAGGCACCGCTGCACCGACCGAGCCTGAAAACAACATTGCTGTCGTAGCCGGCACTGCAGAAGATTTTGTAGGCTTCTGGAATGCTTCCGTAATGGAAATGGAAGGCATGACCATTGATGTTGCTGAGATGGGCATGGTTATGGATCTGACCATCAATGCCGATGGTACGATTACCGTGTTTGACGGCGAATCTGCAGAAGAAGGAATTTGGACTTTGACAGACGGCAAGGTCGACATCATGGGCGAAATGCAGCTGGCTCTGACGGAAGATGGCCGCCTGTGCATGGAAGAAGACGGTGCCGCAATGTACTTCGTACGCGGCGACGGCGCAGAAGTGCCGGTTGTTCCGCTCGTTGGCGAAGCGGAAGACTTCGTGGGTCTTTGGGTCGGTTACTCGACGGAAGTTGAAGGTCAAAGCTGTCTGCTGAGCGACCTTGGAGTTACCATTGAGATCAAGCTTGACGCAGATGGCGTTATCACCCTGTACGACGGTGAAGCCATGGAGACCGGCGCATGGACACTGCTGGAAGACGGTACCGCTGATATCGACGGTATGATCCTTACTCTTATGAGTGACGGAACTGTGATCGGCGAAGATCCCGATGGTATGAAGATCGTATTCAACGGTTTTGTAGGTACCTGGAAGGCTTGCTATATGTCTATGGGCGATCTGCGTGCTCTGAATCTCAGCAGCACTCTGATCCTTAATGCGGATGGTACCGGCAGCATCGATTTCCCGACTCCCGAGGAGGGCAACTGGTATCGCGAGGAACGCGTTGTGCGTTTCGGTGAAAACGGCATGCCTATGGAAATCCTTACTGGCGGCTTCCTGAAGTTTGGCTCTGATTTGGGCGGTTATCTGGTATTCAGCCGCGATGAAGAGGCTGTTTGGGATCCGAGCATGGCAATTCCTGTTTTGGCTCCCGTAGCTACCCCGGCTGCAACTCAGGCACCTGCAAATGGTGAGGAAGACGGTCTGCAGGCACGCATGAACCGCAAGTATGTTGCAAAGACGTACACTACTACCTACGGTGATACGCGTGATGCTTCTGAGGTGGGTGAGTATGCTATCATCTTCCGCGAGAACGGTACCTGCGATTTTACGGTCAGTGGAATAACTCTTCCGAACCTGTCCTGGGGTCTGCAGAAGGTTGCAATCGGTCTGACTGAGGTTGAAGCGTTTGTCATCAACTACTATGGCACCGCATTCAATGCCGTGATTACCGATGAAGGCTTTGATATGGATTACTATGGAAGCATGATTCTGCATTTTGTACCTGAGAAATAATTCAAGCTGTTTCTGCCTGCCGGAATTTCCGGCAGGCAGATTTCAAAAGACGGAGTGGAAGCTATGACGAAAGCAAAGCTGATCGGAAAAATTATTCTGATTGCGCTGGGCGCGGTTATCATATGGCTGAGCGTGCGCGCTCTGATGGATGCGCCTGTATATAAAGAAGTGCTCAGCTCGGCGGTTTATCTGGAAGAACCGGTGGTTCTGCCGGAAAACGAGGGCAAGATGGTTATCATCCACGGAACGCCGGAGATGATTGCGCCTGTCTATGACGAGGAGATTGGCATTACGATCAATGCCTTCAAGGCATATCGCTATGACGAAGAATATAAGCAAATGGCATGGGAAAGCAATCGTACGCTATACGACTGGGCCACGATTGGTCAGAAGAGCCTTGCCGGTGAAGCGTCGCTGGGCGAGTTTATTCTGGACGAAAAGACGATTATTGCTTTTCCGGCAGATGTTGATTACGAAGACTTCGACCTTGCTGAAATCGAAGCCAATGGATACAATGTTTCCCAGGGCAAGACCAACGAAGACGCAAGGATGAATCGCTGGTATGTAATTGTAGGAGGACCTGAAGGTGAAGCCTATTATTATGCATCGTATGAACTCAACCCCAGTTTGGATGCGCCTCTCTTTGTGCGTGAATGGAACAGGCAGATTGCTGCTGAGCGAGAGGGAACAAGGGCATACGCTTATAAGATCCATGCGGGCGTCGTTTCGGAAGAAGTGACCGTTGCAGGTATCCAGCAGGGAAATACGCTGGTGGCCCACGAAAAACTGCTTGGCGTGGTGAACAATGGCGTACTGACTCAAGAAGAACTGGTTGATACTGAAACCGGATATCTCGCGGGCGGCTCGATTGCCTTCCTTGTACTTGGACTTTTGTTGGTATTCCTCGGTCTGAGAAATGGCGCAAAGAAGAACAACGCAGCACGAAAGAAGGGTTGACGGATGGGCATGAAGCGGATAATTTGTCTGCTTGCGGTGCTTTGCCTTGTGCTTCCGGCGACTGCGGCTGCTGAGCAGCACGAGTATATCGGCATGATGATGGTTGTCAACTGCAAAAAGGAAGTTTCCCTGCGTGAAAAACCAACCGCCAATTCACAGCGACTGGATTGGATTCCGTATCATGCGGTGCTTGAAAACTGTTCCTCCGGCTATGGCGATTATTACTATGTGGAGTATTACGGAACGCCCGGATATATTCACGGTGATTATCTTGCGGTATACGAGGGCGACCCGGAAATGGCCTATGCCTATCCGGAATACTACGAAGTAATGCAGATTGTAGGCTGCCCCGAATGGACGCCGCTTCGCGAGATGGCGGATGTAAATGCCAGGCAGATTGCAAGAGTACCGCTTGGTGCGGTGGTCACGAATTGCCTGTATTATGCGGATGATTTCACATATATGAAGTACAAAGGCATGGAAGGATATGTTCTCACCGAATATATTACCCTTGGAGACGGAAACGAAGTGCAGCCGGAATTGGCCGTGAAGTACGTGACCAACTGCAACAAGGAAGTATCGCTGCGAAAAGAGCCGACCTCCGCATCCAAACGTCTTGCATGGGTGCCAAAAGGAACTGCGATTGAAGCTCTGGATGCGAAAGATGGCTATTTCTATGTTTGCTACGAGGGTGAGTACGGCTATATTTTCGGCGATTATCTGGCATATATCGGATACATAGGGGATTATGCCGGGGAGATGATCGTTGCGAACTGCGAAAAGAGCGCGCCTTTGCACCGGGAACCTGCGCCGGAATTTGGAATGCTGGCTGAGGTTCCGAAAGGAACTGTACTGGACGGCTGCTACGAAGCGCATGACGGATACTTCTATGTTGGTTACAACGATATTTTCGGCTATATCCACTGCGATTATCTTGAGGTGTATAGTGGCGAGAACTCAGATTACGAGCAGAAATAAGGGAGAGGATTAAATGGGATTCTTCAGACAGCTGTTTGGAAGCAGGCGGGAGAATAAAAAGGATATTCCTGAGACCTTCCGGTTCAGCAGGCAGAGCTGACAGGAATCACCCGGCTGAAACTGACGGAGATTCTGAAACCTGAATACAGGGGTACGTTGAATACCGGAATTCAGCATCGGCGTGAAGCAGCCAATGATTTGAGCCATACCGGCGATATGCAGGATGCTGCTCTGGTCGACCGGATCGATGTTCAGTACAGGTTTAAGCTGGAATATGTTGTTTTTGATGAAAAACTTCTTTCTGATACCGTAAGCGGGGCGAACCTGAACGAAGATTTGAATGAGTTGTTCTGCGTATCTTTGACCGAATTCAATTCGATTGCAGTCAGCGTTATTGAGGGTGATACGGAAGAATACGCAAATGCCGTGCTGAAACAGTTCAACGAAGCCTGCAAGGACTGGGGAATCGAGGGCAAGAGTCTTTCGGTGAAGTCCATTGTTCCTGCTGATGAAGACCGAGAATTTTACGAGGCGTATAAGAAGGTCTGGGGTTAACGATTCTGACTATACAAAACGACTGAACAAAAACAAGGAGGAAAACATTATGGCAAAGCATACTTGCGCAATCTGCGGAGCTGAGGTCAATCTGCTCTCCGGCCAGAAACTGGCAGACGGCAACTACATCTGCCGAAAGGTCTGCGGCAAAAAGTGTTTCAATAACCTTGATAAGGTTTCTGCGCACCTTTCTGAAATTACCGAACATTTCGAGCAGATCGAAAAGGGTACCAGAATCTGGAATGAAGTGCTGCTGCCTTTGAAGGAATCCAAGAACAAGGCAGAAAGACCGGTGGAGTTTGGTACCAGCGGCGGCGCAGATCTCTATGTGTCTGCTTCTACGGGCCTTGTGGCGCTGGTGGAAACGCACTACAAGTTTTTCATCTTTGGCAAGTATCAGAAGGCCTGCGTTTACCGCATCGGCGATATCGCAAGCTATGAATATTTTGAAGAGGAACAGAAGAATTCCGAAGGCAAAGTGGAAAAGAAGCATTTTATGAGCCTGATTTTTGACAATACGCCCGGTCTGGCCGCATTCAATCTTCAGCTTTCCACCCAGAAGGCGTGTGAGAAACTTGAAAAGTGCTTGAATGAAATCTTTGGTATCCAGAAGACACTGAAAAATTCTTTCAATAATGCCAAGCGTCAGCTGGAGGCGATCAAATCCGTTGCCGGAGCCGTAAAATCTGCTGCTCAGGGCAATCTGGATGAGGAGACGGTTATGCAGGCAATGGATGATGTTGGTACATATGTCCGCGGCGACCGTACCGAGATTTTGGCCAAGGCTGATGCTGTGCTGGCTAAATTCAAGTAGAACATTTTTGCTTACTGGTTTTGCACAGGGTATTCGCCGGAGTGACGTGACAGTTGCTCCGGATTTTTAATCAATGGAAATCGGCGAGTAGTGCTGACTTTCATGTAAGCAGCTGCCGGTTCAGCGTGATCTTCCTTAAAACGCGTGCTGTCGAAACGGCCGGAATGGTAACTTGTCCACTTGATGCGGCAGGCTCCGGCGATACGCTTAGCGAAGCGCGCAAAAGGGCGAATAAGAAACGGAACGACAAAAATATGATAAAAAATACGACCGCATTCAGCCGGTCGTTCCGAAAGGCTGTAAGGCAAAGATTTATTTGTCCCGCGCCTCCACACAAAGCTCACCGGGCAGAAAAGACCGGTGAGTTTTTTATCTGTTTTATCAGCGCGCATGATGCGGTTTGTAAAATATTTAGTAAAAATTCGGCGCCGAAAGAATGGACAGAAAGTAAATAGAGTGATAGAATATAACTATCTGCGTGACACGCATCCGGGATGAAATCAACAGGCACAACTTTATGAAAAAGTGCAGCGCGGCGAAGTGACCGATACGTTCTGCTGCAATGTGAATATGAAAATATACCCAAGGGGGAATCGAAACTATGATGAAAAACTGGCTGAAGCTAATGCTGCTTATTTGTCTGATGGCAATGGCGTCATTGTCGGCGACGGCTGAATCAGGCGATTGTCTTGTCCTCCCGCAGGATCTGAAGATCATAGGGGAAGAAGCCTTTATGAATCTGGATTCCGCGGATAAAATCGTGATTCCGGAAGGAACGACGACCATCGGTGCCCGTGCGTTTGCCAACGGTTCATTCACGGAGATTGAGCTGCCTGAGTCGCTTTCGTCGATTGGCGATAACGCTTTTTACGGCTGCAGCGGGATGACTGCCCGGGTCATTCCCGGCAGCTATGCAGAGAAATACTGCACAGACAACGGAATCCGATACATCACGCGTTCCACCCCGGCAGAGTATTTCAGCTATTCGATTGGAGAAACCGTAACCATCACCGGATACAACGGTCCCGACAAGACGGTTTATATTCCCGCGCAGATTGACGGCCTTAACGTTACCGGAATTGCCAATAGAGCGTTCTTTGGAAACAGAACGGTCCAGTCTGTGTATTTCTCTGAAAACATAACGTACTTTGGCGACTATGTTTTTGAAAACTGTACGGCCCTGACGAATGTTTCCCTGAATGAGGGGATTACGCATATCGGCTTGCGTTCCTTTGCCGGCTGCGTGAATCTGTCCAACCTGAAGATGCCGAAGACTCTGGTATCGGTGGGTGTTTCTGCCTTTGAGCACTGCGATACTTTCACCGAGATCACCTTCCATGACGGGCTGATTACGTTGAACAATTATGCCTTTGCAGCCTGCGACAAGCTGCAGAAGGTGAACCTGCCCGACAGCGTTGCCTCCATTGGTTCCGGCGCGTTCCTGGACTGCGTATCGCTGAAGGAATTTGATTACCCGCTTGGCTGGGTGAATGTGCTGCGCAGTCACGAAGACGGCTATATTTTCAGCGGCTGTATCAGCCTGAAGGAAATCACCATTCCCGAAGGCGTAACCGCTACGCCTTATAACGCATTCCGTGGATGCACCTATATCGAAAAGGTAAATCTGCCGTCCACGCTGGTAACCATCGATGGATGTACCTTTGAGGGCTGCACTGCGCTTAAGGAAATCGAACTGAACGAAGGCCTTGAGCATATGGGCGTTGGCGCCTTTGCCGGCTGTACCAATCTCCCCAATCTTGAGATGCCGACGACGCTTGTGTCTACAAACAATGATGTCTTTATGGATTGCGATTCCTTCACCGAAATTACCTTCCACGATGGTTTCCTTTCGCTGGGAGGATATACCTTCAGAAACTGTGATAATCTGGTGAAGGTGAACCTGCCCGACAGCGTTGTCGATATTGGTTCCGGAGCATTTGAGAACTGCGTTTCCTTTGCGGAATTCGATTATCCTCTCAACTGGACAAACGTTGTGGGCGGAGGCAATCGCGGTTATGTTTTTAACGGCTGTACCAGCCTGAAGGAAATTACCATTCCCGAGGGAGTAACCATCACGCCTTATGGAGCATTCCTTGGCTGCACATATATTGAGAAGGTGAACCTGCCGTCCACACTGGTGACCATCAATAGCCAGACTTTTTATGGCTGCACTGCGCTTAAGGAAATCGAACTGAACGAAGGGCTTCAGAGCATCAACGCACGTGCTTTCGAGAACTGCGTGAATCTGCCCAACCTTACGATGCCGGAAACATTGACGGTTGTGGAAAGTTTTGCCTTCGCAAATTGTGATTCCTTCACCGAGCTTACCTTCCACGATGGTTTGCTGACGTTGGGTAGCAACTGCTTCATGCACTGCGATAAACTGCAGAAGGTGAACCTTCCCGACAGTGTTACCACCATTGGCGAATGTGCATTTGCAGAATGCGTATCCCTGACGGAATTTGATTATCCCCTCAGTTGGTCGAAGGCTGGCTGGAACTTTTCCGCTCTGGGCGGTATTCTGTACGGCTGCCCCAAGATCACGGAAATTGTCGTTCCTGAAGGCATTGAATACATGCCGGCATATGCATTTTCCAATTGCAATTATATCCAGAAGATCACCCTGCCTTCAACGATGAAGGAAATTGGCTACCGAGTTTTTGAAAGATGTACCGCTTTGACCGAGTGCATCATTCCGAGCAGCGTCCGCGTTATCTGTCAGGATGCATTCCAGGATTGCAGAGCGTTGATGGATCTGTATATTCCCGCTTCCACGAATTTTGAAACCAACCGTGATGGATGGAGATTCTGCTTCGGCGGCTGCAATGCGGATTTCACCATTGAAAGCGAATATGGCGGAATTCCGATTGATTATGCCAAGGCATTCGGTCTGAAGTATTACTATCTGTCCTACACCGGCAGAAATGTGCCGAACGGCATCATCTATAAGGGCGATACCTTCAACATTACCGGCTTTGTGCGTTCTACGCTTCCGCTGACGGATGTGACGGCGAAGGTATGGGACAGCGATGGAAACGTTGTTCTTCAGGCAAAGGTTGTGCCCGGTGTGACCGATTATTCGCTGGCAGATATCAGCGAACAGTTCAGCATTGGCTCGCTCCCGCTGGGCAAGTATACCTTCATGCTGACCGGCGCTACGGAGAAGAGCTCTGAAACCTTTGCGCATACCGGCTTTACCATCGCACCGCCGCCGCTGCGCGTCTATCTGCGCGACTATGAGCCCTTCAGCGGCTTCATGA
>SVHC01000078.1 GCA_015056055.1 Clostridiales bacterium | reverse complement strand
TAATGGAAGATCCTCACCTCATCATTTATCATCCTGTTCGTGAAAACGGCAGCAATCTGATTGTTACCAATGGTGATCAAACAGATACGATCCGGGACTACCTGTGCAATGGCAAGAACTGGGAAGAAGCGCTGCGTACCCGCAGCTTTGAGGATGATGCTCCGAATTGGACGCCCCGCATTTCCGGTCTGCTTTCCGGAGACGGCAGCTACAAATTGTCCATTCTGAAATCCATCGACGCCGATGGCTCCGGCTGCACGCGCATGTTCTATGAGTACCCTCCGACGCCCGGTCTCGGTCATTTCCTGCACACATATGTCTGTGATGGAAATCCTACGATTCCTTCCTTCAGAGGCGAACCTGAGCGCGTAGCCACGTGTAATGATATTGGCACATTTGCAGAAGTTCTTTGGGATCAGTTGAATCACGATAACAAGATTTCTCTCTTCGTACGCTATACGGATCTCGAAACCGGAAAATTTGAACAGCGCATTTTCAACAAGCATGAGTAAAGGAGTGCAATGGACATGAAAGAATTTGAACTGAAATACGGCTGTAACCCCAACCAGAAGCCGGCAGAACTTTGCATGCACGATGGAAGTGACTTGCCCTTTACCATTCTCAACGGCCGACCCGGCTACATCAATTTCATGGATGCGCTGAACTCCTGGCAGCTGGTAAAAGAACTGAAGGAAGCCACCGGCATGGTCGCCGCCACCTCCTTCAAGCACGTTTCGCCCACATCTGCAGCCGTCGGCAAACCGCTGGGCGATGCGCTGAAGAAGGCCTGCTTCGTAGATGATGTGGAAGGCTTGGATGAAAACCCTCTGGCCTGTGCTTATGCTCGCGCGCGTGGCACTGATCGTATGTGCTCCTTCGGCGATTGGGTTGCTCTGAGTGATGTCTGCGATGAGATGACAGCCAGGCTGATTGCCCGCGAGGTTTCCGACGGCGTGATTGCTCCCGGTTATACCGATGAAGCGCTGGTTGTTCTGAAAGCAAAGCGCAAGGGCAGCTACAATGTGGTTGCCATCAATCCTGATTTTGTTCCCGCCGAGCAGGAAAGCAAGCAGGTTTACGGCGTCACCTTCAAGCAGGGCCGCAACAATTTTAAAATCAACAATGAACTGCTTTCCAACATTGTGACCGAGAACAAAAACCTTCCCGAAAGCGCCTGCATCGACCTGATTGTCGCTCTGATTACCCTGAAGTACACTCAATCCAACTCCGTCTGCTATGCCGTTGACGGACAGGCCATCGGTGTGGGTGCGGGTCAGCAGAGCCGTATTCATTGCACCCGTCTGGCCGGTTCCAAGGCCGATACCTGGTTCCTGCGTCAGCATCCCAAAACCCTGAACCTGCCCTTCCGCGCGGACTTGGGCCGTCCCAACCGTGATAATGTTATCGACGGATATATCAACGGCAACGAAGAAGACGTCTGTGCCGACGGCATCTGGCAGAACTACTTCACCGAGCAGCCCGAGCGCCTGACCGAGGGCGACAAGAAGGCCTGGCTGTCTTCCCGCCGCAATGTTGCGCTGGGCTCCGATGCGTTCTTCCCCTTCAGCGATAACATCAAGCGAGCCTATGCCTCCGGTGTAAAGTACATCGCCGAGCCCGGCGGCTCCATCCGCGATGATCTTGTCATTGAGGAGTGCAATAAAAAGGACATCGTTATGGCCTTCACCGGCATGCGCCTGTTCCATCATTGATCAAAGCTGAGCACAAAAAATAAAGATTTATCCTGACATTAAGCCCTTGGGCTGCGTGAAAGGTGTGAATATGATTTTCTTCCGACGGAAACGCCGGAACCATTGCCACATCCTTTCTGGGGGTGTGGCATATTTGTTTTAGGAGGTTTATATGGAATATCGTGTGGCTGTAATGAGCATCATTGTTGAGGATGGATCCATGGTTGAAACCCTCAACTCTATCCTGCATCAGCATGGAGAATATATCATCGGAAGGATGGGCATTCCCTATCGCAAGCGCAATGTCAGCATCATTTCCATTGCGCTGGACGCACCCCAGGACATCATCTCCGCCCTTTCCGGAAAAATCGGCACCCTGAAGGGCGTCAGCGTGAAAACCGCTTATTCATCCGTGATTTCAAAAGAATAAAGAAAGTGAGAATATAACTATGAATAAAAAAGTTCGCTGGGTTACCGAAACTGCCGTTATGCTTGCCCTTCTCGTTACTCTGCAGAGCCTGACCAAGCCCATGGGCCAGCTGGTTACAGGTTCCTGTGTCAATACTGTTCTTGCGGTTACCGCATTGGTGGCAGGGCTCGGCAGCGGCATTACGGTCGCGATTATTTCTCCGGTGCTCGCCTATCTGCTGGGCATTGCGCCCCAGATTCTCACGGTTCCCGCAATCATGGCGGGCAACACCGTTTATGTGGTCCTTCTCAGCCTGATGGCGGATCGCAGTGGCAAGAATATCCTGCGCCAGATCATCGCCTGGATTGCGGCAGCCCTGTGCAAATTTGTTGTGCTGTATGTGATCGTGGCAAAGATCCTCTGCGGCGTGATGGCAGAATCGCTGTTGGCTGCCGGCACCCTGAAGCCTCCGATGCTCAATGTGCTGCCCGCAACCTTCAGCTGGCCCCAGTTGGTTACCGCTTTGATCGGCGGCGCAATCGCACTGCTGATCGCTCCCGTGGTCGTCAAAGCCTTGGATAGAACTGCTGGGGAATAAAACCAAGTATATTTTTATAAATTTTTGCCTATTGCCCTTTGGCAATAGGCTTATTTTGTATCTCGGAAGAAAAAATATGAATCTCCCTCCTGCCCCTGTACTTATGCTGTGGAGGTGATAGCGATGCGCCAATACAACACATTCGCACAAACTGAAGTATTACTTCTGACCGCAATCACTTTGCCCGGTTCAAGTATCAAAACTATCGCAGCGGCAACTGGCATACAAGCCAACATGCTATACAAATGGAAAACCACCCCCAACCACCTGTCGCCGGAGAAGGCGGATAAATTGCTGCTGTATTTCATGGAATATGAGCCCGACAGATTAGAACTGGCAGAATTGGTACTATCACAAAAATCCAGGGAATCCTGATGCATCAGTTCAGATGCTGTCGGGGTTCCCTTTTACATAGATAAATATTTATATAAAATGATCCCCTGCCTTCCGTTTAATAGGATGTGGCAGGGGCAAGGAGGAAATTATGGATTTTTCAATTCACAACCTGTGCGCAGGTGAAATAACAACTATGCTATCAACAAACCGTTCTCTGGAGCATGAGCAGCACGTTTATGACTTTGCTTTCTTCGTGGAGATCGCGATCAAGAAGTTCTTTCCGCTTCTGTTTCAAAAAACAAAGCATTATTTTCTGCGCCATTAGCTAAGCGCTTACTAAGGTTGCTGTGCTATAATATACAATGGAGGTGTACAAATGAGGATCTT
>SVHC01000003.1 GCA_015056055.1 Clostridiales bacterium | reverse complement strand
GAGGCCGAAGGCTGAAGTGGCGGCAAACTTCGAGCGCCGCCACGGAACACTGGGCAAACGCAGTGCTGGCCAGTGCGGAGAAAGGAATTCGTCGGTATTCTTAGATAGAAAAGTGTGGTGCTTCCGGCGCAAGATTTGCGCGGACGAGAGGATGCTTATCCTCCTCGGTGAGTCCCAGAATATCGATATACTTGTGGAAGCGGCTGTTGAGGTCGCGGAAATCATCGGGCGTATGCGCGTCGCCGCCCAGATAGAATTTGCAGCCGATTGCCTTTGCAATGCGCAGCGGGCGCATAATGTGCTCAAGGCTTTCGCCGGTATAGCGCTTGTCGATATTGATTTCCACGCCCATTCCCCTGTCGCGGATTTTTGTCCAGATTTCCTCGTACTCGCGGTCGGTGATCAGGTCAAATACGCGAACCGGGTCAGCTTCGCATACAATGGGACATGCCGGGTGCGCAAGACCTGCCTTGTGGAAGGGAATATCCTTTTCCATCAGCAGGTGAAGCCGCTCAAGATACAGCGCCTTGTGCGCCTCTGCAGACGGGTCAAGGTCGCGCGGCACGCTGAATCCGCCCAGGTGCATGTGGCTCGGCGCGAAGATGATGAAGTCGAGCTTGTCCATCTCTTCGCGGCTTACGGCGATGTTGCCGTCGAAATCCATGTCCGCCTCCATTCCGAAAAGGAAACGGCAGTATTTGCTCTGCGGAAGCGGCAGAAGGGAACGTGCACGGTCCAGGTCGATTCCGCGTTCCAGCCACAGATTCTGGCTTCTGCTGGGAACCTTTTTATCCCATACATGGTCGGCAATGCACAAAAGGCGCAGATCATTGCTCACGCCGTAGGCAAGGATAGCTTCCGCTGTCTGGCGGGGATCATATCCCGCACAGGGTGAGATAAAAGTATGAATATGCATATCGTGATCGATTTGGAATTTCATGAAAGATTCGCCTCCACGAAAGTGTTGATAAGGTCAGTATAGCACGTTCGGTATGCCAATACAAGAGATTTGGACAATCGAGGCAAACTGAATAAATGCTGTTTACAATATAAACCGTGCGTAATATAATGTATAGTAGAACCAAAGGAGGCGATCGGATGCGGCTTATTACGGGAACAAGTGCAAAGGAACTGTGGAACATCGGCGGCGAATTGTGCGAACTGAAAGGCACTGCGGTGCCGGATGGTCTGGGCTATACATATGCCAATGCGGAATATCAGCTTCGCGCAGAGGTAGAAAAGAATCCCGGCGGCGTATATTCGCGCAGGGATGAACTTGTCAATGTTTCCCGTAAGGACATCGTCGTACATTCGATTACGGCAAAATTCCGGTTTGAAGGCTGCGAATTTGACGCCTATGTGCAGGCCAGCGGCTGGGTGCATGAAAGCACCGGCGCATGGCAGAACCTGGTATCCGGTGTGCGTGCACGGTGCGAAAGCGTTCGCACTTCGTCGGGTGCGGCTCCGTTTGCCGCCCTGTGGAACCGGCAGACAAACCGGGGAATCGCCTTCCATCTGCTTGCCGACGGCGCATGGCAGATCAATATTACCCGTGTTTTGACGTCGGACGGGCGCGCGTATGCCGAGGTGGAAATGGGACTTGACGGGCGCGACATGGCAATTCGCCTGCAGCCCGGCGAGAAATTTGAGCTGCCGGAAATCCTGTTCTATGATATCCGAAACCGCGTGGATCTGGACTGCTATAAACTGCATGATTACTGCAATGCACGCTGGCCGCGCCGGGAATTGCCGGTTGTTTTCAATTCGTGGCTGTACCGCTTTTCGGATCTGAGCGTGGATTCCATGCTTGCCTGCGTTCCCGTTGCGCAGAAGATCGGCTGCGAATATTTCGTGATCGATGCCGGATGGTTCGGCAAGAGCGCCAACTGGGGCGAATCCATCGGTGACTGGACGGAAAATGAAAATTCGGCCTTCTGCGGACGCATGATCGAGGTCGCCGAGGCTGTCCGTGCCCACTCCATGAAATTCGGCTTGTGGTTTGAAATTGAAAGCGCATTGGGCTCGTCGGACGCCGTAAAAACGCACCCGGAGCATTTTATCGAATATGAAGGCGGATATTTCCTCGATTTTGCCAGCTCAGCGGCATGCGAATATATGCTGGATGTGCTGAGCAGTCAGATTAAAAAATACGGGATCGAGTTTATCAAGTTTGATTTCAATGCCGATTTGTGCTATGATAAATATCATTCCGCGTTTACGCGCTATTATGCCGGATACCGCGCCTTTATGCGGGAACTTCGCAGGCGGCATCCGGAAGTGTATTGCCAGAACTGTGCGTCCGGCGGTCAGCGCATGAATCTTACGAATCTGGCCGATTTTGACAGCTACTGGTTTTCGGATGATCAGTCTCCGCATACCGGGCTGGATATTATCAAAAATACGCTCAAGCGCCTGCCGCCGCAGGCATTTGAACGCTGGGCATGCATTCAGAGCCTGAAGGATGTGCGCACCTATTCCCGTCCGAATGCCGAAAAACTCATTTCCACCGACAGCAGCACCTGGGAAAGCATCATCGGCATTCAGGAAAGTTGGCTTCGGGCATTCCTCACCGGAGGCGGCTATGGATTCAGCTGCGATCTTACAAAGCTTTCGGACAGCGCGGTCGATATGCTTTCGCGCTTTGCGACGGAGTTTAAGGAGAAACGAGCCTTCTGGAATACGGCATCCTGCCGCATTCTGATCGACAGTGAAAATGTAATTGCCCTTCAGTATAGCGATAAGGCACTTTCCGATATCGTGATCGTAGTTTATATCAAAACGATTCTCCAGCGCAGCGTGCAGATCTTCCCTGCACTGGATATAGCGGCGGAATATATAATGCCGGACGGAGAAATTCTTTCCGCAGAGGCGATCGATGAGGACGGCATCTTTGTTCCTGTTGCATCCAATCAGGCGGAAGGAAACCGTCATGCGCGGATTCTGACGATAAAGAAGAAAAATTGAATCTGATACTATACTGGAGGAATTTTTATGAGCATGAAGCCCCTCTCCCGCGAGGAGATCATTCAGGTTATTGAAGGCAAGGGCAACGTATCCCGCGTGCCGGTTCTGATGCACTGCTGGGTTGGCCCCGGCACGTTCCAGGGCGAAACTCGCGCAAAAGTTGCCGAGCTTCTTGATTCCTATCCCATGGATGCGCAGATCATCAGCCTCAAAATGCCCGAGGTGTACACTGCCCCCGCAGATGATCCCAATTATCGCTGGAGCTACCGCGACCCGCGCTTTGATCTTTCCAATGCCGCACACGACAATTCCGGCGTTATTCTGGATTGGGACGAGGAAATGGATCTGCTGCTTGACAATTTCCCGGATCCGGAATACCCCGGTCTGATTCCCGAATGTGAGCCCGCAGACGGGCGCTACCGCGTTGCGCATTGGTGGAATTTCTATTTTGAGCGCTTCTGGGGTATCCGTTCCATGGACGAGGCGCTGATGGATTTCTATCTGAATCCCGAAGCGGTACATACGCTTTTCCGGAAGTACACGGATTTCTATATCCGCGTGATCACCCGCGCCAAGGAAGAAATGAATATCGACGCCATCTATACCAGCGATGACCTCGGTACCCAGCATTCCACCTTCTTCAGCCCCAAGATCTTCGATGAATTTTTCTACCCCTACTATAAGCAGGTTATTGACCACATCCATTCCCTCGGCATGCATATCTGGCTGCATACCTGCGGCAATATCGAGGCATTCATGCCCCGCTTTGTCGAACTGGGCATTGACGTAATTCATCCCATCCAGAAGTACACCATGGATGAAAAGAAAATCGCCGATGCATACGGCGATAAGATCTGCATCTGGGCAGGATTCGATATGCAGCAGATCATTCCCTACGGCACGCCCGAGGATGTCCGCCGCGAAGTCCGCTTCCTGATGGATACCTACCGCCGCCCCGAAGGCAGGTTCATGCTCACCCTCGGCAACGGCGCAACCCCCGATATGCCCGCTGCAAGCCTTGAAGCACTGCTGGACGAGGCGTTTACGTACGGACAGAATCAATGATTTGTGGACGGGGAAGTAAACTCCCCCGCCACTACCACCCTCACCAGATTTCACTGGAATCCATCGGATTCCGGGCGTGAAATCTGCAAGGAAACAATTTTTTCTTCGGCGCGCAAGCTTCCTGCGAAAAAATATGCTCCTCGCGGCGTACATGCCGCCGCTGCGGATTGGAAGTTATTTTCGCGGAACACAATTATTACAACAAACAGCCCTCGCTTTCCGTTAAAGGGAAGCGAGGGCTTTGTTTGCTGCTTATCTGGGCTTGCATATTCCGCAGGGCTTGTATCCGCGATTGATAAGGGCATCAATCGTGCCGTGATACTCTCTTTTGTTTTCAGATTTTATATCCGAAACAGAACGGCAATTCGGATAATGAATTTTTTCGGTTTTAATGTTGACTACGTAATCCCTCTCGGCATTCTCAGTCGGTTTAGGCGTAGGCCTTGTGGTGGGTTCCGGTGTCGGTTTAGCAGTAGGCTCTGCCGTGGGCTCTATTGTAGGTTCGATAGTTACTTCAATGGTGGGAAGAGGGGTGGATTCGGATGTAAGTGCATTAATAGCATCAGGGGTTGGATTGGCAGGAAGGGAATTGTCGGTAGAATCAGCAGTCAGCGAGGTTAAGAATGTCAATAGCACCAGAATAATAATCAACACTGTTCTTAGCCAGCCTCTGACATGGCGGCGTATAATGCGTTGCCATTTTCTGATGGGTGCGAGCAGCGCGGCTGTCATCAGAGAAAAGAAACTGGCAAAAGAAGGAAAAAACGCAAAAAAGCCCAGCGCAAAGAAAATAGTAAAGGCCCACATCCATTTTTTTCGGCTGCTAGTCTTGCTGGATTTCTTTTGAGCGTGACTAGCAGAGTTATTTCTGTGATTGGTGGCATTCATGGAGGAACATCTTCCTTTCTTCTGTGACCGTTGTTTGGCGGAGCTTTTTTTCGTTTCGGCAGAATAGGATATTCCTGTGCCGGGAATACCTATGGTTGTGCGCCTTGTTCCTCTGGTGGTTTTTGTAATTCTGGCACCTTTGGTGCCAAAGCTGTATCCTATGCCGGACTTGCTGAGATTGACTCTGAATCCACCGCCGAGATTGATGCTTTTTCTGAATCTAAAACCCATGCTATTATCATCCTTCATTGCTGAAATAGGAAGAATAACTCATATAATTATGCTACAATGGCTCCTTTTTGTCAATGGGAATAGGAATTAAAATTCCTCTAATGGGGCAATTGGAGGAACTGTAATGCTTGTATACGACTTTTCGGTTATAGGGAATAAGCTTTTGGCGATCCGTAAAAGAGCAGGTTTGACGCAGATGGAAGTGGCGGAAGCGGCGGGGCTTTCCAATCGGACTTATGCGGATATTGAGCGTGGAACGGTGAATATGCGCATGGAAACCATTTTGCGGATTTGCGATGCGCTGCACATCACGCCGGATGAGATTCTCACAGGCGAGGAATCTGCAATCGGAAGACGGCAGGAAGAATTGATTGCCAGGCTGAATGCATGCTCCGAAAAAGACAGGAATACGGCACTGCAAATCTTGGATATTTACCTTCGCTCGTTGAAATAGGAATGTGGTAGACAATAAAACAGAGACTGGAAGAACCAACTTCCAGTCTCTGTTTTTGTTACACAGAAAGGGCATCCTTTACTCGACAGATGCAATTGCTCATTCGGCTACGAAAGGAATTCCCTGTTCTTTTGCAAAAATCTCAGCATAGCTGCCTGCGGTGCCATAAATTGTCAGCTGTGTGCAGCCGGAGAAAGCGGTGCTGTCGATTTGCGTCACATTGGAGGGAATCAATACCTGCTGCAGATTTGTGCAGTCTGCAAAGGCTCGGGCTCCGATTGTCAGGATATTGCCGGGGAGTTCCACGCAGGTGAAGGTGGTTCCCATAAATGCCTCGGCATCGATATGCACAAGAGCTGCGGGCAACTGCAGATCCGAAGGCTCCATGGCTTTGCAGACTGTTATCGTGCAGGAAGCCGTCAGACCGTTGGGGGTTGCGGCGGTCAGGGTTGCAGTGCCCTCGCTGAGGCTTACAATGCAGCCGTTCCGGTAGATGGCTACGGTTTCATCGCTGCTTGTCCAGATCAGCGTATGATTTGAATCTGCAGGCTGAACGATGGCTTGCAGCGGAACCGTGATCCCGGGAATCATGCGGATTGTGCTGCGTTCCAGGGAGATGGATACGGGTGTGTCATCGGGACGCTCAACGGTGACGGTGCATTGAACAACGCAGCCGTTCTGTGCGGTGATGCTGATGACGGTCGAACCTTCTCCACGTGCAGTCACAAGACCGCTTTCCGTAACGGAAGCTACGGCACGATTCGCGCTGCTGTAAGTCAGGCGGGTTTCGGTGGTGTTTTCGGGTGTGAACGCAGGAATGATCTGCCAGGATTGACCGATCGTCAGTGTGGCACTTTCCGCTGCCGTAATGCTTTCAACGGGAATGTCGCGGGAAGGATCCACAAAGCGAATACCGTACTGGGTGGCGTAGCGTTCCGCATCGCTGCCGGCAACACCTGTGATGCACAGATCTTGTACCGCAGGGATCGCAAGTGTGCCGATGAGGGTATCGGCCGGAACGGTCAGGGAGGTCAGCTGACAGCCGGAGAACGCGTTTGCTCCCAATGATTGCAGAGAATCGGGCAGTACTGCCGTCTGCAGGCTGCTGCAGCTGCTGAATGCGCTGCTTCCGATGGTATACAGGGCAGTGCAGGCGTCAAAGTTCACATTGCTCAGACGCAGACTGCTGTAAAGTGCACGGTCACCGATGGAGTTCAGTGTTGAAGGCAGCGTCAGGGTACGAATCAGGGATTGATTCATTGCGCCGTTGCCGATGCGCAGAACACCTTCGGGAACTGTGTAGCTTTCGGACGTCTTGCCGGCGGGATAGAGAACCAGCAGGAAACCGTCGCTGCTCATCAGAACGCCGTCTTCGCTGCGGAAGTAGATGTTATCTTCCGAAACGTTGATGCCGGTCAGGCGGCTGCAGCCGCTGAAGGCGCTTGCATCCACGGAGGAAACTTTTGCCCCGAGATTTACGGCGCTCAGATAGCTGCAGTTGCGGAATGCGTTTTCGGATATGGTTTCCAGCGCAGAAGGCAGGCTGACGGAATGCAGATAGGTGCATCCTTCAAAGAGACCGCTTTCCAGTGTGATCATCTGCCCGGGCAGGGATACGGTGCGCAGGGATTTGCAGCCTGCAAAGGCACGACTGCCGATGGCGGTAACGGAGCCCGGCAAGGCGACGGAAATCAGGGAACGGCAATTTTCAAATGCCGATGCGCCGATGTGTGTTACGGTGTCGGCAACGGTAACCTGCTGCAGGGAACTGCCTATGAAGGCTCGATCCGCAATGGCGATTACAGGTATGCCGTTGATTTGCGCGGGGATGGTGAGCTCCGTGTTTTCGCCTGCATAACCGGTGATGATAACTCCATCCGCTGCGGTTTCAAAGGTGAAAGGCTCATCGGCGGTTTCGTTTTCGTTCCTTGTCCATGCGGCGTACAGGGTCAGTTTGCCGGCGGGCATGCGGTCGGTGGCAAAGTCCCAAATCCGGGTCAGTGCCGCATCGGTGTACCATCCGGACAGGGTATAGCCGGTGCGTCGGCATTCGGGCTGCGCGATCGTGTCTGTGGCGCAAAGCTGCTGCGCTGCGGGCTGACTGCCGCCGTTGGCAGCAAAGGTCACGGTGTAGGTAAAGGGTTCGAAATTCATGCCGTTTTCTGCGGCAAAGGAATCTGTGACGCTGCCCTTGTTGCCCTTGAGGGTAACTCCGGGATTGGGGAAAGTGTCCGGAGCAATGGCGAGCACAGGCGCACCGTCTACGCTTTCCGGTACGATGACGGGATCACTGGAACCGGAATATCCGCTCAGTGCTACGCCGCCGTCTATCGGGGTAACGGTGAAGTCCAGCGACCAGAACGCATACAGGGTCAGGTCGCAAGAGGGCATAGGCTGGGAGGTGAAATCCCACGGAACGAATTCATTTGCCTTAATGGACCAGCCGCGGAAAGTCAATTCGGTTACGCCCTCGGGAGTCGGCGGCGTGAAGAATTTTCCGGCGCGTACGGTCGTTGCACCCAAAAGGCTCAGACCTTCCATAAAGATGAGGTTGAACTCGTTGTACGGAATGTAGAACAGATCTGCATAGGCTATCAGGGTGGATGCATCTGCCGGTCCGGACAGGCGCATACCGGAGCCGTTGCCGGTCAGGCAGGTCATGTCCATGGTAGTCATGTCTGATGCAAAGTTGATACGGCGCAGACCTTCGCATCCGCTGATGGCATAGCGATCCAGCGTATGGATCGTGGCGGGCAGGTTCAGCGTCCGCAGATTCCGGTTGGCCACGATGGCGTATTTGGCGATGGTGTGGGTGCCGTCAATGGGAGTGAATTCAGCAACACCTTTGCCGCGGGGATAGGAATGCAGTTCGCCGGAACGGGTGTAGAGAACGCCATCCTCTGCGAGGTAGATGCTGTGTCCTTCGTCTACGGTGATTACGCTCAGGTTCGCTGCCGAGCGGAATGCACGGTCATCCACCTGGGTGATGGATGCGGGGATATGGATCGAACGCACACATTCCGGGATGGACTGCGCCGCCAGTCGGGTTACCGGCAGATCTTCGTAGCGGTCAGGCAGTGTAATGTAGGATGCGCTGCCGATATAGGCGACGATGGTAGCCGTGCCGCCGGTGACTTCGAAGATATATTGGGTGGGCGAATATTTCCAACCGGCATAGAGGGTCAGCCCGGTGGAGGGAGCCGTATCGGTGGCAAAGTTCCAGGGTTTTGTGCAGGATTCGTCCTTGTACCAGCCGGTAAAGGTGTATTCTTCACGGACGGGCGCAATGGGTTCAGGTACCGGCATGCCGATACCGACCCTTCGACCGCTGACAAGCGTGCCGCCCTGACTGTCGAATTTTACGCTGCACATGTTTTCGTGCGTTACGATGATCGTTACACTGGGATAGTTCTTGGTGAACCAGGTCGCAGCATAGGAACCGCGTACCGGCGTATACAGGATCTGAACGCCTGCATCCTTGAAGGCAGAGTTTCCTATGGTATCGATGGTATCGGGCAGCGTGATCTCTTTCAGACTGTTCATGTTGATGAACATCGATGCCGGTACATTCGTCTTTCCGTCCGGGAAAGTGATGCTGGTCAGATTGGGACAGTTGTTGAAGGGCGAATAGGAACCGGATATTGTTTGCAGGGACATGGGGATATTGATGTTCGTCAGTACGGGGTTATTGCCGAAGGACACGGCCCCCAGGGTTTCCACGCTGTCGGGGAGGTGGACACTGCCCAGCGATGAGCAGCCGCGGAAGGCATAGGAGGAAATTTGCGTGAGTCCTTCAGGCAGATTTACGGCGGACAGAGAAGTGCAGTCCTCAAAGCAGGAAGCAGGGATAACAGCTACACCTTCAGGGATGGAAATCTCATACAGGAACTTGCAATTCGCAAAAGAATTCTGATTCAGCGATGTGAAGTCCTTCGGCAGATTGATTTCGATGATGTTGGTACCGCTGAAGGTAGATACACCGATGCTTTTCAGCGTAGTAGGCAGCGTGACGGAAGTGATGCTGGATGTACCGTTGAAGAGGTAATTGGGCAGCGCTGTCATGCCGTCGGTAATGTCAATATGCTTCAGCTGCGGGCAATTGTAGAAGGGTGCTGTGTAGCGGTCCACCGTCTTCAGGGAAAGCGGGATGTTCACATGCATCAGGCTTGCATTGTTGCCGATGGCGTTCGGACCCAGCTCTTCTACGGAATCCGGCAGATGAATCGAAAACAGGGAGGGGCAGGAATTGATGGCACAGCGTCCGATATAGATCAGCCCGTCCGGCAGAGAAATATTGGACAATCTGTTGCATCCGTTAAATGCGTCTGCGTAGATATGGGTAACGCCTTCGGGAACGGTTACATTCCAAAAAGTGTCGCAGTTTTGGAATGCTGCTTCGCCGATGGTTTGCAAACCGATAGGAAGGTCTACATCTTCCAGATTGGTGCATCCGTCAAATGCCTTGGCACCGATGGTTTTCAGCGAAGAAGGCAGGGTTATATGCTGCAGGGATGCCATGTCCTGGAACAGCTGCGCGGGCAAATTCACCATACCTTCCGGAATGCTTATACTGGTCAGTTTGCTGCAGCTCTGGAAGGGCGAGGGATATGCTCCGACCTTTTTCAGCGAAAGCGGAATGTTGACGCTTTGCAGGTTGATGCAGTTGCCGAAAGCGTGGGTACCCAATTCTTCAATACCGTCCGGCAGGTGGATGGACTGAAGTTCCTGGCTGCCTTCAAAACCGCACATCTCGATTCGTTTCAGATTTGAGGGCAGAGTGATGGTCTCCAGCATTGTGCATCCGGAAAAACAGTGATCGGGAATAACCGTTATACCGCTGGGGATGTAGATGCTGCGCAGCTTACGGCAATTTTCAAAGGCACCGTTGCCCAGGGATGTCAACCCGGAGGGAAGAGAAATGAATTCCAGGGATGTGCAGTCATAGAAAGCGCTGCTGCCGATGGATGTAAGGGTCGAGGGCAGGGAAACGCTTTCCAGATCACGCATATACTTGAAGGTGCCGCTCGGCAGATGTGTCATGCCTTCGGGTACGGTAAAGTGCGTCAGAAGAGGGGAGCCATAGAACGGACCGGAACCGTAAATAAAAGAAACGGACTTGAGCGACACGGGAATGTTAATGTTCGACAGGCTCGTGCAGGAGCCGAAGCACAGTGCATCGAGTATTTCTACCGTATCGGGCAGATGCACGCTTGTCAGATGCTCGCAGCCGCGGAATGCAAAAGAGGACAGGCGCTTCAAACCGTCATGCAGAACTACGCTTGAAAGGCTCTTGCATCCGTCAAAGGCGTTGCTGAGGATGTTTTCCACGGTGCCGGGAATGGCAACATATCTCAGCGTCAGACAGTCTTCAAAGGCACTTTGCCCGATCAAAGTAACAGGCAAACCATCAATGTAACTGGGAATGGTCAGGGATTCGGGATCGTTTAGGAATCCCGTGATGGTAATGGCGGTGCCGTTGTTGCTCCAGGTCAGATAGGGCAAACTTCCCTCGGCATCCAGTACGGGCGGCATGGGAGTGGGCGGAGGCAGCGTTGCCGTAGGCGCGGGGGTATTGGTGGGCTTGGGCGTTGCAGGAATCTCCTTTTCCCAACCGGCATAAATGACGATATCTTCCGTTATGCGGAAAGAGCTGGTCACAGGCTGAGTGAGCTGTTCATCCAGATACCAGCCGGTAAAGGTGTAGCCTTTGCGCACCGGTGTGGACAGCGAAGGCAGAGCGGAATTCTTTTCTACATCGATGCTTTCTGGCTCATAATCAGTAAAGGCGCAGATGTCTATCCGGCACAGCTTTGTGCAGCGATCCAGAACGACGATGGGGTCTGTTTCTACGTGCCAGGTTTTCAGGGGGATGGTCAGGTCGAATAACTTCATCGTCAGGGCGACTCGGGGCTTGTCGTCATTGAGGATACCCAGTTTGAAATTGCCGGTGATTTTTGCGCTGATGGGTACGTCGATGCAGCCCGGCAGCTTCGATGAGGTTTCCATTTTAGCTTCCATGCCTGCCAGAACCGACAGGGATACGATATCCAGGGCAAGGTCGCCCGAGCCGAATCCGAGTCTGACTACAGCGGAAGCCTGAACGCCGCCTGTCCATGCGGCGGCAACGCTGATGGCTGTTTCGCCGGGAATGGAGGAGGAGTATTTGATGACCTCCTGGCCTTTTTTCCATTCCATATGATCGATGGCGGTAACGCTGGCTTCCAGTGTTACGGTGCCTTCCATCTGCACGACCAGCGACAGGTCCATCCATGCCGTAAGCAGACCGGCAGAAATCATGGGAACTTTGGCAAAGTCGATTTTGTCGTCTACTTTGCTGCCGAGGGCGGCCATATTGCCGGTATCTCCGATAAAGGAGAGGTTGACCTTCGCGGTATTGGAAATATCATGGCGATAAGCTACGATATTGAACCATTCGTAATCTACGTCCATCTGAATAGACGACTGAATGGCAATGGTACCCTCCAGACGGAATCCGCGCGGCGCTTCATAGGAAACACCGAAAGAATTTTCCTGCTGAATGGTATCCAGTGCTCTGGTCCGGGAAGGAATAAGCGTGAATCCCTCTGCCAGAATAATGGCATTGCTGTAATCGGGGAAAAGGGTCACATTTTCGGCGTGATAGGTTTCGACGGTTTCGGAAAAATCCAGCACGCGGATGACGGCTGCGGCATTTGCACCGCTTGCTGTCAGCGAAAGGATCTCCGCGGGCATGCCGTGCTCGTAGCCGGTGACCGGGGGGAGAAAGACCTTCATGCCTGTGCGGAGCTGACTGCCGTAGGGAGCGTCGACCGTCAGCAGATTTCCCGTCAGGTCAAACTGATCCCGGGACATTTCGGACAGGTCAAGAATATCATCGAAGAAATCGTATTCGGAGGTATTGACGCATAAAAGATCGTTGTCAAGGGCATAACGCAGCGCCTGCGTACCGTTTGCGGCATGCAGTACAACAGTGTCTGCAGGAAATGCGGAAGTGCCGATTTCGCTGATGGCAGCGGGAACGGTGATTTCCTTCAGCTCTTTATGGTCCCGGAGCGCATTTTCGGCAATGCGGGTGACGTGGGCCCCGCCTAAGGCTGAGGGGATGGTCAGAAAACTTCTCTCGCCTGCATAACCGGTGATTTCGGCGAAGCCGTCGTCGCAGATGCGATACAGCCATCCGCTTTCTCTGGCGGATGCGGTGTTTTCTTCCGCAGCGGCAGCGACAAGAATACTCTTCTGTCCGGTCGGCAGAATGCCGGCACTCAGGCAGAAGATAACAAGCCAAGCCATCACTTTTTTCCAACGATATTTTTGCGTCATGGAATCAGACCCCCGTTACGTAATACAACTATTATATGAGAAAAATCAGTATATTTCAATGCGGAGGGTATATTTTACGGTTGCAAGTGTGTTTGTCGTTATGAAATTGCAGACGAAAAACCACCGTCAGAATGAGTTTTGTTCTGACGGTGGTTTCTTGTGAAAGTTTTACAGCTTTGCCGCCTTGCGCAGAATTTCCTGCGAAACGAGCGGGATTCTGCCGAGCCAGTCGGGGCCGACATTGAGAAGATAATTGATGCCTAGGCTGTTGAGATGTTTGCGGATTTCGGCTACACGCTCGGGGGACTTCCAGTTGTGATCCCATGCACAATAGCCCCAGGAATCATTGAGGGTGGCTGCGGTTTCATACAGACCGTAGGGCGAGGGTTTGAAGCCGCCGATAAAGTTCATGTCGAGATTGGCATCGAAGGTTTCGGGCACTTTTTCGGGAATTTCGTTGTCGCCGAGGGATACATAGTCATATGCGCCGTGACCCAGCCGGGAATTGATCAGGCATTCGGGCTGATAGCGCTTGATCGTGTCATATAGGGTGCGGGCATGGTCCTCTTTCAGCGTCATGGGCACGTCGAACCAGATGAGGCACAGTTCGCCGTAATTTTTGAGAATCTCTTCCACCTGAGGATGAATCTTTTCGCGGAAGCAGATATCAAAATCCTTATTCTTCTGGTCCGGAAAATCCCAGTTGTTGTCCCACGACGTGCCGGAGCACCATTTGGGGTCAGAAAGATAACCGCCGCCGTGGGGATGATGCCAGTCGAGGTCCTGCGAATAGTACAGGCCGAATTTCAGGCCGTGCTTGTAGCAGCCTTCGGCAAGCTCGGCAATAATGTCGCGTCCGAAGGGCGTGGCGTCGACCATGTTGAACTTGCTTGCGTGGGATTTGAAAAGCGCGAATCCGTCATGGTGCTTGCTGGTGATAACGAGGTAATCCATGCCGCATTCCTTGGCAAGGCGCACCCATTCCTCCGCGTTGAAATAAACCGGATTGAATGCGGTTGCAAGTCTTGCATATTCCTCGTTCGGAATGCGCATATAGGACTGAATCCATTCGGCATAGCTTGCGCTTCTCTGCCCGCGGTAATCGCCCGCCAGCAGGGAGTAAAGTCCCCAGTGCACCATCATGCCGTTTTTGCCTTTGAACCATTCGTGGAGTTTCATGTTCTGCACCTCGTTTGTCCGACGGAAATGGAAATCAGAATCCGGAATTGTCTTTATTCAAAAAAAGTGATGCGTATATTCGGAGTCGAACCGAACCCCGGTGGTATGAACACAGCGATCCCGGTCTTTCGCGCATCACTGCCTAAATTATAGCAGATAACTCCAAAGTATGCAAAAGAAAAAGCAGAAACGAAAGTTTCTGCTTTTTGGGAACCGATTATTCCTGCTCGATATTTACATATGCAATAGCGTCTACGGATGCGGGAACCAATCCGTTCTTTTCAAAGTATTCGATGAAATAGGAGCTTACATCGCAGCGAACCGTAATAGAACTGCCGGGCATTACTGCTTTATCGCTATACATGTGTGCGTCATCAATATAAAGGATATGACCATCGGCATCCAGGAGCGCCAGTACAATACTGATATCATATACGGGTTCGTCGGTATCGTTGGTGAAGGTCGCATACATGTAGTTATAGGTCCAATAACCTTCCTCTACATTGGGTTCGTAAGAAGCGACGCACGGGAATCTGTAGGAAACATAATCGGTATCTGCTTTTCCGGTTGCAGTCAGCAGATAGTCGTCTACGTCGCCGGGTTCAACATCTTCGACTTCGTCGTACAGCCAGATGTAGGTATACTCGCCGGGCTGCAGATACTCTGCGTATTCGGTATAGTAGTCGGTGGAGGTCAAAGCTTCTCCGTCTGCGTTAAAAATTTCAAGAAGTCCGGTATTGATTTTAATCGGACGGTCTCCGACGTTGGCTACTTTGGCATAGGCATAGCCGAATACGCTGTAATTTTGAATCACGTGGAAGTCTTCCTGTTCAACGCTCAATTTTCCGGCTGCGAATGCAGGAAGAGAGCATACAACGAGTGCCAGAACAAGCATCAAAACCAGAGTTTTTTTCATCAAAATCCTTCCCTTCAATTTGAAGTATTGTTAATGTATATATTACTACAAAATGGCAAATGCGTCAAGGGAACAAGTATGATGGACATTATGCCCAAACGATATAAGCGGCGTAGAATATAAAAACAAAGGATTCCGTATAGGAATCCTTCGCAAATTTACTATGAACAAAAGAAAAAGCAGTCTTTTCAGACTGCTTTATGGAGCTGATGACGAGAATCGAACTCGTGAACCTCATCCTTACCAAGGATGCGCTCTACCGGCTGAGCTACATCAGCATACGTATCGCAACGCATGTACTATATTACAACAGTTGCGGCAAAAAGTCAATAGGTTTTTGCGGAAGAATCACTGTGAATTCTTTTTAAAATTGTCGAATTATGGAGTTGACGGCGAGAATCGAACCTGTGACTGCGCCTTATGCGATTTTGCGCCTTGAAAGATTGCTTCCAAAGCAATATAATAGAGCTAAAGAATTTCGTAAAACAGCAGGAGAAGAAATAATGGAAAACGAACTGAACAGATGCACTGCCGGGAAGGGGTCTTTGGGAAATCCGTTCATGGAGCCGTGGGAGCGTATTCCGGATGGTGAGCCCCGCATATTCACGGATTCTGCTACCGGGGAAAAACGGATGTATGTTTACGGATCTCACGATAGCTGCGCAGACTGCTGCTGCGGCCCCGATCATGTAGTCTGGTCTGCGCCGGTGGATGATTTGACAAACTGGCGACATGACGGCGTGGCGTTCCATATCAATCAGCTGGACGGTATGGTCTTTACCCCGGAAAACGCAGCGCAGATAACCTACCATCCCGAAACGGAGCACCTTTTTGCTCCCGATGTGATCTATCATCCCCAGAGCAAAACCTATTGGATGTTCGTCTTTACCTCCGCGACCAAGCATATTTTCGCGGCGGAAAGCGACAGGCCCGAAGGCCCCTATACCAATCCCCGATACATCGGCTCCGGCTTTGATCCGGCTGTTCTGGTGGATGATATAAAGGATGAAAACGGAAACCAGAGGGTCTATCTGTACTGGTCTGTTGAGAGCGAGCGTACGGCATTCGCCTGTGAACTGGATCCCATCACGCTGAAAAAGATTGAAGGTACGGTCCATGTACCGATCGGCCACAGCTGTGCGGAAAACGGAAATGATACCATGCCGCACAGAAATCTGGCGCCCTTCTATTTCTTTGAAGGTCCTTCTATCCGAAAGGTCGGCAGCTTCTATGTGCTGTCCTATGCCAAAACGGACGACCAGCCCGGCATCGGCAGTCTGGCAGAGATTGGATATGCCTACAGCGACAATCCTTACGGCGACCCCGGAATGGGCAATACATGGCAGTTCGGCGGCACCATCATCGACAACCGCGGCGAGTTCATCAAGGATCCCTATTCCGGCGAAATTGTCGCCACCTACAAGGGCGGAAATAACCATGGCGGAATGATTGAAACCAATGGTCAGTGGTATCAGGTTTATCATCGCGAGACGAACCTGGGCAGCGCCCGGCAGGCAATGGCGGAAGCCATCAATCTGCGCATTGAAGGGGAAAAGCTGATTATTGATCAGGCGGAGGTCACTTCTCAGGGCTTCCGGACGGCGGGATTGAATCCCTATGAAAGGCAGTATGCTGTCAGCGCTTGCTTTGGTCTGGGCAGCTATACCTTCGATGTCAATCCTACGCTGGATTTTGATCCTGCCAGCGTGCGTGAAGACCGGTATCTTGTGACCAATTTGAAGAACCACAGCTGGCTTGGATACAAATATTTCAACTTCCGTGAGGGCATTAAAGCGGGCGAAAAGCTGTATCTGACGCTCCTGCTCAAGGATTGCGCTGCCGGCACAATTAATGTCTATGCAGCTGAGCCGAAGGAATCCTATTTCGCGCCGGAGCAGCCTAGAACCCTTATTGGTACTGGCGCACTGGATGGAACGAATGCTTTCCGCGAAATCGCTGTTCCTGTCAGCGCTCTGACCGGCCGAAAGGCAATCTATCTGGAGTTCTGCTCCGATGCCGAGGGTACTGTCTGCGAGATGGATAAGCTCTGGTTCACTGCCCAAAACTGAAAATTTGCTGAATTTTGAGAAAAACGCCGTGAGAGCATTCGAAAGGAATCCTCACGGCGTTTGGTTCATTTAAAACAGGCGATAAAAGCAAAAGAAAAGCCAGTCATTTTGACTGGCTTTTTGGAGCTGATAACCGGATTTGAACCGGTGACCTCATCCTTACCAATGGGGTGAATCATGCGTCGATGATTCTCTTAAGGTGACGAGTAATGAAAAGTGTATTTATTTGGATGAAAGTGCTCTGAAAAAGTGTTATATACACTAAGAAAGTTGTATGAAAAAATGTTGATCTTTCTGCCGCGATTGCGTATAATAGAATCAGGGGATGGAGGCGATGCAAAATGAAGAGATATGCAATGCAGCAGCTTGTGGAATGGAAGAACAAGCCGAACAGGAAACCTCTCATTCTGAAAGGTGCGCGTCAGGTCGGTAAGACTTGGTTGATGAAGGAGTTCGGCAGACAGCACTTTGCCAAGGTTGCCTATGTTACCTTCTACAATAACCAGCGTATGAAGCGTGTTTTCGATGACGATTACGATATTGAGCGCATCATTATGAACATCAATATCGAGGCCAAAGTTGAAGTGACACCCGACGATACGCTGATCATCTTCGATGAAATTCAGGAAGCGCCTCGCGCACTGGAATCGCTGAAATATTTCTGCGAAAATGCGCCTGAGTATGCTGTCATCGCAGCAGGTTCTCTTCTGGGTGTTGCAATTCACGAGGGTGTATCTTACCCTGTTGGTAAAGTTGATTCTATAGAGCTGCATCCGATGAGTTTCCGGGAATTTCTTGAGGCGATGGACGAGGAACAGCTGGCTGCGCTTATTACAGAGAAGAATCATCCTCTGATGTCTGATTTCAGCAGTAAGTATATCTTCTGGCTGAAAAATTACTATTACGTTGGCGGTATGCCGGAAATTGTTCAGTATTTTGCGCAGCACAAGGATTATCAGGAAGTACGCAGGATGCAGAAAAGTATTCTGGAGCAGTACGAGGATGACTTTGGCAAACATGCAACCAATGCAGAACTGGCAAGGATTCGGATGGTGTGGAATTCTATCCCGATGCAGCTTGCCAAAGAAAATAAGAAGTTCTTCTTTGGTCAGATCAAAACCGGAGCCAGAATGAAGGATTTTGAAATTGCCATTGAATGGTTGCTGGACTGCGGATTGATTACCAAGGTATATCGTGTGAACAAGCCGGCTGTGCCGCTGAAAGCCTACATTGATTTTGCTGCTTTTAAGCTGTTCCTGCTGGACGTGGGTCTGCTGGGGGCACTGAGTGATTTGGATGCCGAATCCATTCTGGAGGGCAATGAAATTTTCGTTGAATTCAAGGGTGCGCTGACGGAGCAGTTCGTTCTTCAGGAACTGGTTGCTGAAACCGAATATACGCCGTACTACTTTGCCACCGAAACCGCTACATTTGAAATGGACTTTATGATCCAGAAAGGAAAGAATGTTGTTCCTGTAGAAGTAAAGGCAGAAACGAATCAGCAGGCGAAGAGCCTGAAAGCATATTGCCGGAAGTATGAACCGGAATATGCCGTGCGTATTTCCATGAAGAATTATCAGGAGGAAGAATGGCTGACCAATCTGCCTCTGTATGCGGTGAAATGTATTTGATTACAAGAAGTGGGAAAAAGGATGTAAGAGGATAAAAAACGAAGGGTTCCGTATAGGAATCCTTCGTTTTCGCTATAAACAAAGAAAAAGCAGTCTTTTCAGACTGCTTTATGGAGCTGATGACGAGAATCGAACTCGTGAACCTCATCCTTACCAAGGATGCGCTCTACCGGCTGAGCTACATCAGCACGTGCGCCGCAACGCACGATTTATATTACACTAAATGTGTGATAAAGTCAATGGGTTTTCGGATATTTTACAAATAAAGTTAGAACGGAATTGCATCGTCGGCCACGGGATTTTCGCGGCGGTACAGACGGCGATCCAGCGACCAGATTTTATCGGTAAAGCCGCCGGGCGCAGCCTGCTGCAGTTCGCGCGGCATTTCGAACATGCGCGCATCGAGCAGATCCAGAATATGCAGAACTTCGGCTTCCGGGAACATAGGGCGGCGCGGGCTGCCGAATTCCGGTAGATCATGGTGCGAAATGATCATATGCTGAAGCATGAGGATCAGTTCGGGGCGCGTGCCGAGTTTTTCGCCTGCGCGGCTGAGAGCGGCGACGCCGGTCACCAGATGGCCGAGCAAAAGTCCTTCGGCGGTGTACTCGCTTACGATACCCATCTCGTCGGAGCGCATTTCGGTGATCTTGCCGAGGTCATGCAGGATAACGCCGGACGCGAGAAGGTCTGCATCCAAAAAGGGATATACTTCGCAGATGCGCTCTGCGGTGCGGAGCATTCCGGTGATGTGGTGCAGAAGGCCGCTGCGC
Organism: Clostridiales bacterium; assembly: GCA_015056055.1. Lineage (GTDB taxonomy): Bacteria > Bacillota > Clostridia > Christensenellales > Aristaeellaceae > Alectryocaccomicrobium. The sequence goes on along the minus strand of SVHC01000003.1, from coordinate 99,994 downwards.
TCTGCATGGTGCAGCTTCTGCGCGGCGGGATAATACATGATCTCCTCACCCACTTCTTCAAGACGGTGAAGGACCAGCTTTTTCAGCTCGCGGTCGGCAATGGCATCTACGCGGTTGAGGATATCGTCGAGCATATCCTGCGGGTTTTCAGGAGCAACGGGGACCAGTATGCTCAGATCAAAATTGTCCTCCGGGGTGGAAGGACGCATGCGGTCCACGCGGAACTGCGGCTTTCCGTTGTAATCGAGCATTACGCCGCGCACGCGGATGACGCTGCCGGTCTGCGGCGCAGGCATTGCGGCATCCCACATTTTTGCATTTGTATCGCCGGTTGCATCGGCAAGAGTCATGTCCAGATAGGCTTTTCCGTTCTGCCCCATGCGCTGTGCAGCGGAGCGGACGAGAAGGAATCCATCCAGACCTTCACCTTTGGCAAGTTCACTAAGCTTCGGTTGTGACAATTGGCTTCACCTCTTGATTGTGTCGCATTCCCATGGTACAATAATATATCATATAGTGCTGATTTGCAAGGAGTTTTCTGCTATGAAATATATTTTGGTCGTTGGCGACGGAATGGCCGATATGCCGGTGGAAGCGCTTGAGGGAAAAACTCCCCTTGAGACGCTTGCATGTGAAAATATGGCGCGTGTGGGCGGCGGTGAACTGTATCGTTTCCGCAGCTGTCCGGAGGGGCTGCCTCCGGGAAGCGATGTTGCATTCCTGTCGTTGTTCGGCAATGATGCATGCGCGTGCTATACGGGACGCTCTCCTTTGGAGGCTGCCGGTCTGAATGCGTCGCTCGAAGCAGGCGACGTGTGCTTCCGCGTGAATCTGGTTAGCATAAAGGACGGAAAGATGATCTCGCACAACGGGCACAATGTGTCCGGCGATGATGCGCGCAACAAGATGGCTGCATTGATGAACGATGCGGAATTCATGCGCATCGCGGGTGACATGCGCTTCACCGTGACGGATACTTTCCGCCATGTTGCCATTCTGCCGGGTGCTGCAGGCGAATACCCCCTCACCCCGCCGCACGATATTGCCGGCGAGGAAATTGCGGGCTATCTGCCGCCGGATGCGCGTCTGCGCGCACTGACACTGCGTTCCATGGAGGTTCTGGGCGATTGTCAGGCAAACTGCGCATGGTTCTGGGGCGCAGGCACGGCTGCCAGCCTGAAGGATTTTGAGGCCACTTTCGGCAAGAAGGGCTTTGTCGTATCCGCCGTTCCCCTGGTCAAGGGCATTGCCCGCCTGATGGGTATGGAAGCGCCGGATTTCCCGTTTGCCACGGGTCTGCTGGATACGGATTATGAGGCCAAGGCGCGCGCCGTGGAAGAAGCGCTGGATAACGGATATGACTTTGCCGTGCTGCATGTGGAAGCGCCCGACGAGGCGAGCCATGAGGGCAGTTTGGAAGATAAGATGGAAGCCATCCGCAGGCTGGATGAACGCTGCATTGCGCCGCTGCTTGCGCGCAGGGACGATTTCCGCCTGATGGTGCTGCCGGATCATTATACGCTGCTTTCCAGCCGTACGCATGATGCAACACCTATTCCGGTTGCACTGTACGACAGCAGGGAGGCCGCAGCTCCGCGTCCCTTTACTGAGAAAGCCTGTGCGGGCGTTCCTGTGATGGAAGACCCCGAAGACCTGATGCGCGTATTGTTTTCTAAATAAAATAGATTGTGAGATGATGAAATTATTATGGTAAGGAGGCGGAAAGTTGAAAATTAAAGAGCGGTTTGAAGCATTGAACCGGGATTTTAATGATCTGCCCCGCAGACTCATCTGGGTGGTCGCGCTGCTTTTGGCACTGCTGCTTCTGGTGGTGAGCTTCCGGTATATTGCACCGTTTGTGATCGGTTTGGCGGTTGCGCTGATGATCGAGCCGCTGGTTCGCCTGCTGACACGGGCATTCCAAAAAATTCATCTGGGTCGCCCGGTGGCGTCGCTGGTAACGGTGCTTCTGGTATACGGCGTGCTGATATGCCTGGTGGTGTTCCTGGTTAATCAGATTCTGACCGGTGTGCAGGCGCTGATGCCGATGATCGTTAAATGGGTCCGTTCCGCATCTGCGGCATTGAGCGGATGGGTGGCAAGCATTGAAACATTGGAACTCAATGGTGTTTCGGAAGATGTACTTCTGAAAGTCGGTCAGGAAATTACGCGCATGCTGGATCAGCTGGGCGCGAATGCGGCAAGTTTCGCAATTGACAAGATTCTGCCGATTGCGAGCTATGCAATGAGCACGGCTCTTTCGGTTTCGCAGGTGTTTTTGTTTGCGGTTCTCTCGATTGCAAGCACGTTCTATTTCTCTGCCGACCGTGACAAAATCTGTCGCAGCTTGGAGAAATATATGCCCGACAGGATAAAAAACCGTGTTGAGCAGCTGCGCGGAGGTGTGGTGCAGGCTATTTTCGGCCAACTGCGAGCAACGCTTGTGATGTTTGTGGTAACTGCGGTTGAACTGTCCATCGGCTTTGGTATTATGGGTCTGGACTATGCGGTTCTTCTGGCGCTTGTAATTGCGGTGCTGGATGCGCTTCCGGTAGTCGGCGCAGGTCTTGTGCTGATTCCGATGGCGATTTACGGATTTATTTTCGGTCCCATCGGTCTTGGCATAGGTTCTGCCATTATATATGCGACCACGATCGTGGTCCGCCAGATTGTGGAGCCGCGCGTAATCGGCAGGCAGTTTGGTCTGCATCCCCTGCTCACCATGATCGCCATGTACGTCGGCTATATGGTAATGAGCTTTATGGGAATGCTGCTGGGTCCGATTTTGCTGCTTTTGTGTAAGGCAGTGTTTGCAGGCGATGCCGGAGCGGAGGAAGAACCCCGCAGGAAAAAGCCTGTGCTGCTTCGGCGCAAAGCCTGATAAGGCGGCGTCTTCCGGCAGCTGCCGGTTTTGTGAGAAAGGCGATGGAATACCTTGAAGTTGAAAAGAATTTCGCTGTGTGTCACGGTAGGCGTTATGCTGTTGTTCAGCATAGCGGCTTTCGCATGTCTCCGGCTGGGATTCATATGGCAGGAGGCGCTGTGCCTTACGCTGCTGGCAGATGCCGTGGCCGGGTGCATGATAGCCGTGCAACGGTTATGGAAATACCCGGCAGTGGCTTCGTTTTTGAAATACACGTTGATTGGCGCGGCAACAACACTGGTGAATTACGTTGCTTACTGGCTGATGGCGCATCCCCTGCGCGGGTTGCTGGGCATTGGTATCAACAATACAGCATGGGTTGGGATTGCTACCACGGTCAGCTGGCTGGCGGCAGTGGTATTTTCCTTCTTCCCCAATAAAACATTTGCGTTTGACAGCCACGATTGGTCGAAGGCTGTTGTGCTGCGCGAAGGACGCACGTTTTTCCTGTCGCGCGTGCTGACGTATGTGTTCGACGTAGTGTTTATGATGATTGCCGTAAGCTGCGGCATGCATGATATGGTGGCCAAGCTGTTTTCCAATGTGGTTGTCGTAATCGGCAATTTCTTTACCAGCCGCCTGATTTTCAAGAAAAAATGAGGACAAAACTATGCGAGAATGGACGATTCCTGCCGAGGGCGAAGGCAAGCGGCTTGACCGGTATGTTGCCTCCAACATGCCCGCGCTGAAAATCCCGCTTTTGCAGAAATATTTGCGTTTGGGACGCATCAAGCGCAACGGCAAGCGTGCCAAGGGCGATGAACGCCTGATTGCGGGCGATGTTCTCGCGCTGTATCTGAATGATGAACTCTTCGATGCCGTGCCCGAGAAGAAACCTGACCCGCTGCTCTCCAAATTCCGGCACAATGTTACTGTGCTGTATGAGGATGAAAGCATTCTTCTGGCGGACAAGCGCCCCGGCCTTATTGTGCATCCGGATGAGGAGGAAAAGGTCAATACGCTGGTTACGCATGTGCGCGCCTATCTGTATCAGAAGGGCGAATACGACCCGAAGGGCGGTTTCTCACCGGCACCCTGCAACCGGATTGACCGTTTTACCGGCGGCATTGTGATCTTTGCAAAAACGCAGGAAGCCCTTTTGCAGATGGACAATCTCATCCGCGAAAGAAAACTGCGGAAATTGTATCTGTGCATCGTAAAGGGCAGAATGCAGCCTGAAGAAGGCAGCCTGGAAAACTATCTTTTGAAAGATGGAAAAAGGCAGACTGTGGTCAACCGCCGCATGCCCGGCGCGCAGAGTGCCTGTACCCTGTATAAGGCGCTTGCGTACCGCGACGGGATGTCGCTTGTGGAATGCGAGCTTGTGACCGGACGCACACATCAGATTCGCGTGCAGATGGCGCATGCGGGCCATCCGCTGATGGGCGACAGCCAGTATGGCAATGCGGCATGGAATCGCGAAACCGAGCGCGGAGCACAGGCGCTGTTTGCCTACAAACTCGCCTTTCCGGAAGAGTTGGAAGGTCCCCTTGCCAAGCTTTCCGGCCGCAGCTTTGCCGTAAAGCGCGTGCCCTTTGCGCAGAAATATTTTCCGGAGATCAATATCCAGGGGTAATTCTAAAAAGCAAAATGAACTCCGTCCTGTTTGTGCAGGGTGGAGTTTTTTGTATCCGTCTTCCGGAGTATTTTAAATTTAGTTGCAAATTCTGTTTAGATATTGTATAATTGCCGTAATACGGATAAACGGGTGAGAGATATGCTGCGCACACAATCCCCTATGTTTGGTCGACTTTTGTCAGAAACACTGGAGCGGCACGGAATGAGTCTGTCCGCTACGGCGCAGATGCTGGGCTATAAAAGCAAAACCACGGCGCACCGCATTCTGAATGATCAGACCAATTATGACACGATCGAGCGCTTTTATCACGCGATTCTGGAGCAGGAAATCTGCGATTTTAGCCGCGATGAAAAAGCAGCCCTTGAAACGGCGCTGGATATGCGGCGCGTCGGTGCGGAGGTAAGCCGCGCGAACGATGCAATGTGGTCGTTTATACAGAGACCGACAGAGGAAAAAAAGGAAATCCCTGCCGTAGGCCACTTTCTGGACGGAAGGCATGCTGCGTTTCCCGTGTCTGAAGTGCTGCGTTTCTATATGGGCGAAAAGAAAATTCATGCAATCATCATCAATTCGAGGACGATATTGCCGACCATCACAAAATGTCTGCGCGAAATGCCGACGGCAAATATGGTGATCGATCACTATGTATTCGTGAATGATGATGCATCACGTACGGTGGAATACATGCATGCCACGCTTCCCCTGATGTGCGACAGGCGATATCGCGGCTATTCCGTTCACAGCGAAGACCTGAACGACCGCACAGGAGGTGTTCTGGGCGGCGACTGGATTATTATCGATGTCGAAATGCATGAGGGGCGACACATACGCTGGCAGGGCGCTGTTCTGCCGGGTGTAGTGCATGCACTGTCTGTATCCACGGAATGCGACGTGTTTTCTTTCTGGCAGCGCATTCTGGATGCATATCTGCCGGTCACGCGTCCTGTACACTTAATGGAGCCGCTTCTGTCCATCGAGGACTATATCCGAATGGTTGAAAATGCCATGAAAATGGAGGCGGACCGTGGTATATACCGGTGGAGGGGCGATATCGGATTTGATTTTGTGCCGATTCCACTGCAGCGCGCGGCGGTAGTGGAAGGATGTGTGCAGGCCGGAATGGATATTTCCGATGCCGCCGTGATGGAGAAAATAGACAGACTCTATGCCATTCAGAAACAACGCTACGAAAATCTTACGGGCAAAAAGAAAAGCACGCACTGCATCATCAGTGAGGATTCCTTGCGCCGATTTGCGCAGACGGGTATCCATTCCGATCAGCCGTTTTTTATGCGCGCATATACGGTTGCCGAACGCAGGCAGATTCTTGAGCATATCCGCGACCGACTGAAAGAGGACCCGTATTTTGAAGTTCACATCCTGAAGGAAAGCGTTCCTCCGATGATGCTCAATATATGCTGCTATGAGGGCGATGGCGTTGTATTTACGCGGCTGGAGGATGATGATTCACAGCAGGAGATGCGGCGCGGAGAATTGCTTGTGACCCAGCACCAGTTTGTGCAGGCGCTGTATGATTTCCTTCGCAAGGAGATTCTGACGCGCTGGGTTCTGCCGGCACAGAGTACACAGGATCTTTTGAAAGAACTGATAAAAGAATTGGAAGAGCAAGAAAAATAGATTTCGCCTGTGGTACTTGTTGGTGGCATTGACGGAAAAATAGGTTCAAATCCGCAGCGGCGGGGGAGTGTACTTCCCCGTCCACCATTCTGGCAAAATACTTTTTGACAGACTGAACAAGAGGCATAATTTTCGTCTGCGGACATATCTTTACAACACCTGCGAATGTAGTGTTTGCAGGTGTTAATTTTGCTTGGGAGCGAATCATTCCTGCGAAAATCGGGTGTTTTCAAAGGAAATCGGGGCATTTTTGCTATGAAACTCGGGAAAAAGGCCAAAAAGTCATAAGATTCTACGAAATTTCACACTCCACCCCCTTGCACAATGGGGCGGTTTGGGATATACTATCGCTAGTGCAATTAGCACTCGTAAATTGTGAGTGCTAATAAGTTTTTCAAGCATCAGGAGGACTTTATTATGAAGATTCAGCCTTTGGGCGATCGTGTTGTTATTAAGAACGTCGGCGCAGAAGAGCAGACGAAGGGCGGCATTTTGCTGGCCACCGCAGCCAAGGAAAAGCCCCAGATGGCTCTGGTCGTGGCAGTAGGCCCCGGCGGCAACGTGGATGGCAAGGAAATCGTTATGAACGTTAAGGAAGGCCAGAAGGTTATTTATTCCAAGTATGCAGGTACCGAAGTCAAGCTGGACGGCGAGGAGTACATCCTCGTAAAGCAGGCTGACATTCTGGCAGTCGTAGAAGAATAAGGAGGCAATTTAAAATGGCAAAGCAGCTTTTGTACGGCGAGGAAGCACGTCGCGCTCTTGAACGCGGCATCAATCAGCTCGCAGATACCGTTAAAATCACCCTGGGCCCCAAGGGCCGCAACGTAGTGCTGGACAAGAAGTACGGCGCTCCCCTGATCACCAATGACGGCGTTACCATCGCCAAGGAAATCGAACTGGAAGATCCCTTTGAGAACATGGGCGCTCAGCTCGTGAAGGAAGTTGCCACCAAGACCAACGATATCGCTGGCGATGGCACTACCACCGCAACCGTTCTGGCTCAGGCCATCATCCGCGAAGGCATGAAGAACGTTGCCGCAGGCGCAAACCCCATGGAGCTGCGCAAGGGCATCGAGCAGGCAACTGCATGTGCAGTTGAGGCTCTGGCAAACCTGTCCCAGCCCGTTGAAGGCAAGACCGGTATCGCTCAGGTTGCAGCCATCTCCTCCGGCGATGCTGTTATCGGCGAGTTGATCTCCGATGCAATGGATAAGGTTGGCAACGACGGCGTTATCACCGTTGAAGAGTCCAAGACCCTCAAGACCGAGCTGACCCTCGTTGAAGGTATGCAGTTCGATCGCGGCTACGCCAGCGCATACATGGTAACCGATAACGAGAAGATGGTTGCCGAGATGGACAATCCCCTCATCCTCATCACCGACAAGAAGATCTCCAACATCCAGGAAATCATCGGTCTGCTCGAGCAGATCGTGCAGCAGGGCCGCAAGCTCCTCATCATCGCTGAGGACGTTGAAGGCGAAGCTCTGGCTACCCTGGTTCTCAATAAGCTGCGCGGCACCTTCAACTGCGTTGCAGTTAAGGCTCCGGGCTTCGGCGATCGCCGCAAGGCCATGCTGCAGGATATCGCTATCCTGACCGGCGGCCAGGTTATCACCGAGGAACTCGGCCTCGAGCTGAAGGAAGCTACCGTTGACATGCTGGGTTCTGCCCGCCAGGTCAAGGTTGACAAGGAAAACACCGTTATCGTTGAAGGCGCAGGCGATCCGAGCGAAATCAAGGCCCGCATCCAGTCCATCCGCGCCCAGATCGAAGAGACCACCAGCGATTACGATCGCGAGAAGCTCCAGGAGCGCCTCGCCAAGCTGGCCGGCGGCGTTGCAGTTATCAACGTCGGCGCTGCTACCGAGGTTGAGATGAAGGAGCGCAAGCTGCGCATCGAAGACGCTCTGGCCGCTACCCGCGCCGCAGTTGAAGAGGGCATCGTTCCCGGCGGCGGCACCGCTCTGATCTGCGCCAGCAAGGAAGTTGCCAAGATCGTTGCAAACGCTTCCGGCGACATCAAGACCGGTATCGCTATCGTTCTGCGCGCTCTGGAAGAGCCCGTTCGCCAGATCGCTGCCAACGCAGGCGTTGAAGGCTCCGTTATCGTTGAGAAGATCAAGGCCAAGAAGAGCAACACCTATGGCTACGATGCTTCCAAGAACGACTATGCCGATATGATCGAGCGCGGCATCGCCGACCCGACCAAGGTTACCCGCAGCGCTCTGCAGCATGCAGCAAGCGTCGCCGCTATGGTACTCACCACCGAGTCCCTCATCAGCGACCTGCCCGAGAAGAATCCCCCGGCAGCAGCTGCTCCCGCAGGCGGCATGGGCGGCATGTACTAAGCCGAAACCAAGCTGTGAAACACGACACCCCGGACGCATATGCGTCCGGGGTGTTTTTGAAACTGCGAGAATGCAGGTACAGGAAATTCCTTGAATGAAGCCTTCTTATAAGCAACAAAAAACCGCCTGCGCGGCGGCCGATGCGTTGTGCTTCTTTTCGTTCTTCCCAAAAAACGAAATACCCTTGATTGCGTCATTTTGCGATCTTTGTCTTTCTTCACAAACTCAGATCATCGGCAATCAAGGGTTATTTCTGTGTGCTCTTAATATCTAACATCATTTTTTGTACCTCTCTTTCTTAAGTTAGATTCGATCTTTCATCCGGATTCCAATAATTTTTTTCGGGAACCTTTCAGTAAGATCTCCTCTTGGGTTTTACGTGTACATTGGACTCACCCTTTCTTTTTTCTGGCTTTATTATACTGCGGTTTTGGCGTTTTTGCAAGGTGGCAGTTTACATAATCTTTTTGTATTTGTTATTGTGCTGCATGGAGAAGTTCGAGTATAGCTATTGACGTCAGTTTTGATTTGTGATATTATTATAGTGTTGGGCTCTATATGAAGGTGTATAAAATTGATCCTCCGCATGGATAAACAGAACCATGCGGAGGATTTTTGCATTCTTTTAAACCTGAGTAGAAAAGCGTTTTTTCAGAGATGCGATCAATAATGCTTTCGGGATGATGTTTGTCCCTGGGCGATGGCTGGGGATAAAGAATTCGGCATCAAGCGACTCCAGTGCTTCTGTCATCAGCCGGGCAAAAACGCGGTTGAGCTTCTTGGACGGATAGACAAGGTCGCCGATAAGGGCATATTTCCGGTTTACGGTGAGAATCAAGCTTCCGCCCGAATGCACGGATGCGCAGGGGAAAATTTCAAGGTGAACGCCGTCATCGATTGTGATGGGCTCTTCCACGATTTCCCCGCGTTCAAGATGCTTTGCCGTGAGATTGCCCACGAGCAGGCGGGAATACTTGATCCTGCCAAGATTTGCCGTGTGGTCATCGTGATAATGGGAAAGGATGACGACGCGCTCTTTCTCCGGCGCAAGGGCTTCAATGGCGCGCAGTGCGCCTTCCCCAGCACCTGTATCATAGATGTACAGATACTTTTCACCCTCGATAAAGAACACGTCGGCGGAAAGCGGCGTTTCATGTGCGGGATAGTACTGTATATGAGTGGATATCCGTTCCATGGCTATTTGCCTTCACGCATGCGCACAAGCTCTATGGCTTGCTTTCCGGTCAGGTGCTCAATATCGAGGCAAAGAATGGTTGTGCGGGCAAGCGCCGGTTCAATTTCCGCGTGATGTGCATCGGCATGACCGGGATTGTACTTTTCCGCGAGCATGAGGAGAGCTTCGCGCTTTTTCTGTGAATCTTCAAGGATGCGCATGCGTCCGAAGGCGATTGCGCTGCGGAAGTGCGTGGTGTATTTTTCGGGGACGATCACATCCTGCGCAACCACGCAGAAGGAAGCCTTTTCATAGTTTCTGACGGCATCCAGCTTATGACCGCTGCCTGCACAGTGGAAAAAGATGGCATTTTCGGTATTGACATAGCTCATCGGCACGGCATAGGGATAGCCATCGTCACCCAAAACGGCAAGCGTGCCGGATGTGCCGTTTTTCAGAATATCAAGCGTTTCCGGAGTAGAAAGGGCCTGGCGATTGCGCCGCATTTCGCGAAACATGTGAGTTCCTCCTTAGAGCATTTCCAGCATCTGTTGCGGGTTGTCTGCCGCCTTGACGGAAGAAAGCGCACGCGTGATGACGCCGTTTTCGTCAATCAGGTATGTGCTGCGTACAATGCCCATGTAGGTCTTGCCTGCCATCTTCTTTTCGTGCCATACGTCGTATGCCTGAATGACAGAGGTGTCGGCATCCGAAAGCAGCGTGAAGGGCAACGAATACTTTTCTTCAAATTTTTTGTGAGAGGCAACGCTGTCGCGGCTGATGCCGAGTACAACTGCGCCCTTTTCCGTAAACTGCGGATAGCGCTCCGCAAAGCCGCATGCCTGCTTGGAGCATCCGGCTGTGTTGTCTTTGGGATAGAAATACAGAATAACCTTTTTGCCGAGATAGTCTTTCAGGGAGTGAAGATTTCCGTTCTGGTCCGGAAGAGTAAATTCCGGGGCGCGGCTTCCGATTTCAAGCATGATAAATTCCTCCGTTTATCGGTGTATGGACTTATTCTACCGCGAGGATAAGGCGGCTGTCAAGCATAGCCTGAATCTTGCAGATCGGCCAGAAACGTGGTAAAATGCCTTTGCAAGGGGTGATTATAGTATGAAGGAAGTAACAAACTGGATGAGCTATGAAGATGCGAAGAATCGCGCTGAAGAAAGAAGGAATATTTGCCGCGGCACGATAGGTGCATTTCTGGGAGCGGTCATTGGCGGCGTTGTATGGGCCGTGGTCATGGCGATGGGATATTTTCTCAGCATCATAGGCCTTCTGATTGCCTTTCTGGTGGATAAGGGATATGCGCTTTTTGGCGGAAAGCCCTGCCGCGCGAAGGTGGCGGTTTTGGTAGTATGCATTATTTTGAGCATTGTTATTGGCATTGTGGGTGGATACAGTGCGCTGTTCGGTCAGGTCTATGATGAGGCTGCAGGAAACCTTACCTACCTTGAATCCATAACCATGACCAAATCGGAATTTATTCTGGATTGCTGGCTGGGAAGCGATCTATGGTCGGATGCAGAATTCACGTCGGAATTTTTTACCAATGCCGGAATGAGCGCAATCTTTGCAGCTCTTGGCTGCTATGGCGTGATTCGAAGCGCGCACAGGGCGGCAAAGCCGAAAAGTGTAACGAATGAGCAAGAATAGACGAAAAAAAGACAGGCCGCAAAGCCTGCCTTTTTGTATGCTTATTCTTCGATGAAGGTATAGCTTCCGCTTCCGCAGATATGTTCTTTTCCGCCAAAGAATATTTTTGCGGTGAGGTTTGCGCCGACGGTGACGTCAAGACAGATACTTCCGTTTTCACGCTTCCATGCGACGGAAACTTCCGAATCATATACTCTGCGGCTGCCTTCCGCGTGGGAAAGTTCCGCAATGTATGCGGGTGCGATATTTACGGTATGAGTATCGGAATCCGCAAGGCTTATGCCCAGAATGCCGCCGAAGAAGTAGTCGCCCACCGCGCCGAAGGCAAAGTGGTTGAAAGAATTCATGCCCGAATCCGCAAAACCATCTTTTTCCGTCCAGCCGTTATAACGTTCCCAAACGGTGGTTGCGCCCACGGTAACGGGATACAGCCACGAGGGGCATTCTCTCTGCATAAGCAGCCGCCCTGCAAGGTCGTCCCTTCCGATTATGTGCAGCGCGGGCAGAAGGCGCGGCGTGCCGATAAATCCGGTGGTAATGCGGCATCCGGAATCCTCCACTGCTTTTGCGAATGCGTCAGCCGTCTTCCGGCGGAGGTCAGCGTCGTCCGGAAGAAGATCCATTGTGAATGCGAGCGCATAGCCCGTTACGCCGCCGCCAATCAGGGAGCCGTCAGGAGCGATGAAATTCTGATGGAATGCATGGCGGATTTTTTTTGCAAGAGAGCGGTAATGCCCTTCGCGATAGCGCTTGCCGAGAGCATGCGCCATTTCGGCCATCAATTCCGTGCAGTAGGCAAAATATGCGGTGGCGATCAATTCGCGCGAGGCGGCGCCGCCGTTGTCCAGCCAGTCGCCGTTTCCGCAGCTGTCCGGTCCGTGCGTCAGGTCGGGATTTGCAGTTCGCCAGAGATAATGCATGTGGTCTTCGATGGCCTCAAAATGCAGGCGAAGGTTTTCGACGTCGCCGTATTCGCGCCATGCGAGGTACGGACAGATAATTCCCGCTTCGCCCCATCCGATATTCGGGCCCCACGGGCCGTATTTCGGTGCGTGGTCGGCAAAGCAGCCGCCTTCCAGCCGGGAATCCTGGCACAGGTCGACGAACCACTTTTTCAAAAATGCTGCCATGTCGAAATTGTGCAGCGCCGTGGGCAGGAAAAATTGCATGTCGCCCGTGTAGCCGCAGCGTTCGTCGCGCTGCGGGCAATCGGTGGGCACGCTCATGAGATTTGCGCGGGAGGACCGCAGAATGTTCTCCTGCAGGCGGTTTACGTCCGCGTCAGAGCAGGAAAAGTGCGCCGTCTGTTCAACTGCGGATCCGAATACCTCGGCAGCAAGGTCATTCGTGTCGGGCGCGGTATCAAGGCCGGTGATTTCGATATAGCGGAATCCCATGTACGTGAAATCCGGGCGGCAGATTTCGCCCTGTTCATCGCCGCGGCAGATGTAGCGAACAATCTGCCTGTCAACGTCTTTCACAAAATGGCCGGCTACCAGATTGTCTGCATAGACGGTACCGTCCGGGTTCAGCACTTCGTTGTGGAAAATTTCGATTTTCTGACCTGCTTTGCCAAAAAGACGCAGGCTGATGCGTCCGGCAATGTTTTCGCCGAAGTCTGCAACGAATACGCCCGGCTTGGGCTGCGTAACCGATTTGGCACGAATCACCCGTGAAACGGCGATGGGCTCGTTCGGCTGCGCGGCAACGGAAATTTCCGGGTGGGAAATTGCTTTTACGGGAAGCGCCATATCCGATACGCCGGGGAAAGGAATGCGCGCATCGGTGAAGGTGCCTTCATAGATGCCGGCGAAGGTCAGCGGGATGCGCTCGGTTGCGCGCCAGGATTCGTCGGCGAGGATGATTTCTTCGCTTCCGTCGGCATATTCAATTTCCAGACGTGCGGCAAGCTGCGGGTGGGTGCCGTAAATGTGATTCTTCGGCGGCCAGTGCTGCCACATGCCGCAGTACCATCCGTTGCCAAGAAGCGCAATCAGCTCGTTTTCGCCCGCGTTCAGGCAATCGGTCACATCCAGCGCGCGGTACTGTACGCGGTAAAAATAGCTTGTCCATTCGGGCGCGAGAATCAGCTCTTCGCACGCCGAACCGTTGATATAGAAGTTATATACGCCAAGCGCCGTGATATACAGCGTTGCGCGGGCGGGCTTTTCGCGAAGAGAAACTTTGCGGCCCATGGCAACGGGCGGCGCAAGTTCACTGTCCGCTACCGGACGGTCGTAATAGATGAAGTCCGGCTGCCAGCCCATAAGTCCCATGCGGAAGCCGGCGCCTTCGCTGAAGGGGGAAAGATTGCCCTTTCCGTCCAGAATCTGCACCTTCCAGAAGCAGTCCTGCCGGGGTGAAAGCGATTTTCCGGCGTAGCGAATCTGGCTGGTATTGCGGCAGGAAACAAGGCCGCTGTCCCACAGGTCGCCGATATCCTTGGCAAGAATTTCTTCAGACGAGGCCACAAGGATGCGGTACGCCGCCTGAACGGCATCCGTTTCCCCTTCTTCGCAGGAAAGACGCCAGCCGAGCCGGGGCTGGGCCTCTTCCACTGCAGAGGGATTTGTCAGATATTCTGTCTTTAAGCTGTGAATCAGCATAGGTTTCCCTGTTATCCAAGCACAGTGATGGGTACCAGAATGGGCGTTGCGCGGCCCGCGCAGACAACTTCCAGTACGACGCGGTTAACGGGCTCAACATATCCGTCGGCATGGATGGTGAATTCTACCTTGCCATTGAAGCCTTCGTGGCGGGAAATGGTGTTCTTTGCGCTGTCCACCCACCAGCCTTCGGGCGTGAGATAGCTCAGGCGGAAACGCTTCTGTTCGGGCATGAGCTGCTGGTGCAGAAGCAGCGTGACCGCACCGGAAAGGGTGCCGTTTTCTGTGATGATGGGCTTTTCGTCAAACTCTACCAGTACGTCCGCATAGGGGCCTTCGATGACATAGGAATACTGCTTGCGGCCTGCGAAGCTTTCGACGAATTTGCGTCCGCAGAACATATTCGCATCCACATTCGAGAAGTCGTTTGCGTCGCCGAGCTCAACGAGTGCGTCCTTCTTCAAAAGCATCTTCTGGTGATCTTTTCTCAGCGTCGTGGGCAGCAGATTCATAATGCAATCGGTCAGCTGGGTGCAATCCGTCGGGAACGGGCCGTGGCCGTTGGTCAGACAGATGCTCTTGATGCCGTCGCCGATGTAGGCGCGCCAGTCTTCGGGAATAACGGCCATGCCGCCCATGATGCCCATGAGGGCGCCGATGGTTGCGCCGGTGCAGTCGGTATCGTCGCCGCAGTTAATGGCATAGAGCATGGATTTTTTGAAATCGCCCTCGCCGTACAGAAGACCCAGAACCACGAACGCTACGTTGCCGGGAGCCTGGAACCAGCCGAGATCCTCGTTGTCCTTCACGATCAGATTGCGGGCGTCCTTCCAGTCGATACCCTTGTCATACGCGTCGATGGCAACGCGGACGCTGCGGGCTACATGGCAGTCCTCCGGAATTTTGGAAAGGCCGATGTTGAGCAGGCTGCGGATATCGTTGATGACGAATGCGGCGCTTTCCATTGCGGCAACGAAAATGGCGGCATAGGTGCCTTCGCCGTAGCCGTGATCTACGCTGGCGTCTTCAAAGGCAAGGCGGATGGCGTTTTCGACCATTGCCGGGTACAGACAAGCCCATACTTCGGTGCGGATCCATGCGCCGTTGGAGTGCTTCCACTGTTCGTTGTCAATTTCGCCGGACATGGGCGGCAGGATACCGTCGCGCATGTTGGCTTTGCATACGCCGTATTCGTTCCAGTTCGGATTGATCCAGGAAAGCCAGTATTCGCCGAGGATCTTCGAATTGATGGCGTCCGGACCGTAATCGTTCACCGCGCGCAGCCATACAAGCTGCAAATCCAGATCGTCGTTGGGCAGCGGCTCGCCGGGCTTGGAAGTAAAGCCGGTTACATCCAGAATTTGGGGTTTGCCCTCATAAGGGGCGCCCAGGGTACCGCCGATGTTTTTGCCGATCCAGCAGGCGTAAATACGTTCACGCAAAAATTCAGGAGTAAAAGTGATCATAGATAACTTCCTTTCCGTATATAAATTCAGATTCGGGTTTTATGTAAATTCGTTGTATACAGTATACACTACTATGGAAAAACAGTCCAGCAGAAATTTTACTCCGTTCATCCTTTTCAAACAAATGCTTGACGCGGCAGCAATAATTCATTATAATCATCCAATGACCTTATTTATCAGGAGGACGATTTACCATGGAAAATAATACCCGCGTGCTGGCAACTGTCGGCGGTCAGGCCATTACCGAAGCCGATGTTGATGCAGCCGTTTCTCAGATGAGCGCTTCCCGCGGCCGCAATTACAATACCCCCGACGGTCGCCGTGCAATGCTGGATCAGCTGATCGCTCAGAAGCTGTTCCTTGCCGATGCCAAGAAGACCATGATGGAGTATGATCCCCAGTTCAAGGCTCAGCTGGCTAAGGTGAAGGACGATATGCTCTTCCAGTTCGCCGTTTCCAAGACCCTTGAAAAGGTTAAGGTAACCGAGGAAGAGATCAAGGAATTCTACGATAACAACCCCGATCAGTTCGCAGGCGAGGCAACTGTTTCCGCAAGCCACATTCTGGTAGCTGACGAAGCTCTGGCAAACGACCTGATGGCAAAGATTCAGGCCGGCGAAGTTTCCTTCGAAGATGCAGCCAAGGAAAACAGCTCCTGCCCCTCCAAGGCCAACGGCGGCAATCTCGGCGAGTTCGGCCGCGGTCAGATGGTTCCGGAATTCGACCAGGCTTGCTTCTCCATGGCAGAAGGCGAGCTGCGCGGTCCGGTAAAGACCCAGTTCGGCTATCACATCATTCGCCTCGATAAGATCAACGAGGCTCGCCCCACCGCTCTTGCAGAGGCACATGACGCTATCCGCGAGCACCTCATGGCTGAAAAGGGCCACAAGGCATATCAGACCCGCATCAATCAGCTCAAGCTGATCTACCCGGTGGATATGTAAGCTTTTTCGGAATAAAGAAGCAAAGAAAAGCACCTCATCCGCTGCGTTTTTTCGCAGTGGATGAGGTGTTTTATCGTCTTCTGTATTCCCGGTGCAAAACTTCCGCCATTTCTTCAGGGGATTCCGCGCAGCCGCCCGCAAGCCACAATTTGATAATGGCATTGAGCCCGTTTCGGAAAAATTCGATATGGTAGCGGATGTTTTTATCAACATGCTCTATTTGGGCGCGTTTTTCATCGTATATCGAAATAAGGTGCTTGTCGTCATAGCACAATTTGAAATATGTTTTGTAGAAAATCTGATTGTCGCGGATATGGGTGAACATTTTCAGCGCGCCGCTGTCATCGCTGAAATAGTCGTAATCCGCAAAAAGATTGGAAAAATCGTTTTCAAGCGTTTCGCGGGTTTTATCTGCAAGGTCATATATGTCAACATAGTTCGCATAAAAGGTGCTGCGGTTCAGATTGGTGAGTTTGATAATGTCGGAAACGGTGATATCCTTGATTTCGCGGCTTTGCAGCAGTCCAATAAATGCCGTTTCGATTTTATTCCGGGATTCTTTGCGGCGGCGGTTGTTTTTTGTATTCATGCGTATTGTCCTCGTTTTTATTCCAACACATATGGGTGAAGTGATGATTGTTTTGCCGGTTTGAAAGAAGTATACTATGAATGAAATAAAAATACAAGTGTTGGATTAAAGGAAGGGGATTTCAAAGTGAAAAAGAGCAATTTTATTGCACTGGTCATGGGAACTGTAAGCGGAGTGCTGTTTTCGCTGGGTATGTGCATGGCGCTTTTGCCGGAATGGAATGCCTTTGGTGCAGGCGTTATTCTGGGCTGCGTGGGAATGATTCTTGGCGCTATTACGTTTTTTATATGGTGCAGAATGGAAAAACGGAGCTTTCCGAAGCTGAATGGAAAAAATGTTCTGCGCACGGTTTACGGTGTTGTTTCCGCGCTTGTGCTTGGCACGGGAATGTGCCTGTGCCTTGTATGGCAGAATATTATTTGGGGAACGATTGTCGGATTGGCCGGCATTGTTATGCTGCTTGCGCTGATTCCGATGATCAAAGGCATTAAATGAAGCTCCTTCGCATTGCCAAAAATCCGTATACAAGCTTTATCATCAATGCTGCGTATGCGGTGGGAAATTGCGCGGTGGGGTTTGTTTCCCATTCGTGGTGGTTTATCACGGTCGGAGCGTATTATACCGTGCTTGCCGCTGCGCGCTTTTCCGTTTTGAAAATCGGGAGCAAGCCGGGCGAAAGGGATGTGGAATTTTTTGCAAGGCGCATCACGGGCGTCTTGCTGGTCGCGCTTTCATTTTGCCTGATCGGGGTCAATATTCTTGCTGCCGTTCGGGAGAGAGGCACGGCACTGCATAAAATCATTATGATTGCCGTTGCGGTGTATACATTTACCAAGATCACGCTTGCTGTCATCGGTATGGCAAAGGCGCGTTGCGCTTCCAGTCCGGTTGTAAGTACGCTTCGCAACATCGCGCTTGCGGATGCGGTGGTTTCGATTTACACGCTGCAGCGGTCAATGCTCGTATCCTTTCCCGGAATGAATCCGGCGGAAATTCGATTGATGAATATTCTGACGGGGACGGCAGTGTGGCTTGTAGTACTGTTTCTTGGAATCAATCTGATAGGAGGAAGGCGCGTGGATATGGCAAAATCAAAAATTGTGACGGCGAATGAAAAAATCGCTGAGGCGATAACCGGCAGCTATAAAAAGATCGAAAACAGCGTCGTTCGGGGATATGAAAAAATGGAAAACGGGGTAGTCGGCGCTTATACCAAGGTGGAGGATAGATTTGTGGCAGCCTATCTTGCAAAAGACGGCGAAACCGTTGAGGAAGCCAAGGCAAGACTAAAGAAAGGCCAATAAAAAACAGAGGCGGAGATTGAAGTTCTCTGCCTCTGTTTTTATGCTATTTTTCCAGCAGCGGTTTTATCACCTTCGGGAAATCGCGGTAATCATCGATGGTAAGGTACGGGAAATCGGATTTGTAGACGCTTTCGTCGTTTCCGCCGGGACCGTAATCGTCGCCGATGTAGACGATGTTTTCATGGGAAAGACCGCGTTCACGACAGAGCAAATCCAGCGCATAGTACTTGTTGTACGGCGCGGGAGCCATATCGAAGGACGAGGAACCGCCGACGAACACCGTGTAATCGCTGAAAACCTCGCAGATTTCGGCGTAGATGGCGCGGCGTTTTTTACGGTCGGGGTCAAAGGCGAGCTTATCTTCCTGAATGGCTTTGGTGCCGAGGCACGGGAACGTTACGCAGCCGGAGGGATGGTATTCCACATTTTCGCCGCGGAAAACGGTGAATCCGTGCTTTTCGCGCATCTGCGTCACGCGCCTGTCCACGCTTTCGCGGTCACAGGGGAAAGTGAGATCGCGCTTGATGTCCATTTCGCCGGTTTCGGTGTTGTAGGTGGCGTACTGCAGACCATAGTTGCCGATGATATCGATGGGGAACTTTTCCAGCTGATTGAAAATGCGCGAAATCTGACCTGCGCCCACCATCAGCAGGCTGTATCTGGCGGAAAGAGCCTCCAGCGCGGCGCGGTTTTCGGGCGTTAGGGGCTGCTTGTGCTGGGTCAGGGTGCCGTCAAGGTCCATGGCGACGACCTTGATTTTTTCTGCATTTACGAAATTCATGCGCGCGCTCCGATCTCGGCAAGCTTTGCAATGGTGTCCGCCGTGTAATTGGTGGTCACGAGCTTTGCGCCGTTTTTAAATGCTGCGGCGAGAATATCCTTCGAAGTGCAGCCTGCGCCGATCCACGGTTCGATGCCGCGCTGGGTCAGATAATCAAAGTTCGCTTTATCGTGCATGTCCGCAAATACGCATGCGCAGAAAAGGTATTCATCCGGATTGCGCTTCACATTGCGCAGGTGGAAATAAGGATAGAAGCCGTGCAGCAAAAATTCGTGATTGTAGGCTTCGTCGGTGTATTCCAATATCCATGCATCAAAGCTGTTGATCACAATGCGCTTTTCAAGCTCGTATTTGCGCACAAGGGCAATGGTCTTATCCACGCATTCGCGGGCGCGCTCTTCATTGCCGGGGAAGTAATATTCCTTGAGCTCAAGATTCAAAAGAATATCCTTCGGCGCGGCCCATGCGAGGAATTCTTCCAGCGTGGGGACCTTTGCGGGCATGGTAGGGCTGCCTGCGTTGAGGGAGAGCATTTCATCCAGCGTCTTATCACTGATTTTGCCCGGGGTGCGGGTAGTGCGCATGGTATCGTCGTCGTGCATGAGGATAAGATGGCCGTCCTTCGTCATATGAATGTCGGTTTCGATCATGTCGCATCCGGCCAGAATGGCGGCTTCGAAGGCCTGCATGGTGTTTTCGTAATAGTTGTAGCTGTCCCCGCGGTGGGAGGCAACGGTCATCGGATTGCGGTATTCAAATCCCATTTTATTTCCCTCCGAAAAGATCGTAGTAAAGCCACAGGACGGTGTAGCGATCCTTCAGTTCCTTGGCATAGAGGATGGCGTCGCGGATTTTTTCTTCGCCGTAGAGGGCATAGAATTCGGCCTTGTCATATCCTGCGGCGGCGAGCATTTCTTCAATCTGCTGAGCGGTGGGCATGTCTGCCAGAATGGCGCGTATGTTTTCTTCCCTAGCCTTGTAGATGGAGAGCATATCCTTTTTGTACAGGCCGACCTTGTCCTGAAGAGCAATGCAGCCGTCCGCCACGGAACCGTAAAGGCGGTTCATCTCTTGCACATATTCTTCGCGGGTGGGGCGGTACTGCGTATCCGGGAAGGCGTTTTTGAGGATTTCTTCACGCAAGCGGGCGGTTTCGATGGTGGAATAGGCCACGTCGATTCCGTGCGGGAAATAGTCCTTTCCGTGCACGATACCGGTGATTTCAAAGAAGTGCGACAGATGGTGCTCGCTGCCCGATGCCGGACGGGAGGAACCCGCAAAGCTCATCGCGATGCCGACCACGACCAGCGCCTCCATCAGTACGCGCACGCTTTCCTCGTCGCGGTTCATGAGCCCCTTTGCAAGGGCGAGCGTCTGCTTGACCATATCGAAGGTAAGGTCATAAATCGTCTGGCAGAAGTATTCGCCGTTAACCTCGCGGCTCAGCAGCCAATCGTTCAGGGCGGAATATTTTCCCACAATATCGCCGTAGCCCGCGCGAATCATTTCCATAGGCGCGTCCTTCAAAACGGCGGGGTCTGCAAGGATGGCTTCCGGAAGTCCGGCGGGATAAGTTACCTTCATGCCGCCCATGATCATGGCAGCACCCGTGGAGGCATAGCCGTCCATGGAAGGGGCGGTGGCGACGATGCAGTAAGGAATGCCGCTTTCGTGCGAAACATATTTGCACAGGTCCTGAATTACGCCCGAACCGATACCGATGATCTTTTCCGCGCCGGAAAGCTGCGCATTTACGGCAGCTACAGCATCTTCGTTGGGAATAAGAATGCTGTCGCCCGGGAAGATAACTTTTTTTATGTTCTTCCCATTGAGTGCGGACAGGGTCGCCTCGCCTGCTGCCAGGAAAGTATTTTCGTCCGCAACGATAAGCAGGGTGTTCTGCTTTCTGCACAGGGTTTCAAGGTGTTTTGCTGCGCCGCGTTCAACGGCCACAAAATCAATGGGGCAGGTGTGCTTTTTTCCGCAGGCACAGTCAATGCCCTGAAGAAGCTGTTTAATATCCATAGTAAATCCCTCCGGATGAAACGATTTGCGTATACAGCAATTATACCGCACTCTGCCCTGTTCGGCAATTGCAGGGAACAAAATTTTGCGGGATTTTCCGAATTAGGATTCTTGGCGGCTTGCATAAAGGAAGAATGTGTACTATACTGTTGTTAACATTGGCGGCAAATAAGTTGAAAGAAGGAAACCATATGTCTAAAAAAAGCCTTTCTCTGGAAATGGGAAAAAGACTGTTTGATAAAATCTGTACGGCAGAAACCTTCCCGGTATCGTTTCTTTATAACGAAAAGCAGTATAACGGCTTTGGCGGCATGGAATGCCTGAAGTACGAACTGGAAAACGACGAACTGGAAGGGGTATGGAAGGTTGACGAATGCCTTCAGATTCGCGCAAAGGCAAAATACCGCGCCGAATACGGTCAGAGCGAATATACCGTATATTTTGAAAATACGTCCGATCGCCCCTCTGCTCTTCTGCGGAACATTGTCGCGCTGGATATGACGTTTGCCGGTGAGGATGGCATGGTTCGCGGTATCCGCGGCGATCTGGATCACAATTACGCCCCGTATGAAAAGGATCTGAGCAAGGGTTCTGCGCGCTTTGAATCCGTCGGCGGCCGCGCCACGCATACCGGTTTCCCCTATTTCAATCTGGAGCACGGCGACAGCGGTACCCTTATGGCCATCGGCTGGGCAGGTATCTGGGATGCTCTGTTTGTAAAGACGAATTCCGGCACGAAAGTTCGCCTGCGCAACAATATGAAGCTGAAAGCACAGCTTCTGCCCGGTGAAACCCTGCGTACCGCGCTGATCGTTCTGATTCCGTACAAGGGACGCAGCTATACCGATTCCATGAACCTGTGGCGCGAATGGTTCATCAACTGCAATATGCCCCGCGCCAATGGTCAGGGCGATGCGATCAAGCCCTTCTCTACTACCTGCTACGCGGGCGATACCGGCCTTCCGAATTCGGACGGCAGCATTTCCGAGCGCTATTTCACCTGGAAGCCTTCGCTGGACAAGGTGCTTGCGGAGGACGTTGCGCCTGATTTCCGTTGGTTTGATGCGGGATGGTACTTTGACCCTGCGGGAAACACTGTCGAAACGGACTGGTGGGGAACCATCGGTTCCTGGGAAATGGATGCGATCAAATGGCCGGGTGACAGTTTCCGCGAATCCGTAGAAGAATTCCACAAGCATGGCATTAAGACGCTTGTCTGGTTTGAACCTGAGCGCGTTACCCATGTGGATGATCTGGTAAAGAACTACGGCTACAAAAAAGAATGGGCCATTGAAGTCGGAAGCATCACCAACAACATCGGCAATCCGGAATGCCTTGCATGGACCACAGACCGCATCCTCAAGATGATGGCCCAAAACGGCGTTGACCTCTATCGCGAGGATAACAACGCCAACCACAACTGGACCTGGGACAAGCTGGATCATGAGGAAAGCACCCGTCTTGGCTTCCCGCGCTACGGCGTGGCAGAAAACAAGGCCATCGATGGACACTATAAGCTGTGGGACAATATTCTTGCATTCTGCGCGGAAAACGGAAGGTGCACCTTCGTGGATTCCTGCGCGGGCGGCGGCGGACGAAACGATCTGGAATCCATGCGCCGAGGCGTTCCCTTTATGCGCAGCGATGCCGACCGCACTACCACTGCCCTGCGCCTTTCCATGACGAGCTCTTTCTGCCAGTGGATTCCCTTCCACGGCGCGGCTACCAAGGAAACCGAGGGTCAGCTGGATACAAGCAGCGGCGCCGGCAGCGATAAGTATATCTATCGCGCATCCTATCTGCCGATTTTCAATTTCTTTGAACAGTTCGTGCACAATCCCGAGCTGGATTTCGAAACCCTGCGCACGTATCTGCATGAGTGGCGCAGCATCCGTCACATGCTTGTCAAGGATATGTATGTGCTCACTCCGTGGCATGCGCATGACGACCGCTATGGCTGGACCGCTGTTGCATATGAAGACGGCGAAATCGGAGAAGGCTTGCTGCTCGCATTCCGCCAGGAAGATTGTGAGGATGAAACCTGCACGGTTAAGATGGAATTTGCCGTACCCGGTGCAAAGTACGTATTCGCCGATGCAGATACTCTCGAGGAAACGGTATATTCCGGCGAAGAACTTGCAGCCGGCATCACCCTTTCCCTCCCCACGCCCCGTAGTTGCCTGATGAAGCGTATCCGCAGGGAAAAGTAAAGAAGCCATCTAAATCATCGATTGCTTGAGGGAAAGTTGTCGAGTGAAATGAGCCTGATGAGATGAAATCCGGCAAAATCAAGCGCCCTTCCGCAGAATTTTCTGCGGAAGGGCGCTTGATTTTGCATATGTGGATCAGTATTCTACGCGGATTTCCAGCTTGCCCTGCGGCTTTTCGAAGGTGACGGTTTCGCCGTCAGCATCGATGTTCGCATAGGGTGCGCCGTTTACGAGAACGGACTTGATCTTTGCCTTATCCGGATGGCGCAGGCGCAGCTTCATCGTGGGAACTTCCTTGCGGGAAGGTACATCCACGGATGCGCAGATGGCGCCGCTGGCAACATCGGAATGAATGCTGTACGTCAGATAGCCGTACAGGGTGGGTGCATTGATTGCTTCGATGGTGCAGTCCTGCTTCAGCCATGCGCGGGGCGTGCCCTTTGCAAGCCACAGCGTATCGCGGTCTTCCATCAGCAGCATGTTGCGGAAGTTCTCGGTGAACCACGCTGCGGTGCCGTTGTCGGGATTGTCGCACGGGATGTAGGTATCCGGGCGCGGATGCTCCCAGAGCCTTCCGTCGGAGCCGACCATGGCGATAACGTGGTTGAAGAAGAAGTACAGGAAATTGGGAATATCGTCCTGACGGAGATAAACATTTGCGTTGTGCGAGATCTTGGGAAGGTCTGCAAAGCGGCTCCAGAACCACATATCTTCGGCCGGAGGCCGACCGGTGCGGATCTGTGCGGCGGATTCTGCTGCCTGCAGTGCACGCAGTTCCTTTTCCTCTTCCGTTGCGGTGGGATGCGCCGGGTTTTCCAGATCATCCTGACCGGCGAGGGTCATGCCGCGTTCGGTCATGGCGGTCAGCGTACCTACGATGCGGCGGTCATAGGGATCCAGAACGCCGCCGATATCGCCCAGAGGCAGCGCGCCCTGGAACAGATCGTTGATACCCATGTTGTACTGGGGAATGTTGGTTTCTTCCTGGAAGTGCAAAAGACCGCCGGAATAGAGCATGCGGGAAATAAAGCTTCGGGAAATGCCGTCGCGTGCGCGGCGTACCGGGGAATACAGGCCTTCGCGCTTTGCCATGGCGATCAGATCGCGTTCGAAAGCCTTGGCTTCCTTGGTGTAGTATTCCGCGGAAGCATCCCCAATCTGGGTCAGAACATCCGCAAATGCAGCCAGACCTGCGTAGGCGGGCACATTGTCCATATGGTACCAGTGCCAGTCAGAGGAAGGCGCTGCATAGTCGCCCAGGAAGGCGGGCGGCATCATGCCGTAGCAAAGCAGCTCTTCGCGGTTGGCGGTATCTTTCATGTAACCGTTTCGTTCGCTGATGATCCAGTCTGCAGCCTTCTTCAGGCGGGGCAGACGCTCCTCCACCCAAGCCTTGTCTGCGGTCAGATAATAGCGATGCATCATGGAGTACAGCATCTTGCCGGTGGAAAAATGGGTGCCCTCATGGCCGTAGCCGATATCATGCTGCATGGTCTTGGCCCATTCGAGGGAACCTTCGCCGGTGGAGTAATCGGCATCGGGCTTGATACCGGGCGAAGCGAGGAAATAATCGTAAACGCGGTCAGCCTCTGCGTGCAGGCCGGTCAGTTCGCTTGCCATCGTGGCGCGGGCAACTTCCAGTGCAAGGAAGCCCCACATGTGCTTGCCGCGCAGCTGTTCAACCGCAAGGTTGTACATGGTTTCCCAGCGCTTATCCGGCACGCGCAGCGGAACGGCAGGTGCGGGAGATTCCGGGAAAGGCGTAAGCTCGGTTCCGTCCGGGCAGCGCCACAGGCGCAGGTTGCGGATGAGCTGTTCCCAGCTCTGGGATTCTTCGTGCTCGCGTACCTGCTGTGCTACGGTCTTTTTTCCCTGTGCCTTTTGTGCGTCCATGTATTCCTGCGCGGTCATGGCCTTATCTGCCGGGCAGAAGAACAGGCCGGCTTCCGGTACGCAGATGGGCGCGTTTGCCAGTTCGCGCAGAAGAACGGTCGCGCCCATGAGCTCCGCTTCATCCGTGATGAGGGTCAGCTTGGAATCGCAGCCGTAGCGGGCTTCTTCGGAATACAGGCAGGAAATGCGGGCCTTGCGGTTTTCGGTGTCCATTTCGATAATGGTGGGCACTGCCAGAGAGGATTCCATCTTTCCGGTGAAGGGCGGAAGATTATCGGCAAAGCCCCATTCCACGGTGAAGGTTACTTCTTTCCAAGCACCGAGGTCATCGCCGGTGATGTGGATTTCCGGTACCGGAGCACCTTCCGGAGCAAATACCGCGATCACCTGCGTTGCGGCGCGAACCTTTTTGCCGTAGGCGATATCCATCATCTCGCCCGGAAGGCAGGGATATAACCAAGAGTTTCCGTCCTGCTTGGTGCGGATCAGCTTCTGATCGACAGAAAAGCCGAACCATCCCCACGCGGTGGGATATGCGCGCACTTCCACATCTTCTTCGGCGGGAATGCAAGCGCCTTCGGGCCAGATGAGTTCAATTTCATATTCTTCGATATTGCCGACCCACAGCGCGCCGGTCAGAAGTTTTCCCTTTGCCGGGGGCAGCTGTTCTTTCAGACAGTCTGTCTGGTCGGGATAGAAATGGCTGGCGGCTTTTTTTCCAAGCGTGGGAACCAGCGTGCGGTAAACTTCATCCTGACGCTTGATTCTGCGCGGAATAAAATCTGCTTCGGGCTTGTCCTGAACGGCTTTGTCGCTGCGCCAGATATAGGACCAGGGAGCAAGGTCAACGGGAGTTCCTACGGACATGGTGCGGATGTTTTGTGCCATAACAGAGCCTCCTATTGTGATAAAAGTATATTCATGTGTGAAACGCCCGGTATCCGGAGGGATATCGGGCGTTATCGTGCTTTATGCGTTTACGGCTACGGCGATGCGGGCCTTTTCGCCGTTGATGTTCCACTCGGTAGCAGCGTCGCCTGCTGCGGCGAGGGTCACTTCGGTGGCCAGAACAGCAGTCTTCACAACCTCTGCATTGGCAGCGAGGATGGCGGCGAGCTTGTCGCCGGTCTCGATCACAACGCTGATGCGGTCGGTAACGTCGAAGTTTGCGTCCTTGCGCATGGTCTGAATCTTGGAGATCACTTCGCGTACGAAGCCCTCTTCCACCAGAGCCTCGGTGAGGTTGGAGTCCAGAACAACGGTCATGCTGCGGTCGCTGGAAGCAACGAAGCCGGCCTTGTTGGCGGAGGCGGTCAGAACGTCATCCTTCTCCAGCACAACATTGGTGCCGTCGATATCGAAGGAAACGGTTTCGCCGCGGTCGAATGCATCTACTACGTCGTTGCCGTCGAGGGTGGTGAGCTTCTCGCCGATGGCGCGCAGGATCTTGCCGTACTTCGGGCCAAGGGTGCGCATCTGCGGCTTGAGGGTGTAGGTGGTGAATGCGCGGGCATCGTCCACAAATTCAACGGTCTTGACGTTCAGCTCGTCAGCGATGAGGGCTGCCATTTCGTCATTGAGGTGTGCGCCCTTGACGTAGGCGGTAGCCAGCGGCTGGCGAACCTTCAGGTTTGCTTCGCTGCGGCAGGTACGGCCCAGCTGAACGGCCCCAATAACGGTTTCCATATCGGCCTCGAGCTCGGGGTTGATCAGATTCTTGTCGCTTACCGGGAAGTTGGTCAGGTGTACGCTGTCCGGCTCGGAAGCGGTCTTGAGGTTCTGATACATGGTTTCAGCCATGAAGGGAGTGTACGGAGCCAACAGGCCGCACAGGGTCTTCAGGATGGTATACAGGGTTTCGAAGGCGGCGAGCTTCGTGCCTTCCATGCCCTTGCCCCAGAAGCGTTCGCGGGAGCGGCGTACGTACCAGTTGGACAGCTCATCAACGAATGCGGCGATAGCGCGTGCGGACTCGGTGACGTTGTAGGCGGCGAGGCCCTTGTCCACGGTTTCGATCAGGGTGTTCAGCTTGGAAAGTGCCCACTTGTCCATCAGGGTCAGCTCGGCAGCCTTGTCGGTTTCCGGGTTGTAGCCGTCGATGGATGCGTACAGGCAGAAGAATGCATAGGTGTTCCACAGAGTGCCCATGAACTTGCGCTGCGTCTCGGAGACCATGTCGCCGGAGAAGCGGCTCGGGAGCCACGGTGCGCCTACGGAATAGAAGTACCAGCGGACGGCGTCTGCGCCCTGCTTGTTGAGAACATCCCACGGGTCAACGACGTTGCCCTTGTGCTTGCTCATCTTCTGGCCGTCCTTATCCTGAACATGGCCCAGAACGAGGCAGTTCTCAAAGGGAGCCTTGTCAAAGATCAGGGTGCCGATGGCCATCAGGGTGTAGAACCAGCCGCGGGTCTGGTCGATAGCTTCGGAGATGAAGTTTGCCGGGAAGTTCTGCTCGAAGATTTCCTTATTCTCAAAGGGATAATGCCACTGGGCGAAGGGCATGGAGCCGGAATCGTACCAGCAGTCGATAACTTCGGGCGTGCGCTGCATCTGGCCCTGACACTTCGGGCACTTGATGTCCACGCGGTCAATGAAGGGCTTGTGCAGCTCGATATCTTCCGGAACGTTTTCGCCCATTGCGCGCAGCTCTTCAATGGAGCCGATGGCGTGCAGATGGCCGCAGTCCTTACAGATCCAGATCGGCAGCGGAGTGCCCCAGTAACGCTCGCGGGAGAGACCCCAGTCGATAACGTTCTCCAGGAAGTTGCCCATGCGGCCTTCCTTGATGTTTTCGGGCATCCAGTTTACGGTCTTGTTGTTGGCGAGCAGACGGTCGCGCAGCTCGGTCATGCGGATGAACCAGGTAGCGCGGGCGTAGTAGATCAGGGGAGTGTCGCAGCGCCAGCAGAACGGATAATTATGCGTGTAAGCCTGCTTCTTTACGAGCAGTCCGCGGTTTGCAAGATCCTCAATGATCATGGGATCGGCCTTCTTTACGAAGGTGCCAGCCCATGCGGTTTCCTTGCTCATGCAGCCCTTTGCGTCAACGAGCTGTACGAAGGGCAGATCGTTTTCGCGGCCTACGCGGGCGTCGTCCTCACCGAAGGCGGGAGCAATATGAACGATACCGGTACCGTCGGTCAGGGTGACGTAATCGCCGGTAATTACGCGCCAAGCGGGCGTTTCGGGCTCGACGAAGCGGTAGAGGGGTTCGTATTCCATGCCGGCAAGATCGGTGCCCTTCATGGTGTCAAGGATTTCTACTTCGCCTACCACGTTTTCAAGCAGAGCCTTTGCCATGATGCCGGTGCTGCCGTCGGCAGCGCGGAAACGGCAGTAATCAAATTCGGGGCCTACGCACAGTGCGACGTTGCTGGGCAGAGTCCACGGCGTGGTGGTCCATGCATAGAAGTATGCATTTTCCTCGCCCTTGATGGCGAAGCGCACAAATACGGAATCCTCGGTAACTTCCTTGTAGCCCTGGGTTACTTCGTGGCTGGACAGCGCGGTGCCGCAGCGCGGGCAGTAGGGAACGACCTTGTGGCCCTTATAGAGCAGGCCGCGGTCGAAAATCTGCTTCAGGGACCACCATACGGATTCGATATAGCGGTTGTCATAGGTGATGTACGGGTCATCCATATCGGCCCAGAAGCCGACGCGCTCGCTCATGCGCTCCCATTCGCCCTTGTACTTCCAAACGGACTTTTTGCACTCGGCGATAAAGGGTTCAACGCCGTATTCTTCGATCTGCTCCTTGCCGTCAAGACCAAGCAGCTTTTCAACTTCCAGTTCTACCGGCAGACCGTGGGTATCCCAGCCGGCCTTGCGCAGAACCTTCTTGCCCTTCATGGTCTGATAGCGCGGAATCAGGTCCTTCATGGCGCGGGTCAGAATATGGCCGATATGCGGCTTGCCGTTTGCCGTCGGCGGGCCGTCATAGAAAGTGTAAACATCGCAGCCTTCGCGCTGGTCGATGGAGCGGCGGAAAATATCCTGCTCGCGCCAGAGCGAAATGACCTCTTCCTCTCTCTTAAGGAAGTCGAGATCCGTAGAAACCTTTTTGATCACGTTATATTCCCTCCATACTTGGCGTCCAAAACAAAAAACCCGTCCCGTTATGGGACGAGATTGTCTCGCGGTACCACCCAAATTGGCGCATGTGTGCGCCCGCTTGAATCGCGCTGTATCGGGCGCGCCCGTGCAGACCTACTCCGTTCGGCCGGCATCGCTCGGGATTGATGCGCTTTTCGCCGTATCCGCCGGGCTTGCACCATCCCCGGCTCGCTCTGGATGCGAGTTGCAAAAAGCGGTTTCCTTCATCGCGAAATATTTCCTACATTATAGCGGATACGCGCGAAAAAGTAAACAGGGGCATGGATTTTTAACAGCATTCGCAACGGAAACAGCCTCCCGTCGGGTATGTGCGATGGGAGGCTGAATGCTTTGCGAGGTGATTACTTCACCAGGGTAACTGCCATGATGCCGGTTACAACTTCGATGGACAGGGCTTCAAGGCGAATTTCCTTAAGGGCTGCTTTTTTCAGCGGCCAGCGGATGAGCAGAGTCCGCACATTTTCGCCCAAAGGCACGACTTCCGGCGTGAAATCGCGCAGAAGGCATTCATCAATGGGGTTGAAAACGTCCGATCGGTTGGTTGCATAGTGCGTTGCTGTGGCGCGCCGCGGATAGGCGCACAGGCTGATATAGTTCTGCGGATTTACAAGAGGCAGTTCTTCGAAGGTATCATCCGCATAAACGAAGGTAAGGCGGGCGTTTTCGATGCCGCACTGCATGGGGTTCGTGGAACCCGTGACAGCGACAATGGCCATATCGGCTTCATCGTTTACCGGAATGGTGACGCTTGTCGGGAAATTGTCCCAGATGCTGGTGAAAGCGATGTTCTTTTCGCCTTCGCAGACGGCAAACGGAATTCCCGCTTCGCTTGTGACGATGCCCTTCTTTTCAAGCGTTACGGGCGGTGCTGCCGTTCCCCAGAAACCGAATGTCCACAGGTTGAAACCGTCGTATGCAATCTGCAGGGAGGTTCCCTGATTGTAGCGCGGGGTAAGATATTTCTCCAGGAAGATGCCTTCCACATTTGCGTTCAATGCTTTGGAAATATCTACGGGAACCAAAGTGGCGTTTTCCGGAATGGGTGTGCGCTGCTTTTGAATAATCTCTTCGCGCACGGGATCTTTGCCCATGTCAAGCCAGTATTCCTGCCAGTATCCGGCTTCGGACTTTTTGAAAACGAGATGTGCGCCGTGCGAATCCGGCGTTACATTCTGCGGATTGAAGATTTCGCCTTCGGGGATAGCATTTGTGCGGATGGGATGCTCAAAATCGCGCCTTCCGCGGGTTTCCAGCTGCAGGCAAGCTTCGGTGCCTTCGTCAAAATCCGCTTCGACAATCATGCCGCCCATGGAGGGAACCAGCCGCCAGTTGTTCGTGCCCCTGACGGAAAGCAGTTCCTCGGCATACAGGCGCATCTGCAGGGTGATCTTTGCCGGTTTTGCAAGCGTGACGCGCAGGGAATTTTCGTCGTAAACCAGCTCGATGTTGCCGGTCTTCATGCGGGCGTGCCCCCATGCAAACGGGATTTTCGGCGCTACGGTCACGCGTCCGTTGGGATAATCCGGTTCGTAGCCGAAAAGACCTTCCACCACTGCGCAGGCGAACTGCGTGGCGCTTTCGATAACGGGGTCTGTCAGATTGCCGGGAATGACAGCGTCCAGTGAACGCTTTGCAAAGCCGGAAATGACGTTTGCGCCCGCATCCACCTTGCCGCAGCGCAGGGCTGCCAGCGCATACTGCATGTTTTCGCCCGAGGAGCATTCGCGCACGGACCAGATGCCCGGTGTCCAGTTGGAGAACCAGAACAGGCCGTTTTTATCCTGCTCCAGCGCCCAGTAGGGATAATAGAGCGCCTGAGCCGCCTGGAATTCGTCCACAAGGCCGCACTCGATGGGCATGAAAGCGGAATAAAGCCATGCATCTTTATGCAGTCGCTTCAGGCCGATTCTGTCCACCCATGCGCCCGGATATCCACGGTCTTCGATCCAGAGCTGATCGAAAAACGCCTTTTTGATCTTTTCTGCTTTCCGGCGATATTTTTCTTTTTCTTCGCCTTCGCACAGTTCAATCATGGCGCATACCGCTGCATATACATAGCATGTCTCCTCCACGGAGCCGCCGCCGGAATTGAATACGCTGTCCGTCGGCCAGGTGTTGATCACGCTTTCGTACAGACCGGTACCTTCGGGATCAAAACATTCGTCCTCGCGGATCAGGTGCAGACGCAGTGCATCGCGCAGAATGGCGGCAAACTCCGGGTTGCCGGAATAGCGCCATGCACGGATCATCTGATGGAAAAACTGGGTCTGCATGTTGTAGAATGCCTGATCTTCCGCAATATGGCCCTGCCCGTAGTAGCGGGAATCGAATTCCGGCATAGTGCCGTTGGGCGAGCGGGTATATGCGCGCTTTTCATCGGTTTTGACCTGCGCGTCGGCATAGGCTTTGAGCGTGTCAAGGGCGCGGTCGTGGAAACCCAGTGTGTGCTGCTGATGGGAAAGCCAGCCGACAAAGGGCATATTCCAGCTCATGTTGCCGTGCATCGTCTTTGGCGGATGCCATGCGCCGTCCATTTCCGCTGCTGCGGCAAGGGAGCAAGCGTTTATATACTCGTCCGGCGTTTCGACGGTAAGGGAAGATGCGATGCGTTCGCTTCGTGCCAGACCCTGTTCAAAAAGCTTTCCGGGGTTGCCGGATGCGTGCTCTTTCTGCGCAAGAAAATATTCTGCGAAAGTGCCGGTGATGCCGCCTTCGCCAAAGGTACACGTTCCGTCGCACTTGACGAAAATGCGGCAGCGTTCCTTCAGGTTTGCGTTTACAGCCGGAGATTCGATGTAGAGAACTCCCTCTTCCTCTCCGGTTTCATTGCCGATAAGCCATGCTTCGTCAAATTGCGTGGTTTGGAGAGATTTATCCGCCACAAGGATGCTGAAGTTCCAGTAAGGATGGGCTTCGTGGCCGGGGTCTGTTTTTTTGGGGGAAAGACCGCGATAGGTGAATCGCAGCGGAATGGGGGATTCTGCGCGCAGCGCAATACCCACGCCGTCACCCGGTGCGGTCACGGTCAGGCGGATTTCGCCTTCGAATGAGCTGTCCTTCACCACCCAGTCCACACGGCCGGGATAGTAGGAAAAATCAACGTTTTCGCATTCGTCCAGCGGCTTTTCGCCGGCAAACAGGCGCAGCGTGCCCAGGAGATTTCTTTCCTGCGCAAGGCGCATGTGCGGCCGGTCACCCGCCATGATATAGTTGCTTTTGTTGGCCTCGTAAATATAGCGATTGGAATACCGGGGCAGATTCTGCCCCTTAATGCGCCCGTTTTCCGGGCGGTATATGGTCGAAAATCCTGCGTCCATATCGGCACCTCCGCAAAAGGATTCGCATAAACTTTGCAAAAATATTATACAGCAAGCGGGTATAAATGGGCCAATTTTTGCATAATTTAACAATTTGTGATTACCACTTTTTATAGCATAAAAATGGCATTCCAAATATTTCAAGTCTATGAACACTGTTTGACAATACGCTCTATTATTTGCCTTTGCCGTTTTCATGGGTTATAATGGCAATATGAGTAAATGACGCGCCGGAACCGGCGGTTTTTATAGGCGGTAGATGTATGACGAAGAAAGAAAAAATGATGCGGAAGCGGCAGCAGCGCGCCCGCATGCGCATGGGCACGGCACTGCTTCTGATGCTCCTGGTACTTCTGTGGCCCGCAGCCGGCATTGTGGACGAGGCTACCGAGGAAGGTTCTGCTCAGCAGCAGGTTTTTGCGCCGGATGGTTCCCTGGCGTCCTCCGCAGCGGCTCCCACGCCCACGATTGCGCCCACGGCCACGCCTGAACCCACGCAGACGCCCGAGCCTACCGCAACGCCCATTCCCGAGCCTGTGACCATCACGCTCACCTTTGGCGGCGACTGCACGCTCGGCGGCGATGTGAACAAAAACAATACCCGCTTCCAGTCCTATGTGGACGAAAACGGGTATGCATACTTCTTTGAAAATCTGAAAGAGGTTTTCGAGAACGACGATCTTACCATCATCAATCTGGAAGGGCCCCTGACCGAGGCAAAGGAAAAGCGAGCAAACCGCCAGTTCAACTTCCGCTGCGATCCGGCGAATGTGCAGATTCTGGTCGAAGGCGATGTTGAAGTCGCCCATCTCGCCAACAACCATGCGAAGGACTTCCTCACCGCAGGCTATGAGGATACCGTAAAGTACGTTGCCGAGGCCGGCATCGCAGGATACGGCTACAAGCAGACGCAGATTATCGAAGTCAAGGGCGTCAAGGTCGGCTTTATCGGCCTTACCGAATGGGATTACGATGTTTCCGAAGTGAAGGAAATGATTTCCGAGCTGCGCGCCGAGTGCGATATTCTGGTTGCCAGCTTCCACTGGGGCGAAGAAAAGCGCTACACCTCCACCACAGAGCAGCGCAGATATGCGAAGGCTGCGGTTGAAGCGGGCGCCGATGTTGTTGTCGGTCACCACTCCCACGTTGTGAGCGGCGTTACCGAATATGAAGATGTTCCCGTGGTATTCAGCGTTGGTAATCTCTGCTTCGGCGGAAATTCCAGCCCGTACGACATGGATGCCATGCTTTTCCAGCCGACCTTTACGGTCGATCACACCGGCACGATCATCGATACGGATTTCGAGGTTATTCCCGTTCGCATCAGCGGCGACAAATCCATGAACGATTATCAGCCGCACGTGGCCGAGGGTAAGGATGCCGAGAGGATTCTCGACAAGATTTCCGAGTACTCAACGGTCAACGTATTTTAATCGAAGCATTTCCGCGGCAAGCTCGCGGTGTGTGTCACACTCAAACAGATTTATTACCCCGGCGGCCGAGCGTCTGTCCATCAGGCGTTCGGTCATTTTTAGTTTGCGGACATAGCGGCCCAGGCGGCCGAAAAGCTTCTTTTCATAATCTGCCTGCCGTGCACGTTGGCGGAAGGCATTCTCTACAAATCCGGGCTGCAGAATCTCCTGCGAACGGGCGCGGAATCCGGCAAGGATGTTTTCGTCATGAGAAACGCGAACGCCGCATTCGGTCTGTTCCAGAGGGACAAAGCTGAGCTCCATCGTTTCGGTATCCACGCCGATCAAAAGGCCGCTGCGCCAATGTTCGTCACGGTATCGGGAGAAAAGCAGATTGCCCTGTCCGTAAATGATGGTGCCGCCTGCGTACATTTCCATGCAGCCCACTGTGTGACTGTGCTGGCAAATCACAAGACTTGCGCCCTTTTCGGCGAATTTGCGGCAGATGCGCTGCAGATTCGGCGTGGGATAGCGGTATTTTTCCAGCCCGCCGTGATAGAGGACGATCACGCGCTGGGCTTTTTTTGCAAGTGCTTCCACATGGTCAAAGCTTGTGAGCGGGTCAAAGGGGTTTGCGCCGGGCGTACTCTCCCCTGCTGCGGAAAATTCCCTTTCGGCGCAGGCATATACGGCAGTATCTCCCAGCCACAGCGCCTGCGAAGCTTCGTGCAGATTGCTGCCTGCGCCAAAATGCGGCGTATTTCCAAGGACTGCCTGCGTGCTTTCAAGGCCTTCCGCACCGAAATCAAAGATGTGATTGTTTGCAAGGCAGACGGCGGTAAGATCAAGCTTCTGCAGTGCGGCGGCGCATGCCGTATCCGCGCGCAGATTGGGACCTGCCTTCGTGATGGGCGTACCTTCATCGGCAAGCACGGTTTCCAGATTCAGGATTCTTGCATCGGCATCCTTCCACAGGGAAAGGAATTCTTCGCCGAAAAGAGCCTGTGTATCCCCTGCGGCAAAAAGAGCGCTGTTTTCCTTTGTCGGAACAAGGTCTCCGCCTATCCAAAGATGCATTCCGTCGGCCTCCTTAATTGTATTGCATAGGAGCATTGTACAATAGATTGCAAAAAAACGCAAGTGCGCCGGAATTGGAGCACTTGCGCTATGGATCAGATCATTTCAACCTTGATCAGGTTGGTATTGGAGAAAGCTTAGAACAGAACTTCGGCGCTCTTTCTTCTAAGCACGGGGATGCTCTCGATGGGAGCGGGCAGGGTCACAGTCTGACCGCCTGCATACTCCTTACCGTCGCGGATATCGATCCAGCTTTCGCCTTTGGGCAGGTAAGCCTCTACGCTGCGGGCACCGGCTTCAAGAACGGGAGCAACCAAGAGGTCGCTGCCGAACATGTACTGATAGGGCAGGTTCCATGCCTTTTCGTCATTCGGGAATTCATAGAACATCGGGCGGATAACGGGGTCGCCGGTTTCATGGGCTTCCTGCATGGTGCGCTTGATATAGGGGAACATCTTTTCGCGCAGGCGAATGTGGTTTTCCATGATCACGCAGTTTTCCTCGCCGTAGCTCCAGATTTCGTTCGGCGGGGTGAACGGCGGGGTTGCTTTGCCTTCGCGGATGCCGTGCAGGCGCATGACCGGGCAGAAGGTGCCCCACTCAAACCAGCGGATGAGCAGCTCGCGGAAATCAGGATCCTCATGCACGCCCATCATAAAGCCGCCGATATCGGTGTTCCACCACGGCAGACCGCTCATTGCAACGTTCTGGCCCAGCGGAATCTGGTCGCGCAGAACGTCCCAGCGGGAGTGAATGTCACCGGACCACAGGAGAGTGCCGTAGCGCTGGCTGCCTGCGTATGCGCAGCGGGTAAGGCTGATGGGCATTTCTTCACCCTCAGCGCGCAGACCTTCATAGAACATCTTGGAATATTCCACGGGATAGAGGTTGCCGCACATTTCGGCCTGGCCTGCATAGTAGGAATACTGCGAGAAATCGGGTTTCCAATATTCGGGCTCTGCGCAGTCCAGCCAGAAGTTGCGGATGCCGTAGCTGTAATAGTTCTTTTTGATCTTTTCCCACAGGAACTTGCATGCCTCGGGATTGGTGGTATCAACGAAGGTGAGCGTGTTCTGTTGGCCGTAGTGCTGGCCGAAATTGTTGTGCACCAGCAGACCCTTTTCGGTCATTTCCTTATAGTTGTCGCTGCCGGGTTCCATGGAGGGCCATACGGATGCCACAACTTCCATGCCCATGGACTTGAGCTCGTCCACCATAGCCTGCGGGTCCGGCCAGTATTCGGGATCGAGGAACCAGTTGCCGTGCTTGGTCCAGTGGCAGAAGTCGATGATGATGACCTTTACGGGCACCTTGCGGCGGTAGTATTCGCGGGCGACTTCAAGCAGCTCATCCTGCGTGACATAGCGCAGCTTACACTGCCAGAAGCCCATGGCGTAATCGGGCATCATGGGCGTCTTGCCGCCTGCCTCTGCATACTGGCGCTCGATTTCGCGCGGCGTATCGCCTGCGGTCACCCAGAAATCGATCTCGTCGGTCAGGTCGGCTTCCCACTGGGTATAGTTGGTGGCAAAGGTCGCGCGGCCGATGGCCGGATTGTTCCACAGGAAGCCGTAGCCGCGGCTGGAAACATAGAAGGGGATGTTTGCCTGCTTGTTGCGCGGGGCAAGTTCAAGGGTCGTGCCCTTGCGGTCGAACACGGTTTCCGGATGCTGGCCCATGCCGTAGATCTTTTCGCCTTCGTAGGCCTTAAAACGACACTGCACGCGGTAGCCGTTATCCTTCTTGCGCCATTCGCGTGCGGCAAGCAGATTCGGATCATGCGGCACGGGATAGTTCAGCGGACCGCCGCGCCAGCTTTCACCGATGAGCTCTTCACCCTTGTCGTTATAGAAGGTCAGCACGTTATGCTTGAATTCGGCGGTGATCTTGCCGTTCACGAGCTTTGCATCGCCGTTTTCGCCGATTTCGATCGCATCGGCGGTCATGGGTTCTGCCGGCAGAAGTGCGCTGTATGCTTCGCCGCGCAGGGCATTCTTTTTGGTTGCGCGCACGCGGATGCCGTTTTTGCCCCATGCTTCCACAAATACTTTTTCGTCATCATACTGGAAAACCAGCATATGGTCTTTCTGATAGATCATTGCAGTCTCTCCTTATAAGAATACCGGCGTATGACTTCGAACCCGCCGGTCCGCGCGACGCCAAGCTCCCCTTGAATCAAGGGGAGGTGTCACCGCAGGTGACGGAGGGGATTCCGCGTCCGTCCGCTATTCTTGTCATTTAATAGAGGCAGACGGGTTTTGTACCCGTCTGCCGGAAATCAACATTAGAATTCGAACATGGCCTCCGCGCTCTTTCTGCGCAGTACGGGAATGCTCTCCAGGGGAGCGGGCAGGGTTACGGTCTGGCCGCCGGC
Source organism: Clostridiales bacterium (assembly GCA_015056055.1). GTDB lineage: Bacteria > Bacillota > Clostridia > Christensenellales > Aristaeellaceae > Alectryocaccomicrobium. Next base: position 62,556 of record SVHC01000003.1, on the reverse strand, counting down.
ATATTCCTTGCCGTCGCGGATATCGATCCAGCTTTCGCCCTCGGGGAGGTAAACAGCCAGTTCGGTAACGCCGGGCTCAAGCACGGGAGCGACGAGCAGGTCGCTGCCCAGCATGTACTGATAGGGCAGGTTCCATGCCTTCTCGTCATTCGGGAATTCATAGAACATGGCGCGGATAACGGGATCGCCGGTTTCGGTAGCTTCCTGCATGCAGCGCTTGATGTACGGGAACATCCTCTCGCGCAGGCGGATGTGCTTCTCCATGATCTCGTCGGCCTTTTCGCCGTATACCCAGATCTCGTTCGGCGGCGTGTAGCCTTCCTCACGCTGACCTTCGCGTGCGCCGTGCAGACGCATGACCGGGCAGAAGGTGCCCCACTCGAACCAGCGGGTGATCAGTTCGCAGTAATCGGGATCGGCGCGGTCGCCGCCGATGAAGCCGCCGATATCGGTGTTCCACCACGGCACGCCGCTCATGCCGACGTTCTGACCGGAGGGAATCTGCTGCTTGAATGCCTTCCAGGTGGCGTAAATATCGCCGGACCACAGAAGGGTGCCGTAGCGCTGGGTACCGGCCCATGCGCAGCGGGTCAGGCTGATGGGCAGCTCTTCGCCGGATTCGCGCAGTCCCTCATAGAATGCTTTGGAGTATTCCACGGGGTACAGGTTTGCGCACATTTCGGCCGGGCCTGCATCATATACAAAGTTGGAGAAGGTGGGGTTGGAATATTCGGGCTCGGCGCAGTCCAGCCAGTAGTTGCGGATGCCCAGCTCGTAATAGTTCTTCTTGATCTTTTCCCACAGGTACTTGCGTGCATCGGGATTGGTGGAATCCACGAACGTGATGTTGGAGCCGAACAGGCAGCCGAAGGGCAGACCTGCCTTGGTGCGGATCATGTAGCCCGCTTCCAGCATCTCCTCGTAGTTATCGCTCTCGGTTTCAATGGACGGCCATACGGAAACCATCAGCTCCATGCCCATAGACTTGAGCTCTTCAACCATGCCCTTGGGATCCGGCCACTTTTTGGGATCCAGGAACCAGTTGCCGAACTTGGTCCAGTGGAAGAAGTCGATGATGATAACCTTTACCGGGATCTTGCGGCGATAGTATTCGCGGGCAACGGTCATCAGTTCGTTCTGGTCGGCGTACAGCAGCTTGCACTGCCAGAAGCCCATGGCGTAATCGGGCATCATGGGGCTCTTGCCGGTTACTTCGGCATACTGGCGCTCGATTTCGCGCGGGGAATCGCCAGCGGTTACCCAGAAATCGAGTTCATCCGTGGAAACTGCTTCCCACTGGGTGTAGTTTGCGCCGAAGGTTGCGCGGCCCAGGCACGGATTGTTCCACAGGAAGCCGTAGCCGCGGCTGGAATAATAGAAGGGAATGCTCGCCTGCGTGTTGCGGGGAGCAAGCTCCAGCGTGGAGCCCTTGCGGTCGAAACGATCGTCCTGATACTGGCCCATGCCGAAGATCTTTTCATCGTCATATGCCTTGAAGCGGTATTCGATGCGGGATGCGCCTGCAGCCTGCGGATACCAGATGCGGCTGGCGAAATAGATGGGATTGTGCGGCACTTTCTTGTCCAGCGGACGGTTGCCCTGCCAGAACTCGGCCAGCAGCTCTTCGCCCTTTTCGTTGCGGAAAACAAGAACGTTTTGTTCAAAACAGGCGGTAATTTTGCCGTTTTTCAGCGTGGCGCAGTTGTTTGCGGTGATGTTGATTTCATCAGCCTGCTTTGCGCCGTCCGGAAGCAGTGCGCTCCAGCGGTCGCCGCGCAGTGCGGCATTTTTCGTAATGCGTACACGTACGCCGTTTTCACCCCATGCTTCCACGAAGATTTTTTCATCGTTGAAGCGGGAAACCAGCATATGGTCCTTCTGGAAAAGCATAGTGACACCCCTTTGTAATCAAATTTGGGATAACATCATTATAATATGAAACGGCATTTGGTGCAACCGGTTTTTTGACGTTTACACATAAAAAAGCCCGCTGCACAGGCTGTATTATCAAGGGGAGATGCGAGATTTATATTTCGCGCAGATGGGGACGTGGGCTCATTGGGAACCCTGTTTTTCCGGTTGGAAACCTGTTTTTTCCATTTTGGTATGCATAAGGTTGACAAAATCCTGCCCTCTGTGCCATAATACTTTTGTAATGAGTTTTACAAAAATGAAATGAAGGGAGAGTCGGTGAAACCGATACGTGTGTTGTTATGAAAAGAATGATTGTGAGCGTGTTAGTTGCATTTGTGTTGTTTGCTTCTGTTTCCGCCTGTGCGGATGAAGTACGATACATACTTCCGGAAGGGTTTTACTATAACGAAGATGGATATATTGTAACAAGTTCAGGGAATGTATATGAAAGCTGGTGGGACGAGGGATTAAGCTCTGTGCGCACTTGGTTCGACCATTATAACGACAAAGAATACATGGACAAATATATGCGCGTGGATGAATTTGGAAATCCTATCCGTATGGGCGATGGAAGAGCGGACATCCTTCTCCTCTGCGGCGCAGCAGTAATTGCCGTTTCCGGCGCAGCGTTTGCACACAGAAAAGCAAAGCATGTACAATAAAGCAGGAATCGGTAAGACCGATGGAGGTGTATTATGAAAAGAGTAGTTCTGAGCATACTGATCGTATTTATGCTGCTTGCTTCCGTACACGCCTGCGCGGACGAAGTACGGTATATACTTCCGGAAGGATTTTACTATAACGAAGACGGGCATATCGTAACCCCTGCAGGCAATGTATACGAAAGCATTTGGGACGATGATTTAAATTTTGTACTTGAGTGGTATGGCCGTTATAACGACAGGGAATACATGGACAAATACATGCGCGCGGACGAATTTGGCAATCCCATCCGTATGGGCGATGGAAGAGCGGACATCCTTCTTCTCTGCGGCGCAGCAGTAATTGCCGTTTCCGGTGCAGCGTTTGCACACAGAAAAGCAAAGCATGTACAATAAAGCAGGAATCGGTAAGGCCGATGGAGGTGTATTATGAAAAGAATGATTGTGAGCGTGTTAGTTGCATTTGTGTTGTTTGCTTCTGTTTCTGCTTGTGCGGATGAGTATCGCTACGTACTTCCCGATTGGCTTCATTATAACGAAGCCGGGCAAATCGTAACGAATTCAGGAAAAGTATACGATAGCATTTTTGATGAGGAAATCATAGATGAGCTCAGGTGGAACTCTAACTATCGCAGTAAGGAATACATGGACAAATATATGCGCGCGGATGAATTTGGAAATCCTATCCGTGATGAAGTGCGATATGTGCTTCCGGAAGGATTTTATTATAACGAAGATGGGCACATTGTGACCCCTGCCGGCAATGTATACGAAAGCATTTGGGACGATGATTTGATGTTTGTACTTTCGTGGGACACTCGTTATGGTGACAGAGAATACATGGACAAATACATGCGCGCGGACGAATTTGGCAATCCCATCCGTATGGGCGATGGAAGAGCGGATGTCCTTCTTCTCTGCGGTGCGGCAGTAATCGCCGTTTCCGGCGCGGTGTTTGCGCACAGAAAGGCAAAGCATGCAGCGGCCTGAAAATGCAGGCAAAATCAAATGGCAGGCAAGGCGCTTCTGGCAGACCCTCGAGGTGCTTTGCCTGCTTGTATTTTTGCTGATGGTCATTCTGATTGCCGTGCGGATGCATGAAACGCACCGGCGGAAGGCTGAGGAGAATGCATCCCTTGCTCAGATGGAATCGCTGAGCGAAACGGCGCCCGAGGCGACCTCTGCCATGCGAGGGGATATGCGGGATTTGTACATGCAGAATGACGATTTCGTGGGTATCGTGGAATTTGCCGATATGGCGCTGTATGTGTGCCGGGGGGAGGACAATGTTTACTATGCTTCCCACCGCCTTGACGGAAGCGAAGACCCGGGCGGGATGATCTTTATGGATTATGCCTGTACGAAGGAGAGTGAAAATATCATTCTCTACGGCCATAATATGAACGACGGTACCCGGTTCGGAAAGCTAAAGCGATTTGCCGATCGCGAATATATCGAAAAATACCCTGTCATCCGATTTGCGGGGTTGTATGAAACGCATGAATTTGTTCCGTTCTCCGTGTTCTATACCTCGACCGATTTTGCAATGGATAACCACTTCGACTATATTGTGACCGAGCTCGACGATGAAGCCGCCTTTGACGACTATACCTCTGAGGTCAAGTGGCGCTCCCTTTTTGACCTTGACGTGGATACGGCATTTGGAGATCGGCTTCTGACCCTTTCCACCTGCTCCAACGAACTCGGCGATGAAAACGGTATGCTCGTGATCGTTTGCCGCGAAAAAAGGAGTGGGGAATAAAATTGAAAAAAACCACCTTTTGTGCAGCTGCAGGCAAAAGGTGGTTTTTCTGCGAAAGAGCGACTCAAAAATATTTGGAAACTTCTCCGCAATACTATATTCCATTAAAAGCTATTTTGTATTTTCTTTGGCTGTTTTGCAGGAGGCGATTAACATTGCGCGAAGGGATGCACATTTGCTTGAAAGTGATTTGTAAGTTTGTTCGTCAATATAGCCCGTTCTGTACAGAAGTTCAAGCCAATAACCGGTTTCGCTTGCTTCTTTTAGGGCAATTTCAAGCTTGGAAACAAAGTCTTTCTTGCCTTGTGCATATTGCGCTTCGTGGATGTTTGCACCGATAGAAGTACCGCTTCGGCCGATCTGGTTAGAGATGATGGATTCTTTGCCGGATTTCAGATATTTGACCAGTGCAATGATATCCACGGAAAATTCCAAGGAAAGTTCTCTGAGTTTTGATTCTGCCATTCCCGAAGCCTCGCTTTTTATAAGTGAGAGAAATGTGAAAAGTGATAAGTGATGCGATGCGTACCGACACGCGCCGAAGGCGTGCATCACAGGCGAAGCCGACACCACGCACAAAGTGCGCATCGTGTTCCGATAGGAACGCATCGTTGCAGCGTATCCTGTGCAGTTTTTTGAAAATGAGAGAAAAGTGAAGAGTGATAAGTGATGCGATGCGTACCGACACGCGCCGAAGGCGTGCATCACAGGCGAAGCCGACACCACGCACAAAGTGCGCATCGTGTTCCGACAGGAACGCATCGTTGCAGCGTATCCTGTGCAGTTTTTTGAAAATGAGAGAAAAGTGAAGAGTGATAAGTGATGCGATGCGTACCAACACGCGCCGAAGGCGTGCATCACAGGCGAAGCCGACACCACGCACAAAGTGCGCATCGTGTTCCGACAGGAACGCATCGTGCAAAAAACCGCATTTGCTATTGCAAATACGGTTTTTTGTTGGTGGGGTTAAATGGGCTCGAACCATCGACCTTTACGATGTCAACGTAACGCTCTAACCAACTGAGCTATAACCCCAAACGCAAGAAACATTATATACCATAATTCTGCGTTTGTCAATGGTTTTGTATGGAAAGATACGGTTAAACCGGAATGCTATCTGCCGGATTTCAGCCACGGCAATGCGCGTTCTAGCGCGATAACCAGAAGGGGAATCAGCACGATGTGCAGAATAATGCCGGGAATCGCAGAAGTAAATGCGCCGGAAAGGAATGCTGCCCAGGTGAAAGCGCTGCCGCTCACGCCGGAGATAATCATTCTCACCGCGCCCCATACTACGCGGCCAACCAGCATGGCGGTAAGAAGCGAAATGTAAATGCTGGCCTTTTTCTTCGGAAGCGAGCCGTACAGCAAACCGGATACCAGCCCATAGACGGCCAGTTCAAAGCACATGGCAGCGCCTGCCGGGAAAAGCGGCGGCATGCCAAACAGTGCAAAGCGCAGAAGCGGAGCAACTGCGCCGATGAGCGCTGCCCATACGGGACCGCAGATAAATCCGCACAGCAGAACCGGAATGTGCATCGGCGAGAGCATAGAGCCGATTTCGGGAATCTGCCCTGTAAGGAACGGAAGCACCATGCACAGCGCAAGGCACAGCGCCGCAAGCACAAGCTTCTGAATGTGAATACGATAGGAATTCATGGATATTCTTCTCCCTGCTGTATATTCTCCATCTTGGACGGGAGAAGTGCCTTCATGGCACGGTTATTTATCAGAGCTGCCTTCACACAGTTCAACGATTTTGGAAACGGCTGCATCCACCAGCTGCTTTCGGGGCAACGGAATCGTGCCGACCACGAACGTATCACAGCGATCGGAGGGCAGAAAAACGCGCACCGCATCGCTTTGACCGACGGCTGCTGCCATTTGCGGCGTTACTTCGCCCAGCATGGCATCCGCCAATGTGATTCCGATGGGACCTGCAATCACGTCCGCCTTTCTGCACTGAACGACAACCGCATTTTCCCCTGTTGCTCCCTGATGTGCGCCCGCGCCGAGCATACCGCTGGTGGCCAGCGAGTTTGTGCCGACTGCCACGATTGCGTGATTGTCGGCAATTCCGGCTTTTCGCAAGCCTTCTATGATCTGCGCGCCAAGGCGACCGCTCTGGCCGTCAATAATCAGAATTCTCACTATGGATCACTCCGCATGAACTGTATTGGAATATTATATATTGCTGCCCGGGGGAATGTCAATACAGGTGCTTTTCAAATTAAAATGCGTTCCTGGGATCGTTGCTTTTGCGCTGTTTTCCGTCATCGGGCAAAAATTCGATCTCAAGTTTGTCAAAATCCGTTTCTTCAATAAAGTGCTCGGGCAGAAATGCCGTGCGCTGGAAATTGGCCCATTCCTTCAGGTGCTTTTCCAGCCAGATGGGGCGCGCAATATCCGCCTCGCGCAGGAGGTTTTCCAGCGCTTCGGGCGCGGTGGTCAGCTCGCAGGGGGCGGTGCGGCTTTCAACGATTTTATGCTTTTTGATGGTTCGCATCCAGATTCTTGCCATACTATACCTCGTTGTATTTTGATACAGACAGTATACCACAATTTCTCGCTCATTTGGGCACTTAACGAATTTTTAGATTGACAGAAGGTCAGGGAAAGTATATAATAGTCAAAGAAAGTCAAAGAAGGAGGCGTTCCAATATGAATGCACAGAAATTCACGCAGAAATCACTGGAGGCGCTTCAGGCTGCGCAGAGCGTTGCAATACAGTATCAAAATCAGCAAATTGAACAGGTGCACCTTGCCTATGCGCTTTCTGCGCAGGAAGGGGGTCTGATTGGCGAGCTTCTGACGAAGCTGAATGTCGATAATGACCGTTTTATCAAAGCATGCGAACAGGCAATCGGCCGTCTGCCGCGCGTTTCCGGTTCCGGACGCGAGCAGGACAGAATCTATATCACGCAGGACGTCGACCGTGCGCTGAACGAAGCGCAGGCGCAGGCGGACCATATGAAGGATGAATATGTGTCGGTGGAGCATGTATTCCTCGGCCTGATTGAGTGCGCAAATCCTGCAATGAAGGCGGTATTTGACAATCACGGCATCCGGAAAGATGCGTTCCTTTCTGCACTGCAGTCGGTGCGCGGCGGTCAGCGGGTAACCAGCCAGACCCCGGAGGATACTTACGACGCACTGGCAAAATACGGTCAGGACCTGACCGACCTTGCCAAAAAGCAGAAGCTTGATCCCGTTATCGGGCGCGACGGCGAGATTCGCAATGTCATCCGTATTCTTTCCCGCAAAACGAAGAACAATCCCGTCTGCATCGGCGAACCGGGCGTTGGTAAAACCGCCATTGCAGAGGGTCTTGCACAGCGCATTGTACGCGGCGATGTGCCCGAGAGTCTGAAAGATAGAAAACTGATTGCACTGGATATGGGCGCACTGATTGCGGGCGCAAAATTCCGCGGCGAATTTGAAGAGCGTCTGAAGGCTGTGCTCGGCGAAGTCAAAAAGAGCGAAGGCCGCATTATTCTCTTCATCGACGAACTGCACACGATCGTCGGCGCGGGCAAAACCGAGGGCAGCATGGATGCGGGCAATCTCTTAAAGCCCATGCTGGCGCGCGGCGAACTGCACTGCATCGGCGCGACCACGCTGGACGAGTACCGCAAGTATATCGAAAAAGATCCGGCCCTTGAGCGCAGATTCCAGCCCGTCATGGTGGACGAGCCGACGGTGGAGGATTCCATTTCCATCCTGCGCGGCATCAAGGAACGCTATGAAGTGTTCCACGGCGTGAAGATTCTGGACGAAGCCCTCATTGCCGCAGCCGTGCTTTCCAATCGCTATATCACCGACCGTTTCCTGCCGGATAAGGCCATTGACCTTGTGGATGAAGCATGCGCCATGATCCGCACGGAAATCGATTCCATGCCGGCGGAACTGGATGAAATTTCGCGCCAGATCATGCAGCTGGAAATCGAAGAAGCCGCACTGAAAAAGGAAACCAGCCAGCTTTCGAAGGAACATCTTGCTGAAATTCAGAAGGAACTTGCCGATCTGCGCGAGCGTTTCAAGGAAATGAAAGCCCGGTGGGAGAATGAAAAATCCTCCATCGGCACCGTTACCCGACTGCGCGAAGAAATCGATCAGGTCAATGCACAGATCGAACTTGCTCAGCGCGAATACGATCTGAACCGCGCGGCAGAACTCAAATACGGACGCCTTCCCGAACTGCAAAAGCAGCTTGCCGAGGAAGAGGCAAAAACTACCTCGCGCAACAATACGCTTCTGCGCGACAAGGTGACCGAGGATGAAATCGCCCGCATTGTAAGCCGCTGGACGGGCATCCCCGTGACCAAGCTCGTGGAAGGCGAACGCGAAAAGCTGCTTGCACTGGAAGAAACGCTGCACAAGCGTGTGATCGGTCAGAATGAGGCAGTCGAAAAGGTATCCGAAGCCATCCTGCGCTCCCGCGCCGGTATTCAGGACCCGAACCGCCCGATCGGATCCTTCCTGTTCCTTGGTCCTACGGGCGTGGGCAAGACCGAACTTGCAAAGGCCTTGGCGCAGGCTCTGTTCGATGACGAAAAGAACATGATTCGCATCGATATGACCGAATATATGGAGAAACACACCGTTTCCCGCCTGATTGGTGCACCTCCGGGATATGTAGGATATGAAGAAGGCGGTCAGCTGACCGAGGCGGTTCGCAGAAAGCCCTATTCCGTAATCCTCTTTGACGAGGTGGAAAAAGCGCATCCGGATGTGTTCAACGTGCTTTTGCAGATTCTGGACGACGGACGCGTGACCGATTCGCAGGGCCGCACCGTGGATTTCAAAAATACGATTATCATCCTTACCTCCAACCTGGGTTCCAACTTCATTCTCGAAGGGATCGATGAATCCGGAATGCTTACCGAGGAAGCGCGCGGTCAGGCGGAAGCCCTTCTCAAGCGCCATTTCCGTCCGGAATTTTTGAATCGTCTGGACGAAATCGTATTCTACACTCCCCTTTCCCGCACCGAAATTGCGCAGATTGTGGAACTGATGCTCGCCTCGCTCAATGACCGCCTTGCCGATAAGCAGCTCACCGTTCGCCTGACGGATGCGGCAAAGGCATTCGTCGTGCAGGAGGGATACGACCCCATCTACGGCGCACGCCCGCTCAAACGCTTTATCCAGAGGAAGGTCGAAACCCTGATCGCAAGAAAGATCCTTGCGGAGGACATTGCTCCCAGATCCACTCTGACCGTGGATGAAAAGGACGGCGTATTGTACGCTGTGGCAGAATAAAGGCAAAACAACAGAAAATCAAAGGCGCTCTTGCTTTAAAGAAGAGTGCCTTTGATTTATTTGCTATTGTTGGGTAAAGAAAATGAAATGATGCTTTACCTTTTAAAGATATAGAGGTATAATTATCATGGAAATTCATATATAAGAGGGAGTTGCGGTGGAATGAAGCGTTCGTTAAGTTGGTTGATTCTGGTGCTCTTTACCTTGTCGACCATTTTTGCCGCGCCTATTGCGCTAGCGGAAAGGACAGCCTCTGATTTCGTGATCGACGAAAACGGTGTTCTGATGCATTACACCGGAACGGATGAAAATGTTGTGATTCCGGACACTGTAACGGTGATCAGCAATGTTGCATTCCAGAATAACGCTTCGATCAAGTCCGTCGTGATCCCGGGCAGCGTTCAGACCATCGAAAATTACGCATTTGGAAATTGCGCCGCGCTGGAAAGCGTTACCATGGCAGAGGGCGTAGTCACCATCGGCAACAGCGTCTTTAAAAACTGCTCTGCGCTGACGAACGTGGTGCTTCCTGACAGCGTTGATACCATCGGCGAGTATGCATTTGATTATTGCTCTGCACTGGAGGAAATCGATCTTCCTGCCTCGCTGACGAGCCTCGGTTCGGCTGCATTCCGGTACTGCTCCGCTCTTAAGGCGATTGAAATCCCGGCGGACATCACGGCTGTTCCTTCGTTTGGATTTTTCGGCTGCACAAGCCTGAAGGATGTAACGCTTCCGGATACGCTTGACTCTATCGGTATGGCCGCATTCGAAAGCTGCTCTTCGATCGAAAGTCTTGTGCTGCCGGATTCGGTGGAAACCATTGAGAACCGCGCTTTTGACGCATGCAGCTGCCAATTCTACTGCGATATGAACAGCGCCGCTGCAATCGCAATTACGAATGTAGGCAGAAGCTTTATGGATCCGGATTATCCGCATCTTACCGTACTGAAGGCGTTTGAAGGCGGTATTACGCTGGCCGGAGTCGATAAGACGGTTAAACAGCCTGTGATCCCCGCGGGAATCACACATATTGCCAACAGCGTGTTCAGCAACTCGGCGGTCGAAACGGTTACACTCCCGGATACGGTGGTGTATCTTGGCGATATGGCCTTCCTGGGCTGCTCGGCACTGCGGGAAATCAAGCTTTCCGCCTCTCTTACGGAGATTCGAGAGGCTGTCTTCCTGGGCTGCCCCTCCCTCGGGCGCATCGAGATTCCTGAAGGGGTAACAAGCATCAGTTACTATGCATTCAACGGCTGTACCGCGCTGAACGAGATCATTCTGCCGGATGGTATTACCGTTGTTCTTGACAATGCATTCCCGACGAATGCTGCTCTCAAATGCAGCTATGGCAGCACGACTGCACAGACCCTGACTGAGTTGGGATATTCCTGCCGTTATTTCGATAGCCCCTTTGCGGATTTCGATTATGACGAGATGGGCAATATCTGGAAATATCTGGGTACGGATGAAATTGTTGTTGTACCGTGGGGCGCATCGTGCATCTGTAGAAATGCATTCAGCGGGAACACCAGCGTGAAGGTTATCGTGATTCCGGATACGGTAAATATCCTGAACGATGCCTTTGCCGGATGCAGTGCGCTTGAAACCGTGATTCTTTCGGATCGGATTATGAAGATTCCGAGTAATACCTTTGTGGATTGCACGGTACTTACATCGGTTGAGCTTCCGGCAAGCCTTAAAACGATTGAGCCGAATGCGTTTGTAAACTGCACGTCCCTTTCCGAACTGGTTCTGCCGGATAATATCACATCCATTGCTTCGGATGCAGTAGAGGCTAATACGCAGCTGAAGTATACTGTTGGCACTGCGACGGAAGCCGCTTTGAGAAATGCAGGATACACCCTGAATGACGGCATTGCTATCTTCAGGCCCTTTATCATCGATAGTAATGGCGTGCTGACCGGATATGTCGGTGATGAGACAAATGTGGTGATTCCGGATGGCGTAACTGCAATTGGCAATAATGCATTTAGTGGAAATACTGCGATTACATCCGTCGTTATTCCTGATGGTGTAACGAGCATTGGAGGAGGTGCATTCGACCACTGTGCATCGCTTGCAACGATTACGATTCCGGACAGCGTGAAGGCCATTGGCGGGTTTGCATTCAGTTTCTGCAGTTCGCTTGAAGCGGTTACGATTCCGGAAGGAGTAGAGTTTATTGAAGAAAGCCTGTTCAGAGAATGTTCCTCTCTTACGAACGTGGTCATCCCGGATTCTGTAACGACGATTGCAGTGGGTGCATTCTTTGGCTGTTCCGCACTTGAAGAAATTGTTATTCCGAATTCCGTTACTGTAATCGGAAATGCAGCTTTCAGAAATTGTGCATCCCTGAAAGAGATTACTCTCTCCGAATCTCTTGGCGCAATCAATCCGTGGACGTTTGCCGGTTGTATTATGCTTGAAGAAATCGACATACCGGACGGTGTGACGAGCATTGGTGAACAAGCCTGCTATGGTTGCTCCTCTCTTTCGGAAGTGATCATTCCTGAAGGGGTTTTGAGCATCGGTTCCAAGGCGTTCATGAACTGCATCGGTATTACAAAGATGGTGATCCCGGATTCTGTAACTGTTGTGGGAGACGGTGCTTTTGCAAAAATGGGAACCGACATATCCTTCTACTGCGACACCAACAATCCGGCTGCGATTGCAATATCGCAATATGGCGGATCCTTTATCGATCCCGACTATCCGGATCTTGTTCTATACAAAGGATTGGTTTCTATGGATCCTGATATTTATAAGATTTCTGTTTCCTGCCGCAATCCTTTGATTACAGAGGTTCAGTTTCCGGAAGATGTTATAAACATCGGATATTGTGCATTTAAGGACTGCACGCTGCTGGAAGAGGTAATCATTCCGGAGGGCGTTGCACGTATCTTGGATTCGGCTTTCAGCAATTGCGCTGCACTTACATCTGTAACGATTCCGGATTCTGTGACGCACATTTTTGATTCCGCCTTCGCAGGATGCGCTTCTCTGAATGAATTGATTCTGCCGGATTCGATTGGGACGATCGGCGTTGAGGTATTTGCGGGAAACACGACCATCCGTTGTAACGCCGGCAGCACCACCGCCCAGACTCTGACCAACGCGGGCTATACGTTTGAGGCGATCGAATCGACTGAGCCGACGTACAACTCCGTACTGAAGCTCCCGGCTGCGATCAAGGTAATTAACACCGAAGCCTTTATGGGTATGAAGGCTGACAGGGTCATCCTTCCCAACGGTGCAACGAGCATCGGTTCCCGCGCGTTTGCGAGCTGCGCATCTCTCCTGCGGATTGATATCCCCGCTACCGTAACTTCGATTGCGGCGGATGCTTTCGCGGGCAGTGCAAACGTAACGATTTACGCGCCTGGCGGAAGCTATGCACAGGAATATGCCGCAGAAGTGGGCATTGATTTTGTGGCTGTCAACGAATAATCCATTCAAAAAGGAGTTGCCGAAAGGCAGCTCTTTTTTGATGGCTTTGGATTTGCACCGCGAAAGAAAACATTGTATAATAATGCTACAAATATTTTGGTGGGTGAAAGCATGAATTACAGGCAGGACAAGTACGGAAACGAGCTTTCCATTCTGGGCTTTGGCTGCATGCGTTTTCCGCAGAAGCTGGGTCGCATTGATATGGAAGAAACCGAGCGCGAAATCATGACCGCGATTGAAGGCGGCGTGAATTATTTTGATACCGCCTATATTTACCCCGGCAGCGAAGCCGCGCTGGGCGAAATTCTGGAGAAAAACGGTGTGCGGGACCGCGTGAACATTGCCACCAAGCTTCCCCATTATCTGATCAAGAACCGTCAGGGGCTTGACAAGATGTTTAATGAGGAACTCCGCCGCCTGCGCACGGACCATGTGGATTATTATCTGATGCACATGCTTACGGATACGGATACATGGGCGCGGCTGAAGGATTTGGGTATCGAGGAGTGGCTCAGTGAAAAACGCGCAAGCGGTCAGATTCGGCAGGTGGGATTCTCATACCACGGCAATTCGGAAATGTTCTGCCGATTGATCGATGCGTATGACTGGGATTTCTGCCAGATTCAGTATAACTATATGGACGAAAATTCCCAGGCCGGCAGACGCGGTCTGCGCTATGCATACAGCAAAGGCATTCCTGTTGTTATCATGGAACCGCTTCGCGGCGGAAAGCTTGTGAATCATCTGCCGGAGGGTGCGAAAAAGCTTTTTTCTGAGCATCCTCTGGGTTATTCGCCTGCACAGTGGTCGTTCCGCTGGCTTTGGAATCAGCCGGAGGTCACGGTGGTGCTTTCCGGCATGAATTCGGATTTTATGGTGTGCGATAATATGGCAACCGCATCCGCCGTTCGCGTAGGCGAATTTGGAGCTGAGGAAGAAGAATTTTTGCAGAAGATTGTCGGCGCTATCAATGCCAAAATGAAGGTTGGCTGCACGGGCTGCGGCTATTGCCAGCCTTGCCCCAAGGGCGTGGACATCCCCGGCGTGTTTGCTGCGTATAATCGCTGCTATCAGGAAGGAAAATTCTGGGGTTTGGTAGACTATGTGATCTGCACCACCCTTCGCCCCAATGCCACCGCCGCATCCAATTGCATTGGCTGCGGCAAATGCGAAACCCACTGCCCGCAGCATATCGAGATTCGCAGCCATCTGAAAGACGCGCAGAAGGAACTGGAAGGCGCCGTCTATAAGGTGGGAAGCAAACTCATATCGAAATTTGCAAAGTTCTGATTTCAGGGCTTGGAACCAGACGCAACAGATAAAAAATCAGCTTTCAACAGCAACGTTGAAAGCTGATTTTTTGGGGTTATTTGCGCCAAACGGGATGCTCAGCAAACGGTTTGTTTGTAGGTACGGAAGAAGTTTTATTCTGCGACAGGAGCTTCTTCGATTGCGTCCGGGAGCAGAACGGTGAATACATCCACCCACTGCACAAACAGGTCGCCTGCTTCGCTTGCGAACAGATTGACGGTATAGGTGATGTTTTCATTGGTGAGAGACAGCTCGGTGAACCCTGCTCCTTCAAGATTCGACAGGAAGCTGCCGACATAACCGTTTTCGGTTTCGCAGGTGATCAGTTCAAAAAACTCCGGATTGAGAAGAGAAAGTTCCCATGCCTGCGAACCGCTTTCCGGGGCGGGGAGACGGACGGTCAGAATGAAATTGTCCTCATCATATTCGAGCCAGTCAGCGCTCTGGTCGCGTTCAAGTACAGAAACAATAGAGATCACGTTGTCGGCGGATACGCTCAACTCCAGCACTCGGGTAGCAAAAGCAGCTTCACTCGGATCGTCGGATGCATAGCGCAGAATCAGGCTCACCGTGTTTTCGGCAGAAGCAGTGCTCATGAAGCTGGCAACATAAGTAGTGGGAGCGCCTGCCATACCTTCGCTTTCGCCTTCGATAACTTCATGGGTAATCAGTTCAAGCGCATCGGGATTGGAGATTTCAAATTCCCAGTCCATACCATCCTTGTTATTGCCGGGCAGGCGGACGGTGAGAATGGTACCTTCGCCGCTGAGTTCATACCACGGGACTTCGGGAAGCTCTTCTTCCTCAATTAGAACTTCAGCACATACGGGAAACAAGCAAAGGAGTGCTGCGACCAAGAAAATGGAAAGAAATTTTTTCACTGAATATACCTTACTTTCTGTTTTTGATATTTCTTGGACGGAGCGGGATTTCAAAAAGTTGCCTTTTCGGCTGTGCCATGGACGAAATAAGCACTGCTGTTTTTTATCCATATAAGAACGAAAAAACCGGCATACTCCGCCCGCAATCGGACGGAGCATGCCGGTTTATGGATGCGATTGGGAAGTTATTCCCCTCTTTCGCTGCCGTAGAAGAACACCGCTACGGTGCCGGGACCGCAATGGGATGCGATGATGGTTCCGATATTCAGGATGGAAATGTTGTCGTATGCGGCGGGGATTTTGTCGCGCAGAGCCTCGCGCATGGCTTCGGCCAGGTCGGGACAATTGGAATGGCTGATATAGCAGCGGCCGGAATATGCGCTGCCATTTTCCGCAAGTTCTGCGACGGCTTTTGCGGTTGCTTCGATAGCGTTTTTCTTGCCGCGCACCTTATCATAGGCAATGATCCTGCCTTCGCGATTCAGGTGCATCAAGGGGCAGATGCCAAGCAGCGTTCCGAATGTTGCCGCCGGGCCGGAAACGCGGCCGCTGCGCTTGAACTGCGTCAGGTCTGTGGAGAAGAACTGATGTTGTACGCGCGTGGAATATTTTCTCGCCCATTCTGCGGCTTCGTCAATGGATGCGCCCGCATCCCGCAGGTCGGCGGCGCCTTCCACCAGCAGACCGTAACCCGTGCAGGCGCACAGGGAATCGATAACGATGATTTTCCTGTCGGGATATTTTGCGGAGAGCTCTTTTGCAACGTCCTGCGCATTGCGGAGGGAGGCGGTCAGTCCGGAACTGAATACAAGGTGCAGAACATCGCCCTTCTGCAAAAGCTCTTCAAAATGCTCTACGTAGGTGTATTCGTTGATTTGAGAGGTGGAGGGCATTTTTCCGGCCTTGAGCATTTCATAAAAGCGAGGAAGGGCACCGCTGTCGCGCCCCATATCATCCTCGTATTGTTCGCCGCCCATCGTGTAGGAATAGAAGATGACGGGAATGTCGCGGCTTTGCATATAGGAATAGGGCATATCCACCGTGGATTCGCAGGAAAGAATGAAGGAGTGAGCCATGTTTTATATCCCCTTTCAGATCAGAACGTAGAAGTAAATGCATACAAACTGGCATACGCTGCCCAGTACAACAAAAAGGTGGAAGATGGAATGTACATAGCGGTGCTTTTTGCCGATGCCGTAAAGAACTGCGCCGATGGTGTAGGCAAGGCCGCCCGCTACCAGCCAGAGAATGCCGGGCAGTGCAATGGAGGCCATTACAGAGCGGAATGCGATCACGATGCACCAGCCCATGCCGATGTAGCATGCCATGGAGAGCTTGGAATAGCGTTTGAGGTCAATTGCTGTCAGCGTTGCGGCCATGAATGCAAGCCCCCATACGATGCCGAAAAGCACCCAGCACCATGCTGCCGATACGCTGCGTACCGCGCAGAACAGAACCGGCGTGTATGTTCCCGCAATCAGGAAATAGATGGTGCAGTGGTCGATTACCTGCATGACCTTCTTCCCCATTTCCGGTTTCAGCGCATGGTATACACTGGATACTGTGTACAGTATAATCAGCATGGAACCGTATATCGCGCTGCCGACCACGCCCCAAGTATCATTGTTGAGCGCTGCCCGCACGACACACAGAACAAGCGCGGCGATTCCCAGCGCGCCTCCCGTTATATGCGAAATGGCGCTGAACCATTCTTCTCCTCTGGTGTAATCCGGCAATCTCCGGTCGCGAAGCTTTGTACGCGTCATTGATTTTCCCTCCGTTCTGATGGTGCAAATTTGGATTGACCGCATGGTTGATATGGTCTGATTATAGGAGGAGAGTCGCTTTGAGGCAACCCACACGTCGTTTCCCGGGAGAAACCATTGGTAGAAGGGCCAAAAAACGCGCTCTACCGGCAGTAGAACGCACTGTAGAGCGGGAAAACATGCGGCTGCGCTTGCGTTTCGACGAAGATTGTGTTAAAATATAGGTACAGGCATTACGCCCGAAAACTCAAAAGGAGGCGTTTGTTGTGAAAAAGATCATTACCGTCAGCCGCGAATTCGGCAGCGGCGGCCGCACAATTGCGCGGCAGATTGCCGAAAAACTGAACCTCGCATATTATGACAAGGAGCTTGTAAAACAGGTCGCCACCGAAACGGGCTTCCATGAGGACTTTGTTGAACAGCAGGGAGAATACGCAACCTCCGGCAACTGGTTCGCTTATGCCCTTTCGCAGCGCGGCGGGCCACTTCCGAATATGCTTTCGGCGGACGATTTCCTCTGGGCCATTCAGCGCAAGGTCATTCTTGAAATTGCCGAGAAGGATGAACCCTGCGTTATCGTTGGTCGCTGCGCGGATTACATTCTGCGCGACAGGGACGATTGTCTGAACATTTTTATCCATGCGCCGATGGATGCGCGCGCCGAACGCATTGTGCGCCTGTATGGCGAAAGCGATAAGCCTGCCGAAAAGCGTCTTGAGGATAAGGATAAGCGCCGCCGCCTGTATTATAAGCGCTACACCGGCCGCGATTGGGGTATTTCGCAGAATTATCACCTCTCGCTGGACAGCCAGGCGCTCGGCATTGAAAACTGTGTGGACATTGTATCGGAACTCTTCAAAAAGCTGTAAAACAGAAAAAATTGGACCGCCGCGGATTTTTCTGCGGCGGTCTTTGCTTTTGCCAAAAAACTAATAGCACTATCAGAAAAAACATATTCAAATCCGCAGCGGTCTACGTTTGTTCTCCTCTATCTACCAAAAAGCTAGAGAATACTACAGAAAGGATGTTGACATTTCAACAAGCATATAGTATACTCTGTGCTTGTTGATATTTCAACATGTTGTAAGGAAAAGAGGGGAGCAAATATGTTTTTTCTCAAAGCCGTATTTTGCCGCATCTTTCAGGCGGGATTCAGGGTGGCTTTGCCGGTTCTTCCGTATACGGAGCCGGAAATCGTGCCTTCCTGCGCAAAGCTGGATGCGGTTTTAAAGCAGGAGAAGATCAAAGGCGCGCTTGTTGTCACGGACAAAGGCATCGTTGCCAGCGGGCTGGTGAGGCATGTGGAACGCGCATTGGAGAATGGCGGCGTTCCGTATGTCACCTATGATGAAACTTTGCCCAATCCTACCGTCCGCAACGTCGAAGATGCGCTGGCGCTGTATAAGGCGCACGGCTGCAATGCCATAATTGCCATTGGCGGCGGTTCTTCCATCGACTGCTCAAAGGCGGTCGGCGCGCGGGTAGCCTATCCGAAAAGAACGGTAAACCAGCTTGGCGGAATACTGAAGGTATGGCGAAAACTGCCCGCGCTGATTGCCATTCCCACAACCGCAGGCACGGGCAGCGAAACCACGCTTGCAGCGCTGATTACCGATACCGAAAAGCATTTCAAATATGCGCTTATGAGTTTTCCGCTGATTCCGCGCTATGCGGTTCTGGATGCGGAGGTTACATATTCCCTGCCGCCGCATCTTACCGCTACAACCGGAGTGGATGCGCTTGTCCATGCAGTGGAGGCATATATTGGCCGTTCCACCACAAAAGAAACGCGCAGGCTTGCTTTGGAAGCCGCGAAGCTTGTATTCGAAAATGTTGAAGCGGCTTACAGGGACGGAAAAAATCATGAGGCGCGGGAAAATATGCTGCATGCCGCGCACAAGGCGGGCATAGCGTTTTCAAAGTCGTATGTGGGTTACATTCACGCCATGGCGCATTCGCTGGGCGGAAAATACGGCACGCCGCACGGGCTTGCAAATGCCGTGCTGATGCCGTATGTACTGGAAGCCTATGGCAAAAAGGTTCATAAAAAGCTGCATATGCTTGGCATTGCAGCGGGGGTTTGCTCTGCGAACGATTCGTATGCGGTTGGCGCGGCAAAGTTTATTGCAGCCACCCGGGAACTGAATGCAAAAATGGGCATTCCCACCAAACTCTCCGGCATCAAAAAAGAGGATATTCCTGCCATGGCTAAGTTTGCCGAGCGGGAGGCAAATCCCCTCTACCCCGTTCCGAAACTTATGACCCGCAGGGAACTGGAGCAATTCTACTGCCGTGTGGCAGATTGGAGCAAACAACATGACGAATGAACAAATCGGCAGCCTGCTGGCAGGACAGCGCAAATATTATAAAAGCGGCGCGACGATTCCGGTGAAATTCCGAATTGAGCAGCTCAAAAAGCTGTATGCCGCCATAAAGAAATATCAGGAAGAGATTCACGAGGCGCTTTTCTGTGACCTTGGCAAAAGCAGCTATGAGGGATTCATGTGCGAAAGCGGATTGGTGCTTTCCGAAATCTCGTATATGATTCGCCATGCGAAGAACTTTGCGCGGCGAAAGACGGTATACACGCCGCTTCCGCAGTTTGCCTCGCACAGCTTTGTTCAGCCTGTGCCCTACGGAAACGTATTGATCATGAGCCCGTGGAACTATCCGTTCCTCCTGGCGATGGATCCTTTGACCGATGCCATCGCTGCGGGAAATACGGCCATCGTAAAGCCCAGCGCCTATTCCCCGGCGACGAGCAGAATCATCGAAAAAATCATTGCGGAATGCTTTGACCCCGAATACGTGGCGGTGGTTACCGGCGGCAGAGCCGAAAATGCCGCGCTGCTGGAACAGAAATTTGATTTTGTGTTCTTCACGGGAAGCCAGGCAGTGGGAAAAGAGGTTCTGCGCCATACGGCAGAGCATCTGACGCCCACCGTACTGGAACTTGGCGGAAAAAGCCCGTGCATCGTGGATGCGAGCGCCGATATACGCCTTGCCGCAAAGAGGATTGTGTTCGGCAAATTCCTGAACTGCGGTCAGACCTGCGTTGCGCCTGACTATGTTCTTTGCGACAGCAGTGTTCGGGACAGCTTTGTGGCCGAGGTCATAAAGCAGATCAAAAAGCAGTATGGCGACCGGCCGCTTGAAAACATGAATTACGGCAAAATCGTCAATGAAAAGCACTTTTCCAGACTGTGCAACCTGATAGACAAAAGCAAGGTTGTAATCGGCGGCGAAACAAATGCAAAGACGCATCAGATTGCGCCCACCGTGATGACGGGTGTTACGGAAAACGATGCGGTTATGGGTGAGGAAATCTTCGGACCTATCCTGCCGATTCTGACGTTTGATGATTTTGATGCGATGGTCGATGGGCTGAAGGACAAGGCGAAGCCTTTGGCATTGTATCTGTTTACGAGCGATAAAACGCACGTCCGGCGCGTTACCACCGAAATTTCCTACGGCGGAGGCTGCATCAATGATGTGGTCATCCACCTTGCCACAAGTTCAATGGGCTTTGGCGGCGTGGGCGAAAGCGGCATGGGCTCCTATCACGGAAAAACGGGCTTCGATGCATTCTCTCATCACAAGTCCATCGTTAATAAAAAGACATGGATCGATTTGCCCATGCGCTATCAGCCGTACAAGAATAAACTCTATGAAGCTTTGCTGCATATTTTTTTGAGGTGAGTTATGAAAAATAAGATTATGCTCGCGGTAAACCTTGCAATCGTTTCCGCGATCCTTGTTATGAACTATTTTTACCAGAGCAACGGTTTTGACTTTACGCTGAAATGCATCTGCAGCGCAAGCTTTGCAACGCTTGGTATCATCAATCTCTGCTATGCGCTTGCGACAAAGCAGAAGGAAATTCGTTTTTATGTCAGCATGGCAATCGGTCTTGTGCTGGCATTCCTCGGCGATGTTCTGATCGGATATGATTTTATTATAGGCGCAGGGACCTTCGCATTGGGCCATGTGTTCTTTGTCGTGGCCTATTGCTTCATGCAGAAGTTTGGAAAATGGGACTGGATTTTCAGTGCGCTGCTGTTTGCGGGCGCAGCGATATTCCTGCTGTGCTGCCCTCTTCTCAGCTTTGAAGTTCCGGTTTTCAAAATCGTGTGTATCGTATATGCTCTGATTATCAGCCTGATGCTCGGCAAGGCGATCGGAAATTTTGTCACGGAGCGCAACGCTGTAACCGGAACGATGATGGTCGGAAGCGCGCTGTTCTTTTTTTCCGATCTGATGTTGGTATTTGACTGGTTCATCGGTCTGTGGGACTGGACGAGCAACGCCTGCATGGGAACATACTATCCGGCGCTGTGTCTGCTGGCATTCTCGATGTTTCTTAGGATGATGCGCGGCAAGAAAACAGTATAACCCCCAAACGAAAACGGTGCAGCCACTACACAAGGCTGCACCGTTTTTTTGTGGATTGATTATACCTGAATTTCAACTGCCTGATGGCACTGTACGCACGGGATGGTGAAGGAAATGCTTCCATCCATCTGCGTGAAGGGGATTTCCTCGCCCTGCGGAACGAGGGTAACGCTTCTTACGGTTTCATCAAGACGTACGGTTACGGGCACCTGATGGATGGGCGGCAGGTCCTCGATAACGAGCGTGCGGCCGCGGCTTACCGGGCTCCCGTAGGCAGCGTGGAGTACATAGCGTTTTTCCTCCGGCTGGAAGGTCAGGCGGGTGCGTCCTGCGCTGGGCATGGTTACGTCATAGCGCGGCTGATAAATCAGGCGCAGTGCATTTACGACGATTTCGCGGAAAAGCTGTGCGCCGTCCACATAGTACATTTCGCACATCGGATGCGCAAGATAGATTACATTGCCCTTCTTTACGGCTGCCGGATTTTCGGCGGGCTCGAGACGGTAAGGCGTGTTCGAATGCGAGCAGTAGGTCGCATAGGTGCGGTTGAAATACGGCGCGTAGAGGTCGGCCAGCTTTTCGCCGTCCGTCAGGCGGATTTCCTGCGCGCCGCGGTAGCAGAGGAACGGTGCGTTGCCGTAGGGCAGGCGGATCTTTTCGCCCGCGCAGAAGTAATCCTGCGTCCACGGAGCCGCGCCCACGTATTCGGCGCCGACATCCAGCTGGAATTTGCCGTCCGCAATGCCGCTTTCGCCGATGAGCAGAACGGAGCCACCCTTTTCAACGAATGCACGGATGCGGGCAGCTTCTTCTTCCGAAAGTTTTACTGCGTCGGGCAGAATCAGCGCCTTGAAGGGCTCAAGAGAATCGCCGGGCATAACGACCTCAAAGTCGATCTTGTTTTCCAGCAGCATTATGTGCAGGCCTTCGTCCGCCTTGGCGCGTCCGCACAGGTAAACGCCCAGCGTTGCGGTGCTGTTTGCCGGATATACCCACGGTTCCATCTTTTCCAGTGCGCGGTAGGCATGGCCGATGATACGGTAGGTTTCCATGTCCATAATGCCTTCGGGCGGCATCTGGTCGCCGACGGAGCACTTTGCGCCGTACATGGACATAAGCAGAACTTCGTATTTCAGGGCTTCGGGATTCTTATAGCCGCCGAATTCGCCCCAGGTGGTATGGAACTTGCCGGTCATGCCGAGGTATTCCTTGTCATAGCGATCCATGAAGCTGGCACGCGGGGGCATCTTGTTGTATCCGCCCCAGGAGGTGGGCAGATCTTCCATTTCCATATGAGTGGGAATGTCGTGATATTCCGGGCGGTAAATGTCCGCGCCGCCGTTGAAGAAGATGGTGGCTTTGGGATGCTTTTCGTGCAGGATGCGCTTGCATTCCAACATGAATTTGCGGTGCGCCTGAATGTAGTAGGCGCGGGCGTCTTCGGGATTGTCGGGATCAAGTCCCGCTTCCTTCATGCCCTTCATGCAGCTGGGGCAATAGCATTCCTTATCAATAAAGATAATATCGTAGAAAAGGCCGTCCACTACCGGATAGCGATCACAGATTTCGCGGGTGATGTCGTAGATATGTTCGGCATATGCGCCGGTTACGCACAGATTGTGCCATGCGCATTCGGGACGGGGATCATCGGGCTTGGCATCAGGCTCGATATTTACGTTGGTGGGGTTGCCATCCTTATTGTACATATGCCATTCGGGATGGTTTTCGGCATCCAGTGCGCACCATCCGCCGGTGATGTAAATGGGTGCTGCCACGCCGATTTCATGCGCGGCGTCCACCATAGCGCCGGTCAGGTCGAATCCTTCGGGCAGGGTGGGATGCGGCGTGCCGTACTTGGTGGGATAATAGCAGTAGCCGTGGTGGCACTTGGCGAATACGGTGATGGAGTTCAGGTTGCCTTCGCGCAGTGCGGCCTGAAACTGCTCCTTGTCAAATCGGCTTCCTACGCCGGGAATGGAAGGGGAAGTGTGAAAGTCCAGATGAACCTGACGGCTCGGCATTTTGCGCATAATCAATTCTCCCTCTTATTTGTCTTTGCCGAAAAGACCTGCAAGGCCGGAAAGCATGGAACCTGCGCCTTCGGAGGCGACCTTGCCCTTCAGGAAGGACATGGCGGTTTCTGCCAGATCACCGGCGTCCATGTTTTTGAGCAGGTCGGTAACCTTTTCAAGAATCTCTTCGCCGGAAAGCTTAAATCCCAGCTTGGCGGCAAATTCTTCCAGTTTCTTTTCAACAGCGTCCGTGTTCAGACCCTTTTCCAGCAATATATCCTTTACCTTGTCAAGAAGATTGCTGTCTTCCGTGATGCGTGCAATAAAATCCTGAACATTTGCCATTTTTATTTCCTCCTTGTAGTTAAAAACAGAGCGACGGATACCCGCCGCCCTTAGCTTGTTAAAGACTTAAATAGGGTGATACGAAAAAGAATTCAGAACCGCAGTGGCGGGGGACGAACGAAGTGCGCGCCCAGTGGGCGAAACAGCACGGCGTGAGTCCAATAAGCAAAGGAGCACAGCTAGCTTAGCGACGCTGGGCGACTATTGCGCATTGAGGAATGCTTGCTTCCCCGTCCACAAGGCTGGCAAAATATTTTGACAGCCGAAGCCTTAGAACATAGCTTCTGCGCTCTTCCTTCTGAGAACCGGAATGCTCTCGATGGGAGCATCGAGGGTTACCATCTGGCCGCCTGCATATTCCTTGCCGTCGCGGATGTCGATCCAGTCTTCGCCTGCGGGCAGGTATGCTTCCACGCTGCGTGCGCCGGCTTCGAGAACGGGAGCAACGAGCAGGTCGCTGCCGAACATGTACTGATAGGGCAGATTCCATGCCTTTTCGTCATTCGGGAACTCATAGAACATCGGGCGGATAACCGGTGCGCCGACTTCGTGAGCTTCCTTCATGCAGCGGGTGATGTAGGGACGCATCTTTTCACGCAGGAAGATGTGGTCTTCCAGAATCTTGCAGGTCTCCTCGCCGTAGGTCCAGATTTCGTTCGGCGGGGTGTAGCCTTCGGGGCCTTCCTGCGGTACGCCTTCGCGGATGCCGTGCAGACGCATGACCGGGCAGAAGGTGCCCCACTGGAACCAGCGGGTGAGCAGTTCGCGATATTCCGGCTTGCGGGGATCGCCGCCCATGAAGCCGCCGATATCGGTGTTCCACCACGGGATACCGCTCATGCCGACGTTCTGACCCAGCGGGATCTGGCGCTTGAAGGACTCCCAGGTGGACCAGATATCACCGGACCACAGCAGGGTGCCGAAACGCTGTGCGCCGGCCCATGCGCAGCGGGTAAGGCTGATGGGGCTTTCAACGCCCATCTCGCGCAGACCGTCGTAGAAGGTGCGGGTGTAATCGATGGGGTACTGGTTGGCGGTCATTGCAGCGGGGCCTGCATTGTAGGTGTAGTGATCGAAATCAGCGAACAGATACTCGGGCTCTGCGCAGTCCAGCCAGAAGTTGAAGATGCCGTAGGAGCAGTAGTTCTTCTTGATCTTCTCCCACATGTAGGCACGTGCTTCGGGGTTGGTAGCGTCGATGAAGGTATTGCCGTCGCCGCAGTCGCTTGCATAGGGCAGGCCGTTGTTTGCGCGCAGCAAGAGGCCCTTTTCGAGGGTTTCTGCGTAGTTGTCGCTCTTCTTTTCCATTGCGGGCCATACGGAAACTACCAACTCAATGCCCATGGACTTGAGCTCGTCATACATGGCCTTCGGATCCGGCCAGCACTTGGGATCCAGGAACCACTCGCCGTGATGGATCCAGTGCCAGAAGTCGATGATGATAACCTTTACCGGGATCTTGCGGCGGTAGTATTCGCGTGCTACGTTCAACAGTTCTTCCTGATTGACGTAGCGCAGTTTGCACTGCCAGAAGCCCATGGCGTAATCGGGCATCATGGGAACAGTACCGGTTACTTCGCCGTACTGGGCCATGATTTCGGCTGCACAATCGCCTGCGGTTACCCAGAAATCAAGTTCATCGGTGGAATCGCAATCCCACTGGGTGTAGTTGGTGCCGAAGGTTACGCGGCCTGCGCAGGGGTTGTTCCACAGGAAGCCGTAGTTGCGGTTGGAGTAGATAAACGGAACCGGAGCCTGCGTATTGCGCGGAACGATTTCAAGAGTGGAACCCTTGCGGTCGAAGATATCGTTCTGATACTGGCCCATACCGAAGATCTTTTCGTTTTCATAGGCCTTGAATCGATATTCTACGCGATAGGCGCCGCCGGCCTGAACGCGCCAGGTGCGGCTCTGGAACCAGATGGAATTGTGGGGAACGCTGCGGCCGCCGGATGCGCCCTGCCAGAATTCTTTAAGGAGCTCTTCGCCCTTGTCATTGAAGAAATGCAGAACGTTGTGCTTGAATTCAGCGGTGATTTTGCCGTTCACCAGCTTGGCATCGCGCTTCTCGTCCATGATGGTGATTTCGGGCTCAATGGGTTTGGAGGGAATCAGCGCGCTCAGACGCTCGCCGCGCAGATTTTCCTTCTTGGTGATACGAACACGAACACCGTTGGTGCCCCATGCTTCTACATATACTTTTTCATCATTAAACTGGTAAACGAGGAAATTGTCCTTTCTATAAAGCATATAGAAGTACCTCTCTTCCATTTGTTGTGGCTTTATTATATTATATTTGAAGCGGATTTACAATCGGTTTTTTGACTCGGGAAGAAATTTATGCAGAAGCGCGGTATATTTTTGTTAAAGTCTATCCGATACGTCTGCACACTGGACAGATTTTGATAAAGCATGGTATAATACAGAAAAATGGCATTATGAGGATTTATAATATGAAGATATACGGAAACGGCGAAATGCTCAGCACCCTGATTCCGGGTTTGAGCGCACCTTGCGCAGGTCAGGGCCGCTGCGGAAAATGCCGCGTGCGTGCCTGGGGCGAGCTTTCCGAATTGACGGAAGCGGAAAAACGGGTGCTCTCTGCCGAAGAGATTGCAAACGGATGGCGTCTGGCCTGCCAGACAAAGGCGCTGGGCGAAGTTACGGTGGAATATGAAAAGGATACCGGCGAAGTTCAGCTTGACGCGCGTGAAAAACAGCTCGCCGTTGATGCAGGTATGGAAGGCAAGGGCTTTGCAATCGACGTGGGTACGACAACGGTCGCAGTCTACGAGGTTGACCTTGCAACGGGAAAGATTCTTTCCACGCATTCTGCCATGAATCCGCAGCGCCGCTTTGGTGCGGATGTAATCAGCCGCATCAAGTCCTCCCTTGAAGGAAGCGACCTTACCACACCCATCCGTGAGTCACTGGGCGAAATCGCAAAGGATGCATCGGCGTGGACGGTCGTTGGAAATCCGGCAATGATGCAGCTTTTGTGCGGTCTTTCGGTTGAAGGGATTTCCCGTGCGCCGTTTACACCTGCCTACACGGAAGCAATCTGCAAAAACGGAGCCTATGTTGCGCCGCTGATTTCCGGATTTGTGGGCGCGGATGCGGTTGCAGCCGGCATTTATGCGGATATGGATATGCCCGGCGGCACCCGTCTTTTGCTGGATGTAGGCACAAACGGCGAAATGCTGCTTTCCCACAACGGAAAAATCGGTGCCTGTGCGGCAGCTGCCGGCCCGGCATTTGAAGGCGCACACATTGAATACGGCATGGGCGGCACCGAGGGCGCAATCCGCAAAGCCCGTCTTCTGGAGGACGGAACCTGGGAACTTGAAACTATCGGAAATACTGCACCCCGCGGTATCTGCGGCAGCGGTCTGATTGATATAGCGGCAGAACTCGTGCGCGCGGAAATCATTGATGAAACCGGGCGTATGGACGAGGATGTTCTGATTGCGGATGGTGTTTATCTCACCCGTAAGGATGTCCGCGAAATTCAGCTGGCAAAGGCAGCTATTGCAGCGGGTATTGAACTTCTGGCAAAGGAAATGGGCGCAAAGCAGATTGAAACGGTCTATCTGGCGGGCGGATTCGGCTCCCATATCGACCCGGAAAGCGCACTTGCCATCGGACTGCTTCCGGCATCCATCTGCAAAAATATCGTTCCCATCGGCAATGCGGCCGGTATGGGTGCGGTTGAAATGCTCCTGAGCAGCTCCGCACGCGAGCGTGCAGAGGCTCTTGCACGCGAAACGCAGTATATCGAGCTGTCCGAAATGAAGGAATTTCAGGATTCGTTTGTAGAGAATATGTTGTTTGAATAGCATCTGCGGCCTCAATGCTTGATTCATAATCTTAAATCGGTTATAATAATACTGAAGTACTGCACTTCGGAGGCACTCTATGCCCATTTTTTCATTTATCTGTCCTTCGTGCGGTCACCGGTTTGAATTGTTGATGTCTTCTGATCAGGTGAAGGACGCTGTGTGCGAAAAGTGCGCGCAGCCCGTGCAGCGCGAATGGAAGGGACAGTTTCTTTATCATAAAACAAGCGGCGCAGAAAGCGGCGAATGCCCCATGCATTGCCCGGGCTGCTGCAAATCACATGAGAGGTAACTATGGCTGAAGATAGATATATTATCCACGGCGGCATCCGGCTGGAAGGCCAGGTTGCAGTCAGCGGCGGTAAGAACGCTGCTGTCGCCATCATACCGGCGGCGTTGTTGGGCTCTTCTGCCAGCGTCATCGAAAATCTGCCGGATATTGAGGATGTCCATGTTCTGGTGGAAATGCTCAGGTATCTGGGCGCAAAGGTCGAATTTGATGGTTCGGTCATGCGCATTGATCCCACCACCGTAGATAAGTACAATCCTCCGGCATATCTGGCGCAGCGCATGCGCGCTTCGTATTATCTCGCTCCGGTTCTTCTGGGCATTTTCATGCGGGCGGAGGTTCCCATGCCCGGCGGATGCAATATCGGCACCCGCCAGATCGACCAGACGGTCAAAGGCATGTCCACGCTGGGTGCTCAGGTGGATACGCTGGGCGGCGTTATCAATGTAAAGAGCGATAAGCTCATCGGTTCGGAAGTCTATCTTGACTGTCCCAGTGTCGGCGCAACGATAAATACCGTGCTGACTGCTGTATCGGCAGTCGGTACTACCACGATATACAATGCTGCAAAGGAGCCGCATGTTGTTGATCTTGCGAACTTCCTGAACAGTATGGGCGCACGCGTAATGGGCGCGGGTACTTCCATCATCCGCGTTCGCGGCGGCAGACCGCTGCGCGGCTCCAATTATACCATCATTCCCGATCAGATCGAAACCGGAACCCTGATGATCGCAGCAGCGGCTACGGGCGGCGATGTGATCATCACCGGCGCGATCCCCACGCATATGGAGGCTCTTTCTGCAAAGCTTCTGGAAATGGGCGTTTATATCCGTGAAGAGGATGACCTTATTCACGTTCGTTCCAACGGTCGCCTGCGCGGTATTTCGCTGAAGACGCAGGGCTATCCGGGATTCCCGACGGATTTGCAGCAGCCGATGACTGCACTTCTGAGCATATGCTCCGGTTCCAGTCTTGTAACGGAGAATATCTTCAATTCCCGCTTCAAGTACGTTGCCGAACTGGAACGCATGGGCGCGCGCATCCGCGTGATTGAGAACACTGCAATTATCGAAGGTGTGGATCATCTGGTTGGCACCTCTATCTGCGCAACCGACCTGCGCGCAGGTGCTGCCATGATCGTTGCAGGACTGATTGGCGAAGGCACGACCGAGATTACCAACATCGGTCACATTGAGCGCGGCTATGAGCGCATTGATAAAAAACTTCGTTCCCTTGGCGCAATGATCGAGCGCGTGACAAAGTAATAAGCGAAGGGTCTGCTTCCGGGCAGACCCTTTTTGTACTTTTGGGAAGCGCTCATTCCTTAAAATACAGCTTGAAATGTGCATGCCCTTTTGTTATAATATCCGTAAAAACTTGCATCGTCAGGCTATGCCTGCGGGAGGATACTATGGGAATTAAAATGGGAATTATCGGCTTCGGGTACATGGGAAAATGGCACCTGAACAATGCGCCCCGTGTGGAAAATGTCGAGGTCGTCGCAGCCTACGATATTGATCCCGCGCGCGTTGCAGCCGCAAAGGAAGCCGGACTTGTCGGATTCGACAATCTGGATGATTTTCTGAAAAGCGATCTTTTTAATCTGGTATTGGTTGCTACGCCGAATGATTCGCACTGCGCTCTTGCCTGTGCATCACTGAAAGCCGGCAAGCACGTTATCTGCGAAAAGCCCCCGGCCATGACGCTTGCAGAGCTTGATCAGATGATCGATACCGCAAAGGCAGCGGGCCGCCTGTTCACTGTTCACCAGAACCGCCGTTGGGATAAGGATTATCTCACCGTGAAAAACGTGGTGGAATCCGGTGACCTTGGCGAGGTATATGCCGTTCGTTCCACGCTGCATGGCGCACGCGGCGCAATGTTCGGCTGGCGCGCCGACCCCGTTCACGGCGGCGGCATGATTTACGACTGGGGTGTTCACTTTGTTGATCAGCTTCTCAACCTGTTCGGCTATGACAGTGTGAAGAGCGTTTTCTGCAAGACGAAGAACGTCAAAACCCCGGATGTAGAGGACTACTTCTGCATGATGCTCGATTTCAAGGATGGCAAATATGCTCAGGTTGAAATCGGTACTTTCGTTCTGAAGCCCAACCCGCGCTGGCTTGTTACAGGCAACAAGGGCACTCTCTGGATTCGTGACTTCAGCTGCGAAGAAGGCGGCATTATCTGTGTGGATGAAAGTGTTCATGGCGAGGCCGAGCCTATCATGACCACCTCCGGCCCCACCCGTACCTTCGCGCCGCGAGCCAAGGAGGAAATTATCGAGAAGAACCTTCCCGATGTTCCTGCCGACCTGCGCGAATACTACGCCAACCTGCGCGACGCCATCGACGGCAAGGCCGAACTCATCGTCAAGCCCTGCCAGGTTCGCGCCGTATTCAAAGTGCTGGAAGCCGCATTCCGCTCTGCCGAAACCGGCGAGCAGGTTATGCTGTAATCGAATATAGGAATGATGCAGCCCCTTTGCCAAACGGCAAAGGGGCTGTCAGACTTCTGATAAAATCTGCAATGCAAAAAGCCTTACGAATGAAAGGAAAGTCGTAAGGCTTTTTGCTTGCTGTGTCAAGAATAGCGGACGGACGCGAGAATCCCCTCCGTCATCATCGCACTGTTCTGCGCTGCGCTTGAACAGTGTTGCGCCCTTGCGGAGGACTGCGTCCTGTCCTCAGGGCTTCAGCCTACGGCCTCGATGACACCTCCCCTTGCTCCAAGGGGAGCCTGATGTCGCGCGGACCGGCGGATTCCGGAGGCCGAAGGCTGAAGTGGCGGCAAACTTCGAGCGCCGCCACGGAACACTGGGCAAACGTAGTGCAGGCCAGTGCGGAGAAAGGAATACGCCGGTATTCTTGCTGTGTTTGTCGCTTCCGCAGGATATGCATTGTTTGGAAGCGGAAGGGTCAATGGAATATTGCGCATCATTGATTATACTCAATAAATTAGGCATAGTCAAGAGGTTGACTAGGGTACAATAAAATCGGTGATGCCGATGATTTCTTACAAGCCGTTTTATCAGACGCTATTCAGGAAAGGGATAACGGAATACAACCTGATTTTTAAGCAGGGTATTTCTGCAAATACACTTCATCGCATGAAGCATGGCGAAGCGATCAGCACGAAAACGCTGAATGCTTTGTGCGAAATTCTGGATTGCAAAGTAAGCGATATAATCGAATACATTCCGGATACGGAATATGATTAACCTCTGCAGCTGTTTCAGATAACTGCAGAGGTTTGTTTATGGTTGTGGGATTTTTGTCTATTGAAACAGCCATTTCCTCACAACTTTTGCAAGTCCATCGCCAAATCCCTGCCTGCTGACGGATTCGGCGGCGACGACATCAATGGAAGCAACGGATTTTCCCTCAAAAAGCACTTCCACGCTGCCGACCTTCTGCCCCGTTTCGACCGGTGCGGCAATGCTTTCGGGAAGAGTGGGATTCAGGGAGATATCCGGAGTGCCGCCTTTTTTTACAAGCAGAGTGAGGTCGCCCGCGAGCATCAGGGGAACGCTGTCCTCGTCGCCGCCGGTTACAGGGATTTCCCCTTTTACCTTTGCACCGCTTTGCGCTACGGGATACAGCCGGTAATTGGCAAACCCATAATCGAGCATGGCACTCGCGGTGTCAAAACGGTCGGAGGAATTCAGTGCGCCCAGCACCACGGCAATCAGCCGCATCCCGCCGCGCTGGGCAGTGGCGCAGAGGCAGTAGCCCGCTTCACTGGTGGAGCCGGTTTTGCCGCCGTCGCAGCCGTCATACAGGCGAATAAGCCGGTTTGTGTTGGTGAGGGTGGTTTCGCGTCCGTCGGGATGGGAAACCGAATCCAGCCATATTGTAGAGTAGTCAAAATATGCATCGTGCCGGAAAAGTTCTCTTGCCATGCGTGCTACGTCGCGTGCAGTGGTATAATGCCCCTCGGCGGGAAGACCGGTGGAATTCACAAAATGCGTATCCGTGCAGCCGAGCTCCTTTGCGCGCTCGTTCATGCGGTCAACAAAAAGCGGATGCGAACCATACAGATATTCACCCATGGCGACGGTCGCATCGTTTGCGCTGCCCACGATCATACTTTTCAGAAGCACATGAAAGGGCTGCACTTCCCCTACGTCCAGCAGCACCTGCGAGCCGCCCATTCCGGCGGCGGTTTTTGATACGGTCACGATATCATCCGCCTTCGCGCGGCCTTCTTCCAGCGCTTCGCATGCCAGCAGGATAGCCATGATTTTTGTTACGCTGGCAACGGGGCGTTTTTCGTCTGCGTCCATTTCAAAAATGATCTGTCCGCTTTCCGGTTCGATCAGTATGGCGCTCGGGCACAGAAGCGGCACCGGAACGGGATTTACAAGCGCCTCCCCGGTAAGGTTTTCCGCCGCAGCAGAGGAAAATATCAGCCCGAAGGCGAGGATAAGGCTCAAAATCGTCTTCATGTGCAAGCACCTCCTTCCATATTCATATACGGACAAGACGCGGCGTATGACGAATCGGTGCAATATGGGCAAAAACAATTCTTCGGTTGCGGCAAAGCAGTTATCGTGATATAATACATAATGGTAATTTATCCGTTTTGGCAAAGCAATGCAGGGAGGAATTCGCATGATATTTTCAAGCGCACCGTTTTTGTTTGCGTTTCTGCCGTGTGCGGTGATTGTATATTATCTTCTGCGCGGAAGGACAGCGCGCA
This sequence comes from Clostridiales bacterium, assembly GCA_015056055.1. Taxonomy (GTDB): domain Bacteria; phylum Bacillota; class Clostridia; order Christensenellales; family Aristaeellaceae; genus Alectryocaccomicrobium. The sequence continues at coordinate 29,973 of SVHC01000003.1, read as the reverse complement.
ACGTATTTCTGACGCTGGCCAGCCTGTTTTTCTATGCGTGGGGTGAACCGTGGTTTGCACTGGTGATGCTTGTTTCCATCCTTGCGAACTGGTTTGTTGCGCTCAGAATCGATGCGGGCAAACATCGCAAGGGCTGGATGTGTGCAGGCGTGGTATTTGACCTGGGACTGCTGGGCGTATTCAAGTATCTCACGTTTATCCTGCGCAATGTCAACGGGGGATTTGGGCTTTCTCTTCCCGTGCCGCAAATTGCGTTGCCTATTGGCATATCGTTTTTTACGTTCCAGGCGATTTCCTATATCGTGGACGTCTACCGCGGCGACGGCAGGGTACAGAAAAACTTTATGAACGTATGCCTGTACATATCGTTCTTTCCGCAGCTGATTGCGGGTCCCATCGTCCGCTATCAGACGTTTGATAACCAAATCGGAAACCGCAGGGAATCGCTGGATGATTTCTTTGCAGGCGTGCGCCGTTTCATGCTGGGTCTTTCGAAGAAGGTGCTTCTTGCGAACAACCTGGCGGCTCTTGTCGATACGGCTTTTGCCATGGAGGCGTCTGCGCTTTCCACGGCTGCAACCTGGATGGCAGCTGCGGCATATCTTCTGCAGGTTTATTACGACTTTTCCGGCTATTCGGATATGGCCATCGGCCTTGCGAAGATGTTCGGATTTGACCTTCTGGAGAATTTCAATCTGCCGTTTATCTCCCGTTCGGTCACGGAATTCTGGCGCAGGTGGCATATCTCGCTGGCAACGTGGTTCCGCGATTATCTGTACATTCCCCTTGGCGGAAGCCGGGTAAAGCTGCCGAGACTGGTGTTCAATATGTTCATGGTATGGACACTTACCGGTCTGTGGCACGGCGCGGAATGGACGTATGCGCTGTGGGGATTCCTGTTCTTCGTATTCCTTGCATTCGAGCGCTTTTCGGGCGCAGGCAAGTGGCTCGGCAAGCACTGGATTGGGCACATTTACATGTGTGTGGTCGTAACGACCATTACGGTGCTTATCCGCTCTGTGGATATGGCGCAGGCGATGGAGATGTTCCGCTCAATGTTTGCGCTGGATGGTTCCCTCCTGTTTGACGATACCGCCCGCATGTTTATCCGGGAATATGGCGTGTTCCTCGCGGCGAGCTTCGTGTGTGCGCTGCCTGTGCCGAAGAGGATTCCCGAACCGGTGCGTGCCATCGGTCTTGCTGCCTGCACGTTTGCAGCCCTCACCTATGTGGTCATGGGCAGCTACAATCCGTTTATCTACTTCAATTTCTAGGAGGTGAGCGGTATGAAAAAGTGGACTACGCGCATTCTTGCGGCTGTGTTCTGCGTGTTTGTATTGTTCCTGAGCGTGATGACGTTCGTGCCGAATATCCGCGAATTCGGCTATGCGGTGCTGAAACGCTATACCATGTACCTGCCTTCGGGCGCAGATTTGTTTGACAATGTTTCCGCGCGCATCGCATCTTTTGAGGACAGCCTCGGCAACGTGTTCTACAGGAAGGAATCCTTCCAGCAGATGAACGCCTCCATGCAGTATGCCATCGGAAAGGATATGCTCTTCTTCGGCGATTCCACGATGGTAAAGCTCAGGGATGGGCAGCTGTACGAACTCAGAAGCGACGAAAACCTTTCTGAAACTGTGCATGACCTTGTTGCCCTGAACGCATATTGCGAGGGAAAAGGCATTCCCATGCTGTTTGTGTATGCGCATACTTCGCTGTATGAGGATGATATTCTCCCCGTGGGCGCAGTGGACTATAACGATGCCGCTGCCGATAAGGCGCTTGCCATTCTGCGCGAAGGCGGCGTGGATGTGCTCGACAGCCGCGAATTCCTGCGGGACTATGAACTGGACGAAATCATTTATGCCACCGATTTCCACTGGACGGTGCAGGCTGCGCTGGCTGCGGCACGCGGCGCGGGCGAATGGCTGACGGCGAATGGCGTTGCGGTTGAAATGAGCCGCCTTGCGGATGAAGCCTATCGCGAGGAAATCGTGGAAAACGTATTTCTTGGCAGACTCGGTCAGCGCATCGGTCCGAAAAACATTGCGCCCGAGGATTTCGGTCTTCTGATTCCGGAATACGAATCATATATAAAGGTCACGCACACCGAGGGAAAGGAAACCGAAAGCCTTGAAGGTGCGTTTTACGATTCCGTCATGCGTGCGGACGCAGCCATGGAGCGCAATGCAGAGGGATATTCCATTAACTGCTACGGTGCATACGGTCCGCATGCGTGGGAGAGCCGCTATCAGGCGGATGTAGAATCGGATGGGCGCGTACTGGTGCTGAAGGATTCCTACGGCACGCCGGCGGCTGCATTCCTTGCCACTTCCGTGGGCGAATTGCTTGCCACCGACCAGCGCAAATCGCAGACCAGCGCACAGGAATATGTGGATGAATACAAGCCGGATGCGGTCGTTGTATTTTACTGTCAGGACATGCTTCGGGAGCAGAATTATGCGTTTATGGATGAATGAGCCGCTCAGTCGGCATACCTCCTTTCAAATCGGCGGCCCGGCGGAACGTATGGCCGCGCCTGAAAATGAAACGGAGCTTTTGGAACTGGTTTTACAGAAACCTGCGGCGATCATCGGCGCGGGAACGAATCTTCTCGTCCGGGATGAGGGGATTTCCGGCCTTGTTGTAAAAATCGGCGCGGAGATGGCGGATATCTCCATCGAAGGAAATATTCTCACGGCGCAGGCGGGTGCAAGGCTTTCTCAGATCGCTATGGCAGCCATGCGTGCGGGACTTTCCGGTCTGGAATTTGCGGCAGGCATTCCCGGTACGGTCGGCGGCGCGGTCGTGATGAATGCGGGTGCGTACGGCGGCGAAATCAAGGATGTTCTGATCGATGTCCGTGTGATTGCGGATGGCGAAATCAAAACGCTGACAAATGAGCAGCTGGAATTTGGCTACCGCAAAAGTCTTGCAATGGAAATGGGATACATCATTGCAGGTGCGCGTTTTCTGCTTACGCCCGATTCGCCGGAAGCAATCAGTGCGCGTATGCGTGAACTTGCGCAGAAACGGCGTGATAAGCAGCCGCTGGAGATGCCCAGCGCAGGCAGCACCTTCAAGCGTCCGGAAGGCCATTTTGCCGGTGCACTGATCGAAGGCGCAGGGCTCAAAGGATTCTCCGTGGGCGGTGCTCAGGTGAGTGAAAAGCATGCGGGCTTTGTGGTGAATACCGGCGGCGCAACGTGCGCGGATGTGCTTGGTCTGATCGAAAAGGTGCAATCCGTTGTACGAGAAAAGTACGGGATTGAACTGGAAATGGAGGTTTGCGTTCTCTGATGGCGTTTCAGGACGATGTTCGCGCCGAAATGCTGGTTCCTATCGTGGAGGATATGTGCTGCGAAAAAGCGGCGCTGGCAACCGCGATTCTGGCAAGCGGCGGCGTTTCCTTTGCGGGGCTCGGAAAGATTCATCTGACCGTGGCTTCCGGCCGCGCAACGGTAGTAAGGCGCTTTTTTGAAATTGCAAAAACCTGCTGCGGCGCAAGCGGCGAACTGCGCGCGGCAAAGACAGAAAAACTTTCCAAGACCACGCGCTATGAACTGCATCTGGATGCGGATACGCTTGTCGATCAGCTTGGTCTTTCGGACCCGGACAGTCTTTTCGGCATTCGGCAGACGCCGGTATTGGAAAATCCCTGCTGTGTGCGCGCTGCGCTCCGGGCAGCTTTTTTGCTCACGGGCTATGTGGCTGATCCGCAGACGGAATACAGGATGGAGTTTGCGCTGCACAATGCGGCAATGGCTGATTTTGTACGTGAAATTCTGCAAAACGAGGGTTTTCCCGCAAAAGGGGTATGCAGACGCGGTCAGTTTGTGGTATACTTAAACGGCATGGAAACGGTGTCGGATGTGCTTACACTGCTTGGCGCTACGAATTCCATGATGAAGCTGCAGAATACCAGCACGATGAAAAGCATCTCCAATGAGATTCACAGGCAGATCAATTGCGATGAAAGCAATATCAATCGCGCCCTGACCGCTGCCGAGGCACAGGTGCGCGCCATTGAAACGATTATGCGTGTGGCGGGCCTTGCCTCGCTTACGCCGCCGCTGCGCGATATTGCACAGGCAAGGCTGGACAATCCCAATGCGCCGCTTTCCGAACTGGGTGCAATGATGGATCCGCCGCTGGGCAAATCCAGCGTAAACAGCCGGATTCGCCGTCTGATGGATATTGCGGAAAAGATGGTCGGCACAGAACAGTATGAGGCGTAAAGGTATGCTGCGGTACAAATAACAGGGAGGATGAACAATGGAACTGAGATTGATTTCCCCCTTGGATAAAGTTTTTTACGGTGAGGAACCGGCGGAATTTTCGCGCCCGTTGAGCGTAATGCGCGGGGAAATTGCGTCGTTTCAGGTGGCATGGAAATTGCCTGCGGGACATTGGCCGGGGCATATCGTTCTGCGTGCGCCGGGTGCGCGTATCCGCAAAGTGATGCATGTTCCGGTAGGACTTGCGGCGTTTCCCGATGCGGATGAAGATGCGCGCAAGAATTCCGGACTGTATCCCGATCTTTTGCGGGAATGGGATCACCCTTTCCGCGCGTTTTCGGATCGCTGGGAAAGTGCCTGGCTGGATGTTTGCACGGATACGCCCGGCGACCATGAGATTTATGTGCAGGCGCTTTCTGTGGAAGGTAATGTACTGGCAGAAGTGTGCCAGAAAATTCATGTGGCAAACGCCCAGCTTCCGCCGCAGAAGCTGATCTATACCCGCTGGCTGCATCTGGATGGGATGTGCCGCATATACGATCTGAAACCCTTTACGGAAGAGTTTTACGGGGTGCTGGAAAAATTGATCCGCCTTGTGGTATCCCGCGGAATCAATATGATCCTGACTCCGATCCATACGCCGCCGCTTGACACGCGTGTTGGCAGCGAACGCATGACGGTTCAGCTGGTGGATGTGTATGAAACCGCGGATGGATGGCGGTTTGATACCGCAAAACTGGAAGATTGGTTTGCGCGGCTGAGCAGCTGGGGCGTGGAATACTTTGAAATGGCGCACCTGTTCTCCCAGTGGGGCGCAGAGTGTGCGCCGAAAATCGTTTCTGTCGACGGAAAGCAGCTGTTCGGTTGGGCGGACAAGTCTACCGGCGAGCGATACGGTGCGTTTGTGCGCGAATATGTAACGGCGATCGTTGCTGCAATTCGCCGCGCGGGCGTGGAGAAAAGGTGCTTCTTCCACATTTCGGATGAACCCTCCGAAGCGTCGCGTGATACTTATATGCGCTGCCGTAAGCTGGTTGCGGATATTATTGCGGATTTCCCTGTTATGGATGCGCTTTCCGAGTATTCGCTCTATAAATCCGGCACGGTGGGATTGCCCATTCCCGGAATCGACAGCATGACGGAATTCCTGGAAAACGGTGTGCAGGGATTGTGGACCTATTATTGCTGTGGTCAGTATAAGAAGGTCAGCAATCAGTTCATTGGTATGCCGTCATGGCGCAATCGAATTCTTGGATGGCAGCTGTACAAGTATAATATTGTGGGTTTCCTGCAATGGGGCTTGAATTTCTATAATTCACAGCTGTCCGACTACCCCATTGACCCCTATCGCATCTGCGATGCGGATGGTGCGTTCCCTGCCGGCGATCCCTTCCAGGTATATCCCGGCGAAGGCGGAGTGCCGGAAGAATCTATCCGCATGATGGTCACGTCGCATGCAATGTGTGACCTGCGCGCGCTGCAGCTTCTGGAATCCCTGAAAGGGCGGGATGCGGCGCTTGAAATCGTAAAGGACATTTCCTTTACGGAATACCCTCGTACTTCAGACGGTATTCTTATCCTGCGTGAGCGGGTAAATGCCGAAATTGAAAGTTGTTTACAGTAAAAAGGAGGACTTACCAATGGCCAGAGGTGGATTTCCCGGAATGGGCGGAGGAAACATGCAGCAGCTCGCACGTCAGGCAGCAAAGCTGCAGCAGCAGATTCAGAATGCGCAGGAAGAACTTGCGCAGCGTGAATACGAGGCAGCAGCAGGCGGCGGCGTTGTGACCGCACGCGTAAACGGCAAGCATGAGCTGGTTGCTCTCAATATCAAGCCCGAAGCAGTGGATCCCGATGATGTTGAAATGCTCACCGACCTGATCGTTGCGGCTGTCAACACCGCTATGAAGCAGGCGGAAGAGGATTCCGAAAAGACCATGGGCAAGCTGACCGGCGGCATCAATATGCCCGGTTTGTTCTAAGCCATGGCCGTTGAACCGATTGAAAGGCTGACCCGGGAGCTTTCGCGTCTCCCGGGCATCGGCCAGAAAACCGCGCAGCGGCTCGCGTACCACATACTCGCCATGGAGGAAGAGCGCGTACGCGATCTTGCCGTGGCGATTTTTAATTCCAAAAAGCAGGTACATTCCTGCCCGGTATGCGGAAATTATACGGATACCGATCCCTGCGAAATGTGCGCGGATCCGCGCAGGCGCAAGGATGTGATCTGCGTTGTGCGCGACCCGCGTGACGTAAACGCGATTGAGCGTATGCGCGAATTTCAGGGCATGTATCACGTGCTTGGCGGCGTAATTTCGCCTATGGACGGCGTTGGACCGGATGATATCCGCATCCGTGAACTGATGGATCGTTTGCAGGATGGCACGGTGAAGGAAGTCGTTCTGGCTACCAACCCCGATGTCGAAGGCGAAGCGACTGCCTCCTATATTTCCCGCCTGATTCGCCCACTGGGCGTAAAGGTCACGCGAATTGCCCATGGCGTGCCTGTGGGCGGCGAACTGGAATATGCCGATGAAATGACCCTCCTGCGCGCTTTCCAGGGCAGGCAGGAGATGTAAACAGTGCAATGGAGGTGTGGCTCCCGTGAAAAAGACGATGGCAAGGATATGCATTCTTGTAATTTTGCTTCTTACGACCTCTTCCGCCGCGCTGGCGGATTCGCATTTCCCGCTGTATGAGGTGCGTATGCCGGGCTGCTCTGCCACGGTGTATCTGTTTCCCTCCATCCATGCGGCGAATGAATCGGCCTATCCCCTTTCTCAGGCGGTGAAAAGCGCTTATGAGGCGAGCGAATATCTCGCGGTGGAGTGCGATATCATTGCGGCGGAAAGCATTGCCAATCAGGTCAGAATGACGCGGCGAATCAAATTGCCTGACGGACAGACCGTTTACAATTATGTGTCGCAGGAAGTTTACGACCGCGTGAAGGAATATCTCGCCGGTCAGGGAATGTACGTGGATATGTACGAACAGTATCATCCGTACATGCTTATGTCGATGCTGGAACTTGCGCAGATCACCGAAAGCGGCCTGGACTATGAGTATGGTCTGGACAGGTACTTCCTTGAACTTGCAAAGGACGAAAACAAGAGCATTCTGGAGATCGAATCCGTTGATGAGCAGATGGATCTGCTTATGAACCGGCTTTCGCCCCATGTATGGGATGTTCTTCTGGAAAGCTATCTGCCGCCGGAAAAGGAAACTTCCGTGCTGATGACGCGCCTTATGTACGATGCGATGCTCGTGGGCGACGCAACCGCAATTTCCGGTCTGCTTGCAATGGAAGAGAGCTTTGTGGATGAAGCGGATGCCGCGCTGTATGCCCAGTATACCGATGTGCTTCTTACGCAGCGCGATGCAAAGATGCAGCTCAAGGTGCTGGAATATCTGCGGGAAAACAAGAATGTGTTCGTCGTTGTCGGTGCAGCCCATGTCCTGGGACCTACGGGACTGGTGGACAGCCTGAAGGAAGCCGGCTGCGCCGTGCGCAGAATCGGATAGCAAAAAGACAAACGGAGTTTCGCTGCGGCGAGGCTCCGTTTTTTCATGCTTGTCAAAACAGACATTCTGCGCTAAAATATTGCAGGAAACTTTTTTAGGGGGAATATCCATGGCAAATCCGGCTGAAATGAAAGCTCTGGAGGCCATTCGCAGCGAGATGGAACAGCTGCCCGGCCATCTGGGATTTTACTATAAAAATCTGGTCACCGGAGTGACCTTTTCCGTTCGCGGGGACGAGGCATATCTCGCCGCGAGCGTTATCAAACTGCCGCTGTATCTGCATGTGCTCACGCGTGCCGCAGAGGGCAGCGTGGATATGAATGAGGTGCTCACCGTAACTGCGGACGATAAGGTGCCCAGCTGCGGCGCATTGACTCTGTTCACCGGCGATGTGGATGTCAATATCCGCACGCTCTGCCGCCTGATGATTGACCTGAGCGATAACACCGCGACCAACAAACTGATCAATTACAATACCATTCCCGGCGCAAATGAAGGCTTTAAAAAGATGGGTCTGGAAAAGACCTGCCTCAGAAGGCTTTTGTTTGATTCCGTTGCTTCCCGTGCCGGAATTCAGAATACCATTTGCCCGGAAGAAATGGGTATGCTGCTGGAAAAGCTTTACAGAAACGAATTTGTGAATGAAGATGTCTGCCATGAGGCGATCGATACGCTGCTTAAGCAGCAGGTCGATCACAAGCTCAACGGCAAAATCTGCGGTGCGGTCGACGTGGCGCACAAAACCGGCGAGGACGATAATCTCAGCAACGATGTGGGCATCGTATATGCAAAGCAGCCGTTTGTCATCTGCTTTGCCGGTCACGATACCGATGTATACCGCTGGGAAGACCTGATGCGCCGCGGAGCATATGACCTGTATATGGCGCAGGAGGCGGAATGAAAACCATAGATCTTACCCATCTTATTTGCCCCGAAATGTCGGTGTATCCGGGTACGGAAGGGCCGCAATTTTCACTTGCCAGCACCGTTGAAAAAGACAAGTTTCAGGAAACGGTTCTTTCCATGTACAGTCACACGGGCACCCATGTGGATGCTCCGGGGCATGTTTTCACCGATAAAGCCTGGTTGGGTGATCTGGATATCGGGCAGTTCGTGGGAAGCGCCGTTGTGATCGATTGCAGACACCTGCAAGCCGGTGAAAAGATTACCATGGAATGTATAGCCTCATGCCGTGAAGTGGCTGATAAGGCCGATTTTCTTTTGTTCTGCACAGGCTGGGACCGATATTGGGGAACGGCGGAATACTTTGAGAATTACCCGTGCATCGATGAGGAAGTTGCGCAATATCTTGTGCGAATGGGCAAAAAAGGCGTGGGAACGGATACCATCAGCCTTGACCCAGTTGCATCTCTCAAGCTGCATCGCATCGTGCTGGAGGGCGGCAGGATGGTAATCGTCGAAAACCTCACGAATCTTGCAAGCGTGCCAGGCGGTATGTTTACCTTCTGCGCGCTGCCTTTGAAATACCCGCAGGCGGACGGTTCCCCCATCCGCGCGATTGCAATTAAGGAGTTTACGTATGTTGATTGATTTTCATACCCATTGTTTCCCGGATAAAATCGCAGCGCGTGCCATCGAAAAGCTTGCGGATGCATCCGGCGGAATCGAAAATTATGCTGACGGCACGGTGGAAGGTCTCAAAAATCGCCTTGCACAGGATGGAGTTGATGCGGCGGTCGTTCTGAATATTGCCACGAACGCACGCCAGCAGAAAAGCGTCAACGATTTTGCGGCACAGATCAATGATGAAAAGATGATTTTTGCCTTCGGCTCGGTCTATCCGGACAGCCCGGACGCGCTGGATGAACTGGACCGCATCAAAGAACTGGGTCTTAAGGGAGTAAAGCTGCATCCGGATTATCAGGGATTTTTTGTGGATGATCCCAAGTGGAAGCCGCTGTATAAAAAGATATCGTCCCTTGGACTGATCACCGTGTTCCATGCAGGCATGGACTATGGCTATGCCCCGCCCTATGGCGGCATGCCGGAGGCAATGGCCCGTGCAATTGAATGGTTCGATTCGCCGGTGGTTGCTGCGCACTGGGGCGGTATCAACTGCAACGAGGATGTTTTGAAGCATCTGTGCGGAAAGAATGTGTATTTTGATGTGTCCATGGGTTACAATATGATGCCCAAAGCTTATGCCGCAATGATTCTGGAAAAGCACGGGCCGGAAAGAATGGTATTTGGCACCGATTCCCCGTGGCGCTGCGCACCGCAGGAAATGCGCCTTTTGAAATCGCTGGGCATCTCCGGTGCGGAAATGGAAATGATTTCCTCCGGAAATGCGAAGAGGCTGCTGGGAATAGAATAAAGGTATACATAAAAATAGGGACTGCTTTAAAGGGCAGTATTCATAACACAGTTAACAGGCACAAAGTTTCATCCGGTGTGCCTGTTCTTGTATATCTGGGTAAATGATGATAGTATAAAATCAGTTGGTTAAACTTGAGTTTGACGAGGAGAACGTATATGAAATACAAAGGAACGCTTATTGTTGTTAAAGATTGTAACCGTGCGTTAAAGTTCTATAGTGATGTGTTTGGATTTCAACTTCTTCAAGACAACGATGGGAATATGGAATTGACGAATAATTTATATTTACAGGAAGCGGGATACTGGGAACAATTCACAAAAAGAAGTGTAATTCCAAACGGCAATCAATCTGAGTTGTATTTTGAAGAGCCAAACATAGAACAATTTGTAGAGCGTCTTGAAACACTTTACCCTGAAATCGAATATGTCAATCGCCTGATGACACACAGCTGGGGGCAAAAGGTGGTCAGATTCTACGATTTAGATGGTAACTTAATTGAAGTAGGAACACCGCTGTAATCAACCAATTCCAATTTATCGACCAGATAAATGGCGAACTTCTATATGCCGGGCTCCCCTTGGAGCAAGGGGAGGCGTCACCGCAGGTGACGGAGGGGATTCTCGCGTCCGTCCGCTATTCTTGTGATTTCAACAAAAATCGTCCCTATGAACATTGCATAGGGACGATTTGCTGTTTTACGCGCACTGCCGTAAAGGCAGCCACTATTTTGATGTGCAAGTCAATCAGTTGTCAATGTGCTTTTCGCAGATGTCGTTCAGGCAGCATTTGTCGCAGTACGGACGCGTGCGTGCAGTGCAAACGGCTCTGCCGTGCAGCACAAGCCTGTGGCAGAAGTCGTTCCCCTCTTCAGGCGGAATAATCTTCCAGAGCGCCATTTCCACACGCTTTGGGTCTTTTATGCCGTCCACAAGACCGATGCGGTTCACGATGCGGATGCAGTGCGTATCCGTTACGATGGCTGGCTTTCCGAATACATCGCCCATGATGAGGTTTGCGCTTTTTCTGCCTACGCCGGGCAGACGTAAAAGCGCGTTGAAATCATCAGGCACATTTCCTGCGTATTCGTCGCGCAGGATTTTCATGCAGGCGGAAATATCCCTTGCTTTGCTCGGCCCGAGGCCGCAGGGGCGCACGATTTCCTCAATTTCGTCAACGGACGCGGCTGCAAGCGCATTCACATCCGGGAACTTTTTGTAGAGGTCTTCTACGACGATGTTCACGCGGGCATCCGTGCATTGCGCGGCAAGGCGCACGCTCACCAACAGCTTCCATGCTTCGCTGTATTCCAGTGAGCATTCTGCATCGGGATAGGCTTCTTTCAGTTTTTCAATGGCGGCAAGCGCCAGTTCCTGTTTGGTCATGGGTAATTCTCCGAGCCCTGGGACGAAAGTCCGCAGGGCAGTACGTTATCGAAGGCCGAAGGCTGAAGCAGCGAGCACACGTAGTGCGCAGCTGCGGAATACTGCGCAAGCGAAGCGCAGGGCAGTGCGTTATCGAAGGCCGAAGGCTGAAGCAGCGAGCACACGTAGTGCGCAGCTGCGGAATACTGCGCAAGCGAAGCGCAGGGCAGTACGTTATCGAAGGCCGAAGGCTGAAGCAGCGAGCACACGTAGTGCGCAGCTGCGGAATACTGCGCAAGCGAAGCGCAGGGCAGTGTGTTATCGAAGGCCGAAGGCTGAAGCAGCGAGCACACGTAGTGCGCAGCTGCGGAATACTGCGCAAGCGAAGCGCAGGGCAGTGCGTTATCGAAGGCCGAAGGCTGAAGCAGCGAGCACACGTAGTGCGCAGCTGCGGAATACTGCGCAAGCGAAGCGCAGGGCAGTACGAAGATTAGAAAGTCAGTGCAATGATACCGGCCTTCGGGATCGTGATGGGCTGGGCGGGATCAAATTCGAATTCCACGGGCGTGACAGCGTCGGGATTTTCGAAGGTGTTGTGGGCGTGGATATCGTCGTTGACGAGCAGCACAGCCTGTCCCTTTGCTGCGAGCGGGAGTCCGACGCTCTCCAGCGAGATAACGGCGTCCTCGGTGCAGGAGAGGTTGCCGATGGTGAGCAGCGTCTTGCCGTCCTTTACGGATGCGGAAACGCTGAGGGAGGATGCAAAATCGTCATTGTCGGTTACGACGGTATCGATTGCTTCTGCGCCCTGGTGGCCCTTGAACATGTCGAATACATGATAGGTGGGCGTAGTGATGCAGTTTTCGCCGCCTGCGAGGAAGCAGCAGTGCAGGTTGTTGACCAGCTGAGCGGCGTTTGCCATGCGGATCTTTTCGCAGTGGCGGTTGAAGATGTTGAGCGTGAGTGCGGTGACCATTGCGTCGCGCATGGTGCTCTGCTGCTCGAACAGGTTGTATCCCTTGCTGGGGCCGGATCCGCCGGGATGCCAGCAGCCCCATTCGTCGATGACGAGCTTAAGGTGCTCCTGCAGGCCGTGACCGCTGATGATGTTCCAGTTGCGGACGATGATGTCCTCCATAAGCTGCGCCTGTACGAGCATCTGCGTCCATTCGGCTTCGGTAAAGGTGATAGGATCGCCTGCAGCGCCGCAGTAGTAATGCATCGCAAAGCCGCGCATCTGCTTACCGGAACGGTGGCAGGCCTGCGCAATGCCGTGCGTCCAGGAATAATCGTCCTGAGGCGAACCGCAGGCAAACAGTTCAATGCGCTTGCCGCCGTTGTTTTCGATAATGGCGGGGATGCCGGTGATGTTCTGCATGATTTCGGCATAGCGGCGGAATTCATCCATGTAGTATTCGGCGCGCATGTTGCCGCCGCCGCCCCAGTTTTCGTTGCCTACGCCCCAGAACGGGATCACATAGGGTTCGGGATGACCATTAGCTTCGCGCTCTTTTGCCAGCGTGGTGGTGCCGCGCGGGGAAAGGCAGTAATCCATCCAGTTGCGGATGTGCATGGGAGTGACGGAGGTCATATTTGCGGCGAAATAGGGCTTTGCGCCGATGATTTCGCACAGGTCGAGGAACTCATGCGTGCCGACGGCGTTGTCTTCGTAGCGATTGTCACAGCTCGTCCACCAGTTATAGCGAACGGGGCGATTTTCGCCGATACCGTCGCGCCAGTCGTAGGTTTCGGCAAAGCATCCGCCGGGCCAGCGCAGTACGGGCGGATTGATTGCGCGCAGCTTTTCTACCAGATCTTTGCGGAAGCCGCGGATGTTGGGAATGTCGGAATCTTTGCCGACCCACAGGCCGTCATAGAATACACCGCCGATGTGCTCGCTGAAATGGCCGTAAACTTCCGGTTCAATGGTGCCGATTTTCTTGGGATATACCAGGTAGACTTTTTTCATAATGGTATGCTCCTTTTGAAATTGAACATTGGTATTGCGGGTATATGTGCAGTGTTATGTGTATTTTAACAGATTTACGCTGAATTTGCAATACAAGAAGTGCCTCGCACGGAAAGTGCGGGGCACTAAAATTGAAAAATTTATCTGTCGGAAAGACGCAGGATCGTTTCAACTGCTGCGGTGTCAAGGCGGGTGAAATTGCCGACCAGTCCTTGGGCGTCCTTCTTGGTGGATTCGGCAAGGGCGGGAATATCTGCGGGGTCGCCGCCCATCTGTCGGAAGGTCACCGGCATGCCGATGGAGGTGAGGAATGCTTCAAAGCGCTCGACGCCTTCCCATGCGGTTGCTTCCGGATTGGCAAAGTTCATTTCGCAGCCGAACACATTCACTGCGAGGCGTGCAAAACGGGCAACATCGTGCTTCAGATTCAGGTGATAGCGCATCCATGCCGGGAATACCACGGCCAGACCTGCTCCGTGTGCCACGCCGTATTTGGCGCTTAGTTCATGCTCAATGCGATGGCTTGCCCAATCGCCGAGGCGGCCTACGCCGACCGTATCGTTGTGGGCGATGGTGCCGGCCCACATCAGCTGTGCGCGGGCATCGTAATCGCAGGGGTCCTTCATGGCCTTGTGCGCGGCGGCAATGACTGCGTTCAGAACGGCCTCACACATGCGGTCCGTCAGGTCTACACAGGTTTCGTTGGTGAAGTAGCGCTCCAGAACGTGTGCCATGATGTCCGTTGCGCCGCATGCGGTCTGATACGGCGGCAGGGTGAAGGTGCGCTCGGGATTCATCAGCGCGAATACGGGGCGGTTGAATTCCACGTTCAGGCCGCGCTTTTCCATGGTTTCGTCCTTCATGATTACGGCGCTGTTGGAGCTTTCGCTGCCGGATGCGGCAAGGGTGATCACTGCGCCCATGGGCAGATGTGCCTTCGGCAGAGCCTTTCCGCTGAAGAAATCCCAGAAATCTCCGTCATATACTGCGCCCAGAGCCATTGCCTTTGAGGAGTCCAGCGTGGAGCCGCCGCCTACGCCCAGTACGAAATCCAGATTGTTCTTGCGGATGATGTCGATGCCTTCGTAAACCTTGGAAGCAACCGGGTTGGGCTGTGCGCCGCCAAGGGTAATGTATTCCAGACCTGCGGCTTCAAGGGATGCAGTAATGCGGTCAAGAAGGCCGCTTTTTACGGCGCTGCCGCCGCCAAAGTGAACCAGAACGCGCGTGCCGCCGCAGGTGCGAACCATTTCGCCTGCCTTATCTTCGGCGCTGCGTCCGAATACGAAACGGGTAGGAAGATAGTGCATAAAATCAAGCATGTTCAGTTCTCCTTTACTGATTATTTTTCAAAAATGATGCGGATCTTGTCTGCGATGGCGGCTGCGAGTGCGCGGTGGCCATCGGCGGTCAGGTGCACGGCGTCGCGCACGGAAGGCTGACAGAATTCGGCGGCATCCAGGAATTCGGCTTTCTGAATACGGGAAATCTTATGGAATTCCTGGCGGAATGCGCGGGATTCCGAGATGGAATTCTCGCCGAAATTGGAGTACAGGGAGGTTTCGCGAAGATTTTCACCGATGTGAGGAGGGGAAACGATTAAAACTGCGGGCTTTGCGCCGCTTGCATTCATGCCGTAGATACGCGTCTGCATCACCAGCTGCTGCATGCTCTGCGCGATGGTGTGCGCGTTCATGTTGAAACGCTCTTTCAGGTCGTTTGTTCCCAGCATGAAGATGACCAGATCGATCGGCGTGTGGGACATCAGGCACGGCGGGAAATACGCTGCGCCGCTTTTGAAGCCGCCCTCTACCGGGTCGTCAAAGCAGATGGTACGACCGCCGAAGCCTTCTTCGATGACGGTGTATTCATCGCCCAACAGCTGCGCAAGGTGCATGGGCCAGCGGGTATTCTCGTCATAACGGCCGCCGGACGGGTTGGAACCGTAGGTGTTGGAATCGCCAAAGCAAAGAATGCGTTTTTTCATATCAGTATTCCTTTCAAAAAAGGCGGGGAAAGCCTCCCCGCCATGTGAAATTAGTGTACGATAGTTTCCTCTTCTTCCTTCAGGGCATAGCGTTTGCGCACGGTGACCTCTTCGTCGTAGCAGGAGAAAATCTTGTCGAGCTGTTCTCTGGGCTGCTTCTTCGTTACGAGGCTGACCAGCGGGAAGATAATCAGAGAGGCAATCATTACGATTGCGCCTGCGTTGGTGGGAGAAATCCATTCGAATACCATGTTCAGGCTGGTGAAGCCTACGCCGATTGCGAAGGATACCCACGCTGCGGCGCGGGTCGCGCCTTTCCAGAACAGGCCGTACATGAACGGAGCCAGGAATGCGCCGCCCAGTGCGCCCCAGGAAAGGGACATTAGGGAGGTGATCAACGAATTCGGAACCGCGGCGATTACTACACTCAGCACGATAAAGGCGGCACACAGAATGCGGATTATGAG
The DNA here is from genome assembly GCA_015056055.1 of Clostridiales bacterium. Classification (GTDB taxonomy): domain Bacteria; phylum Bacillota; class Clostridia; order Christensenellales; family Aristaeellaceae; genus Alectryocaccomicrobium. The sequence continues at coordinate 14,088 of SVHC01000003.1, read as the reverse complement.
CATCTGGTGTGTGTTTTTCATGTTGGGCACGAACTGGTCGCGAATCAGGTCGAGCGTAAGCGTCGAACTGGAAGTGAGAACCAGAGAAGCAAGCGTGCTCATGGATGCGGAAAGCACCAGCACGATAACGATGCCCATAAGCAGATCATTGAGCTGACCGCCGAGCATTGCCGGGATGATGCCGTCAAAGCCGCCTACGGAGGCGGGCGTATCCACATACAGGCGGCCAAATGCGCCGTTGAAGTAGGAACCGCCTGCGACGATCAGGGCAAATGCGGTGGAGATAACGGTGCCGGTCTTGATGGAACGCTCGTCCTTAATGCTGTAGAACTTGTGGACCATCTGAGGAAGACCCCAGGTGCCAAGAGAGGTCAGTATAACAACACCCAGCAGATTGATCGGGTCGGGGCCGAAGAAGGACGAATATACACCCTGCTGGCCTGCGGTCACTGCCGCTTCGCTTTCAAACTGGGAAAGACGGTTGATTGCTTCCATGAAACCGCCCTGACCGTTCAGCACTGCGCCGATTACGCATACAATGCCTACCAGCATAATAATTCCCTGAATGAAATCGCTGATTGATGTAGCCATATAACCGCCGAGGATCACATAAATACCTGTCAGTGCGGCCATGCCGATCATGCAGTAAATGTAGTCAATGTTGAATGCCTGAGCAAACAGGGAAGAAAGACCTTTGTATACCGATGCGGTATAGGGAACGAGGAAAGTGAAAATGATCATGCTGGCGACGATTTTTATAAGCCTGCCGCCATAGCGTTTTTCGAAGAATTCCGGCATGGTGGATGCCGAAAGAGCTTTCGTCATAATTCGTGTTCTGCGGCCGAGAATCATCCAGGCGAGCAGACTGCCGATGACGGCATTGCCGATGCCGATCCATGTTGCGCTTACACCGTATGCCCAGCCGAACTGACCGGCATAACCGATAAATACTACTGCGGAGAAATAACTTGTGCCGTACGAGAAGGCAGTGAGCCATGGGCCGACACTTCTTCCGCCCAGTACGAAGTCGCCCACGTTTTTCACGCGGCGGCGGCAGTACAGGCCGATTCCTACCATTGAGGAGAAAAAGACCACGAGAAGCAGAACCTTGATAAACATTTCTTACCATCCTTCCTTGTCGCAGCATGCAGCTCATTCTGCAGGCGACGTTGCGGGACTTATTATACAATAAATGCACGATTATGGCAAGGCGAATGGAAAAGAAAAAAGGACACTTTTTTTGAGCGCCCAATATACCAATTATAGCAGAGATATTTGTGCGTGGCAAGTGGAATGATAAAGATTTCGATTTTTGAACAATGTTCAGTTATCATGTTTAGCAAATATACCAATTGCAAAGAGTGACTGATTGTGATATATTATAGACACAGGGAAGGAAAAGAACCTGTGAAACGGTGAAAGCCGAAAACGACGGGACTTCAAAAGGGACAAAGAGCAGCAGAGAAAACGCTGAAAATGTCACAGTTATTGTAAGTGGTCCGAATGAGAAGAAAATGCTCGTCGTAAGCTGCAGAAAAGAGAGGTAACCAATGATGTTAGATAATAAAATGACAGAAAAATAACCCTTGACCGATGAGATCGAAAGATAGATTGGTCAAGGGTTATTTTTTATGCGTCTGCAAAAAGGAAAGAAAAAAGCGCTTTTATGCGCCCAACAGATTCAGTATACCGCAAATGTGCGAAGAAGTCAATGGGAAACGAAAAGAATCAGTAAAATGAACAATGTGAGGTTATCATTTGCGTATAAATTGCCAATTGCAAAGTAGCGTTAATTGTGATATATTATAGACACAGGGAAGGAAAACAAAACCCTGATAACAAAAGGCGGAATCTTTGGCGGGGAGCAGCCTTGAATGATCTGCAATGTAAGCACTCAAGAGGAACAAATGGAGTCAACAAAGACCTGCCGCCGATTCGCAGAAAGAGAGGTAACCAATGATGCTAGATAATAAGAAGTCCCATGAATAACCCTTGACCGTTGATGGGAGATAAGACGGTCAAGGGTTATTTTTTTATGCGGGAGTAAGGATACAAAAAAATGAGCGCTTTTTCACGCCCAACATATTAAGAATAGCACAAACAAAGATGAAAATCAAGAGGTTGGAAAAGAATCTCGAATTACGATAATTAACGCAAAATAAAATTGTTAAAAATGCCAATTGCAAAAGATGCTTGATTGTGGTATATTATTGTCACAGGGAAGAACAAGTAATAAAAAACCCTGAGACACAAACGCTGGCTTGGGAACGATCAAAAAGAGCATGACTGGGAATAAGACCTTCACAGAAGTCCTGAAACCACAATTGAAGGATAATAAACGAAGATCAGATTTTCAATCGGTTCAAAAGATCGCCAATCCGCAATTATACCTTGGCAAAGTCACAAAATCTATCAGATGGAATCCCCAAATTCAATGAGGATTGGTGACAGGGATTTATAAAGACCGAATCGGAAGCATTGCAGGAAGAAATGAAGAAGGCGCTGAGTAAAAGAAGCTGAATTCAATGGATTTCGCAGCAATAGCCAATGAACGGTATTTATAAGAATCGAAAGAGCCGAGCAGAACAGCCCGGTAAAATCGAAGATTAAAATCCCCAAAGGGCAGATCAGGAATTCGGAAAGTCGGGACTTCAAAGAATCGAAAGATTATAGTTCGTGAATTCGGAATTCAAATGATCAACGGATCAAAAGATAGTTCAGGATCAATACACCAGATCAAAAGATCATACATTACGGAACAAAACAGTCGCAAAAAAATATATCGCGAAAGATTCCGGAGATCATGAACATCGGATAAGATCATCCCGTAAGCCGAAAGCGTTTGAATCAATAGAAAGAGAGGTACACAAATGATGTTAGATAACAAGATAGCACACTGACCCTTGACTGATGAAATCGAAAGAAAGTCAGTCAAGGGTCATTTTTTTATGCAGTTAAACAGCTTGAGAGAGTAAAACCAAAATTTCACAGAATACAGTGTTGACAACCGATGCAGGCGAATATATAATTAAAGCGAAGTTAGGCAAGGCTAATTCCGTAAAAGGCAGAATGGATCAGGTGATATTTATGAATCTGAAAAATGCAGAAATCGGAAAAGAATATATTATCCTCGAAATCAATACGGACGATGAAGAACTCAATTCGTTTCTGTTTTCGCTGGGCTGCTACAGCGGCGAACCGATTACCGTGATTTCCCGTTCCAGAAGCGGATGCGTGGTTTCCATCAAGGACGGTCGCTATAATATTGATAACTACCTGGCAGAAGCCATTACCGTATAAAAATCGCTTTGCGATTTTTTTATGGGAGCAAGTTAGTTGAAACTTACCGTAAAACATCAAATTGTGTTTTGCAGCAGATAATGCTGAAACAACCATATAGATTCATTGAGATGGCTAGGAGGAAACCATATGAGAATTGCTTTTGCAGGCAATCCGAACAGCGGAAAGACCACCATGTTTAATGCCTTGACCGGCCGCAATGAGAAGGTCGGCAACTGGGCGGGCGTTACCGTCGAGAAAAAGATGAGCCCCATCAAAAAGATGTTTTGCCCCGGTGATGAGGAATTGATCGCGGTTGACCTTCCGGGAGCATATTCCATGTCTCCCTTCACCTCGGAAGAGAGCATCACCAATACATATATAAAGAATGAACAGCCGGATGTTATTGTCAACATCGTGGATTCAACCAACCTGAGCCGCAGCTTGTTTTTTACGACGCAGCTTTTGGAAATGGGCGTCCCGATGGTCGTTGCTCTGAATAAGTCCGATATCAATGCGGCAAAGGAAACCCGCATCGATGTAAAGGCTCTTTCCGCAAAACTGGGCTGCCCTGTAATTGAAACTGTTTCCACTTCCGGAAAGCACAGCGGACTCAAGAATGTTGTTAAAGCTGCTGTCGGTCAGGTGGGAAAGGTACAGAAGGCTCCCTATGTGCAGGGCGATATTGATCTTTCTGACAAGCGTGTCGTTGAGGCGGCGGACCGCAAACGCTTTGAATTTGTAAACGGAATTGTTTCGGAGGTTGAAACCCGTAAGGTTTTCACGAAGAATTTCAATTATCAGGACAAGATTGATGCGATTCTGACCCACAAGGTGGGCGGCATCCTGATTTTTGCGGTGATCATGTATCTGGTTTTCCAGATTTCTCAGGCGTGGGTCGGTCCTTTTGTTGCGGATACGCTGGTGGCATGGCTCGAAGGCTTCCAGGGATGGGTCGGCGGTCTGATGGAGAATGCCAATCCGCTTCTGTATGCTCTGCTGGTTGACGGCGTTATCGGCGGCGTTATTGCGGTCATCGGCTTTTTGCCGCTGGTCATGGTTATGTACTTCTTGCTGGCGCTGCTTGAGGACTGCGGCTATATGGCTCGTGTTGCCGTTGTGCTGGATCCGATTTTCAAACGTGTCGGTTTGTCCGGTAAGTCCGTAATTCCGTTCGTCATTACCATCGGCTGCGCCGTTCCCGGCGTTATGGCCACCCGTACCATCCGCAACGAGCGCGAACGCCGTGCAGCAGCAATGCTGGCTCCGTTCATGCCCTGCGGAGCAAAGATCCCGGTTATTTCCCTGTTTGCGGGGGCATTCTTCGCGAATGCCGGCTGGGTAAGCTTTGTAATGTATGCCTGCGGCATCATTCTGATTTTCCTGTGCGCTCTGCTGGTAAACAAGATCGCGGGCCATAAGGTGAGAAAGTCCTTCTTCATTATTGAACTGCCGGAATACAAGATTCCCAGCATCTGGGATGCTTTCAAATCCATGTGCAGCCGCGGCTGGGCTTATATCGTAAAGGCAGCCACCATCATTCTTTTGTGCAATACCGCTGTTCAGATCATGCAGACCTTTACCTGGTCCTTCCAGGTGGCGGAGAGCGCCGATCAGTCCATTCTGGCATCCATCGCAAGCCCCTTTGCCTATCTGCTGATTCCGGTTGTGGGTGTATTGAGCTGGCAGCTGGCAGCAGCGGCTGTTACCGGATTCATCGCCAAGGAAAATGTTGTTGGCACGCTGGCAGTTTGCTTTGTCGGTCTTGAGAATCTGATCGACACGGAAGAACTGGCTCTCATGGAAGGCGCAGGCGCAGAAGTTGCTGCCGTATTCGCCATTACCAAGGCGGCTGCACTTGCATATCTGATGTTCAACCTTTACACTCCGCCGTGCTTCGCTGCCATCGGTGCAATGAATGCCGAAATGAAGAGCGCAAAATGGCTCTGGGGCGGAATCGGTCTGCAGCTGGGCGTAGGCTTCACCGTTGGCTTCCTCGTATATCAGCTGGGTACCCTGTTTGCTACCGGCTCTGTCGGCGCCGGCTTTATCGGCGGTTTGATCGCAGTGATCGCGTTTGCGGCTATTGTTATTGCCATGATCAATAAGAGCAGCCGCGAAATCAAGCGGGAATACTCCTGCAAGGCATAAGCCAAGAAAGCGGGGAAATGCTATGACGGATATCATCGTCATTGTGATCGTTCTGGCGATTATCGGTGCAGCGGCGGGCTATGTCATTCGCGCAAAGAAGCGCGGCGTCAAATGCATCGGCTGTCCGAACGGATCCAAATGCGCATCCAAGGGAAATTGTTCCTGCTGCGCAAAGAAAGAATAATATGCAAAGCGTGCCTTCGTACTTTGTGAGTGCGGAGGCACGCTTTTTATGCTATAATGCTTCTATAAAATACAACGCGAGGTGAAAGCCTGTGTTTCTGGCAAAGATGAATTACCTTGAGGTGGAAGAATACCTGAAAACCAGCGATACGATCATTATTCCCGTAGGCAGTCTTGAAAATCACGGAAAGCATATGCCGCTTGGAACGGATACTTTGATTCCGGATAAGATTGCAGAGCTCATTGATGCACGCGCGCCGTTTGTGATCGCGCCGACCATCAATTACGGAGCAACGGACGATCTTGTGGGCTTTGCGGGTACGGTGTCCCTGGGCACGGAAGGGCTTATTGCCCTTTTGCGCACGATTTGCGACCAGCTTTTTGCATACGGATTCCGTCATTTCATGATTCTGAACGGTCATGGCGGAAACAGCGCAGCCATTCAGGCGGTCGGTATGCATCTGTATCGAAAGGGGGCATACCTTGCCAATCTGAACTGGTGGCTGATGGCGGGGCAGCTGAATCCCAAATGGGGCGGCGGCCACGGCGGCGGAGAGGAAACTGCAGGCGTTATGGCGGTTGATCCGGCGCTTATCAAGACCGAATATCTCACCTTGCCTGAGAACATCCGCAACGATATTTCCGATGAACTTCCCACCGGCGCATGGACAAACGTAACCTATAAAGGCGTTTCCATTACCATTCCCCGCGAAATCCGCTCCATCACCGATAACGGATGGCTGGCACACGCCTTTGGAGGCGACGTCCCCACCCGGGCAGATGCCGAGTGGGGACGTGAAATGCTCAATAGCGTTGCAGATTATATTGTCGATTTCGGAGCTGCGTTTTCAAGGGCGCCTCTGCCGGAAAAATAGGGTGGCGATCAGATATCGCCGCAGCCGTCCTCGGAGCAGACGTAGGAATCATCGGTGAGGGTAGTATTGTCAGTGAGCAGGCGGATCATTTCGCGCATCGTATAGTTGCCGATGGAGACCTTTTTGCCGTTGATATACATTGCGGGAACACCGATGGGCTTGATTTCGTTGCGGGCGTAGCTGATGGCGGCTTTTTCCTTTTCGGTATAAACGCCGTTTTCGAGGGCGCTTACAAAATCATCGCCGTCAAGACCGATTTTTTCTGCAATGGTGCGAAGAACGGCGATATCGCCGATGTTCTTTTCGTCCATGAAATAGGTGCGGTAGGTGAGATCATCATATTCATCACCCTTGCCGTGATCGCAGGCGTAGTACCATCCTTCAAAAGCAAGGCGCGTGTACGGGCGCGGAACAACGTTCGGGGGAAGCTTCATATCGAGTCCCATTTCCTTGCAGGGGTCGACGAGAATCTGGTAGCCGGCGCGGCGTGAGTCATCATGATATGTATCGATTTGCGGCCTCGGTTCAGGCGTAAGTTCAAAGGGCTGCCAGGTAATATCGGCATCAATGCCGGTGATTGCCAGTGCGCGGCGGAGGGCTTCCTTTGCTACGAGGCAGTAGGGGCATACATAATCCGAAACGAAAAGGATATCCATATCTATCTACTCCTTTGCGGAAATTTACTGACTCTATCATATCACAAAAACGCGTATTTTGCAGCAGGAAAACAAAAAAATTTGCAGGTATATTGCGAATTGAACGAAGCTTTTGTATAATGAAAACACGGAAATAAATACAGGGGGATTTTTCATGAAAGCATACATGGATAAGAGTCTGAGCCCGGAAAAAAGGGCGGAACTCCTTCTGGCTGAAATGAGCCTGGATGAGAAAATGTGGCAGATTTCCGGCGAGATGATTTTTGGCGTGGATGAGCCCGATTATGAAGAAAAGCGCGAAAACCGTCATGGTCATTATCGCAATCCCGGTCACTTTATGCACTATAAGCGTGAAGTTCCGGCAACGCCCCGCGAAGTGGCTGAGCGCATCAACCGCGATGTGAAGCTCACCATGGAAGCAAGCGAAAATGCCATCCCGCCCATTCAAAACGGCGAGGCGCTGCACGGCGCACAGTGGGGTATGGCAACCTGTTTCCCGCAGCCGATTTCCATGGCGTCCACGTTTGACGATGAACTCATGGCAAAGGTCGGCGATATCGTCGGCAAAGAGTGCATTGCTGTCGGCGTGCGTCAGGTATTTGCTCCCGTTATCAATGTAACGCGCGACTGCCGCTGGGGCCGCACCATGGAAACCTACGGCGAAGATGCAATGGTCAATGCCAATATGGGCGTGGCTATGTGCCGTGGTCTTGAAAAGAACGGCGTTATCGCAACGCCCAAGCACTATGTTGATAACTATGCCGCAGGCGGACGCGATTCCAACTATTCCGATACGTCCGAACGCACTCTGCGCGAAGTGTTCCTCAAGCCCTTTGAGAAGTGCTTCAAGGAAGGAGGCGCACATTCCGTCATGGCGTCCTACAACGCATGGGACGGCATGCCCTGCTCCTGCAACCGTCGTCTTTTGGATGATATTCTCCGCAAGGAATGGGGCTTCGATGGTTTCGTCGTTTCCGACTACGGCGGAGTAGGCGGTTCCTGGGGCGCACACAGGGTTGCAGCTACGGAATCTATGGCACACGGCAAGTGCATCGAGGCCGGTCTGGATATCAACCTGCCGAACATCTCCTACCATTTGTCGAAGAAGGCCTATGAAGACGGTCACCTCTCCGAGGAGGCGCTGAACAAGGCCGTACTGCGCGTTCTGAAAATGAAGTTTGCCATCGGCCTGATGGACGATCCCTTCGTAGATGCCGAAAAGGCGAACGAAATTGTTCGCTGCGCAGAACACAAGCAGGTTGCGCTCGATGCTGCCCGCGAATCCATTATCCTTCTCAAGAACGAAGGCGTTCTGCCGCTTGACAAGGCGAAGATCAAGAAGCTAGGCGTATTCGGTTCGAGCGCAGATATCTTCCCCGTCGGTCAGAACTACTCCGGTCCCTACGGCAGGGATTGGGAGGCGGACGATGCCGTAACGCCCATTGAATACCTGAAGAAGTATCTGGAAGGCACGGCAGAAGTTATCTATGCATCCGAAGCTGAGATTGAAACCGTTGCTCCGCAGTGCGATGCATGCCTGTATTTCACTACGGTAGTCGAGGGTGAAGGTCTTGACCGCTGCAACATCAAGCTTCCGAAGATGGCAAAGGCTGCTCAGGAAGATGAAGCTGCCATGATCGTCGGCAAGATCGAATTCGACCTTAAGGAAGATCAGGAAGCAGCCATTTCCAAGATGCTGGCAGCGAATGAAAATTCTGTTGTAATGCTGCTCAACGGTGCACCGATCGATATGTCCGCATGGATGGACGGCGCAAAGGCTATCGTGGAAGCATGGTATCCGGGCGAGCAGGGTTCTCAGGCGATGTGCGAAATCATTTTCGGCGAATGCAATCCCAGCGCAAAGCTGCCCATCACCTTCCCGCGCTCTGTCGGTCAGCTGCCGCTGTTCTATGATTTCAAGCCCAGCGGACGCGGCTATGCTTACAATGATAACGATGGTACGCCGCTGTATGCATTCGGTTACGGTCTGAGCTACACGAACTTTGAAATCGGCAACGTCGCCGCAAAGGCAGAGGGAACCGATCTCACGATCGATTTCACCCTCACCAATACCGGCAATTTCGACGGTACCGAGGTCGTTCAGGTCTATTTCCGCGGCATGAACTGCGATGTCGTTATGCCGATCAAGTCCCTCAAGGCCTATAAGCGAGTATCTGCCGCAAAGGGCGAAACGGTTTCCGCGCAGATCAAGCTGGATAAGGAAGCTTTCTGCTACTGGAACCTCGATATGAAGTTCGATATGCACGATGGTGACTATAAGGTCATGATCGGCAACGCAAGCGACAATATCGTCCATACCTTCGAAGTAAAGGTTCGCGGCGGTAAGGTTGAAATGGCATAAGGAATGAACACCTCATCAGTCACGGCAAGCCGTGACAGCTTCTCCTCAAGGAGAAGCCTTGTAGCCTTCCCCTAGAGTAATCGCTGATTTATTCGATGACGACATTGGCGTTGCCTTTTACGGCATCTGCTGCCTGCAAAAATCTTGACTTAGCGCCGCTAGGCCTGCGATTTTTGCAATTGCATCTGCCGCAAAATTCTTCCGCCACTGCATCATCTCATTAAATCATCGATTACTTGAGGGGAAGGTGGCAGTCCGGAGGACTGGCGGATGAGGTGGTTACAAAAGAAAGGAGAGCTGCCGTACGGCAACTCTCCTTTTATAAAAACAATACGTTTTACAGCGTGACGGTTTCGGTTTCGAGACCGTCTTTTTTGATGCGGATGATCTGTGCCTCGCGTTCGCGGACGGAAACGGGGTAGGCTGCGTCCGGCGTGCAGAGGGTCACAGGCTTTTCGTTGCCGCGCTTGGTCCAGTCGGTGTTAAGGAGCATGACGATGGTATCCTCGCCATCAATCCAGCGGGTCCAGAATACTTCGCCCGAGGGATCGTCCACATGCACGGCGGGCTGAGCCTTCTGTGCAAGGTCTGCAATCCATGCGGCGCAGAAATTCTGGAAATCCTCATGGCCGGGGTATGCCCACAGGGTGAAGGTATATACCCAGCCCTTACCGACCTTGTTGCGCACGAGCATGGGCTTGCCGGTGACGGCGTCCCAGGCGACGATCTCGGCGCCTGCGAGGGTAACGTCTGCAAGCAGTGCATCGCCGTCTTCATCCGGGCTGTCGCTGGGCAGTGCGCTCAAAACGGGTGCGGGAACGGTTTCCTTGTTCAGGGCGTTCCACTGGCCGCAGTATTTTACGCCTGCGCCGTTTACGCGGATACCGCACAGGTCGGAAAGGTCGCCGCCCTTCCACAGTGCAAGATCCTTCATATCCTTCAGAAATTCGCGGCGGGTGTGCGTGGAGAACTGCGGAATGCCGGTGAGCAGCGTGCCGCCGTTTTTGACATAGTCCGTGAGCTTGGTATAGTCTTCCTCGATCATGGTATTCCAGCCGAGATTGAGGAGAAGATCGTACTGATTTACATAATCCTGCTTTGCTTCCACGGGCAGGCAGTCAAAATCGCCGTAGGGCGTACCGGCGAAGTAGAAGCGGCGCTTATCGAACTTCTGGCGCAGCGGATGGGTGCTTGCACCGGGCATCAGCACATCCAGCAGCTGGCGGCACTTTTCGGGCTGACCATGACCCCATTCAGGATTGTTGCAGCCGAATGCGCCCCATACGGAATAGTGCGGATCCTGTTCCACGTCGCAGATGAAGCCGTTGAAGGGAGCAGCGTAGCGGCCTTCGAGGAAGGCGATATTGCGCACGTTCTTACCCTTGCGCGGATGCGTCTTTGCGAAGCGGAAGAAATTGCGCGTCATATCGCGCTTGCCCTTGGTGAGCGCGTCATCCCAGCACATGCGCTCCTCGCTCCACATGCCGAAGAGGGAATCTTCCTCATAGATGGTCTCTGCGCCCATCATCCACGGCTGCATGACGCTGAGGAAATATTCGCCCAGATGGGTTTCGTAATAGGGCTCCTTGGAATGCTGGATGGCGATATGAACGCCCCAGGTTCCCTTGCCCAGAGCCTCTGCCGCAGGGCGTGCCTGGCTGAGCAGAACCATCGTGTGTCCGACCATGGTTTCCGCGCGGATGAAGTCTGCGCCGGAGATGAACGCATGGCGGATTGCGCCGGAGGCGTCGCCGAACGCAACGGACGGGGAAACCGTGTGCACAAGGTCGATTTCCTGCTTCATATATTCCTGATAGGCTTCGGTGGCCTTCTTCATATCATCGCAGGTCATGTGCGGCTTGGGATCATGGGCATATACCATGCCGGAATATTCGTGCCTGCCGCAATCGTGGAACATGCTGCCAGCGCCCTTTACCAGAGCGCCGCTCATGAAGTATTCGGATGCAGAAACGTACAGACCGTTTTCTTCGCAATAGCGGCCCCATTTTTCGTTGAGTTCATCCGGTACCGGACCGGTGAAGCTGCGGAACAAAACATAGTTGCCAAGGCGAGTGCGGTGTGTGTAATTAAGCAGCCAGTCCATTTCTCCCGTATCGTCATGTGCGATCTGCGTCATGTCGTAGCCGACCTTGACAGGGATGGCTTCCTCTTCAAAGTCGAGGATTTCGATGGTCGCGCTGCCTGCTGCGGTGGAGAAGGATGCAACGCCGGGTTCCTCGATGCGTACGGGGAAATTGTTCCAGCCAACTACGCAGTCCACGGTGATGTCGCCTGCGGGCGTGGTTACGGTGATCTGTCCGTCGCGGGCGGCAAATACCGCGCCGGTGACTTTTTCGCCGCGCAGAGCCCATTCGGGAATGCTGAGCTGAGCGTGGGTCTTTTCTTTCTGGGTGAAGCTTATGCGGCTGATGGCAAGATTGGCCCATTCGTGATGGTTCTGCAGCTCAATCACATGCTCGCCGGGTTCGATCTGGAAGCGGCGCCATACGTCGTCCAGAATCTGGATGACCGCATCGTGCTTGCGGTAAAAATGGCGGAATTTAAGGACGGATTTGCCGTCGCAGAACAGCTCCATCGGGATGTATTCGTCCACGGGCGTTTCCGGGATTTTGTATTCCGGTGCAGCCATGGCGATCAGGTGCATGAGAGTCTCGCTGTAATCGGCCTGCGAAGCGGGAACCGAAAGCTTCATGGCGACCTTTTCGCCGGGCGCAAGATAGGCAAGGCGCGTTCTTCCCCAGATATGCATGGGCAGGCCGAGCTGGTCCTCGTTGAAAAGAACAGCGTCAGCCTTCGGTTCGGGGCGGAACCAGTAGAAATTCGTGCGGGTTACGATCACGCCGCACTGCAGATATTTGGGGCCGACGGGGAATTCAATGCGGCCTTTTTCCAGAACATCCTTTGCGGTGAAGGTGAACGTGCCGGAAACGGTGGTCAGCGTGAAAACAGCATCTTCCGTAACGCGTGCCACAAAACGTGCGCCGGCAATACCGCGCTTGGTGCGGCTTTCCCATTCGGGTTTGTCAAGCGGCGTTTCAATGGCGCTCAGACCCGGGCCGTACCATACCACGGGGTAATCCAGTTTGTAGGATTCAAGGATTTCGCCGCCTTCGCAGGCGAGATTTCCGTGCCACAGGTACTCGGGATGATAATGTCTGCGGGAATACAGATACTGGTATCCCCAGTCAATCCGGAAATCCAGAAGGAAGGTATTTTCGTGCATATAGATCGCTCCTTTGTATTTTGCTGGAGGATAATTCTATGCACCAATTATACCGTGAACCCCCGATGCATTGCAATGCCTGACGGCAAAAAACGTGAATATAATTGCAGGAGCGGGGAAATACTGTATCTGCGCGCATATTTATTGGATATTTACGGCGGTATGAACGCATTCGTGGCTTACATTTTACGGTAAATGTACTTGTTATTTCACTATTGATGCGGTAAAATAATAACCGTAATTAGGGTACTTAGGGTATAAACCCGACCCGACAATTTTTAGGAGGCATATTATCATGGCTGTTAAGGTTGCTATTAATGGTTTCGGCCGCATTGGTCGTCTTGCTTTCCGTCAGATGTTCGGCGCTGAGGGCTACGAAGTTGTTGCTATCAACGACCTGACCTCCCCCAAGATGCTGGCTCACCTGCTCAAGTACGATTCCACCCAGGGCCGTTACGCTCTTGGTGAGACCGTTGTTGCCGGCGAAGATTTCATCGAGGTAGACGGCAAGAAGATCACCATCTATGCTAAGGCAAACGCTGCTGAGCTGCCCTGGGGCGAGCTGGGTGTTGACGTAGTTCTGGAGTGCACCGGCTTCTACACCAGCAAGGCTAAGGCTCAGGCTCACATCGATGCAGGCGCTCGCAAGGTTGTTATCTCTGCTCCCGCCGGCAACGACCTGCCCACCATCGTTTACAACGTAAACCACAACACCCTCACCGCTGAGGACAACATCATCTCCGCAGCTTCCTGCACCACCAACTGCCTGGCTCCCATGGCTAAGGCTCTGAACGACCTGGCTCCCATCGAGTCCGGTATCATGTGCACCATCCACGCTTACACCGGCGACCAGATGATCCTGGACGGCCCGCAGCGCAAGGGTGACCTCCGTCGCTCCCGCGCAGGCGCTATCAACATCGTTCCCAACAGCACCGGCGCAGCCAAGGCTATCGGCCTGGTAATCCCGGCTCTGAACGGCAAGCTGATCGGCGCAGCCCAGCGTATCCCCACCCCCACCGGCTCCACCACCATCCTGACCGCAGTCGTTAAGGGCACCCCCACCAAGGAAGAAATCAACGCTCAGATGAAGTCCCAGGCCACCGAGTCCTTCGGCTACAACACTGACGAAATCGTTTCCTCCGACGTTATCGGCATGCGCTTCGGCTCCCTGTTCGATGCCACCCAGACCATGGTTCAGAATCTGGAAAACGGCACCTCTCAGGTTCAGGTTGTTTCCTGGTACGACAATGAGAACTCCTACGTTTCTCAGATGGTCCGCACCATTAAGTACTTCTCCGAGCTGGCATAATTCAGTCGCTTAGGCAAGTATAACGAAGG
>SVHC01000077.1 GCA_015056055.1 Clostridiales bacterium | reverse complement strand
GAAGTTAAGCCTTTCAGCGCCGATGGTACTTGGCTGGAGACGGCCCGGGAGAGTAGGACACTGCCGGATTCCAAATTAAAAACCCCTAGCAAAAGCTAGGGGTTTTTAATTTGCCCTCCGTTGTGTCCAACTCTCCCGGGACAACTCAGCCAAGTACAGCATTGTACTTGGCTAGGTGAGGCGTGGGCGGCGTCCGGTGGACGCAATGAAGCCCATGCCGAACTGCCCGGGAGCGGGAATTGCTGGGTGTCTTATTTATTTGTCCCCGGACAGCGCCTACTCTCCCGGGCGATTACAGATAAGTGCAACATTGTACTTGACTAGCGCACAGCAGGGCGCGCCCGGTGGGCGAAACAGCCCGGCGAAGCGGCCCGGGAGCGGGAATTGCAGAGAAACAATTTACCCTCCGTTGTGCCTACTCTCCTGTGCTCTCAGGCAAGTACGCAAGTACTTGGCTAGGCGAGCCAACGAGCGCTCGGGAGTCCTTACTACAGACATCCAATCAGGAATCACTTTTATCGTTGGCCAACATACTTAGCCTGTGATTTTTGCCACGAGTGCCTTTCTGATATCCACGTAAAATAGGCCATCCTGATTACAATAGTAGAAAATCCGCACAACTCCACGGGCTTTAAAGCGCCCTTCTGCATTACCCTCGGGATAGAACTTGGTCATTTGGATAGAATCCGAGGAGATTGCAGCGGCAAAAGAGATATAATGCTTCTTGGACATATCGTGTTCAATGCGGATATAGTATTCATCTTCAATTGTCTCAATGGACATTGGATGCTTCTCTTCAGCATATTCGGCCTGCGCAGGCATGAGCTGAACACCATGACAATGAATCACAGCTTCGCCCATACTATGGATGGTATTTCCGCATACCGGACAGACGTAGAATTTGGAACGAAGCATACTTGCAGAAACATTGACATTGGTTATCGCTCTTCCAGAGAGCAGTTCAGCAACAGAAATACTGAATACTTCGGCGATGGGCTGCAGCAGAGAAATATCAGGATATCCTTTCCCGTTTTCCCATTTTGAAATGGTCTTGTCGGAAACATGAAGTTTCTCCGCGAGGTCTGCCTGAGTGAGATGATGGTTTTCGCGCAGTTTTTTAATGATTGCTCCGGTGATGTATTGATCCATGGTGAATCCCTCCCTGTGCAATATCATAAAGGATTGAATGTAGTTTGACCACCTACGAAACGTAGAGAAATGCTTTGATTTGACAAGAGAGACTTGTCTTTGTTGCTGATCGCAGATGAAATATGTTATACTTTCCTCGGAGATTGATTCGTTTGTCTGGGTAAGTGAAATTCGTCTTTGGATCAGATTGTATTAAATGATTCTCAGAAGTATTGGGATACCGTCAAGGAAAAACTGCGTGCATACCTGGTGAATGCATAAATATGGAGGGAGTTTTCGTGAAATACTTCGATACGATTGAAAACTATTTTTCGGCGTGGCTTTCCAAGGATGGGGAAGTGCTTCCAATGGTTTTTGCTGACGATGTGATCTACAGTGAATGTTATGGGCCGGAATACCGGGGACTCAATCAGATTCAGCGCTGGTTTTCTGATTGGAACCAGCGGGGAACCGTCTTACAGTGGGATATCAAGAACATGATCGAAAGCGGAAGCACACTGTGTGTCGAATGGTATTTTCGCTGTGAATTCGATGGATGTGTAGATGGCTTTGACGGTGTTTCGTGGATCGAATTTGATGAGGCTGGCAAGATCGTAAGCCTTCGCGAATTCCAATCTAAACCTGAACACCATTATCCATATGGACAGCCCTGAGGGAGGATCGTATGCAGCCGGCAATATATCTGATTACTGGTTTGATGGCTTCCGGCAAATCAACTGTCGGTCAATGTCTCGCCGAAAAGCTTACCAAAGCGGTACACCTTCGCGGTGATATTTTCAGGCGTATGATTGTCTCCGGCAGGGAAGATATGCGTGAGAACCCGCCGAAGGAAGCGCTTGAGCAGCTTTATCTGCGCTATCAGTTGACGGCTGATGCTGCGAAGACATACTTTGATCATGGCTTCACAGTGGTCATGCAGGATAATTACTATGGATCTGCACTCATGCACATGATTGAGTTCATGGAAGGCTATCCGCTGCGTGTTGTGGTGCTCTGCCCAGATGCAAAAACCATACAGACTCGCGAAAAGAATAGGGGGAAAACTGGTTACGCCGGTTTTGATATCGTACCGCTGTATGCAGCATTCATGGAAGAAACGCCTCGTAAGGGATTATGGATAGATAATTCTCAGCAAACTGCCGAGGAGACGGCAGACTGCATTCTTCGGCAAGTGAACTGGGAGTGAGAAAAGAGGATGACGATGACCAGAGTAATCATGATCTGCGGCAAGATCGCCAGTGGAAAGAGTGTTTATGCTGAGAAGCTTTGTGCGCAGGAAAATGCGGTGATGCTCTCCGTGGATGAACTGGTACTTTCTGTTCTCGGCAATGATCTGGGGGACAGGCATGATGAGATTACGGACCGCATTCAGGATTATCTATTTAGAAAATCAGCTGAAATCGTGAAAGCGGGAGCGAATGTTTTGCTGGACTGGGGCTTTTGGACGCGCGAGCGCCGTGCGGCAGCCAGGGCGTTCTATCGGGCGCATGGCATTGCCTGTGAGTTTCATTATATTGATGTGCCTGAGGGCGTCTGGCGTAGAAATATCGCGATTCGCAATCAGGCTGTGCTGGATGGAAAGAGCGATGCGTATTTTGTGGATGACGGGCTGATGAAAAAGCTGGAGTCCCTGTTTGAATCGCCGTCAAGAGAGGAAATCGACGTCTGGTTTGTCAATGACTGGCGGTAAAAAACAAGGTTTGAATTGACAAAATGGGATGTGCGGAGTATAATCATCCAATATGGTACATTATGTCCGGTAAAGGCTTTGCCTTGCCGGCTTTTCTGCGCGCAAAGCGCAGCTTATGAAAAGGAGAGATTTGTTATGGCTGAGAATAAGCGTCTTGTCGTAACCCGCGAAGGCCTTCAGAAGATGAAGGAGGAGCTGGAATACAAAGAGACTACAGAAAAAATGCGCATTGCGGAGCAGCTGAAGGTAGCCATTTCCTATGGTGACTTGAGCGAGAACGCAGAATATGACGCGGCGAAGAACGATCAGGCTGCGCTTGAGCAGCGCATTACCGAGCTGCGTGCGATGATCGAGAATGCCGTTGTCGTTGACGAGAGCAAGATCAATACCGACGCCGTCAACTTCGGCACCCGCGTGACCATCGTGGACGTGGATGACGAGGATGAGGAGGAGGAAGAGTACGTGATCGTCGGTACTTCCGAGTCCGATCCGGCCAATGGCAAGCTCTCCAATGAATCCCCGGTCGGCGCGGCGCTTATCGGCGCGCACATCGGCGAGACTGTGACCGCTGTGACCCCGGGCGGCGTGCGCCGTCTGCGTGTGGTCAACATCGCGCTGTAAGGACGAGAGGGAACGATGGGGGCATCCCCGGACCCCGTCTTCGCTTCGCGCGAATGAAAGAAAACGAGGCAAGAATAAGAAAGAGGAACATAAATGGCTGAAGAAAAGGTGCTGAATGCGTCCGAACTGAGCGAACAGGAGCAGATTCGCCGCGCAAAGCTGTTGAAGTATCAGGAAGAGGGAC
>SVHC01000076.1 GCA_015056055.1 Clostridiales bacterium | reverse complement strand
TGTTCGCGAAAGATGGCGAAGTTTATGACCTGAATGGTATGCAGGCTATTGCCATTGGAGGGGCATTCAGCATTGATTGGATGTATCGTATCCCTGGCCGGAGCTGGTGGCCGGATGAGCAGCCTTCGAAAAAGATAAAAGCCCATGTTGAGAAGAAGCTTGACGATCTAGGATGGAAAGTGGATGTGGTGCTATCCCATACTGTGCCTTTGAAGTATGAACCTGTTGAAGTATTTCTCCCTGGCATCGATCAAAGCAAGGTTGATAAGGCGACCGAGGAGTGGCTGGACAGTGTAGAAGATCGCTTACATTATGGCAAGTGGTATGCAGGGCATTACCATACAAACAAAACACTTTTTAAGCTTCATCTCTTATACGAGGACTTTACAGTATTGTAATTTTGGTGTTTCTGCGTATTGTGTCCCGTATATGACATTCATTGATTGATCGAAAACTCCAGTTGTGCTATAATTTATTTTGGATTGTTATATATATCGGTTAATGGTGTTCTTTTCAACATCCCGCGCAACGGAGGAGTTATTATGCTTGGTGCAATTATTGGCGACATTGCGGGTTCCCGCTTTGAATGGCAAAACATAAAATCAAAAGATTTTGAACTGCTGACTCATTTGCACGGTTGCCAGCCTACCGACGACAGCATTATGTCGCTGGCTATAGCACAGGCAATTTTGGAGTGCAGTAATGTTGATGTGCTTAGTCTAGGTGCTATCCGTTGCATGCAGGCACTTGGCCAGAAGTATCCGCACGCAGGTTACGGTGGTCATTTCCAGCGTTGGCTGACTGCAAAAATGCCGAAGCCTTATAACAGTTTTGGCAACGGTGCTGCCATGCGTGTTAGTGCTTGTGGCTACGCTGCCAGCAGCGCAGACGAAGCCAGAACATTATCTCGCGCTGTGACTGTGGTAAGTCACAATCATCCGGAGGGAATCAAAGCTGCCGAAGCGGTTGCTATTGCTATTTTCATGGCACGCAATGGTAGCAGCATTCTGGAAATCCGTGACCATATAACGAAGAATTACTACGACATCACTTTTACACTAGATGACATTCGGCCTACCTACATGTTTGATGTCACCTGCCAGGGCAGTGTGCCGCAGGCATTCGAGGCATTCTTTGAATCCACCAGCTTCGAGGATGCTATTCGCAACGCCATCTCCATTGGCGGAGACAGTGATACAATCGCCGCCATCACCGGCAGTATCGCAGAAGCGTATTATGGCATTCCTGCTGATATCCGCAAACTGGCGCTCACCTTCCTGGATGAAACGCAGTTGGGCATTCTGAATGCTTTTGAAGCCAAATACGGTATTATCGTCGAAAAGGCGGTCGCAGACGATGCGACTCGCCCTGTTTCCTATACCTCTGGAAAGGATGTTCAAGCCGGCGACAGGCAGATTTCTATGTTCGAAGCACTCGATGCTGCTGAAAAGGCACAAAAATCTAACGAAACCGAAGACAAAGAAACGACCGCTAACCGTCTTTTTAGTCATCTGTATCAGGCGTGCAATATCCTGCGCGGCCCCATCGATCAGGATGACTATAAATCCTATGTAATCCCGATTCTGTTCTTCAAGCGCATTTCGGATGTCTATGACGAAGAAACGCAGAAAGCCATTGAAGAATATGGTGAGGACATGGAATTCTATCCTGAGGAAGAACTTCACGATTTCATTATCCCGCAGGGCTGCCATTGGAACGATGTGCGCGTGACATCCGAGGATGTCGGCAAGGCTATCGTCGACGCGATGATGGGCATTGAGCGTGCCAACCCGGATACGCTTTCTGGCCTGTTCTCTTCCTTCGATGATGCCAACTGGACCGACAAGGGCAAGCTTTCTGATGAACGGCTCAAAGATCTGATTGAGCACATGTCGTCTATTCTCGTCGGCAATCGTAACTATTCCGCAGACATCATGGGCGACGCCTATGAATACCTGATCAAGAAATTCGCCGACCTGAGTAAGAAAAACGCCGGTGAATTCTACACACCGCGCTCTGTGGTCAAGCTCATGGTTCGCATGCTCAAGCCCAAATCCGGCGAGTCGGTTTATGACCCGGCCTGCGGCACCGGCGGTATGCTGATTGAGGCTATCCGCAACATGGACGACCAAAAGGCTTCCTATGGCAAGATCTACGGTCAGGAAAAGAATCTCTCCACCTCCGCTATTGCCCGAATGAACCTCTTCCTGCACGGAGCACGCGAATTTAAGGTTGTGCAGGGCGATACGCTGCGCGATCCGAAGTTTATCCACCACGGTGCAATCCAGAAATTTGACTGTGTACTGGCAAACCCGCCTTTTGGCTTAAGCAAATGGGGCGCAGAGGCATTTGAAGTCGATCAGTGGGGCCGCAACATCTGGGGCTGCCCATCTGACTCCAGTGCGGACTATGCATGGCTACAGCACATGGTCAGTTCCATGCGTCCGGGTAAGGGACGCTGCGCTGTCGTTATGCCGCAGGGCGTTTTGTTCCACGGCGGCAAGGAAGGCGATATGCGCAAGAAACTGATAGAGAGTGATATGCTAGAATGCGTAGTTGCGCTCGTCGGCAATCTGTTCTATGGCGCAGGCGTATCGGCTTGTATCCTGTTCATTAACAGCAATAAGCCCGCCTCCCATCGCGGCAAAGTCTGTCTGATCGATGCAACTGGCATCTATACCGCCCAGCGTGCCAAGAACATCATGACCGAAGAAAATTCGGATGAGGTCTATCACCTGTGGGAGAACTACGAAAGCGTTATTGACAAGTGCGCAATCGTGTCGATTGAAACCCTGCGAGAGAAGGACTATACCTTGTCCGTCAACACCTATATTGAAAAAACACCCGCCGAGGTGATGGATCCCAAGCAGATTCGCCGCCGCTTCATGGAAGCGCTGCAGGCTGTGCGGGATGCTGAAGAGAACCTGAAAAAACTGCTGCAGGAAGGAGGATACCTCAATGTCGAATCGGATCACGATTGATGAACTGAAATCCTATTTGTGGAATTCTGCCGTTTTCCTGCGCACGAATATCGATGCCGGTGCCTACAAGCAGTATATTTTCCCGCTGCTGTTCTTTAAGCGCATCTGCGATGTATATGACGAAGAGTCACAGAAAGCCCTCGAGGAATACGGAGAGGATATTGAACTCTATCCCGAAGAAGAACTGCACACCTTCCTCGTGCCCAAAGGACATCATTGGAATGACGTCCGCGAAGTAACCGAGGATGTCGGCGCAGCAATCGTCGCGGCCTTCCGCGAAATCGAAAAGGCCAACGGCGAAAAGATGACCGGCGTATTCGGCGACGGCGCATGGACGAACAAGAACCGTCTGCCGGATCGCCTGCTCAAGGATCTTCTGGAGCACTTCTCCTCCAAAACGCTTTCTCTGGCCAATTGCCCGGAGGATGAGCTCGGTCAGGGATACGAATACTTGATCAAGCAGTTCGCCGATGACAGCGGCCATACTGCACAGGAATTCTACACTAACCGCACCGTCGTCCACCTGATGACGGAAATGCTCAAGCCTCAGTCAGGAGAATCGGTATATGATCCCACCTGCGGCAGCGCGGGTATGCTCATCTCCTGCATTGCCTATCTGAAAGCACAGGGAAAGGAATGGCGCAACCTGCATCTGTACGGTCAGGAGATCAATCAGCTGACCAGCGC
>SVHC01000037.1 GCA_015056055.1 Clostridiales bacterium | reverse complement strand
CCGCTTCCAACAGACTCTCCACCGCGCGGCGATAGGTGCTGTCGGATACATCAAGGGCATTTTGCACGGCAACAGAGCTGAGCGCAAAACGATAGCCATTCATGTTGCCGCAGAGGTAGAGATACAGGCCAAAGGCACCGCGATTGAGAGTGGAATAGGCATACATCCATTCATCTTTGCCGACTTGAAGGAAGTCCTGGTAGTATTTGTCCTTATGGACAGTAACGATGCGTTGATTTGGATAACTTACCATATGAGTTTATTGCTCCTTTTAAAAATTAGTAAAGAAAGGAAAGCCACCCGTCATGTATGACGGCAGCAATGACTGCATATGATTGAGGCTTTCCCTTTTTTCTGATATAATTTTACCTCAGATTTTGGAAAGAATCAAATTTTGATGGCATAGATATCTGATGTGTGAATTTTGAAGGTTTGCATCTTTCAGCAATATACAGTAAAATAAGTGAGGCGGTATATGGTGCTGTTGAAAGAAACAGGAGGAGAAATTCATACCGAAAGATAGGCGGTGGCTTGTCTTTTTCGTGGTTATCCGAAGTTTATTATGGACACAGCAGCAAAGTCACATTGACAACGCAAAAGAAAATGTGGTATATAGTTGTCAAGCGTCGGGCATATATTAATCGAAATGGATAAGGATATTACTGTTGTCTTTTCAGAGCACAGTAGAACAGATGAAACATATGGTAAAGAGAATGAATTTGCAGGGATCAAAATCGTATAAGCGTATATATTTTTCAGTTATTTTGTTGCTGTTAACGATTATGCTGATTTTTTCGTTGTTTTTCTATACGCGTTTTATCAAGCAACAAAAAAAGGATATATATCAACAGGCGCAAGCGAGCGTTGAGCGAATTGAAAACTGGATGAATACGCAGTATCAGGAAATGACGCGCATCGTGCTGGAAATCAATAGCGATGGCGTTTTCAGCTATGCTCCCATATCGTCTAAATCACAGCGCGAGGATTTGCTTGAGGAACTTCTCCGTTATGTTCGTGGCAACAGTTTTTCGAAGGATATGAGCTACGAAAGCATGATGGACGAAGAGACTGTGTATTCCAGCCAGGGCATATTTGAAAGGGAAAACTTTGAAAAATACATATATGACGTCGCTGAGGACTTTGATGAAGAAGAATACCTGGCGCGACGTAAGCACAGAATGTTTACTACGATTTCTGCAGATCAGCTGATCGTTCGCTTGTCTCCTCAAAAGGCGATGGCATATGTTTTCGGATTGCCTATGATGAGTGATAGTCCCAAACGACTGATTACTTTTTATGTCAACAAAAACACAATCGATGATATTGTAAAGCAGTTTTTGCCTTGTGACATGCTGGATGTACGATTCTATGAACAAGATACAGTGGTATATTCACTCTATGATACAAAATCTTTGCCTAGTGAAGGCGTCGTTATTTCTTGCGAAGGAAGCTTAGGGCAATATCGATATGAGCTGATAGCAGATCCTGCGGTTTTGTATGCTGATTACCAAGCTACACAGGTGTTCTTTTTCTTCATGTTGGGCATAATGTGCATTGTAATTGTTCTGGCGAGCTGGGTGGTAGCGGCTTATAATTATCAGCCCCTGCATCAATTGGTGAGCAAATATGCTGGAACACGAAAGGGAGAAATGGATGAATTTGCATTGCTGAACGAATTGGTTGAGGATGCAATTGAGCAAAAACGCGATATTCAAAAGAAACTTTTTATTTCTAACGTGGTGTGGGGACAGTACGAATCGATCGAAAGCCTTCACGGTGATGCGCAAGAGGCCGGTATTGAATTTGAATATCCGGAGTTTATATGCTGTTCTCTTGAATATAATGAAGCGGACGAAGAAAACCTGCTGTCGGGCCACATTTGCGAAGAGTTTGACACACCTCACACGATGGCTGTTTGTGCCAAGCGTGATGGCAGCAAACGATTGACAATTATTATCAATCACACCGGTGCGCCCGAGGCTTTCGAATTGGCACAGAGGGTGTTTAAGGGGATTGATCATGTGCGCGTAGGTATGGGAACGAATGTGCAAAGTGCTATGAGCCTGGCAGAATCCTATCAGCACGCACGCCATGCCTTGCATGAGACAAGGGACCTAGATGTGAACTTCATTCAGTATACCTATGCCGAAGAAACCGAAGCGCCCTCTTCCAGAGGGAAAGAAGGACGAACCGGCAGTAAGCCTGCTGCAAATACAGAGCTTCTGGAAGATATTCTATCGTGTATGCGGGATCATCTGTCCGATACCGGCATGTCTTTGGAATTTATTGCTGGCTCCTGTGGCGTAAGCGCGTCCTATCTTGTTCGTTATTTCAAGAGCTGCATGGAAATGACGCCTATGCAGTATGTGGACTCTTTGCGCATGGACATTGCCAGAAAGCTGCTGACATCGACAACTCAATCGCTGCGACAGATTGTTGAACAGTGCGGCTATTTGGATGAATCCAACTTTGCTCGAAAATTCAAAAAAATCGAAGGCATTACGCCTATGAACTATAGAAAACTAAATTGGAAAACCTGAAGCACAAAAAGATATTCAATTTATGACAATGGTCAAAAAATGAATATGGAATATTCAAAATAAAACGCACTGATTGCAAATGAATGTTGAAGCAGTCGGAGCGTTTTATTATGATATAGCTAACAAAAAGAAGCGCAGATGCTTCGAAATAATGAAAGGGGTATACACAATGAAGAAGTTCCTCGCGATCCTGCTTGTGCTGCTGTTCTCTGTGGGCGGCGCTCTGGCCGAATTCCCGCTGACCACGACCGGCGAAAGCCTGCACATTATGGTCAACAACTCTTCTCTGCAGCCTGACTTCAATCAGGTAAAAATGTGGCAGAAATACGCTGAAATGACCGGCGTAAACATTGAATGGGAGAATATCCCTGCTGGTACTGCTACCGAAAAGCTGAATATGGCGTTTGGCTCTGGAGAACTGCCTGATGTATTCCTTAAGTTTGGCGTCAGCGCTGCCAACCAGATCAAGTTTGGTTCTGATGAAGGCTACCTCGTTAATCTGAACGAAAACAATCTGCTGGAGACCTATGCTCCCAACTTCTATGCTTACATGAAGGCTCATCCTTCTGTAGAAGCTGCTCTGACCATGCCTGATGGCACGCTCTATTCTCTGCCTCAGATCATTGAGTCTATTCCCAACAAGGTTGCCGCCAAGATGTTCATCAACAAGACTTGGCTGGATAAGCTCAACCTTGAAATGCCCAAGACCACCGAAGATCTGTACAACATCCTGGTTGCCTTTAAGAACGGCGACCCCAACGGCAACGGCCAGGCGGATGAAATTCCCTTCGGCGCGCCTAACTTCAACTATATCTACTACTCTCTGATTGGCGCTTTCGGTGGCGGCAACCGCGGTGTGCATGATACCGTAGTTGATGCTGATCCTGAAACCGGCTATCCCCGCATTATGGGTGCTAGCGATGCTTGGAAAGACATGCTGACCTACGTTAAGAAGCTCTACGCTGAAGAACTGCTGGACAACGCTATTTTCACCATGAAGAGCGCTCAGTACACCGCCAACGCTGCTGAAGATAAGTATGGCGTAATCGTTTACACCAACTTCTCCAACATTCCCGAATCCATGGGCGAAAACTTCGTCGGTCTTGAAGAAGCCCTGGAAGGCCCCAATGGCGACAAGTTCTGGTTCCCCGTTCGTTCTGACCTGCACTCCATCGGCAACTGGGTTATCACTTCTGAATGCAAGAACGTTCCTCTGGCTCTGCAGTTTGTTGACTACTTCTACACCGAAGAAGGCGTAAAGTTCTTCAACTACGGTTCTGAAGGCGATTGCCACGTTGTTAATGAAGACGGCTCTCTGGACTTCGTGCCTGCTGTGGCCGAGAATGTTGCCGGCGGCATCAGCTTCGACGCTGCTGTTTCGCCCTACGTGACCTGCGGTGGTAACAACCCCGTTATCGTAATGGAAAAGTACTTCTATGGCGGCGAAACCAAGCCCATTCCTGCTGCGGCTGCGCATGCTATGGTTGAATACTTCCCTGAAGAGATCTGGCCTATCTTCACCTATACTGCTGAAGAAAGTGAAGAAGCTTCCGTCATTCGTACTGATATTAACAACTACGTCAACACCATGCGTGCTGCTTTCGTCACTGGCGAAGAATCCCTGGACAACTGGGATGCTTACGTGGAGCAGATCAACAAGATGGGCGCTGAACGTCTTTGCGAGATCGTGAACGATGCGTATCTTCGCAGCCAGAAGTATACCGCCGCTCAGTAACATAAACACAACCAGGGCGGGGTGGACACACCTCGCCCTTCTTCATTCTGAGGAGGAAATATGCAGCATCCCAATCTTCAATCGAGAACGCGTACGCAGCGCTGGCTGTATTCATGGAAGCGTTCTTTGATCAAGTACTGGGATTTGTATTTGCTGATCGTGCCGGTATTGATCTGGCTGGCGATTTTCAAATATGGCCCCATGTACGGAACGATCATTGCTTTTGAAAACTATTCTCCCAGCCGCGGCGTCTTCGGATCCAAATGGGTAGGTTTCAAACACTTTGAGCGCTTCTTTAACGCGTATAATTTCAAAGACATTCTTCTCAATACTATTAAGCTAAGTCTTCTTCAGCTAGTGTGCGCATTCCCCATGCCCATTTTGCTGGCATTGGTTCTGAATGAACTGAACAACAAACGCTACAAGAAATTGGTTCAGACTGTAACATATTCCCCGTTCTTCCTCTCTACTGTTGTTATGGTCGGCCTGATTGACGCCTTCCTGTATCCGAATACAGGTTTGCTGAACGTGCTGGTCACAAAACTTGGCGGACAATCGATAAACTATATGGCCAAGGACGAATATTTCCGTCCCATTTTCATCATTTCTCATATCTGGAAAGGTACCGGTTGGGCGTCGATCATCTATATGTCGGCACTGACAAGCGTCGATCCCCAACTGTACGAAGCTGCACGTATTGACGGTGCAAACCGCTTGCAGGCTCTGGTACATGTTACCATTCCGGCGATTATTCCTACTGCAATCATCATGCTGATCAGAGATTGCGGCAGCATCATGGACGTAGGTTTTGAAAAGGTCTACCTGATGCAGAACGACCTGAACATGGGTGCTTCGGAGGTAATTTCTACCTACGTATATAAAGTAGGTATGGTCAATTCGCAGTATAGTTATTCCACGGCAGTTAACTTGTTTAACTCAATGATTAACCTGGCAATGCTGTTGCTCGTAAATAAGATTTCCCGCACAGTATCTGAAACCAGTCTGTGGTAAAGGAGGATACGCATGAGAAAGAACCGCATTCGCTATTCTAACGAAGACCGCGTATTTTCTATTGTTACCTATACGCTGGCAACGCTTGCTCTGCTGATCACATTGTATCCGCTTGTGTATTGCGTAAGTGCTTCCTTCAGTGATCCGATGCAAGTGGTGAAGGGAAATGTTCTGCTTTTCCCCAAGGATCTCACATTGATTGCCTATCGGGCGGTAGCTAAGAACAAATCTATGTTCTCCGGTTATGCCAATACGCTGTTTTACACCCTGCTTGGCACTTCGCTGAACCTTGTTATGACGATTGCGGCTGCTTATCCGCTCTCCAAGCGCGATTTCAGAGGCAGAAACGCGATTACCTTCCTGTTCACACTGACGATGTTCTTCTCCGGTGGTATGGTGCCTAACTTCTTGCTGATCAGAAATCTGGACATGTACAATTCGATCTGGGCATTGCTGCTTCCCGGCTGTGTCAGCGCGTGGAACCTTGTTATTATGCGTACATATTTTCAGAGTTCCATTCCTGAGGAAATCTGCGAATCCGCCTATATGGATGGTTGCAGCAATATCAACACTCTGATCCGCATTGTTATGCCGCTCTCTATGCCCATCATTGCCGTCATGGTGATTTTCTACGGCGTTGGACATTGGAATTCGTATTTCAATGCACTTCTGTACCTGAAGGATAGAGATAAATACCCGCTGTCTCTGGTGCTCCGTGAAATTCTGCTTCAGGGTATGGGCCAGGAAAAAACGGGCGCTGAAGTGGTCGACTCTGTAGCTGATCTGCTGCTGTTTGAAACGCTGAAGTATGCGGTCATTATTGTATCCAGTGTGCCGATGCTGATTCTCTATCCGGCGCTGCAGCGTTACTTTGTTAAGGGCACCATGGTTGGCTCTCTGAAAGGATGATGAAAGCAATGCGTTTGTCTACTTCAACAAGCATTATGGATCGTTATCAGCGTGTGCAGAACGTGGTGACGATGGAAGAGTGTATTCAAAGGTGCTACGATGCCGGTTATCGCGTGCTGGACATGAATTTCTGCGACATGAGCAATCCCGGCATGCCGTTGGCGCTGGATAACTGGCAGGAATGGGCGGAGAAAACTGCAGATCAGGCCGCTAAACTGGGAATGGAGTTTTCTCAGTCTCATTCGCACTTTTATCATTTTCTCAATCCGAATGTTGAAAATCGGGAGTTCCATGATGAAATGATTCGCCGCTCCTGCATCGCGTCGGGAATTCTTGGCGTGAAATGGATGACCGTGCATGCCTCGAATGATGCGGTGACGCGCGGCTATTCGCATGCAGCGGCCAAAGCCGGCAACCTTGCGTATTTCCCGCCTTATTTTGAATTGGCGTTTAAGCACAATGTTGGCGTTGTGATTGAAAATATGTTTGATCCTACGCCGGTTCAGCGTACTTATACGGCCAATTACGAGGACTTGATTGATCTTGTGGATACCTTCAATGATCCGCGCATTCAGGTGTGCTGGGATTTTGGCCATGCCAATCTTGTGGGCTATGATCAATGCGAAGCACTGAAAGTGGTTGGAAAGCGCCTTAAGTCAACGCACATTGCGGATAATCACGGCGTAAAGGACGAGCATTTGCTGCCGTTCTACGGCGATATCGACTGGGGATCTATCATGAAAACGCTCAAGGAAATTGGCTACGAAGGCGACTTCACGTATGAAATTACGCCCTGGCTGGATCGTGTTCCGCCGCAAATCCGCGATACGGCGCTGAGGCATTCTGTGGAAGTTGGCGAGTACTTGCTGAAACTGGCTGAATAATAAAGTGAGGCGACATATGCTGAAAAGAACACTGCTGCTCATGTGCTGCATCGTCACATGCTTTACAAGCATAGCAATGGCGGATGTAGCGCCTGAGAAAGTTTATGATCTGTCGGTTGTAGATGGTAAACTGGGAATTTGGTTTTTAACGCTGCCGGGAGAAGACCATACCGGTGAAAGCATCTTAATCCGGACGCCCAATGGTCATACTGTTTTGGTCGATGGAGGAATACCGGAAGCAGGTGTACTGGTCAACGAAGCGCTGGACAAGCTTAACGTCGAGAAAATCGATGTGATGATTGGCACACATATGCACATTGACCATATTGGTGGACTCGCGTCGGTGCTTGCGCAGCATGAGGTTGGAAAACTGTACATCAGCCCTCTGAAGGACTACCAGACGAATGCGGTAGCAAGCTTTAAAGCAGCTGCGGCTGCGCAAAAACTTCCTTTGACCGTGGCGGTTGAAGGCGATCAGTTTGCGTTGGACGGAGTATCGTTTACCTTTCTGTCTCCGGTGGATAAATACGCCGACATGACGCAAAAGCAAATGACAGAACGGGTGCTGAATGATTCTTCTTTGGTTTTCATGATGGCCTATGGAAACATCAGGATCCTTTTCTGCGGCGATATGACCCGGATGGTTGAAACGGATTTGGTTGAAAGCTACGGAGATAAATTGAAGGCCGATTTGATTAAGGTAGGTCATCACGGTTCTGTTGATGCATCTTCCAGGGAGTTTGTCGAGACTGTTGCGGCAAAAAACAGCGTAATGTGTATTTATGCCTTCAATGATTTTTCTATATATGATCGGTATAAGAAAGTCGGGAACAGACCGTATGTGACGAGTATTGACGGTTGTGTTTTGTATGTGACGGACGGTGAACAGGAGACCTTTTATACAGAGAAGGAGAGGAAGGGCGCATTGAAATGACAGCATGGAAGCCCGAACTGATCGCTTTGGATCTTGACGGAACCATTCTCAATTCTGCCCGACAGATTACTCCGGGCACGCGTTCTGCTATTGAACAGGCGCGTGCCTGTGGGATAAAGGTCATCCCGTGTTCCGGACGTCATTTTTCCGGCACTCGGTCGGTTGCCCTGCAGGCAGGTATGGGCGATGCAATTGTATGCGGAAATGGTGCTTTGGTGACCACCTGGCATGGTGAAACAATTTTTGCAAAAATGTTTAATCCCGACCGCTGCCTGGAATTGCTTGGATTTTGCGAAGAATATCAGCTCGGGTGCAATTTGTATGCAAATGATGTGCTGTATACGTTGTCTCCCAATAGCGTAACAGCGTATTATGAGCGCCTTAATGCACATCTTCCGGCTGATATTCATTGCAGATACCAATTTATTCCTGACATGAGAACTGCTATTGAAGAAAATGCGGACAGAATATTGAAATTCGAAATTTTCCCATTACCGGATGAACCGCGCAGCGTGTTGCTTGATATGCTTAAAGCTCGGCCTGATATGGCCGAAGAGGGGAATCTCCGAACCAGTGTTGAACTGCATGCCTCAGGTGTGAATAAGGGAACCGGACTAACGGAGGCGGCACGCTATTTTGGCATTTCAATGAAAAATGTTATGGCGGTTGGTGACGGCGAAAACGATGTGAACATGCTCAAAGTGGCTGGAATG
Source organism: Clostridiales bacterium (assembly GCA_015056055.1). Lineage (GTDB taxonomy): Bacteria > Bacillota > Clostridia > Christensenellales > Aristaeellaceae > Alectryocaccomicrobium. The sequence goes on along the minus strand of SVHC01000037.1, from coordinate 19,920 downwards.
GGAGCAGCGATGGGCAATGCTGTTCATGAAGCAAAGGCTGCTGCTGATATTATTCTTCCAAGTCATGATGAGGATGGCGTAGCCTGGGGAATCCGAAAGTTTATATCTGCAACCGAGGGATAAATACATGGCAAAATTGTTGATTATGTGTTTGCAAGAATCAGACCTGAGCCGTCTGCTCTCTTCTTGCTTTGCGCAAAGCACAATAATGGCGCTGAATGAAACGGTGGATATGGACTGCTTTGATGCTTTTGCAATCTTGGGCGGTACGCAAAACGCGCCAGCGGCAATACTTCCCCCTGTGCAAAAAGCATTGCTGGAACAAAGAAAAAAGGGAAAGCGCGTATTCTGCGAGTTTGTTGTCGGCGCGGGAGACGCGTGCTTTGCCAATCCGATAGCAACAAATTGCGACCGCCCTGTTTGTGTAAAAACAGGTGAAGAAAGCGGCGTTGTTTTAGATGAGCAGTACAACACGCGGCTGCCTGTTCAATTCTTGCCCGAGCATGCAAGCGTATGGTACCAGTACGTTTCGCGTCCTGACGGGTATCGCAAAGCGCCCGTTCCTGAACTGAATAAGCGATGCGCGGCTGTGTTTGAAGAAGAACAAGGTCTTCTTCAATGTGCGTTTCGGATGGCAAATTTCGCTAAAGCCAAATTTGCACCCTTTACAGCGTGGAAGAAACTGCTTGCGCAGATTGTTTGCTTCCTGGGCGGACAATGGAATGATGCTGCAGCAGATGCGCTAAAAGCGGAGAGCTATACATTTTCGGGCCGTCAGGGCGTATGGCAAGCGATTGAAAACGCAGCAAAGTGGTTCTCGACTTCCGGTGTGCTGGTGAAAAACGGGGAAATCCCTTGCGCTGTGCGAGAGGGTGTTTCGTCCATCATTCTGCCGGACGGAAAGCAAGAACTTGCTGGTCAGATACGGCTTGATTGCATGGGTGAAACGGCGCTGATGTATGAACTGCGGTATCAAGTCTCCCATCGCGAAGAAGATCGGCTGTGGGCGGACGCCATTTATGATACGGTACGTTCCATGCAGATTCAGGAAGGAATTCATCGCGGAATGGTGCGTGGATCACTTGGCTGGTGGAGAAATGCTAGCTATCAGGATGATGCAGCGCGCGGCTTCCTGATTCCTCTGGCAGCCAGGGCAGTCCTGACGGGTGATATGCAGGACGAACAGCGCATTCGTCTTGCTGTTAATTACTTGCTGTCTACTACCGGTACGGACGGATTGCGGATGAATCAAGTCAATTGGCAGTCCCAAACGGAAGAATATGTGCAGGCAGCCAGACTTGAAAAAAGAGGAACCAAATGGAAGAACAGCGGCTTCTTCAACACAACATTAACGCAATTAAAGCAAATGCCCGCTGAAAACCCAAGCGGTCATTATAATGGTTGGTATCTGGCGGCGTTGCTGCTTTGCGGTATGCTGCTCAAGGAAGACAGTTACATTGCGGCAGGAAAACAAGGACTGGAATCCATTATGCAAGTGTATCCGTGGACAGCGCGCGAACACAGTCAAACGCAGGAATTATGCCGGTTGATCCTTCCGCTATCGCTGCTGTATACGTGCACACAATCTTCTCTGCATCGACAATGGCTGGAGCAGGTTGCGGATGATTTGTGCCGGATGGAAAAAAGCAATGGAGCTTTTGTGGAATACGATGAAGGCTATACCGCTTCCTGCAGCCGGGCTGAATCCGGCGAATGCAGCGTGTTTTCGCATAATGGCGATCCTGTCTGTGATTTTCTGTATTCCATGAACTGGCTACCGGTATCGCTGGCTTCGGCATGGTATGCAACGAAAGATAGCAGATATTTGGATCTGTATAGAAGAAATACGGAATTTATTGCCTCTGTACAGATTAAATCCCCCGATGCAAAGCTTGACGGCGCTTGGGCCAGGGCGGTAGATACGGAAACACTGGAAGTAAACGGCGTCAATAATGATCGTGAATGGTCGACGTGGACGATAGAATCCGGCTGGACGGTAGCTGAAATTACTATCGGTATGTTGTGGGGATATTATCTGGGCATGCTTGAGCGCCTGGAATGAAAATAGGAGGATGAAGACGATGACGAAGCAAGAACTGTTCGATAGCGTAAAGGGAACGATTATTATTTCCTGCCAGGCAACGCCCGGTGAACCTTTGTACGTAAAAGAAAAGTCCATCATGTACCTGATGGCACGAGCCGCCAAGGAAGCCGGCGCAAAGATGATTCGTACCAGCTCCAAGCGCGATATACTTGACATCAAGGAAGAAACGGGACTGCCTGTCATTGGTTTGATTAAGCGCGAATATCCTGGCTACAGCGGACGTATCACCATGACCATGAGAGAAGTGGATGAGTGCATGGATGCCTTGGCGGATATCGTATCGATCGACTGCACGGATACCGAACGCGGCGATGGCCTGACTGCCCCGGAATTTTTGAAACAGGTAAAAGAAAAGTATCCGAATATCATCATCATGGCAGACTGTGCGACGCTGGAGGAAGCCGTTGCGGCATATGAAGCAGGCGCGGATTTGGTTGGCAGCACGATGAACGGCTATACCGCAGCAACGGCGCACTGCAAGGGAGAACCCAATTACGATCTGGTAAAGCAGATGGTAGCGACGTTGCCTTGCCCGGTTATTGCTGAAGGCCGTGTGCATACGCCTGAACAGGCGAAAAAGATGCTCGAGATCGGCGCATGGGCAGTGGTCGTGGGTGGCGCGATTACGCGTCCGTTGGAAATTGCCAATCGTTTTATGGATGCAATCAAAAAATAAAACAATATGCCCTCCCGTGTGGGAGGGCTTTTGCGGAGAAGAAAGCAATGATTCTGGGGATTGATATCGGTGGAACTGCCGTCAAGATGGGATTGGTGGATGAAACGGGAAAAATCCATTCGCGCCATGAAGCTAGCGTGTGCTATGACCATTATGCGACACCTATTTTAACTACAGTTATTGATGAAGCAAAGGTGTTTCTTGAAAGCGGTGATGTTAAAATCGAAGGAATTGGTGTGTCGGCAACTGGTCAAATAGACACCAATACGGGCACGGTGATCGGAACGAATGGAAAAATCCCTCAGTATGAAGGCTCCGAGATCAAAAAAGAGATGGAACGCGCCTTCGGCGTACCGACCTTTGTACTGAACGATGCCAATGCTGCCGTGCTTGGTGAATGTTTTGCGGGACGAGCGAGAAGGAAACAGCATGTTGTCATGATTACCTTAGGCACTGGTGTTGGTGGTGGAGTGGTCGTTGCTGGTAAATTACTGGGAGGAACTCTTGGTATAGCCGGTGAACTGGGACACTTCACACTATACGAAAACGGCATCATGTGCACATGCGGAAAGCAAGGGTGTTATGAAAGTTATGCTTCGACAACAGCGCTGGTGCATCGCGTTTATGAAAAAACGAATATCGAAATGAACGGCTTTACAATTTTTGAACATATAAAATCAGGAGATAAGGTGTTGACAGAGATTGTAGACCAATGGATAGCGGATATTGCTGCAGGCATTTCGGGGCTTGTGCACATTTTCAATCCGCAAATGGTCTTAATTGGCGGTGGAATTAGTGCGCAGGAAGAATTGCTTATTGCTCCGTTGCGCAAATGTGTGCTTGCAACGGTTATGCCTCGTTTTGCTGAGGGATTACAAATTGAAAGAGCTAGTCTTGGAAATGATGCAGGGATAATTGGCGCAACAAAGTACTTTATTGAGAATATAAAAAATGATTAATTGCAACGGAAAAATCCCCACTTTCCTGGAAGAAAAGTGGGGATTTCCTCATTTCAACATCTTCAAATACTTATACACTGTCGGCCTTGACAGTCCGCATACCCTTGCGAGTTCACTCACGTTCATCTTTCCAGTCATGAAAGCAGAATAATGCTTGAGGAAAAGTGCGGGGATGTCTTCTTTCCGTGTCTGCGGCCGGCCGATTTTCTTTCCCTTGGCCTTGGCGTTCGCCATCCCTGACTTCACCCGTGCCCGGATAATAGAAAGCTCCAGTTCGGCAAACACAGCACTCATCTGAATGAATGCCTGGCTCATGGGATCTATCTCACCGTTGCGGCAATCCACTGTGATGGAGCCTACAATCACCAGCCGCAGGCGTTTGCGTTTGATGCTGTCAATAATCTCGCACAGCTGCTGTGTGCTGCGTGAAAGGCGGCTGACTTCCAGTGTGATGATGGTGTCGCCGGACTTGGCCGCATCCAGCAGCATAGAAAGCTGCTTCTTCGTCTGCGCGTCGCCGTGTTCATATTCTACAATGATTTCATCCGCGCCCGCGTCTTTCAGTTCGCGGATTTGTCTGTTGATGTCTTGCTTGCTCTCATTAGTGGAGCAGCGTCCATAACCGTATATCATCATGTCCTCCTGTAAAAGAAAGGGTCAAAGGTCCAATTTACAGTTTTTCCGTGCCGCAAAGCCTTATTTTGCGTGGTTTTGCGCGGCACGGAAACTGTAAAGGATAACAACTGTTTTTGCGACATGCGGCGGGGATTGCTCCCCGCCGTTTTGTCATTGGTTCAATATCAGGTTGATGGCCTTTTCTGCCTTGCCTGCTGCCGATACGATGAACCGCTTGTCGTTCTTGAGAACGGACAGCCAATTCTGTATATAGGCCGTTGAGTTGCGGAAGCTGCTGGAGGTCTCTATCCCGCAGTGATTCACCAGCGTAGCTGCACCGATCTCGGCGATGAGTTCTTCTTTGCTATAAGACTCTGTGCCGAAGAAGGCTGTCTTTTCCAATCTGTTCAGCCTGCTTTCATGTCCGGTGCTATGCGTCAGTTCGTGAAAGATGGTGCTGTAGAACTCTGCTGTTTCCGCGAACTGTCTGCGTTCAGGAATGACCACGCTGTCTGTCATCGGCTGATAGTAGGCTCTGTCGCCGCTTTCATGTTTCATCACTACGCCGGAACGGGAAAGGTAGTCATAGATGATTTCATTGGCGGCGGCGTCAGGTTCAGCTGTCCCCGGCAAGGTGATTTCATACTTGGGCCGCAGGCCTTCGCATTGGTCGATGTGGAAGACATTGTAGTAGCGGAGGAAGGGAACTTCCTTTTCTTCTTTTGTTTCCTCATCTTCTACGGTCATCCATTTCCAGAAGACAACCATGCTGGCTTTCTCGCCCTTCTTTACCTTGCCGCCTTCCTGTTGGCATTGTTTAAAGGTAAGGTATTCGCCGGGCTTGCCCAGCATCATCTGGTTCAGCAGGCTATAGGGTTTCCCGGTCGTGCGACTGATGGCTTTTCCTGATATCCAAGGCTTGTGCCACGGGATGATACCCTCTTGCATTTGGGTCATGATGCGTTCGGTTATTTCTTTGTAAAGGTCCATTTGAGCGCTCCTTTGCTCTTGTGGGGAGCGCCGTATCTGTGGTAAAATACAAGCGCTCCCCGGTTCGTGGTGTTCTGTGGGGCGTGGTCTGAATGCTTTGCCGAGCGTTCAGGCCTTTTCTGTTTCCTGCCGCATCCAGTGAAGGGCAGAGCCGATGAGATCGAAGGCGGTCAACAGGTGGCGATTTTCCGGCTTATACAGCAGGGGAAGAAGCTCGTCACTGATGCCTTCATAGATGACGATTGCGCCGTTTAGCATGAGCAGCAGGCGCTTTTGTTTTGCGTCCATTTTGCTCACCTCACGGTAAAGCGGCGAACTGTGGCGGTCTTGGTGTAGGCTGCTGCCAGTTCGGCGTAGTCTTTGCGGAAGGCGGTGCTGTCAAAGCGGGACGTGGTGAAGGGCGTCCAACTGACTTTGTACGCGCCTGCCAGCAAGAGCTGCTCTTCGCCCATGACGGATTTGATGGCGTCTTCTGCGGCGGTGATTTCGGCTTCGATTTCTTCCTTCATCCGCTTCAGTTCCATCAGTTCGTGGACTTTGGCTTCCATGGTAGGGTTTGACATGGGGTGTTCTCCTTTCTGTGTGAGGATTAACTCCTCTTTACAGTTATCATTATACACCATTTCGTTTCCAAAGTCAATATATAATTGCAATTATTAGGTGTTTTTCAAAACTTTTTTATTGACCTGAGACACGTTTTGATATACAATAGCAGGGAGGCGGTGATTATAAAATGAATCTGACAATGGGTGAAAAAATCCGTGTGATTTTGAAGCGTCGCGGAATGACCGTTGCACAACTGGCGGATCTGACCAATCAGACGAGACAGAACCTTTCTAACAAACTGGCAAGAGACAATTTTCAGGAGCAGGATATCAAGGCAATTGCCGCTGCATTGAATTGTGAGTATGAAGCCTATTTGGTTATGAAGGACAGCGGCGAAAAAGTGTAATAAAGCATAAACGCAAAAAAGCGGGGCAGCATGGCTTTGTGTGCCAGTCTGTCCCGTTTGCTATGCCGGGGATGAGGTTATAGGCGCGGTCGTGAAAGACATTCTCCAAAGGGCCGCCGCGCAGCAGATGACGCGAGAAGTTATTTTCGGAATGCGCCCATGATGGTGTTGCGTAATTTCTTCAGATTGTCTTTTGTAATCATCAGTTCCAACTGAAACGGCGTAGGCGAAAGCTTTTGTTCCAAGGCCGCCACGCGCTCCATCAGCTGTTCAATCTGCTCCTGCTGCTGGAGGATGATGCTGTCATAGTGCTGCTGAAGTTCATATAAGGAGGCATCGACACAATCTGCAAATTCATCAATGTGCTGATTGTGATAAGGATTTGCACCCATGCTGGCGCGCAGTTTCTACGTAGCGCGCAAATTGGATAGAGGGGTTATGATCATTTTCTGTTCATCCTTGAGCGACATACGCTCATGCTTATACTATATTTTACCTCCAATTCTTGATTTTTTCAAATTTCAATATCAATAAACAGCGATGTTGATGCTGGCAAATGACAAGAAGTCAATTTTGATAACTAAACGTAACTCATCTCAAAACTTCATCCAGGACGATCAGGTGTTGAGGAAAGCATGGAAGTCAGGGGGACTACAAAACCTGTGATAGGTGGAAACTTGTATTTTCGCATATGATACACTATAATATAGATGATAAAGTTAGTTACGGATTGAAGGAGGATGGCCTCATGCCTGAAATTTATAATGTGTATTGTGATGAAAGTTGCCATCTTGAGCATGATGGTATAAATGTCATGGGATTAGGCGGGGTATGGTGTGTAAAGAACAAGATTTCAGAAATTAACAGGCGCATACATGACATCAAAATTCGCAACGGCATCGATCCAAAAGCTGAAGTGAAGTGGACTAAGGTGGGGCCTGCAAAAAAACAGCTTTATATTGACTTGATTAATTATTTCTTTGATGATGATGATATACATTTTCGTGCACTAATTGTTCCTGATAAAAATTTGTTGGAACATGAACGATACCATCAGACGCATAACGACTGGTATTATAAAATGTACTTTGAAATGCTTCGATTTATTTATTCCCCAAAGAATCATTACAATGTTTACATTGATATAAAGGATAGCCATAGTAATTCTCGCTCGAAAAAATTGCATGATGTATGCTGCAACGATATGTACGATTTTTCTCATCAGATTATACGAAAAATACAACCTATTCGTTCTGAAGAAGTTCAAATCATGCAAATTGTTGATATTTTGTTAGGTGCCGTAGTATATGCAAATCGAAAATTTGAGGAAGGGTTTAAACAAAGCGAAACCAAATTAGAGTTGATTGATCTCATTAGAAAGCGCAGCAAGTATGCACTGAACAAAACTACTCTTTTACGTGAAGATAAATTTAACTTGTTTATTTGGAGGGCTACTCAATGGAATGCAAATGGCTTCCAGAACTAATACCCTGTACTAATTGGGCCGAGTTTAGTACGTATGAACAATTAATCTATTCAATTTTCAAAAGAGATTTTATTGATAGTTGTCCGTCTTTTGAGTCTAAGCCCGTCAATATTCGCCGCGAACCTAAGGTGGACAATAGAGAACAAGCTTTTTTTCACGTAACAAGTCGTGAGTACAAAGCCGGCGAAGAACGTATGCCTGACAATAAGAGATGTGAGAGAATAAAATGGATACGCGCATTTATTGAGCATTACGATTGCGATCCTTGTCTGTGTGAATCATGCGAAGGGATCAAAGTGTGGGAGGAGCCAAAGGGGAATAATCATCGTATCCTCTTATATTTCGAAGAGGAAGACTATGTAGTTGTACTTGAACGTAGAGACAGATATGTTTTATTAATTACTGCCTATTATGTAGACTATTCTCATACTAAGAAAAATTTGCTAAAACGCTATAATCAGTACAACAAAACGCGCCGTACATAAGTACGACGCGTTCAGGAACTCTTTCTACACTAGTAGATGAGCTACTTCTAGTATATGCAGAATTCGGATCCTGTCAATACTTTTTTTAAAAAAAGTTACTTTCACCTCTTGACAAATACCGCATCATAGTGTATTATATGCCATTTTGCTCAAAGAAATTCAAGCAACAATAGGTAATAGGACTTTTTCTTAAAAAAACCACATTTGATTTGTGGTTTTTTATTTCACAATTTCCAGATATTTATATATTGTTGGCCTGCTCAATCCGCATATTTAATTTTGACAACTTAACGCAACTCATCCCCAACTTAACCAAACTGATAACAACTCAACAGAAATTGCAATGAACTGTATGTCAAGTTATTCAAAGTGAAGCTTTTCTCTTACATAATTTCTTATTCTATTGATTATGCATTGGGATTATGGTACACTGCCACTGTATTCTGAATAACCAGCGAAAAGATGTGGAATAGCCACCTTTTACAGGGTTTTGTTTACAGAATTGCGAGTATTTTCTGATAAAAACCGGAGAAAAGAAGCTGAAATACGTGCGAAAAGGCCGGTTTTGTTAAGAAAAACGAAGGTAGGATGAATCTCCCTTTACACGGGGGAGTCTATCAAACGAGAACAGCTACACCTCTCAGATGGTCCGCACCATCAAGTACTTCGCTGAGCTGGGCTAATTGAAATTCCTGGCTTTTTGAAGCATGAGGTGTGCCTGCGGTTATCGTCAGGTACGAAAAATGTTGATTTGGTACGGTAAACTTCCTTCGCAGGAAGGTCTGCTGGTACGATAAACATTTACCCCTCTTTCCAATGGCTTTCGTCAAAGGAAAGAGGGGTTTTTGTATGCATTTCAATGATGGTATTGTAGAGTTCGGTTTTGACTGCAAAGCGCGTAAGCTTTCTGGTAAGTCGATCAGTAATTATCAGAAGCAGCTGCGGTATTTGCTGCGCTATCTGGAAGCCGAATTCCAGGTCAACCAGGTGGAAGAGGTTCGATTCTTCCACATCAAGCAGTTTCTTGTAGACATGGCAGACAAGGGCAGAAAACCGCAGTACATCAATGATCTGTTAAAGGTGTTCAAGACCTTTTTCAACTACATGAAACAGGAAGGATACAGTGAGAGAATGAGGATAACCAGACGCCAGTTGCGGCGTCTGGTTTTTTGCTGTTTGGAAATATAGGAAGTTATTCTTCAGTCATCAGATCAAAACTGATCAGTTCGTCGCCACCAGCAATGAAGCTAACGCTGTCAGGGAACCGGAGCAGTCCAGGCATCTGGGTCAGATACCGGCACACCCACTGACCATTGATCTGCGTTACATAGGGCGTAGTAGATGCCGTGTAATCCATTTCGCTGTACTGGACAACCTCGCCTTGTTCATCTACCAGGGCATACGCGCCATACTTCTCAGCAAGGCTACGCGCAGCCTTTTCGGTATTCTCCTGCGGAATCAGCCACAGATCAATACGCGTTTCCAGCGAAGAAAGACGGAACTGTTCTACATGCAGCGTGGCATCAGCCAGCTCAATATCATCAGTTTCAGCAAAATCGCACGCGAAGGCCACGGATGCATCAAATTCGAAGGTGACCTGGATCTGAGCCGTTTCGTTCAGATGGCTGTTATCGGGCAAATCATACAGCCTGCCGGAGCCATCAATCACAGTGTAGTTTGCGGAAAGCCACTGTTCGTTTGCCAGGTCTGCCTCTGTAGCAAAGATGGTATTTCGGAAGCTTTTGAGCGTATTCAGGCTGTCTTCTGCTTCCGCACGGGCGTCGCCGGTATAGGTTTCTACGTTTGCCTGCATGATGTCAGGGTGAAGTACCACTGCGAACTTGTTTTCAGGTTTGTACACCATGAAAGTCATTTCGCAAGTGACCTTACCATCGGTGAGGTCACGCACATAGACCTCGCCGCCGCCCGTAACAGGATTGCGTTTGACCGGCAGAACATCCAGATGCGGACTTGGAACCATCTGCGGTGAGTAGGGATCAGCAGTGCAGTACATCATTTGAATTTCTTTGCCGTCAACGATCATTATGGGATTGGCAGCGATCAACAAAGGCATGTCAGGCTGTTCGTTTTCCAGTTCATAGGAAAATGCCAGCTTGTTACCATCAAATACCAGGCTGGTCATTCGGACGGTAATACCATCAACCGTGTTTTCGCCGATAACAGTCTGAGCCGTGGATTCAAGCTGAGGGCTTACAGGGGCATCGCCGGTCAGCCAGCGCAGTACAGCAGGACGAGTCAGTGCAAAAGCTGTGGTTGCGAATACAAGCACCAATGCCATCGCAACAACTACGAGCTTAGAAGGTCTTTTGCCAGTTCTATTCACGTTTTTTTCTTCCTTTCCATGCGCGATATTCAGAACGCGCTGGGCCAGATAGGGGTCTTCCCGCAGGCCGGAAAGGGAGGTTTCAAATACACGCTGGACAATTTGCTTATTCTTGCGATCTTCCATCTTTATACCTCCTGTCCAGCACGTCATGGAGTTTATCCCGCGCGTGCTTCAGTCTTCGTGAGACTGTTGATTGCGCAATGCCAAGGGACTGCGCAATCTCACTCACATTCATGTCTTGCCAGTAGTACAGCATGATTACCTCTTTGAGTTTTGGCGGCAGCTGCATGATGTCGCACATGACATCCATGTCCTCCTCTTGGGTTATCATCACTGTTTGCGGTAGATCTTCCGGCGCGATCCGCAGGTCTGTATGCCGCAGCCACGCGGAACGCTGCATGCTCTTGCATGTGTTGATGGCAATCTGAATCAGCCACGTTTTTACGTTGCTTTCGCCACGGAAGGTGTTCAGGCCGCGATACGCCTTCAGGAACGTTTCCTGAACTGCATCCTTGGCCATCTCTTGGTCGCGGAGATAAACGTAACACATGTGCAGCAGCATTCCCTGATATTCGTTTACCAGATCAATAAAGAACTGGTCCTGGTCGCTGCCCGGATCCTTGACAACTTCCATCATCTGCTGCTCACCTCCTTACATTTACTTAGACTCCGCAGAGTGGGAGAAATATCCGCTTCGACCTCAATATTTTTTCCATTGCACATCATTTCCTGTAATCTGTCGGTTATTACTTTTTATCCGAAATACAAAATAAACGCTGACGCGTGATCGTCTGTGGAAGCGTGCAATTGTATGCGTAAGTGTGTAGCGCTGTGCAACCAGAATATATCGTATAGGGATGGAAGAAACTCAATGCACGAAGAAATCCGTCCTTACGGTAGCAAAGCGTGATTGCTCGGAGTGATTTTTCCCTTACAGAGGCAGCAAAAGCCCTGGGAGTCTTGATTTCTCAAAACTTCCGGGCTTCTTTTTGTAAAAAGAAAGACCACGCAGACTGTATCGAAACCTGCGTAGTCATGTGGCGCACCCGGCGGGATTCGAACCCACGGCCTTCCGCTTAGGAGGCGGACGCTCTATCCTGCTGAGCTACGGATGCATGGCACTCCCGGCAAACGGAAATGCGCAAATGGAATTATACCATAAAAGCCGCCCCGATGCAAGGGCCGCAGGGGCGTCAATCCATTTTTCTTTTTGCAGATTGGCTTATTCCGCATCATCTTCGTCCTGTATCCATGCCGCTGCCCGAACAGGGGATCCCTCTGCACGGATGGCTAAGGGCAAGGCAATCACGGTAAATTTTCGTCCCTTCAATTGCTGTAGATTCGTCAAGTTTTCCAGGATGGGGATTCCGACGCCCAGCAGCGCTTTATGAATGGGAAAAGGAGGATGATCAGGGGATGGCGCATTCACCCCCATCAAGCAAACCTTTTTTTCCATCAGATAATCGCACAACTCCCGGCTGACGCAGCCATGATCGGTATAGTATTCCGCCGCTCCATACAGATGCTCTGCCCCCAAATCGATCAGCACCGCTGCTCCCTCAGGGATATCTTTTTCCGGGACATCAACGCCGTTTTCCAGAAGCACGCCGGGTGCAAAAAAATGTTCCAAAGGCATGGAAAGCACATCGCCGCCCCCCGCCAGCAGATGCATGGGCGCATCTGCATGGGTGCCGGCATGAAGCCCTGTCTGCCAGTAATAGGCAACATAGTGGTCTTTCACCAAATCACGGCATTGCTTAAGTCCCACCGGTTCATCCCCCGGATAAACAGGCATTTCCGCTTCAATGGGATGGCTCAAATCAATCAGCATATCCATTCTCCAGCATCCACATGAATATTTTCCTGGCAATGGGAGCAGCCACGCTGCCGCCGCCGCCGGCATCCTCCACCACCACACAGATGGCATAGGGGGATTTTTCCTCGTCCAGATACCCCACAAACCAAGCGTTGGTATTTTCCTGAGTATCCTTTTCGGCGGATCCCGTTTTGCCACATACCTTCACCCCCGGAATAGCCGCCGCCGTGCCTGTGCCGCCGGTAACCACCGAACGCATGAATTGCTGCAATACGGCGGCGTGCTCCGCCGGGATCGCCTGCCGGTATACCCGGCTCTGGCCCTGAGTGCGTACCTCTCCCAAAGGCGTAACCGTCTTTACCAGCATCCTGGGCTCCATCATCACCCCGTCATTGGCCACAGCAGCAGCGATGAGGCACATATGCATGGGGGTGGCGGTGAGGGCGCTTTGCCCTGCGCCGGTCCATGCCACTTCCCCTTCATTTCGGTTTTCCGTGGGATAGGAGGAATTTTCCACCACCAAATCCCGAAACAGGAAATTATCGTTGAAGCCGAAGGCCTCAGCCGTTTTACGCAGCTGCTCATCCCCCAATTGCAGGGCAATGCGGGCAAACGTATTGTTGCAGCTTACCTGGAACGCCCGCTGCAGATTCAATTGGCCGTGACTGGTTATTACACCCTCCTCCAGCTTGGTGCCCGCATCGGTCACCAGGCGCAATCCCGCCTGCAATTGCCCTGTGCACTGGAAAGGGCGGTTAACGGCATCTGCAAAAGCATCCAGGGCCGAGGCGGCCGTAACAATCTTAAAGGTAGATCCGGGTGCATTCAATTCCTGCACCGCCCGATTCAGAAAAGGATTCTTTGGATGATTCCGGACGGCATAGGTGATATTTTCCGGATCGAAATTGGGAAAGGATTGTTGGGTGAGCACCTCCCCGGTTTCATAGTTCATTACCACCACTGCCCCCGCCTTATCCCCTGGGAAAACCGAGGCAGTATAGGCAGCCAAGCGACTGTCTACCGTGAGATACACATGGTCGCCCTGCCGTTTTTCGCCCCGAACGGCAAAGCCAAGCCGTTCCAGCAGGGTCATATTAAAGCCGTACAGATGGCTGGAGAAGAAGTTTTCCGCGCCGTTGTTCACATTGCCCTTTTCATCCCCTACCGCATGCACCATAGCGCTGCGCACCGCCGCATCCTGATGATACTGGCGCTTACCCTCTGCCGTAACAGCCAGGATGATGCCGTTTCTATCCAGGATATCCCCTGCGATCACATCGCTTTTTTTCTGGCGGGCGTAAGTATTCTGAGCAGAGGTAAACCAACGGTTGCCATAGGTCATGATGCTGAAAGCAGCGTAGCCGATCAAAAGCACAAACAAGCCGCACAGCACCAGGCAGAGCCTGCGGATATTCCTTCTGGTCTGCTTCATTCCGTCTCGCCTCCCCCCATGGCCAGCAGCCGGTCTTCCTTGATTTGGGCGGCGTTGTGGCCAGCCACTCCCTGGAGCAGCCCGATAACACACAGACTGGATACCATGGACGTGCCGCCAAAGCTGATAAAAGGCAGCGTTACACCGGTGAGAGGGATCAGCTTGATATTGCCGCCGATAATCACAAAGGTCTGCAAAGCGATCAGGGCGCTGCAGCCGGTGGCCAGCAGGGCATAGAATGCTGTCTTGGATCGGCGGGCGATCATAATCCCCCGGATCACAATAAAAGCATAAACCAGCACCACAATCAAACCGAAAATCATACCGAATTCATGAAGGATGACGGAGAAGATGAAATCGTTATAGGCATAGGGAATACTGGTCTGAGCGTTGCCCAAGCCCAGGCCCACGCCCCAGGCACCGCCGTTGATGATGGCGATCAAGCTCTGCACGATCTGATAGCCGCTGCCCTGGGGATCCGCCCAGGGATCCAGCCAGATACTCACCCGGAGTTTCACATGGGCAAACATGGAATATCCCAGCAGCGCTGCAGCAGCGCCCCCGGCCAGGCCGCAGCCCACCAGCGTCTTGCTGCCTGTGGCTGCATACACCAGCACCAGTGTTACCCCATAATACAAAAGCGCCGTTCCAAGATCCTTCTGAAGCATCAGCACACCCAGGCAAACGGCGGCAAATGCAACGGAAATCAACACCTTTTTCCGTGCCAGCAGAGAAGAAACGCAAAGCAGCAGCGCCAGCTTTACCACTTCACTGGGCTGCACCGACATACCGCCCAGACGGATCCAGCTCTGGGCGCCGTTGATCTCCGTTCCGATTACCAGGGGCAGGGCCAACAAGCCCAATCCTCCCAGTATCATCAGGCCCGTCACATGCTTCCAATCCGGCATATACCGAACCAGCAGAATGCACAATATCATGCATCCCACGCCCACTCCGTAGCTGACTGCCTGGCTCAACCCCTTTTGCGGATCCATCCTGTACAGCATCAGCACCCCCAGGGCGCACAGGAAATTGGTGAGCACGAACAACAATTTATCAGAGGGGAAGAATTTTGCCACACCCACCGTACCCACAAAAATTATGGCGGGCACAATCAGGGAAAGCAGGAAGCTGAGCCAATCCCCATCCTTGATACCCAGCATAAAAAAGCCCAGGAAGAAAAACAGCATCACCGCACTGAGCAGTGACCGGGCCGGGTCCCTGCGGCGTGATTTATTCTCTTTGCTCATGGCCGCATCCCCCTTCTGCGCCGGGGCAAGGGACTTTCGTAGGGTATGCCTTCCTCTTGCTCCTCTGCTTCTTCCGTTCTGCCTTCATAAAAGCCGGCCTGCTCCTGCCGGACCCGTTGCAATTCCTCCAAAGGATAAGCGGCAAACTGCCAAGTCATTTGTCCATCTTCGGTATAATTCCCTGCATATCCCATACCGGCAGGGGACATATTCTCCACATCTTTTTCCGGGCATTCCAGCACAGGGGCAAAGGGAGGCAGAGACGTATCTTCCATATCTGCCCAGGATACTTCTTCTGGATCGTAGGGCACATTCGTGGGATCATCCCGACGGAACACAGCCCCGTGGGGCACATTCAGCCCTGCAAAAAGCCGCACCCGCAATACCGCTTCCCCAAGCCGGATCTGCATGCCGTGAAGGGCAAAGGCAGGCCCCTTCACCCTTTCATCCTCCAGCATCACGGCATGGCGGCGACAGGGACGGATCATCAGTCCCTTTCCCTCCTCGAAGGCAAACAGAACATGACGCCGGGCAACGCCCGCCCCTTTCAGGCGGATATCGCAATCCCCGGCAGAGCCGATCATGCCTTCCCGGGGCAGGGGCTGGCTTTCCCCAGTGTGCAGATCCACCATCTCCCCCACCAGACCGGCATCCGGCAAGGCTTTCATTTCCCTGCGGTATGCCTTGGCATCCCGGCGCATCCACCGGTAGGCCCGCCATAAAATCAGTATTCCAATAAAAACAAAAACATAGCGCATCAGCATAGCCAATAATTCATAGGTTTCTCCCGACACGCTCTTCACCCCGCAATTCATTTATTGTTTCATCAGTATACCACATCGCGCTGCCTTTCGTCTATCCCGGAGAGTAAAGACAATTGTAAAATTCCTGAGAGCGGGATAGCTTATACATTCGTCCCAAAGGAACAGGGAAAAAGCAGTGCACATATTGCTGAACCAAGTAAATTGCAGTATACTGGCTGAGTAGAAAAAAACAAATGCCGGCATGCTGCATGCCGAAGGAGGAAAAGCTGTGAAAATGTCCGTCGGACGGATGCCCCACGGCTTCCGCAATCTGATAACCGATGTGCCTGGGATACAGGTGGGCCATTGTACGGTGGATGAGGGCAATTGCCATACCGGCGTTACGGTAATCATGCCCCCCGTGAAAAATCCCTTTACTCAGAAGCTCACCGCCGCATCTCATGTGATCAACGGCTTTGGAAAAACCCTGGGCCTTGTCCAGGTAGATGAGCTGGGCACCCTGGAAACCCCCATCGCCATCACCAATACCCTGAACGTCGGGAAAGTGCATGACGCCATGGTATCCTATATGGCCAATATCTGCGAAAGGGACGGGGTGAAGCTCACTTCCGTCAATCCCGTCGTATGCGAATGCAATGACAGCCGCCTAAGCGATATCAAGCGCCGTCCCATAGGCGAAAAGGAGGTGCTGGCCGCCATTTCCGCTGCCGCCGAAACCTTTGAGCAGGGCGCGGTGGGCGCAGGAAGAGGCACTACCTGCTATGGCATGAAGGGCGGTATCGGCTCCTCCTCCCGGCTGATGGAAATCGACGGCAAGGTATACACCATGGGCGTACTGGTGCAAAGCAATTACGGCGCATCCGATGATTTCAGAGACGCCTGCCTGCCCGAAGGCCTGGCCGAATGCGATCAGGGCAGCATCATCCTGATCGTGGCTACCGATCTTCCCCTTTCCCATCGGCAATTGAAACGGGTGCTCAAGCGCACGTCCGTAGGCATGGCCCGGCTGGGATCCTATATCGGCCACGGCAGCGGAGAGATCGCCGTGGGCTTCACCACTGCCCCCGCTCAGCCTATCGGCGGCAGCTTCCAGGCCCGGATGATGCTGAACGAGGATTTAATGAATATCCCCTTCCGGGCAGTGGGTGAATGCGCCGAAGAGGCCATATTGCAGTCCATGTGGCATGCCCCGGCCGATACCGCCCTGGACGGCAGCCCCATCCCCTGCCTGAAAGACTATATCAAGGAGATCAAGCCATGAAAGCATTAGGATATTACAACGGCCGCATCGGAGAACTGGATGAAATGATGATCCCCATGGCCGACCGAGTGTGCTGGTTCGGGGATGGGGTATACGAAGCCCATCTGTGCCGCAATTATCACATTTTCACCCTGGACGAGCATGTGGACCGACTGTTCAGCAGCGCATCCCTGCTGGAAATTGAAGTGCCTGTCAGCAAGCAGGAACTAAAAGATCTTTTAAACGAACTGGTGAAGAAGATGGATACCGGCGATCTGGTGGTCTACTATCAAGTGACCCGGGGCAGCGGCAAGCGCAATCATGCCTTCCCGGAAGGAAAAGCCAATTTGTGGGTCACTCTGACCCCCAAAACCTTCGTGCCTTCCAGGGACCCCGTATCCCTGATCACCGATGAGGATATCCGCTTCCTCCATTGCAATATCAAAACGTTGAATCTGATCCCCGCCGTGATGGCCAATGAAAAGGCCAAACGGGCAGGGGCCTACGAGTGTGTGCTGTACCGGCCCGGCAATCGGGTGACGGAATGCTCCCACAGCAATGTGCACATCATCAAAAACGGTGTATTCTATACCGCCCCCACCGATAATCTGATTCTTCCCGGCATTGCCCGGGCCCATCTGATCCGTGCCTGTGAAAAGCTTTCCATTCCCGTCAGCGAAACGCCCTTTACGGTGGATGATCTGAAGCAAGCAGATGAAATCATCACCTCTTCCTCCACCAATCCCTGCGTGCGGGCCTGCAAGGTGGACGGCCGGGCCGCCGGAATGCAGCGTCAGGATCTTTTCGACGCCCTGTATCAATTCATCATGGACGAATACTTTGAAGCGACCAAGTAAGGAGGCACACAATATGAAAATTTTCCTTTCCGCTGATATTGAAGGCACCACCGGCATCACCCTGTGGGATGAAACGGAAAACGGCCATTCCCGTTATCCCTATTTCCAGAGACAGATGACCAACGAGGTCAATGCCGCCTGCCTGGGCGCCATGGACGGGGGATGCGATGAAATCCTGGTGAAGGACGCCCATGACAGCGCCTGCAATCTGATCCCCGAAATGCTGCCCGAGGAGGTGCGCATCTTCCGCGGCTGGGGAACCGATATCATGAGCATGATGGCCGGCCTGGAAAAGGGCTATGACGGCGTCATCTTCACCGGCTATCATTCCGCCGCCGGAATGAACACCAATCCCCTTTCCCACACCATGAACACCCGGAATAACTATGTGAAGATCAACGGCATCATCTGCCCCGAACTGATGCTCAACAGCCTGACAGCGGCATACCTGGGTGTTCCGGTGCGACTGGTCACCGGGGATCAGGGCCTATGCGACTGGATGAAAGCAATGAACCCCAATATAGAAACCGTGGCTGTCAGCGAGGGCCGAGGCCGTGGCTCCATCTCCATCCATCCCCATAAGGCGCTGAAGCTGATCCGGGACGCTGCAAAGCGCGCCATGGCAAAGCCGGCAGCGGATTGCATGTTCCCCCTTCCGGATCATTTCAAGGTGGAAATCAGCTTCAAGGATCATTTCAAGGCCAAAGCCGCTGCCGCCTATCCCGGCGTCATCCAGACCGGCGCCGCATCCGTAGAATTTGAAGTGAATGATTATATGGAAGTGCTCCGGGCCCTCAATTTCATCCTGTAATTCATTTTGCTTTTTCTCCCGCAGGCATATCGTCTGCGGTTTTTTCTTTGCCCCATTTGCGCCTTTGTCCGGGCTTGTGTTTTGGTGCTGGCTGCGGTATAATGATACTGGATATTTATCGGAAGGAGGCTCCCCTTTGAACATCCTGAACATATTAACCAGCAGTGATCCCTTACCCGGCATTATCGCCCTTTTATACCGCATTCCTGCCGTTTTGATCGCCCTCACCCTGCATGAACTGGCCCACGGTTATGTGGCCCTGAAATGTGGGGATCCCACCGCCCAGATGCTGGGGCGCTTATCCTTCAATCCCCTCAAGCATCTGGATCCCGTGGGCGCAATCTTTATGCTGCTTTTCGGTTTCGGCTGGGCCCGACCGGTGCCCGTCAATTCCCGGAATTTCAAAAAATTCAGGCGGGATGATCTCTTGGTTTCTATCGCCGGGGTCACGTTAAATTTTATTCTATTCTTCTTTACTACGCTGATTATGGTCGGTCTAAACCAATTGATTTGGAAGCCAGAAATGTGGAATCTTCTTGGGATGCCGCTTCTCAATCAAAAGGATTTTTTATCCTTTAACGGCGGAAATTTCTATTCCATCTTTACCGGCGAGAATCTTTTGTTCATTCAGGAAAGCAATGGCTATTTATCATACATCCCCGGTATGTTTGAAGAATATCTTCAAACCCCGTGGCTGCTCTATGTGCAGCGCTTCTTTATGAATTTTGCCATGATCAATCTGGGCCTGTGCCTGTTTAATCTGCTTCCCATCCCGCCCCTGGACGGCTATCATGTGGTCAACGATATTTTCCTCCGGGGGAAGCTGCATATTCCCGCGCAGGTGATGCAGGGCCTGATGATTGCACTGCTTGTAATCATGTTCGCTACCGATTTCATTTCCAATCTTTTGGGTAACGCAATTTATTTTGTGCAGGATGGGGTACTCAGCCTCATTCTTGGAATTTTCGGATTGGGGTAAGATATGGCGCTGACGCTGCATTTAAGCCAATTTGATGGGCCGCTGGATATGCTCATCTTCCTGATTGGCAAAGCAAAAATCAATATCAAGGATATTTTCGTTTCCCAGGTGACGGATCAGTATATCCAATCGGTGCAGAATGCCCCTGATCTGGATA
>SVHC01000075.1 GCA_015056055.1 Clostridiales bacterium | reverse complement strand
GCCGCGGAACGCGCAACGTGGTTACATAGAACTGTTCGCCAAAGAGCTCATGACCGAATTGCAGGTTCTGGCAGATCTGCCCTCTCAAGTGGATGATGTTTCCGGTTTCTTCCATGTTTTTCACCTCATAATTATTGCTTTGGTTGGGCGGTGGGTTGGGGGTGCTGCTTGCCCTGTACGTCGATGGTGTAAGGGCCGTCCAGCAGGATCTCGCTGACGGGGATGATGGTGAAGCCCAGACTCTGATAATGCTGGATGACGGTGGGCAGGGCATTGACGATGTCATTGGAATCGTTGTGGAACAGGACGATATCGCCGTTTTCTACCCGATGGGTGCATTGTTTGATGATGTCCGCAGTCCCGCGATCTTTCCAGTCCAGACTGTCGATGCTCCACTGCACGGCTTCGTAGCCTTCTGCGCGAGCAACGCTGATCACCCGGTCGTTGTATTCACCGTAGGGGGGACGAAAAAGCGTTGGACGTACACCGGTCAGTTTTTCCACTTTGTCGGACATGATACGCAGCTCATCGCGGATGCCCTGTTCGGAAAGCTGGTTCATGTGTGCATGGGTGTCGGAGTGGTTGCCGATTTCATGCCCGCGGGAGACAATTTCCTGCAGCATGTCAGGATACTTATCCACCCAGCCGCCGACCAGAAAAAAGGTGGTTTTGACATTATATTTGTCCAGTATATCCAGAATAGCGATTGTCTTATCCGCTCCCCACGATGCATCGAAGCTGATGGAAACCACTTTGTCCTCGCGCTCCACACAGTAGATGGGTAGTTCCCGCTTCTGAGCCACTACGGCGGTTGCTTCGCTATTCAGACCAAGGGTATAGGCGGCGCTTATGGTCAGCAGACAAAGACACAGCAGGATCTGCGTCAGACCGCGGCGTACAGGCCCTGCTCTTGCGGGCTGATCATCGGGCGGCCCCTTGATGGAACGACCTTTTTGCTGAATGCGGAACGATTTTGTACCCACAATGATCACTCCTTTGCAGGCATATATGTATGGTTCAGGTCGGAGCGATATGAGAAATTCGACAACAAAGGAGCAAGGAAGTGGAAACACGACAAAAAAGCCGTTCCTTCTGCAGGAACGGCTTTTCAAAAGCGGTTTTATCAAAGCACTTCGGGGTTGATCACATTTTGCAGCGGCTGATCATTCAAAACAGCCAGGATCTGGGCGCTGGCGGCTTCGGCCATCTGATTGCGCGTGGCAAGCGTATTGCTGCCGGAATGGGGGGTCAGCTGTACATTCTCCAGCTCGAAGAATGCAGGATTGACATTCGGTTCGCCAATATATACGTCCAGAGCTGCGCCAGCGATTTTCTTTTCACGCAGTGCTTCGATCAGCGCCTCCTCATCCAGCACGGGGCCGCGGGCGGTGTTTACCAGAAATGCGGAGGGTTTCATCAGCGCGATCATTTCGCGGGAGATCATGCCGTGGGTTTCCGGCGTATGGGGACAGTGCAGGCTGATGAAATCACTTTCCCGCATAAGGGTTTCCAAATCCACATGTTCATCGCCCAGCGCATCTCGCTCGGGTTTGGGGGTGCGTGCGGTATACAGCACGCGCATGCCCATTACGCGGCCAAAGTCCGCAACCTTGCCTCCAATGCGGCCCATGCCTACAATGCCCAGCGTCGCGCCTTCCAGACGAGTACCCATGCGGCGTCCCATCACAAAGAGTTCGCTAGGGGCCATGGTGCGCACCAGTTCATCAAGTTCGCGGATCCGGCGCGCCATGGACATCATATGAGCAATTGCCAGTTCAGCGGTTGCAGCAGTCACCGTTTCAGGAATATTAACAACCGGAATGCCGTGTTCTGTTGCCGCCGCTATATCAATGGAATCGTACCCTGCGCCGTAACAGACGATCAGCTTGAGCTTCTTGCCGGCTTCAACCATTTCACGAGGGAATGGGGTACAGGCCAGCACCGCATCGGCTTCGGGCAACAGCGCAAGCATTTCTTCACGCGAAAATCGAACGCCAGTGGGTGGAATATGAACGGTGTGTTTTTGATCGTAAAGGGCTTTGAATCCATCCGATGGAACGCCGAAACTGACGATGATCGTAGCCATATGCGCACCTGACTTTCCTGCTTGATGGCATTCATGATATCAGGAAGCGACGGCAATGGCAATACTCTGCGGATAAGAGGACAAACGAAAGACAACAATACCATCATCATGCTCCGGGCAGGTGAGTAGGGGAATGTACATGGAAAGTGGAAGCCGGTACCGTTATCCCATTTTACGGGGAAGGGAGAAGGCAGATGTCGCCGTTGTCGGTGGTGGACTTACCGGATTATCAGCAGCATTTTGGCTGGCAAAATCTGGCCTTCGGGTTGCACTTGCGGAGGCAAAAACAATTGGCTCTGGATCATCTGCATATAACTGTGGTATTCTTGCGCCCTGCCATCAAATGATGTATGCCAGAATATCAGATGAAAAAGGAATATCGGCGGCTGAAAAGTTTGCGCAAACACATATCGAAGCAATTCAGTCTATTCGGGCGCTGAGTACAAATCCCGGGTTCTCTTTTGAACTTCAAGAAAGGAAT
The DNA here is from genome assembly GCA_015056055.1 of Clostridiales bacterium. GTDB lineage: Bacteria > Bacillota > Clostridia > Christensenellales > Aristaeellaceae > Alectryocaccomicrobium. The sequence continues at coordinate 1,176 of SVHC01000075.1, read as the reverse complement.
GGCTTGTTAGCAGCAATCAAAAACAGTGAGACAGCAGAACTGAATCACGAGACTGAAACAATGCGGAAAGTCGGTCTGCCTGCTGAAAGCGTTTCCTTTTCTGATGCTTCTGATCCTGGAGCTGCCTTTATCAAAGTTCCATATGTATACAGAATAAATGCTTCCCGATACTTAATGCAGCTCGCCTGCAATGCAGAAAAATTGAAGGCAAAACTCTTTGAGAATTCGCGGGTGACGGCGGTAGAGGTAGATGCTGTTTATACGGAATCCGGCAGTATTCAGGCCCCGTATATCGTGATTGCTACAGGATATCCCATTATCAATATTCCGGGCTGGTATTTCCTTCGTTTGGAACAGAAAAAGATTTATTTGTATCAGACTGAAAAAAGACACGATTCAGATCACGTTATCATGGCTGCGGACGGCAGTTATACCTGCATACCCGGAGAAACAAACGATCTTTGGAGGATTAATGGCGGCTTCGTTGGAACACAGACCGGGGAGGAAGGCATCCTAACATCAAGACTGAGAATAAAGAAAAAAGAAGACCGAATTGCAATAGATACATATGCGCCTGATCGGATTCCGTATATTGGGCGGTATTCATCCAAAACACCTAATATCTTTGTAGGGTGCGGTTATGGGGGATCGGGTTTGGCAGGAAGCATGATTGCTGCACAGGCGATTACAGCACAGATCCTTGGTTTGCCGTCGGCTGAGTTTGATATTTATTCACCCATACATAGAACGATTAGTTTTCATGATCTTCTTCGATCAGGCAGACAATATGCCAATGGCTTGTTCGGCGGATTCGGGGCTCCGCGATGTTCTCACATGGGCTGCTGCCTTATTTATCAGCCATCAAGTCACTTGTGGGAGTGTCCCTGTCATGGTTCCCGGTTTGACAATATCGGCCGTGTGGTGAATGCGCCGGCAACACGTCCTGTTCATCTGCATAAACGAAAATAAACGCAATATTTTCGAAAATTTTTATGCCGAAACTATTGCATAGCACGATATCTTGTGTTAAAATATTTTTTGTTGTGAAAACGGACGGTCCTCTTCCCTAGAAAGGCTGTGGGTACGAACGTCTACGAAGGAAGGAGGCCAATGAAATGAGTGAAATCATTCGTTCCATCGAGAAGGCTCAGCTCCGCACCGATCTGCCCAAGTTCA
>SVHC01000036.1 GCA_015056055.1 Clostridiales bacterium | reverse complement strand
CTCACATTCTTCTTTTGTTACCTGATATACTCCATAACCCAACTGTGGCATTTTCACGCCATTGCTTAACACCTTATATTCCATATAGAAACCTCCTTGAAAATAATCCGTATTCATGATACACTCTTATTGTATCAATCGGTAGTTGCTACCGGTCAAGCACTATTTTTATTTTTCTTGGAGGTCTTTATGTTTACAATGAAAGAAGCCTGCGAACAAACGCACTTACCATACGAAACACTAAAATTCTATTGCAATCAGGGACTTGTTCCCAATGTAAAGCGTGACAAAAACAATCGTCGCATCTTTGATGAGAGGGACATTGCTTGGATTAACAGTTTAAATTGCCTTAAAAACTGCGGAATGAGCATTGCTGAAATGAAGGACTATATCGAACTCTGCCTTATCGGAGAATCCACCATACCAAAGCGAAAGGTTATACTGGATATCAAACGCAAATCCTTAGTAGAACAACTTAAACAAGTGCAGGACTGCATTGATTATATTGACTGGAAACAAGACTTTTATGATGATGTCCTATCCGGTAAAACCAAATATTACAGTAACCTCATAAATACCGAAGAATAGTATGATAGCCAATGCAAAACTACCTGCATTGGCTATCATTTTCTATGCGTAAAATTCAAGTTTATCAAAATAAACTATATCATGTGCTAATATAGATTTCTACTATACGGGTAAAATAAAAAAATCCGCATGGAATCACTGAATCAATGATTTCATACGGATATGGTGCGGCAGATGGGACTTGAACCCATACGCTCTCGCACACGCCCCTCAAACGTGCCTGTCTGCCGATTCCAGCACTGCCGCGAGAACGTGAACTATTATACAGCAACTTGGAAGCAATGTCAACAGTTTTATGTAAAGTACATTTTTAATTGTAAGAGCAGGAGAAGAGATAGTGCCATGGAGGCAAGATATAAAATGAAAAAAGCGATCTGCTATTGCAAATCGCTTTTTCGTTGGTGCGGCAGATGGGACTTGAACCCATACGCTCTCGCACACGCCCCTCAAACGTGCCTGTCTGCCGATTCCAGCACTGCCGCGAGAACGAAATCCATTATACTGCATGTGTGGGTGAAAGTCAATAGTCTAAAGTTAATTAATGGTTAAGAGTGAAAGATTTATTCCGGGGAGAAAATACGCCTCCCCGGAATAAATGATGATGCGCGTTTAAGCAACAGAGGCTTACAGATTGCCTTCTTCGCGTTCGATCAGGGCGATCAGGCCGTTCAGCGCGCCCCAGTGATAAAAACAGGTGCTCTGGCCAACGCCGGTGTCGGCATTGTAATTTTCATGCACGTTGCCGTTTTCAAGCCATTCCTTGAGGACGAGTGCATTGCACTTTTTGGCCAGTTCGCGTCGTACTTCTTCCATGCCGTGCTCGCGCAGCGCCATATACACCAGCATATTCATCGGTCCCCAGATGGGGCCGCGCCAGTAGAAATGGTCTTCCGTATAAGCGGGGTGATTGCGCATGACGGAGGGGAGAACATATTCGCCCCAGAACTCTTCGGGATTGAGAAGATGTTCTTTCACCATGCGTTCGGCATGTGCCCCCTTTGAACGACGGCTGAAAAGCGCATGGAAGTGGAAGGGGGTAAGAACGTGGTCGAACGTGCCGGTATCGAGGCGGCGGTTCAGATACATGCCGGTTTCCTCGTCCCAGAGGGTTTCCAGCGCATCTTCCGTGGACGAGGCGCGTTCCTCAAAGAGCCGTGCATCATCGTCCTTTCCGAGAACGCGTGCCATCTCAGCCAGACAGAGGCAATCATGGATGAAAAGGCCGGTCAGTCCTACGTCATCCAATTCAAACAGATTCTTTTCGGAATCGTATTTTACATCATCATACATGGGAGTGTTGTCCAGGCCGGATTCAAATGCGGCGCTCTGCCATGTGGCGACGTTCGTGATCTCAATACCGAAATCACCGGTAACGGGTTCGTACGGGCCACAGCTGCCCCAAGTGAGATTGTTATTCTCTGTTCTGCGGTGGTCAAAAAACCAGTTATTCCAAGTTTTAAGATCATCATAAACATCGCTCAGGAACCACTCGTCCCCATACCTGTGATAGAGCCACAGGCAGACCATGGAGCCGACAGGCGGCTGGGAACGATCATAGGAGCAGTGGCCTGTCGGGCCGTATGAATTGGGCACAAAGCCGCATTCACGTATGGAGCGCGTGATGGCAACGGCATTGGCGTAGGCCAGCGCTTTGTTGTCAAATCCGGCCATCATGGCGGCAAAATACGTGTCCCAACAGAAAAGCAGATAGCCGGCGCAGTTGCTGTCAATCCATATGCGGGAAACGGGGCTGACGGGCTGGTCGGTATCCGGTGCATATATAGTGCTCCAGAAGATGGCATTCTGCATGGCGTTGAATGCTTCGGCATATTCACCATATTTCGCATGAGAGGCGAAATGGGCCTCGCGTCCGCCTGCGATGATAGCCTTGATTTCATCCAGAGAACGGCGTTTTCCGGTTGAAATACCGATTTCTTCGGAAAGCTGGGCGGCGATATAGGGCGTGGTCATCTTGGCGAAATATTCTGTGAATGCGGGCGCGGTCATATATACCGGGATATCGCCTGAGGGTCCGTGCAAAAGCAGAGTATCATCCTGACGCATTGCGTATCCTTCACGTCCCCACGCAACTACGCCGCTGATAATCAGGGACATCGGGCGGGGCAGGATTTTTACAAATTCAGGGGAGACAAGCATAACCAGATCATCCCCATGGGTTGCGGTTTCAATATGCAGGGTGATATTGTTTCGCCAGTTGACGGTAACATAGGTATATGAGGCGTCATAGGCGCTTGCGCGGACGCGCAGCGCGCCTTCATCAGGATCGTTCATACCCGGCATCATGAGTCCAAGTACGCGCCAGAATCCGGGATCTTTCAGATGCAAACGGACTCCCAGTCCGTCCGGCATAAAGATATGAGAAAGGACGCTTTCATTCTGCCAGGGTTTCCAACCGTGGGAATATTCGCGGATCAGATCCGTATATTGTGTACTCATATGTGCGCTCCTTTAAAGATTATTTTCTTCGTGTTCCAGCAGTCCGATAAAGCAGAGCAGAGAACCCCAGTGATAGAAGCAATCACTGCCGTGTGCGCAGCCGGTAGGCTCGGCAGAAGAATAGTTTTCGTGAACATGACCCTTTTCCAGCCATTCCGGCATGAGCAGATCGCGGGATTTGATGGCGAGTTCCTTGCGTACATCTTCCATACCGTGCTCGCGCAGCGCCATATATACGAGGAAATTCATCGGACCCCATACGCGACCGCGCCAGTAGAAATTATCTGCCCAGGCGGGATCGTTGCGGGCAACGGAGGGGAGAACGCAGTCGCCCCAGAACTCTTCGGGATTGAGAAGATGCTCGCGCACCATGCGTTCGGCGCGCTCGCCCTTTGTACGGCGGCTGAACAGTGCATGGAAATGGAAGGGAGTCAGGCGATGATCGAATGCGCCGGTATTGGTGCGGCGGTTCAGATACATGCCGGTTTCTTCATCCCACAGGGATTCCATATTTTCTTCGATGAAGGCGGCGCGCTTTTCAAGCATTTCGGCCTTTTCGGTATCGCCCAGAATGCGTGCAATTTCAGCCAAGCAATAGCAGTCGTTAATGTAAAGACCGGTAAGACCGACGTCATCCAACAGGAACTGATGACGCTGATCATCGTATTCCACGCCGTCATACATGGGGGAATTGTCAAGGCCGGATTCAAATGCGGCGCCCTGCCAGTTGTTTACATTTTCGGATTCCAGATTGCTGCCGTTGATGGGCGGGAAAGGAGTGCTGCCCCAGGTGAGAAGGCCGTTCTCGGTCAGACGGTTATCCATCCACCACTGATTCCAGCGTACGAGACGGTCATATACTTCGCGCAGGAACCATTCGTCCTTATGACGCTTGTAAATCCACAGGCAGGCCATGGAACCCACAGGCGGCTGGGAACGGTCATAGCTGGAATAATGGTTCGGACCGGCAAAATTCGGAACGAAACCAACATCGTCTACATGGCTGGTAAGGGTAATTGCGTTGGAGTAGGCAAGCGCCTTGTTATCGAAAGCCTCCATCATGGAGCAGAAATAGGTATCCCAGCAGAAAAGGAGATATCCGCCGTTAAAGCTGGCGGTCCACTGACGGCTGACAGGAGTGACAGGGGCGGCGATATCTGCGGCATAGATGGTGTTCCATGCGATGGAGGTCTGCATGGCGTTGTAGGGTTCAGACCAGTCGCCATACTGCGCTTTGTTGGCTTCCCATTTGGCGCGGCCCTGAGCGATGAGAGCCTGAATTTCGTCAAGCGTGCGTTTTTTGCCCGTGGAAATGCCCACCTCATTTTCGAGGGTGATTGCCAGATAGGGCGCAGTCATTCGCATATGGGGCTCGTTGATAACGGGTGCAGTCGTATATACGGGAGTTGCACCCGATGCCATATTCAGCATCAGGGTATCACCGTTGCGCTCGACGGAGCCTTCGGAATTCCAAAGCACAATACCGCTGACAAGCAGTGCGGCGGTTCTGTAGGGCTTTTGAATGGGGGTAACCAGCATGACAAGGTCATCACCGTCCAGTGCGGTCTGAATGCGGATAACGCTCTTGCGCCAGGTTACGGTCAGGTCGGTATAGGAACCGTCATAGGCGCATGCTGCCGCGCGTGCATCGCCGCTGGTTTCGGGATTCTGATAGCTCAGATAAAGGTTTTCCAGCAGCGGAGAAATAGAATAGTCCTTTACAAACAGGCGTACGCCTACGCCGTCGGGAATGTGTACATGGGAAAGAACACTGTCGCTGTGCCAGGTTTTCCAACCGTGGGAATATTTGCGAATCGTATCATTATACTGCGTGCTCATTTTGCTGCTCCCTTAAAGATTATTTTTCTCTTGTTCCAGAAGTCCGATAAAACAGAGAAGTGCGCCCCAGTGATAGAAGGAATCGCTGCCGTTTGCGCAGCCGGTGGGCTCGGCGGAGGAATAATTTTCATGGATATGGCCTTTTTCCAGCCATTCCGGCATGAAAAGATCGCGGGACTTGATGGCGAGTTCTTTCCTTACATCCTCCATGCCGTGTTCGCACAGCGCCATATATACGAGGAAGTTCATCGGACCCCATACGCGGCCGCGCCAGTAGAAATTGTCGCCCCAGGCGGGATCGTTGCGTGCGATGGAGGGCAGAACACAATCGCCCCAGAACTCTTCGGGATTCAGGAGGTGTTCGCGTACCATGCGTTCTGCGTGCGCTCCTTTTGCGCGGCTGCTGAACAGCGCATGGAAATGGAAGGGGGTCAGGCGATGATCGAATGCACCGGTGGTGAGTCGGCGGTTCAGATACATACCGGTTTCTTCGTCCCAGAGGGATTCCATATTCTCCTCGATAAGGGCGGCACGCTTTTCCAGCATTTCAGCCTTTTCGATATCGCCCAGAATGCGTGCGATTTCGGCAAGGCAGCGGCAGTCATGAATATAGAGGCCGCTGAGTCCGACGTCATCCAGCAGAAGCTGATGGTTTTGATCGTCGTATTCAATATTGTCATACATGGGCGAGTTGTCAAGGCCGGACTCCAGAGCCGCGCCCATGCAGGTATTTACGTTGTCGACCTCCAGAGGACAGCCGTTGATGGGGGTGAAGGGAACGCTGCCCCAGGTGAGAAGACCGTTTTTCGTCTGGCGGTTATCCATCCACCACTGATTCCATCGAATAAGATTGTCGTACACTTCGCGCAGGAACCATTCATCCTTGTGGCGCTTATAAATCCATAGGCAGGCCATAGAGCCGACCGGCGGCTGAGAACGGTCATAGCTGGAGTGCTGCGTAGGTCCAAGGAAGTTCGGAACAAATCCCATTTCTTCCACAGAACTTGTGATGGTGATGGCATTGGAATAGGCGAGCGATTTGTTGTCGAATGCCAGCATCATGGCGGCAAAATAGGTATCCCAGCAGAAAAGGACATATCCGCCGTTGAAGGAGGAATTCCAGTATCGGCTGACGGGCGTAAGCGGTGCAGCAAGGTCTTTCGCATAAATGGTATTCCATGCAAGCGAGGTCTGCATGGCGTTGTATGCCTCTGCCCAATCGCCGTACTGCATTTTGTTGGCTTCCCATTTGGCACGCCCCTGTGCAATGAGAGCCTGAATTTCATCGAGCGAACGCTTTTTACCCGTGGAAATGCCGACCGCATTATCAAGCGTGACCGCTACATAGGGCATAGTCAGGCGGAAGTAAGGGTCCGAGATTACGGGTGCAGTGGTATATACCGGAACGGAACCCGAGGGCATATTCAGCATGAGAGTATCTGCCTTGCGCACGACGGAGCCGTTGGAATTCCAGAGGACGATACCGCTCACAAGCAGTGCTGCCGGTTTGAAAGGCTTTTGAATGGGGGTGACCAGCATGACGAGGTCGTCACCGTCCAGTGCAGTCTGCACGCGGATGACGCTCTGCCTCCACGTCACAGTCAGATCGGTATAAGAAGCGTCGTAGGCGCATGCTGATGTGCGTGCATCCCCGGTGGTTTCGGGATTCTGGTTGCTGAGATAAAGGTTTTCCAGCATCTGAGAAACGGAATAATCCTTTATACACAGGCGTACGCCTATGCCATCGGGAATATGCACATGGGAAAGAACACTGTCATTGTGCCAGGTTCGCCAGCCGGATGCATATTCGCGGCGATTGTTTTCGTACTGCTGCGACATTGCGATTCCTCCTAAACGTTTCCTTTTTCGTTTTCTAAAAGTCCGATCAGGGAAAGCAGAGCACCCCAGTGATAATACCGGTCGCTTCCAAGGGTGCAGCCCGTGCCGTCGCCTGCGTCATAATTTTCATGAATGTGGCCAAGTTCCAGCCATTCTTTCATCAAAAGATCGCGGGATTTAATTGCAAGCTCTCTGCACAGCTCCGTTTTGCCGTGCTCGAGCAGCGCCATATAGATCAGGAAATTGGTGGGGCCCCAGATGCGGCCGCGCCAGTAGTGGTTGTCCTTCGATGCGGGATCGTTTCGGGAACTGACGGGAATGATGTATTGGCCCCAGAATTCTTCGGGATTGAGAAGATGCTCGTGAATCATGCGCTCTGCGCGCTCACCCTTTGCAAGGCTTGAGAAAAGCGCATGGAAATGCACAATGGAAAGAGAATGGCCAAAAGCATTGGTATCGGTATGACGGTTCAGATACAGTCCGTCTTTTTCGCTCCAGAGGGCTTCGAGCCGCTGTTCGATTTCTGCCGCACGTTTTTCAAGCATTTCGGCTTTTTCGTTTTCGTCAAGGATGCGTGCAATTTCGGCAAGGCAGCGGCAATCGTGGATATACAGGCCGGTAAGCCCTACGTCATCAAAAAGCAGTCGATGCGTTTCGGGGTCGAATACGGCGCCGTCGTACATGGGCATGTTGTCAAGTCCGGATTCGAATGTCGCGCCGCGCTTGGTGTTTGCGACGCCTTTTTCCATAGAAAATCCGTTGACGGTTTCAAAAGGATCGCTGCCCCATGTGAGAAGGCCGTTTTTGGTCAGGCGATGCTCCATCCACCACTGATTCCACGATACAAGAGAATCATAAACCTTGCGCAGGAACCATTTATCCTTATGACGGTTGTAAATCCACAGGCAGGCCATGGAGCCAACCGGCGGCTGAGAACGGTCATAGCTGCGATAACCGTCCGGCCCGTTCATGCTGGGCACAAAGCCTGCGGGCGTAAGCGAATTGGTGACGGTGATTGCGTTGGAATATGCAAGCTCCTTGTTATCGAATGCCAGCATCATGGCGGCAAAATAGGTGTCCCAGCAGAAAAGAACATAGCTGCCGGTGAAGTTGTGGCTCCACAGACGGGATACGGGTGTAACGGGTGCGTCAATATCCGGTGCATAGACGGTATTCCAGGAAAGGACGGTCTGCATGGCACTATATGCTTCTGCCCAGTCGCCATACCGTGCTTTATGGGCTTCCCATTTGGCGCGCCCCTGTGCGATAAGAGTTTTGATTTCTGCTATGGTGCGTTTCTTTCCGGTGGAAATGCCGATTGCTTTATCAAGCAGTGCGGTCAGGCAGGGCGCCTGGCAATGCGTATGTTTTTCGCCGGTGTGCGCGGCGGTCATATACACGGGCGTTGTGCCGGACGGCATGTTGAGGTAAAGGCACTCTCCTTTGCGCTCCACGGAGCCTTCGCGGTCCCACAGAACTACACCGCTTATGATCAGACAAGATGGGCGCAGCGGCTGTTTGAGCGGTTCCGCCAGAAGGATAAGATCATCACCGTCCAGCGCTGTTTGCACGCGCATACGGTTTTTGCCCCATGTGAGAGTAACATCGGTATAGGAACCGTCGTAGGCGTTTGCGCCGGGACGCATAAAGCAAACATTGGGATCGTCGTTTGGAACAAAGCCGATAGGAGCTACATCGCTGCAGCCAAAGAAGGTGTTTTCTGCAATCTGCTTGCGCGTGTAATCTTTGAGATACAGACGAATGCCCATACCCTCGGGCATGTGAACGTGGGAAAGCACGCTTTCATTCTGCCATGTGCGCCAGCCCTGCATATAGCGGCGCTTCATGTTTTCGAAGTTCTGGGACATGATATTCCTCCCGCGTTGGAAAATGTGCATTGTATCAAAAATTCGCTTTGAGAAACACGGATTCCTGCATATCGGCTAGTGATTCCTGAAAAAGGGGCAGAAAAAGCGCTTCGCATCAATCTGATGAAGCGAAGCGCTGAAAGAATATTAGCAGATGCGGGTTCCTTCGGGAATCATGTCATCTACAAAGATAACCTTGCAGCCGCAGGCATTGTTGGTGCCGGCGAGCAGCATGCCGTTGGAGGTAACGCCGGTAATGCGGGCGGGCTTGAGGTTGGCTACCACGATGATCTTGCGGCCGATGAGTTCTTCGGGCTTGTAATCATGGCGGATGGAGGAAACGATCACACGCTCGTCAAGACCGTCAAACAGGGTGAGCTTGTAGCAGTTGGCAGACTTGCGGATTTCCTGGCACTTGAGAACCTTGCATACGCGCAGGTCAACGGCAAAGAACTTGTCTGCCTCGATTTCCTCGGCAATGGGCTTAACCGGGTCGGGATCGCCGTATACCTTTTCTTCCACTACGACTTCCTCTTCCACAACTTCGGGCTGAGCCTCTTCTTCGGTCATGGGAGTGGAGAAGTCAAGCAGCTTGATGTAGCGTTCCTTTTCGATTGCATACAGGAACAGGTACAGACGCGGGCCGGCTTCCTTATCGATGAGCAGACGGTATACGCTCTTGAAGAAAGCGCCCTGCTTGGTCTTAAGTTCCTTATCGCCTTCAGCAAGGCCAAAGACCTTCTTGGGAATATCGTAAAGGGCGTTCATCAGCTCGTCGAGGGAATAACCTTCGCCGGTGAGGTACTCATGAAGAAGTGCAATTTCCTTCTTTTCTTCCTCGGTGAGAGCCTCATAAGCTGCCCAGTTGCGGCCCTTGCGCAGGTGGTTGACCTGATCGGGTGCGCACTGTTCCAGCCAGTACTTGGCGCGGGTAAGACGCTCGGCAAAATCAGCGTTGGTGTAGGGCGTGCCGATCTTGGCGAAAACGGTTTCGAGCATGGCTTCGTTGAAGTCAACGACGGAACCCAGCTGCACGAGCAGGCTCATGGGAACCGGGATCACATTGTGACCTTCGATGGAACTCAGTTCCATGATGGAGCGGGTCAGCTCATCTGCCTTGCCGGTCTGAACAGCGTTGAACATGCGGTCGAACTCGAAATACTGCTTGAGGATACCGTCGTCGAAGCAGAAGTCGAATGCGCGCATGGGATCGGTTTTGGCGTACAGCCAGAGGATAAGCTCGGGCTGATAGATCTGCATCAGTGCATCCGGAGTGAGGTTCAGACCGGTGGAACCGGACATCTTGCCGGTGGAACCCTTGATGCCGATGAATTCATAGCCCTGGAACATGGGGGCTTCGTAGTCATAAATCTGCTTGGAGATTACGCGGGAAGTCTGATAGGAACCTGCGGGGGATGCGTGATCCTTTCCGCCGGGCTCGAAATCAACGCCTTCATACAGCCAGCGCATCGGCCAGTCGATCTTCCAGGCGAGTTTGCAGTTGAAGTCCTTCGTGAAATCGAAGGTGCCGGTATGACCGCATTCGCAGTGATATTCGGCAACGTGGCAGTCATCGCTCAGGGAAGTGATGGTGGTGGTGTCGCGCTTACATTCCGGGCAGTAGATGGAAACCGGATAGTAGGCTTCGCGCTCGCCGGGCTGTGCTTCCTGCGTGCGGAAGGAATCCAGAATGTCAAAAATTTCGCCGCGCTTGGAAAGGGCTTCCAGAATGCGGGAAACGTACTTGCCTTCGCGGTACATCTTGGCCTGATAGCGGCAATCCAGCTCGATACCGAAGTTCTTCATGGAGTTGAGGAACTCATGCTCGAAATATTCGGCATAGTTTGCGGCGTCCGGGTCGGCCTCCGGGAAGGGATTGGGAACGTCAACATAAGGACGACCGATATAGCAATCGAAAGCATCACCATGAACGGCGCGGACGTTGGCGGGAACCTTGCGCATGCGGTCAAATTCATCCCAGCTGAAGAGCAGACGGGCCTTCTTGCCCATGGAGCGCAGTGCGCGCATTACGAAATAGCTGGTGGCGATATCACGGAAATTGCCGATGTGGATGGAACCGGACGGGCTGATACCCGCGGCGCATACGTATTCTTCCTTGTTGGGATTGCGCGCGATAATTTCCTGCGCGATTTTCTCAGACCAATGCATTGGGAAACACTCCTCTTTGTTGTTTTGTATAGTGGCTTATTTGGTGGCAGTGGTATTTTTAAGCATGGAATGCTTGAGCATCCAAAGCTCGTCAGACAGGTCAACTTTGTAGCGATGGGGATTGGTCAGTCGCTTGTACTGATCCCAGAAGGTGAGAAGGTCGTTCTTGCTGTATTTGCGGATTTCACTGAGCGTGGGTGATTCGTAAACCAGTTTGCCTTCCACAAAGATGGGAACGAGCAGTTTCTTCATGCTGTAGCGGGTAAGGGTCATGGTCTTCCATGTGTCAACCGGGTCAAACAGCGTGAGCGGTTCGTTTTCGTTGAATGTTTCGTGATCAAGAGCGATCAGGTCGGCAACCGCCATGCCGTATTCATCATAGATGCGATAGAGCATCTTGACGCCGGGATTGGTGATCTTGGCCGGGTTTTCGCTGATCTTGATCTTGGGGATGTAGCGTCCGTCGTGCAGTTCTGCGCTCAGCTTGTAAACGCCGCCCAGTGCAGGGCAGTCGGAGCTGGTGATGAGCTTGGTGCCAACGCCCCAGATATCAATGCGTGCACCCTGCAGCTTAAGATCCTGAATAAGGTATTCATCCAGATCACCGGAGGCGCAGACTTTTGCATTCGGGAAACCGGCTTCGTCGAGCATTCTGCGGGCTTCGCGGCTGAGGTAGGCGAGGTCGCCGGAGTCGAGACGGATACCTGCGGGTTCATGACCTGCGGCACGCAGCTCGTTGAATACAGTGATCGCGTTGGGCATGCCGCTTTTGAGCGTGTCGTATGTATCGACCAGCAGCAGGCAGCTGTCCGGGAAGAACTTGGCGTATGCGCGGAAAGCATCCAGTTCTGTGGGGAAGCTCATGACCCAACTGTGTGCATGGGTACCGCGCAGCGGAATATCAAACATTTCGCCCGTGAATACATTGCTGGTTGCGTCGCATCCGCCGATAATTGCGGCGCGCGCACCGTAGATACCGGCATCCGGACCCTGAGCACGGCGCAGACCGAATTCCAGAATGCTGCCGCCCTGCGCTGCCTGTACCACGCGGCTTGCTTTGGTGGCGATCAGAGTCTGGTGGTTGATGATGTTCAGGAGTGCCGTTTCGATCAGCTGCGCTTCGAAGATGGGCGCGCTTACGCGAATGAGGGGCTCGCCGGGGAAAACGATGGTTCCTTCCGGTACGGCGTAGATGTCGCCCGTAAAGCGGAAATCGCGCAGGGACTGAATGAATTCGTCATCAAAAAGATTCAGCGATTCGAGATAGGTAAGAGCGTCCTCGTCAAACCGCAGATTCTTTATGTAGTCAATCAGCTGTTCCAGTCCCGCCATGATGGCGTACTGGGTGACATCGGTGTTGCGGCGATAGAACATATCGAAAACGGCGCGTTCATTGCGCATGCCGCATTTCTGATAGCCGTACATCATTGTCAGCTGATACAGGTCGGTAAGCATGGTAAGATTGCGCATGATTATGCCTTCTTTCTGATTCTGCGGGTAATAAAATAAACAACTACTGCAAGACCTACAGCAATGCTCAAAAGCTGGGAAACGCGGAAAGGCCCCCAGTAAAGACTGTCGCTTCGCATGCCTTCGACAACGGATCTTTCCAGTGCGTACAGAAGTGTATAGGTAAAGAAACAGTCGCCTCTGCGGCGGAATATGCCGCGCTTTTCAAGGATAAGCAGAATGAGCACGATGATAAAGCACCATGCGGATTCGTAGAAAAATGTTGCCTGAAAATACGCCTGCTGCCGTTCGATATAAACTGCCACGGGGAAAAACTGCCAGGCGGGATTGGTGATCATTTCGCCGTAAGCTTCCTGATTCACAAAATTGCCCCAGCGGCCTATGGCCTGTCCAAGGGCAAGCCCCGGAGCTACAAGGTCGGCAAGCGTCAGGAATGAAAGTTTTGCGCGCTTTGCATACAGGAGAGCGCCCAGCATGCCGCCGAGAATGGCGCCGTATATCGCGATGCCGCCGTCGCGCAGGCGCAGAATGTGATCGGGATGCACGCGGTAATAATCCCAGGTGAATATCACATAATAGGCGCGGGCGCAGATCAGCGCAAGCGGCACAGCCCACAATACCAAATTAATGGAAGTGTCCTTCGGCAATTCATAGCGTTTTTCGCGGCGCATGCACAGAAGCACGGCAAGAAGTGCGCCTGTCGCAATCAGAATGCCGTACCATTTGACATCGATTCCGAAAAGGGAAAAGGCTACCGGGTCGATCAAACGTCCGTCCCCCTTTTAAGCTTTTACTTCAAAATCGCAAGCAACCGAACCGCTGCGTACCTCGTGCATGCGCTTTTTGACGGGCATATGCACCGGATGGGTCTGATAGGCATCGAAAGCGGCGCGGTCACGGAAAGTCGTAACCAGGGCAATATCGTAGGAGCGCTCGCTGTGCAGAATATCAGCGCCCGCTTCCAGGGAAAGGAGTCCGTCGATTTTGCCTTCCATCTGATAGAATCCCTCGACCAGCGCAGGAATATCCGCCTTGTATTCATCTTTAATGGTGAAAAGCACGATGTGGCGAATCATAACAGTATCCCTCCGAAAAGAAAGTTAGAAACGTTTAATTTGATTTATTATAGCACATCCACGTTGATAGATAACGGATGGAAGGTAAATTCTTGCGCAAGTGGAGGCGGAACGGCAGTTTTTTTGCGGCGATGGAGAGAATATAAGCATGAAAAGGGGGCGGATTAAAATAAATTGCATTTCTTAACGCCGTCCGGTCTTGTGTATTTTTGCGGGAAGTTTTATACTATAAGGAAAGTGATATTGTGGAGGTGTAATTATGTCCGATCAGGTAATGCAGATTGCGACCAGAATCAAAGCGCTGCGAGAGCTTTCGGACTATACTGTCGAGGAGGCAGCCAACGAGCTGGGCGTGCGCGTCGACGAATATTATTCTTACGAAAACGGAAGCAACGATATTCCCATCAGCTTCCTTCTGAAGTTTGCCGCATTGTTCGGCGTGGATACCACGACCGTGCTTACCGGCGAAGCACCTCGTCTTTCCGTATGTGCACTGACCCGCAAGAATATGGGCGTGGATATCAACCGCGCACAGCATTATACCTATAAAAATCTGGCGTACAATTTTAACCACCGTAAGGTTGAGCCCCTGATGGTTACCGTTGTTCCCGGCGCCAATTCCAATATGGAAACCAACAGCCACTCCGGTCATGAGTTCAACTATGTGCTGGAAGGCAAACTGCGTCTGCAGGTTGGCAGCCAGATTATGGAGCTTTCCGAAGGGGATTCGGCATACTACGATTCCATGCATCCCCATGCCATGCAGGCAATCGGCGATACGCCGTGCCGCTTTATTGCAATTGTAATACCGTAAAAGAGGGAACTTTATGAGGCTGATTGATCGCTACACCCGCGCGGACTATGCTTCGCTCGAGGATTTTTATGCGAATTATGATTATACCGTTCCGGAGAATTTCAACTACGCTTATGATGTGATTGACGAGTTTGCCCGTCTTTCGCCGAATCAGCGTGCAATGATCTGGACGAATGATGCCGGCGATGAGAAAATCCTCTCCTTCGGCGATATTTCCCGCCTTTCCAACAAGGCTGCAAACGCCCTGATGGGGCTCGGCATCGGTAAGGGTGACCCCGTAATCCTGCTGCTCAAGCGTCGCTGGGAATACTGGGTAACTGCGCTTGCTTTGATGAAGATCGGCGCGATTCAGATTCCGGCTACCGCACAGCTGCAGAAGAAGGATATCAGCTACCGCATCTCTGCTTCCGGCGCAAAGCTTGTCGTATGCGTAGGCGAAGATGAGGTGTGCAGCCATGTAGCACCTGCCGCGGTTGAATGCGGCGTTCCTGCTGCTTGCCTGGGAGAAGATCGCGAAGGTTTTATCAACTATTCGCGTCTGCTTGATGAGGCGAGTGAGGAACTCTCCATCGAACGCGTCAGCAAGAACAATGATATCATGCTGATGTATTTCACCTCCGGTACTACCGGTATGCCCAAAATGGTGGTGCACAGCTATACTTATCCTCTGGGCCATCTGGCTACGGGCCGTTTCTGGCACAATCTGGATGAGCACTCCATCCACATCACCACCGCGGACAGCGGCTGGGCAAAGTGCGCATGGGGCAAATTCTATGGTCAGTGGATGTGCGGCGCAACGCATTTCATTTATGATTTTGACCGTTTCAACGCAAAGAATCTGCTTGCAATGCTGGAAAAGTACCGCGTAACCTCCTTCTGTGCACCGCCGACGATTTATCGCTATCTTATTAAGGAAGATATGTCGGCATACGATCTTTCTGCGCTGGAATGGGGTACTTCTGCGGGCGAACCGCTTAATCCCGAGGTATTCAACAGATTCAAGGAGTTTACCGGCGTTGAACTGCGCGAGGGCTTTGGCCAGACGGAAAATTCCCCGTTGGTATTCACCCCCAAGTGGATGACTCCCAAGCCCGGTTCTATCGGCATGCCTTCCCCGCATTACAACATCCGCCTTCTGAACGCAGACGGCAATGATGTGGAAGCGGGTGAAGAAGGCGAAATCTGCGTGGATCTTTCCGTGCGTCGTCCGGCAGGTCTGTTCGTGGGCTATTATCAGGATGAAGAGCGCACTGCCGAAGCATTTGCAAACGGCATTTACCGCACCGGTGATATGGCATGGCGCGATGAAGACGGATATTACTGGTTTATTGGCCGTGCGGATGACGTGATCAAGTCCTCCGGTTACCGAATCGGACCGTTCGAGGTCGAAAGTGCGCTGATCAGCCATCCGGCAGTTATTGAGTGCGCAATTACCGGCGTACCGGATCCCGAACGCGGTCAGGTTGTAAAGGCTACCGTCGTGCTGGCGAACGGCTACGAGCCCTCTGATGCGCTGCGCAAAGAGCTGCAGAACCATGTAAAGAAGGTCACTGCACCCTATAAGTATCCGCGTATTCTTGAATTTGTAAAGGAACTGCCCAAAACGGTTTCCGGTAAAATTCAGCGAGCCAAGCTGCGGAAGGAAGACGAAAAGAAATGAGACTTTTGTCCTGGAATGTAAACGGTTTGCGCGCCTGCCTCGGAAAAGGCTTTGCCGAGTCCGTGAGTGCGCTCGACTGCGATGTGATCTGCCTGCAGGAGACCAAAATGGAACCCCATCAGGCAGATATTCCGCTGGATGGCTATGAGATTCTCTACAACAGCGCCGAGAAAAAAGGGTATTCCGGTACCGCGGTGCTTACGCGGGAAAAATACCTCTCTTCCACTGTGGGCATTGGCATTGACGAGCACGATCATGAGGGCCGTGTGATCACCGTGGAATTTCAGGATTTTTTTCTTGTGAACTGCTATACCCCGAATTCGCAGCGTGAGCTTGCGCGTCTTGACTATCGCATGCGCTGGGAGGACGATTTCCGTGCCTATCTCGCGGGTCTTGACGCGAAAAAACCCGTCGTACTCTGCGGAGACCTTAATGTGGCCCATCAGGAGATCGATCTTAAGAATCCCAAGACGAATCACATGAGCGCAGGCTTCAGCGATCAGGAGAGAGAAAAATTTGGTCAGCTGCTCGCTCAGGGAATGACGGATACCTTCCGCCACTTCAATCCGGATCTCACAGGCGCATATACCTGGTGGAGCTATATGTTTTCTGCCAGAAAGAATAATGCGGGATGGCGTATCGACTATTTCGTAGTATCGGACAGGCTGATGCCGCGCGTGCGTGCAAGCCTGATCCACAGCGACATTATGGGTTCGGATCACTGTCCGGTTTCTCTGGAACTGGATATCTAAACCGCAAATTTGCGGAATTTGGGATTGCACGAAACCATCGAATCGGATACAATAGATATGAGGTGGTACGATTGAAAAAGAAGATTCCTTCGGCATGGCCGGTGTATATAACGGCGGCATTCTGGCTGCTGTACGGTCTGATATTTCCGATTTATCTGCTCAAGCATCTTCTTGTATGTGCCTGCCTGTCGGTTGCGGTGTTCATGCTTGCATCCAAATTTATCCCGGGACGCGAGGTTGTTCTTCCGGTCAAAACGGGGAACAAGGAACTTGATCGTCAGATTGAAAAAGGCCGTGCACTGCTTGCAAGTCTGCGCAGTCTGAATGACAAAATCCCGGGCGAGGAAGTATCGGCATGCCTTTCCAGGATGGATACGGCAGGTGAACAGATTTTTGCCGTGCTGGAAAAGGATACTTCCAAAGCAAATGCTCTGCGCAAATTCCTGAACTATTATCTGCCTACAACAGAAAATCTGATCCAGAACTATTCTGAGCTTCTGGATGTAAAAAATCCCGGTGCAAATGTGCAGAAGGCAAAGTCAAGCGTAGAGAATTCCCTTTCCCTGGTGGCGGATGCCTTTGAAAAGCAGCTCGATAACCTTTACGGTGCCGAGGCTCTGGACATTACTTCCGATGTTGATGTACTCGAAACAATGATTGCACAGGAAGGCCTTACGAAAGGTATGGCCCTCAAAGCAATTCAGAAGGACACGAATCAAGAATAAGGAGGAGAACTGACAATGGCTGATATCAAGCTTACTCTGGATGGCGTATCCATGCCTACCCCGCAGGTAGTACCGCAGACGGAACTGGCAAAGGTGGAGGAAGACAAGCAGGCTGCTGTTCAATTCACACCCGAAGAAGAACAGATGATCAGCGATTTTTCCAAGCAGATCGATGTGACGGATCCCAATCTGGTATTTGCATACGGCAGCTCCTGCCAGCAGAATATTGCGCAGTTCTCCGATTCTGCGCTCGCCAGCGTCCGCACGAAGGACATGAGCGAAGTGGGGGATATTCTCGCAGGTCTCGTAGTCGAACTCAAAGGCTTTGATACGGACGACGATGACAAGGGTATTTTAGGCTGGTTCCGCAAGGGTCGTAACAAGATTGAGGCTCTGAAGGCACGCTATGACGAGGTTGAGGTCAATGTGAACTCCATCGTCACTGCTCTTGAAACGCATCAGGTTACCCTGCTTAAGGATATTTCGATTCTGGAACAGCTCTACGAACAGAATCTTTCCTACTTCAAGGAACTTTCCATGTACATTGAGGCGGGCAAGCGCCGTCTTGAGGAAGTGCGCGCCACCGATCTGGTCAATGCGCGTTCCAAGGCCGAAAACTCCGGTCTGCCGGAGGATGCACAGGCTGCCAAGGACCTTTCCGAGCAGTGTGATCGCTTTGAAAAGAAGCTGTATGATCTGGAGCTCACCCGCAATATTTCCATTCAGATGGCTCCGCAGATCCGCATGATTCAGAGCTCCAACCAGCTTATGGCTGAGAAGATCCAGACCTCTATCGTGAACACCATTCCGCTGTGGAAGAGCCAGATGGTTCTTGCACTGGGCATGGAGCATACGCAGGCTGCACTAAATGCGCAGAAGGCGGTTTCTGATCTGACCAATGAGCTGCTTCTGAAGAATGCCGAAAAGCTCAAGACTGCGACTACAGGTGTAGCACGCGAAGCAGAGCGCGGTATCGTAGATATCGAGACTCTGACCGCTACCAACCAGATGCTGATCGATACCATGGACGAAGTTCTGACCATTCAGCAGGAGGGACGCGAGAAGCGCCGCGCTGCCGAGCAGGAGCTCGCCAATATCGAAAACAAGATCAAGCAGAAGCTGCTTGAGGTTCGCTGATTGACCGATTCTGGTTTTGATTGCGCAACGGAGGAATGAACGTGAAATTTTCAGAAAACCGGCGCATTGCATGGCTGGTTCTGGTCGTGTGCGTGGTCGTGACTGTCGTTGGATTCGGCGGCGGCGGAATTCGCAATGAGTGCGCAGGGGCAAAGGCGGCTTTCTATGATGGAGGCGGCGACGCATATTTTTCGCTGGACAGCTATATCAACCGCCGCGTGGAATATGCCGGAAAGCTGGCAGCGCTCGCGCAGGCGAACGGATTGGACAGCGCGCTCGTTCAGGCGTTGGACGATGCGGCTTCCCGCTCGCGTGATGCACAAGACGTGAACGAAAAGCTCCTTGCAAACCGCGATATGGCAGATGCAGCCGATAAGCTGTATGCTCTGATTGCGGCAGACAAATCTGTGAACGAAACCGATAAGCGCGATGCCAAGCTTTTGTATGCTGACCTTACGGATGCGGCAGGCAAGATGAAGAATGATGCCTATTTCCGCGAGGCGGAACGGTACAATGCCGTATTGGAAGGATTTCCCGCTTCGCTTCTGAGCAAACTTTTCGGCCTTGAAAGGCTGGAGGTGGTTCTGTGACCAAAAGGATACTGACGGTCGCAATGCTGCTCATGATGATTGCGGCAGGGGCTCTGGCGGCGGTTTCGGTGCCGGAGCCGGATAGCGACCTGTTCTATGTATACGACGGCGCGAAAGTACTTTCGACGGAAACGGAGGCGCAGATTTACTATAACAATGTGAATCTGTATAAAGCCTGCGGTGCGGAGATTGTGTTCGTGGTCGTAGACGATACGGACGGGTACGCGCTGGAGGATTACAGCGCCGCAATTTTTGATAAATGGGAATTGTACGACCGCGATGTGCTGGTTGTACTTGCCATTGACGATGAAGACTACTGGATGGTTCAGGGATCAAGCATTGAACGTGAGATGACCGGCAGCACCATGCGTGCGCTGCTGGAAGATTACCTTGAACCTGACTTTGCAAAGCAAAACTATGATTCGGGCGTGCGTAAGCTGTTCGATGCGCTGTTTGCAGAGGTAACGGATATCTACAATGCGGATATCAGCCTTGTGAACGGATATGAGCAGTACAAGACTGCAAACGAAGCGGGTACGCAGTATGCAGATGGCACGCGTGATGACTACGGTTACTACGAATATTCGGATGAGGACGAGGGTCTTTCCTTCGGAACGATTCTGTTGATTATCATCATTGTTTTGGTGGTTATACGCAGCATGAAATCTTCCGGCAGAAAAGGCGGCGGGAATAAAACGATAATCGTCAACCCTGCGCCGAGAGTGCCGCACATTCCGAATGTTTTCCATGCGCCCCGAACAGGCGGCTTCACAAGACCTTCCGGTTCGAGAAGAACAACTTCTTCCGGAACGAGCTTCTCCAGACCCAGCGGCGGTTCCCGTTCCGGCGGATTCGGCGGCCGCGCAGGCGGCGGCAGGAGCGGTGGAGGCGGTTCCCGCGGCGGCGGAGTCGGCAGGGGAAGATAGTTCCCGCAATCACAAAAAGGACCCCATAATAACGGTATGATCGGCCGGAACGATCCGGCTGTCTGCAAATACAAGGAGGAAATCAATCATGAAAACTACTGCGGTTCGCCTTCATGGCAAAAATGATCTTCGTCTGGGCACTTTCGAACTGCCCCAGATCAAGGATGACGAGATTCTGGTAAAGAACGTTTCTGACAGCATTTGCATGTCCAGCTATAAAGCAGCCATCCAGGGCTCCGACCACAAGCGCGTGCCGGAAGATATCGCTGAGAATCCGATCATCATCGGCCACGAGTTCTGCGGCGAGATCATCGAAGTTGGCTCCAAGTGGGCAGACAAGTTCAAGGCTGGCGACAAGTTCGGCATCCAGCCGGCTATCAACTATCAGGGCAGCCTGGCAACCCCCGGCTATGCTTATCCCTACTGCGGCGGCGCAGCCACCTACTGCATCCTGCCCCAGGAAGTTATGGTAATGAACTGCCTGCTCGACTACAAGGCAGAAGGCTACTTCTACGGCTCCCTGGCTGAGCCGCTCAGCTGCATCGTTGGTGCTTTCCACGCTCAGTATCACACCGAGATGGGCTCCTATGAGCACAAGATGGGCATCGTTGAAGGCGGCAACTGCGCAATCCTCGCAGGTGCAGGCCCCATGGGTCTTGGCGCTATCGACTACGCAATCCATTGCGATCGTCGCCCGGGTCTGCTGGTTGTTACCGATATCGACCAGGCACGTCTGGACCGTGCACAGTCCATCTACACCGTTGAAGAAGCTGCCAAGAACGGCGTAAAGCTCGTTTACCTCAACACCTCCGGCGAAGATCCGGTAGCCGACCTGAAGGCTCTGACCGACGGCAAGGGCTATGACGATGTATTCGTATTTGCTCCTGTTGCTCCGGTTATCGAGCAGGGCGACGCCATCCTCGCACGCGACGGCTGCCTGAACTTCTTCGCAGGCCCGACCAACCCGAACCTGCAGGCAAAGTTCAACTTCTACAACGTACACTATGCTTCCACTCACATCGTTGGCACCAGCGGCGGCAACACCTCTGACATGATCGAGGCTCTGACCATGATCGCTGAGGGTCGCCTGACTCCCTCCGGCATGATCACTCACATCGGCGGTCTGGACGCAGCTGCAGAGACCACTCTGAACCTGCCCAAGATCCCCGGCGGCAAGAAGCTCATTTACAACCACATTTCCCTGCCCCTCACCGCAATCGCAGATTTCGAGGAAAAGGGCAAGGAAGATCCGCTGTTCGCCGAACTGGCCAAGCTCGTTGCTGCCAACAACGGTCTGTGGAGCGTAGAGGCCGAGAAGTACCTCCTCGCAAACGCCAAGCCGATCGCAGAGTAAAGTAATCGCTGATTTATTCGCTAAAGCATTGGCGTTACCTTTTACGGCATCTGCTGCCTGAAAAAATCTTGACTTAGCGCTGCTAGGCCTGCGATTTTTTCCGTATGCATCTGCCGCAAAATTCTGCCGCCACTGCATCAGCTCATTAAATCATCAATTACTTAATTTGATTCCTTAAATGCAAACGCGCCGGAGCAATCCGGCGCGTTGTTTGTCAAAAACGATCAGTTCTTTTCGGGCGCGCTTTCGGGTGCGTCCTTTTTGCAGCATTTCATAAGGGCGTTTTTGATTTCGCACATCAGCTGCGGTGCAAGCTCGATCATGCGGTCAACCGGGGCATAATGCTGTGCAGGGAGAAGGCGTACGCTTTCATCAGATACAACGAGGAAACCCATCGGATGCACGGTCACGCCGGCGCCGGTGCCGCCGGCAAAGGGCATTTCCTGCGCAGCGGGCGGCGTGGTTTTCTGCGTATATTCGCCGCCGCCTGCTACAAAACCGAAGCTGACGCGCGAAAGGGGAATGACGGTGGAACCATCGGCGGTCTGGATCGGGTCACCGATTACGGTATTCACGTCGACCATATCGCGGATATTTTCCAGCGTTGCGGACATCATGTTTTCAATCGGGTGCTTATCCATGCGTTATCATCCTTTCATTTGGATGCTCCGGCGGATGCTTTTCAGCCCCGCCAAAGCCATTGCACGAATAATATTCCCTGCACGTATCTCGATGATACCCGAAAGCTCAAGATACGGCTTTTCAAAAACAGGAGCAATGTCGCTTCTTTCAAAAAAAGGTGCAATGCCGCTGACCGCACCGCACAGAAGCGCAGTCAGCGCTGCGTCACCCGTCCCAATGCGTGCATACAGACGCAATGGTTTTATTTTGCGAAGGATTTCCAAGAGGGCTTTCAGAAGGAACCGCATGGAAGGGTGCGGCATGCCTTTCTTGCCTTGAAGTTTCAGGGGATTTTCCGATGCGCTTTTCAGGGCAAATCTTCCTTCAAAGGTGGAAATTCCGATACCAAATCGCGCTTCCTCGCCAAGCTTGGCAAAAAATGCCACGCACAGCGGCACATTCGCCGCGTAAAAAAGAACGGTCGCCAACGCAGCTGTATAAACCATAAATCCGCCTCCTGCAATTATAATTGGCAGAAGGCGGATTTTTATGCGGAAGATAATTCCGCATCGGCAATCTGTTTCTCGCTACCCAGTGGAGGATAGTTCTATCATCTTGGTTACTTTCTGCAAAGCAAGGCAAAATGGTTCTGTCCATCGTTGCTGGTTTCTATATAGCAATGCATGTCCTCAGCGGCGCGGTACCCTTTTTGCAGCATCAAGCCAATCAAAAACAGTGGATAAGACAGCGTTCCGCAAACATCCTTTTCATGGTGATGAATCATGATGACATATTGCACACCATCTTCCAGCGCCGGGATTTGATCAAAGAACTCATGGGTGTAAGACCAGCCGTGGACTTCCCAAAGTGTTTCCAGATTCTCTGTCAAATCCGATATTTCCTTACGTATATGTTCGGCATTCAGGTAAATGGTGTTGTCAAGTTCTTCTTCTTTGATTAAGAACGTCATGTTCTCCAATGCCTGAGCGCCCTCAAATAACTTCTCATCCACCACCATTTGTACGGGGCGAGGTTGATCACCGGACTCAATTGTACGGGAAATCAGTAATTTGCGAACGGCTGCTACTATGGCATCCGTATCCTCTGCATTCATTCCGAATTCCTGCAGCACTGCAGGATCTTTGACTTTATCAAGCAAATGGTCACAAAATGAGTAGATTAAGTTCTTCATTCTGTTTACTTCGGTCAGATATGATTGTTGGATTTCTTTGATCCTCTCCAGCTTTTGCGCCTGCTCTGCAATCTTTCGGTCGAAGGCTTCGTACACCTGTTGATCGGGTAAGATAAGCAGTGCCTTGATCTCGTCAATGGTGAAGTCTGCCGTCTGAAGATTTTTGATTTTGACAAAATCTATGGCCTGAGATTTTGTGTAATAGCGGTATCCTGACCATTGATCAACTTTAACCGGTTTCAGCAGATCAATTTTGTCATAGTACCGCAGGGTCTGTGTGCTGCAGCCACAAAAAGAAGCGAATTCTTTGATGGTCATCATATCTGCACCCTCCTTCCACTGTGACTATATCATTATAGTTTAGTGTAAGGTCAAGAGTTTTTTCGGAATGTTCCTGAAAAAGGCGGTTCTTTTACGATGGGGAAGGAATCATCGAAGATCAGTATAGCAGCAAAATGATCACTTATCAAGAAGTTTGGTAGTAGCGGTCCGAAAAGGCTTGGAGTTTCAGAGAAGGGCGCACAAACGCCCGAAGCATATGCTCCGGGCGTTTGATGTATGAAATTAGAAATCGATCTTTGCCTCGATGTAAGCTGCGAGGTCTTCGATGGCAACAACATCCTGCTGCATGGTGTCACGGTCGCGGACGGTGACCTTGCCGGTTTCGAGGGTATCGAAGTCGACGGTAATGCACAGGGGAGTACCGATTTCGTCCTGACGGCGATAGCGCTTGCCGATGGAGCCGGTCTCATCGTAGTCAACCATGAAGCGCTTGGCGAGCATGGCGTAAACTTCCTTGGCCTTGTCGCCGAGCTTGTTCTTCTGCAGGGGCAGAACGGCTGCCTTGAAGGGAGCCAGTGCCGGATGCAGGTGCAGAACCACGCGGGTGTCGTTCTCGTTGACTTCTTCCTCGTCGTATGCATCGCACAGGAAGGAGAGAACCAGACGGTCAACGCCAACGGAAGGCTCTACGCAGTAGGGGATGAACTTCTCATTGGTGATGGGATCAAGGTATTCCATGGACTTGCCGGAATGCTCCTGATGCTGCTTGAGGTCGTAATCGGTGCGGTCCGCAACGCCCCACAGCTCGCCCCAGCCGAACGGGAAGAGATATTCGAAGTCGGTGGTTGCCTTGGAGTAGAAGGCCAGCTTATCCTTCTCATGATCGCGCAGGCGCAGGTTTTCTTCCTTCATGCCGAGGCTGAGCAACCAGTTCTTGCAGAAGGTACGCCAGTATTCGAACCACTCCAGATCCTCGCCGGGCTTGCAGAAGAATTCCAGCTCCATCTGCTCGAACTCACGGACGCGGAAGATGAAGTTGCCGGGAGTGATTTCGTTACGGAAGGACTTACCGATCTGGCAGATACCGGCGGGCAGCTTTTTGCGGGTGGTACGCATGGTGTTCAGGAAGTTTACGAAGATACCCTGAGCGGTTTCGGGGCGCAGGTACAGCTCGGCAGCAGAGTCGAGGTTAACGCCCTGATGGGTCTTGAACATCAGGTTGAACTGACGGATGCCGGTGAAATCCTTCTTGCCGCAAACGGGGCAGGCGATGCCCTTTTCGGCAATGTAGTTTTCCAGCTGCTCATTGGTCCAGCCGTCGCCGGTCTCAGCGCCGCCGGTGAAATCTTCGATGAGCTTATCGGCGCGGAAACGTGCCTTACAGGCTTTGCAGTCCATGAGCGGATCGTTGAAGCCGCCGACATGACCGGATGCTACCCATACTTCACGGTTCATCAGAATTGCGCAGTCAACGCCGGTGTTGTACGGGCTTTCCTGTACAAACTTGCGCCACCAAGCCTTTTTGATGTTGTTCTTGAATTCTACACCCAGCGGGCCGTAGTCCCAGGTGTTGGCGAGGCCACCGTAAATTTCGGAGCCTGCGAAAATGTATCCGCGGTTCTTGCACAGAGCCACGAGCTTATCCATAGTGAGCGAAGCCATAGTTACTCCTCCAGTACAGAGATTAATTTCTCTTTATAATAACAGGAATACTTGATTTTAGCAAGACAAATGTGTTAAATTGAAAGAGAACGGAGAGTGAAGAAATGAAAACGCTGCGGCATGTGGTTTCCATGGAGGAAAATGGGCGGCTGGTCAAGAATATTGTACGCGGACGCATGGGTGTGTCGCACAGGTTGTTTTCACAGGTGAAATTCTCCGGCGGATTGCTTCTTGATGGGGAAAGGGTTTTTGCAACTGCCGTAGTGCGCGCGGGGCAGACGGTAGAGCTGATTTTGCCCGGAGACGCGGCGGATACGGATGCCGCGGGAAGCGTCAATATCGTTTATGAGGATGACGATATTTTTATCGTAAATAAGCAGGCGCCGCTTCCATGCCAGTCATCGGAAAGGCAGCCGGGAGATACGCTGGAAGCGCGAATGAAGCCGCTGATGCCCGGCGCGGTGTTTCGCCCGGTCAATCGGCTGGATAAGGGAACCAGCGGCCTTATGCTGGTTGCAAGACACGCACACGCGCAGGATGTGATGCAGCGCAGGCTGCATACCGAGGATTTTGTCAGGGAATATCGCGCAATTGTTATAGGGGCTCCGGAGGAAGACTGCGGTATCATTGATGCGCCCATCCGCAAGGCGGACGGAGCGACCATACGCCGCGAAGTTGCGCCGGATGGAAAACCTTCGCGCACGCATTATCAGGTGGAAAAGCGAGGGGAACTATCCATCGTGCGGCTGCGTCTGGAAACGGGAAGAACACATCAGATTCGCGTTCACATGGCGCATATGGGCTGCCCGGTGTTCGGGGATTTCCTCTATGGTGCTGAGGATGAGCGCCTGCCCGGCAGATTTGCCCTGCATTCGGCGTATATATCGTTTTTTCATCCGGAAACGGGAGAGAGGATGGAGTTTTCCGCTCCGCTGCCGGAGGAGCTTCTGCGGCTTGTGCAGCCCGGTGAAACAAACGGAATGTGAGCTGGAAAGAATTTCCATACGTTTTTTCTTTGCCAAAATGCAACTTATTTGGTGAAAACAGGGTCTTATATACATAAATTGGCCGACGATCAAGAAACACAAACGGAGGGACGAACAATGTTACGCAAAATTCTGTGTCTGTCGCTGGTGCTTATAATGGCAATTTGTGCCGTGCCTGCGCTGGCTGCTACTTCCGCATGGGTCGATACGCCGTCCAGCACGGGCGCAGCAAACCTTCGCTCCGGTCCCGGTACGGAATACGCAGTAATCGGATGGGCAGTGGAAGGCGATGAACTGGTTCTTCTGTCCAGCGGTGAAAACTGGCATCAGGTTCAGATTGTGAAAAACGGAAAAATCGGCTTTATGGAGAAAGAGTATATCACCTTTACGGATCCGGATGCGGAAAGCCCGTTTGAGCCGCTTCCCACGCCGACTCCTGCACCTTCGTGGCCGTCGACGCCTTCATGGCCTTCTTCGCCTTCGACACCGTCCTGGCCGTCTTCTCCGTCCGTAGGCAGCAATAAGGCTTGGATCAAGACCCGTACGGCAAGGGGAACCGTCAATGTGCGTTTCGGCCCGGATACCTCCTATGGCGTGGTCGGCTGGGCAGCAAACGGCGATGAACTGGCTGTGATTTCGAAGGGCACTCAGTGGCACTATGTCCGGGTGGTTAAGACGGGCAAAATCGGCTATGTAAGTGCAAACTATGTAACGTTCACCAAAGGCGGCAGCACTTCCGGCTCGTCCTCTTCGGGCAGCATCGATTCTTCTACCGGCCGTATTGTTACCAAGTACGCTTCCAGCTATGTAAATATGCGTGCAAGCGCCTCGACATACGGCATGGTAATTGCTTCCCTGAAAAATGGTTCCAAGGTTACGATTCTGGGCCGCACGGGCGACTGGTACAATGTGAGAACCGGAAGCCTCACCGGCTATGTACATAAGAACTATGTTGCAGCCGGCGTTTCCGCTGTGACTACCGGAAATGTCAACATGCGTTCCGGTCCCGGTACCAGTTATGCAAGGCTGCGCGTGATTCCCAAGGGCGCCCGGATCGAAGTGCTTGAAAAGGGTTCCAGCTTTTCCAAGGTGCTTTATGGGAATTATACCGGCTACATCTCCAATCACTATTTTAAGTAGCGCATAGCTCTTTGGCGGCGGAGGATATCCTCCGCCGCTTTTGTATGCGGAAAAAGGCAGTTTACGCAATGTTTATTGCAATCCATTTTATGGTACGGTATAATTGAACCATAAAGAAATGGGGATGAAATATGGAACAGAAAGCAAAGATGTCTCTTATGGCGCGTATCCAGTCGCTCTTCGGTTCGCAGGATATGACGCAGGGCAGCACGATGAAATGTCTGCTCAAGTTCGCAGTGCCGCTTCTGATCGGCAATTTTGCACAGCAGCTGTATTCCACGGTTGACTCGATCATCGTCGGTCAGTACGTGGGCGACGAGGCTCTGGCTGCCGTCGGCGCATCGCTCCCTGCTATCAATCTGCTGTTTGTACTGTTTATGGCAATTTCCACCGGTACGGGAATCATGGTTGCGCAGTATTTCGGCGCAAAGGAAAAAAAATTGCTCTCGCAGACGATTGGTACTTCTATTGTTTTGATTGCGGTTTCTTCTTTGCTTATGTCGGTTCTTGGCATAATGATAACGCGTCCGCTTATGACATTGCTCGGCACGCCGGCCAATATTTATAATATGGCTTGCGAATATATGGTTATCATCTTCATCGGTCTCATCGGTTCGGGTTTCTATAACATCATTTCCGGTATTCTGCGAGGTCTTGGCGATTCGTTCTATCCGCTGGTGTTCCTGCTGGTGGCAACGATTCTGAATATTGCTCTTGACCTTCTGTTTGTAATTACGTTCGACATGGGCGTTGCCGGTGTTGCATGGGCTACGATCATTGCTCAGGGCGTTTCTGCAATTCTGTGTCTGATCAAACTGGCGAACATGCGCGATATGTTCACGCTGAATCTTCAGAGCCTGAAGATCAACTGGTCTCTGGGCGGTCAGCTTATGCGTCTGGGTCTGCCGTCCGGTCTTACGCAGGCGATTTTCTCCATGGCAATGGTATTTGTTCAGAGCCTTTCGAACTCCATGGGTTCCCTGGTTATTTCCTGCTCCACCATGGTTATGCGTGTGGACGGATTCGCAATGCTGCCGAACTTCACCTTTGGCATGGCGCTTTCCACCTTCATTGGTCAGAACATTGGCGCGAAAAAGCTTGACCGTGTAAACCGCGGTTCGAAGGAAGGCCTTCTGCTGGCAGTTGCCACATCGGTTATTCTGACGGCGATTCTGCTGTTCTTCGGTCACCATCTGCTCAGGCTGTTCACCGGTACGGAAGAAATCATTCAGCTGGGCGTGCGTCAGCTCCGCATTCTTGCTGCGGGTTACATTGCAATGGCATTTACGCAGACCTACAGCGGCATTATGCGCGGCGCAGGCGATACCATGCCGGCTATGTGGATTTCTCTGATAACGACGGTTATTATCCGTGTGCCGATTGCTTATATCTGGGCTTTCTTCACTCGTGTTCCGCGCATTTTCGAGGCGGCTCCGCAGAGTTCCATCGACAATATGACCCTGTGGCTTTCCCGCCAGAATGCCTATGTAAACGGTTCTCCCGATGCGCTGTTCTTCTCGCTTCTGATTAGCTGGGTATTGGGTGCAGTGTTCACCTACGCATGGTACCGCAGAGGCAAGTGGCGCGATAAGAGCCTTGTCTAAATTTCGTATAAAACGGCGGAAGGTTGCTTCCGCCGTTTTTGCTGCCATTCTTTACATTATTGGAGTTGACGTGCAGATGAAAATGTGCGATACTATTTAAGCACAATTTCATATCTGCGCCTGTAGCTCAGCAGGATAGAGCGTCCGCCTCCTAAGGTGGCGTTACAACGCTCACCTCTCAAAAACTTCATACAGGATTCAAGTTCGAGTTTCTTCGGGCTTAATC
>SVHC01000074.1 GCA_015056055.1 Clostridiales bacterium | reverse complement strand
CTCCCTTCGGCCACCTGGATGTTACCGAAGTGGAAGTGGAAACCGATGGCCTGAATCCCCAGCACATCGGCGTTCTGAACGCCTGGGCCGGCGCCATCCTGCGCGGCACTCCCCTGGTTGCCAACGGCGTGGAAGGCATCAATGGCGTGCAGCTGTCCAACGCTATGCACCTGTCTGCTTTCCTGGGCAAGACTGTTGAACTGCCCGTTGACGAGGATGTGTACTACGAAGAGCTGATGAAGCGCGTAGCCACCTCCCGCCGCAAGGAGAACGTGAACGCTGTGTTCGCCGACACCTCCGACACCTACGGCAGCAAGACCAAGAAGTAATTTTCAAACGCCCCGGCATGAAAATGCCGGGGTTTTTGATTAAGGGAGCCTACGGCCCCTACGCCCCTTAAGAATCCCGTCTTTGAGGCCGCATTGCGGCCTCAACACATATTCCATTGATTGTGAGGTACCCCCATGCATCCTGCTGTTCCTGTTGTTCTTGTCCTGCTGGTAATCACCAATCTGATCTCTTTTTTGATGATGTGGCACGATAAGCGCTGCGCCCGGAAGGGCAAGTGGCGTGTACCGGAGGCTACGCTGTTTATTGCCTGTGCCTGTTTTGGCGGCATTGGCGGCGTGCTGGGCATGAATATTCTGCGCCACAAAACCAAGCATTGGTATTTTAAGCTTTTCTTCCCGCTGATGATGGTCGTGCAGATTGTGCTGCTGATTTTGGGCGCTGTATGGCTGCTGTAAGCGGATTCGTAAGGATAAAAACAGATGTCGTTCCACACCCCGCAAACCAAAGAAACAACGTTAAAAACCCGCCTGCGTTATCCGAATTCAGATATACGCAGACGGGTTGCATTTTACCATCAGTGAATCCCTTTTTCCTGCATTAATAATGATAGGCAGGCGTATCCTTGACCTGCTTCATGACCTGCTGCAGCTTTGCGATCTGTTCCTCGGTACCGGTACACTGAAACCATGCAATGCCTTCATACCCGCATACGCCGCCAGAAGCAATCAGATGCGCTGCTGCACCCGTAAGCTCAGCAATGGCATCAATCTCTGTATAGGCCTTTCCGGGCGCCTGAGCCAGGCGTACGCCGCTCGCCTCCGGATCATTGCACAAATAGCATAGTTCGCTGA
Source organism: Clostridiales bacterium (assembly GCA_015056055.1). Classification (GTDB taxonomy): domain Bacteria; phylum Bacillota; class Clostridia; order Christensenellales; family Aristaeellaceae; genus Alectryocaccomicrobium. Next base: position 2,672 of record SVHC01000074.1, on the reverse strand, counting down.
TCGGCCCTTCTACGCGCTTCTCAACGCCAACAGGAACCATCACTCCAACCCGGCGCCCCATTGCCGCCTGCGCGATCGCTGCAAGCGTACCACCCATGGGATGACCAATCAGCACCGCCGCATCCCCCGTTCGAAGGTCCACCGCATTTGCGCCTTTGAGAATCATATCCCCGACTTTCAGATCCGGCGCAACTTCCTGTATGGTTTTGCCGTGAATCCATTGCCCTTTTTCAATCACCACGTCCCCGTCCATTTCGGGCAGATCAGAAGGCACGGGCTGACCGCTGACAATTCCGCGGAAAAAGTGTTTTCCTGTAAATCCGTTCTCGCCGATCGCTTCCAACACGGTTTTGGCGACATACGTGTTGGTTGTTCCTGCAACAATAACCAGCGTGTGTTCTCTGGCAGCTTTCATTACTTTTTTGTTCTGGGCCAGTGCCAAAGCAATCAGCTGCTTGCCAGCCGCAGGCGTTAATGATATCTGGATCGATTTCATATTGATTCACCCTTTGCAATAATGTATATCCGAAAATTTCGACAACAGTATACTTTTTTCCTGTTGTTCCTTCGTTCTTTTGCTTCACAGTGTACATGCTACAATAGCGTAACCGGTATTGTCATAGCTTGCCTCATATTGGGCTCCTTCAGGAATTTCAAATGCTGTTCGTTCCTCATTGATTGGCTGACATAGAATGAAATATTGAAGCTGCCCGCCAGATGAAATTGCAATGACACCCTTCTGATGCAGCCATTCCAGATAGTCAGCCAAATTCAAATCCAGATATGTCATCGCAGTTGCATGCGCCTTTCCAACATACCGAAATCGATACGGCCATTTCGGATCGCTGCGAACAAATCCATATCGCCAGGCATACTGCAGTAGCGCCTGACCGGTTCGGCTTGCCTCCAGGCTGTTTTCTTCAGGTTTGCCTGACCCGTTTGGGATTAGTCTCAGCTCTACCGTGTGTTCCTGCATCATTTCCCCCATTCCCGGCATTTCTGCCTGATTAAGCACCTTTGCGCGCGCTTCTTCGGGAATATGGTTTTTCATATGCATACGCATATCTTGTATCAAACGTTGATACTGTTCAGATGCGGTTGTCGTTCCCTGATAGACATAAATGCCTTCATATCCTTCTGATTTCAACACGGAAAATAGCGCTTTGAGCGCATCAATGGTTTCTCTGCCTGATTTGATGTTCAGTGAATGGATCGGTACCATGCCATTCCCGTATTTTGCAATGCTGGCAGTATTCGGCGGAAGAACCCCCTCCGGCAGAGGATGACTCTCATCCAGCAAAAGCATTTTTCCTCTCTGCAACTGTTCGTATGTAAAAACAACTGTCTCGTATATCAAATGGTCAGGCTTGGCATATGTAACATCCCCCACCTGTCTTACCTGAAAACCTTGTACGGGTGGCACCTCAATATCTGCATAATTTTCAGTTTTCTGAAACATAATGGGCATCCACAAGGAAAACACAACCGATAGAAGAATAGCAAGCCTATATAGATACTTTTGAGCCATTTTTTTCAAACGGGATGGATAGATACACTGCGCACCAACCCATGCTGGCCGCCTGCGGACAGCAGTACGCATACGCCATTCATATTCTGTTATCATTCTTCGCTGCATCCTTTCACCATCCGTTTTCCGTTATTATGTTTCTTTTCAATTCTATTATTCCAAGTTTTACATTCCTATATGTATTTTTTGTGAAGAATCAGCTTAAATCATTACATTTATAGGAAAAAATCGAATTTCACTTGATCTATTCTGATTGAATGATACAATAAGTATGCATTTAATAACCATTAGCCACAACTGAGTACTAGAATAATCATAATTGGAGGTAAACCTGAATGAATCTTACTGCTAAATGGATTACAGAATTACTTTGGGAAGTAGGCATACCAATGCACTTACATGGATATCACTATTTAATCGATGCAATCCAAATATCCATTCACCAACCGGAAATGAATATCAATCTGTCACACGAAATTTATCCATGCATAGCACAGCGTTATCACACAAGCGCCTCACGTGTCGAACGATCCATTCGTAATGCAATCGAGCTTGCCTGGAAGCGCGGAAATCTTGCTGCGGTCAACGGAATCTTTGGACGAAGCCTGAATTTCATCTACGAGAAACCCAGCAACGGAGAAATGATTGCAATCCTGACGGAAAAGATCCGACTGCGTCAATTGGAAGAATCTATTGAGAAAACAGGGTATATTTCATCCGTTGACGAAAATATGTATGACTTTGAAAAAACATCGCTTCATTAAACCGCCTCACTTATTTCAAATCCACTATATAATATTGACCTCAAAGTCCTATTCCTAAAACAATCACTTCGTCTATAATAAAAGCCAAACTGCCTCTGCAGCATGGCTTTTTAATCTATTCTTTTCTATAAGAACAACCTTTTGTTCCACTCAATCCAATATTTTCATAAAAGAATACGCTTCTCCTTCAGGTGCAGCTGCCGCACATAGGGTGACTGAACAAGTGGCCTTACCAAAGTTTCTTCGTCTTTACCATCTATACCCTAACGGCCCCACCGAAGGAGAGCAATTCCGTTTGCAGCGCACAAGCGCTGTGGTTGTCCAAACAACAAAAAGCCCGACCAGCGAATGCTGATCGGGAATTGGAATGCGGCAGCGAC
>SVHC01000073.1 GCA_015056055.1 Clostridiales bacterium | reverse complement strand
AGTATTACAACATCGTGCGTGAGCTTCCTGCGGGAAAGGGGTTTGCGGATATCTGTTTGATTCCACGTCAGCTGCACGCAGACAAGCCTGCTGTTATCATTGAATTGAAGAAAGATCAATCTGCTGAGGGTGCGATTGAGCAGATCAAGCGCAAGGAATATGTGAAAGCATTGGAAGATTACAAGGGGAATTTGCTATTGGTCGGCATCAACTATGATAAGGATAAGAAGCATAGCTGTCGTATTGAAAAAATGCAAATGTGAGATAGAAGGGCGTTGCTGCAGAGGAGAAAGTTTGTGGCAACGTCTTTTGATTACCTAATAAAGGACTACAATAAATAGAATGGCTTGATGGGATGATGGTATATAATATCTGCAAAAGCTGTGTGCTGTGAAATTTGTGATACGGAGGGCATATATGGAAAAACGAACATTTGAAGATGTGAAGACATATGTTGAATGGCAAAGTCAGGGTAAATGTACTGTGTTAAGCGCTAAGCCTGAACAACATTTTAATGATTTAGGTATTGATGTCTGTGTCTGGAATGTCAAAACTGATATCGATGGAGATTGGTGGGTAGTAGAGGGTGAGGGGGTTCCAATGAACTTGTATCCCCAAAGTGCCTACTACTTCGGAATCGATGAAGTGTACTCCTTCCACATGGGGTTAATGCAGAGAATGAGTGCAGTTCAAGATGAATATCATCCGGAAGATTTTGTGAACGGTGTTACTCTTGGAACAGAAATTGCCCCTCAACTATTTCGGAAACTAAAAAGTGTTGCTGCATTGATTGACATTGCTAAGGAGATAGAAGAATTTCAAGCAATAGGCGTTCAATGCAGGGAAATACTAATTGAACTGGGGAACTATATTTACAAGCCTATGATGGCAAGTGGTGAAGAACAGCCTCAAGCATCAAATTTTAAGCGCAAAGCGGAATTGTTTGTTCGGTTTTATTTAAAGGGATCGGAAAATTCTGACTACCGTAGCATCATAAAGAAGCTGACCGAGGCAACCTGGGATTATGCAAATAAAATCACACATTCGCGAAGTGCTACATACTACGAAGCATCAACTTGTGTTACTCTGTGTATCTCTCTCGTCGGTACTTACGAAAATATTCTTCAGAAAGTATTTGACCCTCTTGCACAATATCATTGTTCGGTATGCAAGAGTAAGAAGCTCAGTATAGATGGCGATGATTCTGGCGACAATGGTATGGTTGAAAAGTTTTATCTACACTGCGAAGAATGTGGTGCAACGACCGAAGTCGTTTTTGAGAAAAACAGTAGTGATAATCCATCATACACTTTTGGTAAGGTTATTGAATAAGAAATTGTACTACCGATACATAATCCCCGGCATCATCACAGTTTCGCACCGGTCCTGCGCCATTTTCAGATCCCCCATCAGCGATGCTGCGCAGATGGAGCGGTAGCCGAATCGGCGGCGGATTTCATCAATCGCATCATCCAATGCACGGCGCTTGTCGCGTGCTTCATAGTCGGAGAAAAGATCAGTCTGTACCGGCGTATTCCCGGGAATGAGATTGATGCCGCGTATGGTCAGCGCACGGACAGGCTTCAGCCAGTCGTAGTGCTGCTTGAAAAGGACATACCCGGTCTGAGCGATTTCAAGAGGACTCTGCGTGGGATGGGGAAGCGGCGTCTGATACTGCCGCCATGAAAGATCGTTCATCTTCACGGTAATCTGCACGCCGCGCGCAGCCAGATCATCCTTCCGAAGCCGGTGTCCTACGTCTTGCGCCAGTTCGTACAACACTAGCCACACCTGATAGTCCGTTTCCAGATCGATCACGCAGGTGGTGCCATGACCTACACTTTTGATCGGCGGCACGAATTCGCAGGGCATGACCGGCGATGTATCGAGGCCTGAAGCGAACCTCCAAAGCATGAGGCCGTTTTTGCCGAGCTTTTTATGGATGAGATTCGGGTTGCTGTTTGCCAGATCGCCGATGGTCAGGATGTTCAGCATCATCAGCTTGCGCGCCGTCGCATTGCCGACGTAGAGTAGCTCGGAAACCGGCAGCGGCCAGATTTTCTCGCGGAAATTGTCTTCGGAGATGACAGTGATGGCGTCAGGCTTTTTAAGGTCGCTTCCGAGCTTGGCGAAAATCTTGGAGAATGAGACGCCGATGGAAACGGTCAGCCCCAGCTCCTGACGGATATCCTTGCGGATTTCCTCTGCGATTTCAAGGCCGGTCGCAGTGACGTCGCTGCTGTAGGGGATGGAGATCCAGCTTTCGTCCATGCCGAAGGGCTCGACGTCGTTGGAGTACCGCTGATAAATCCGCCTGACCAGCCGGGAATATTTGATGTACAGTTCGTAGTTCGGCGGCACGCAGATCAGGTTCGGACAGGCCTGCTTCGCCTGCCAGTTGGCCATAGCGGTCTTTACGCCCATGCGCTTGGCCGGGTAGGAGGCGGTCAGCACGATGCCGTGCCGGTTCTCCGTGCTGCCGCATACGGCGACGGGCTTCCCTTTAAGTTCAGGGTGCTCGTTCATCTCAACGGATGCATAAAAGCAGTTGAGATCGCTGTGAAGAATGATTCCGTTCGCCATGGGCTATCCTCCTGATCGGCTTGTTGAGATAAGGATAGCACATGAACTGTGGTCATTGCAAACGATGCGTATGGAAAAGCTGTTCGACGAGAACTCTGAGAATTTCAGGAAATACTTCGAGAAACCGAAATTCCTGCTGACATTGTCCTCGGATTAACCCAATATAGACGGCTTATCGAACAGAATGTGAACTTTTGTTCGATAAGCTTTTTTCTATTTACAGACCACGAATTGTGTGCTACAATGCAATCAAGATCAGAAAAACGGAGGCGGGGCGCATGAACGAGAAGAACATCACATCCCTTTCCGAAATCAAGGAAGAGAAGCTCCATGCCTTCAACCGGGAGCGGTACGGAGACGTGATCCGCCGCTTCCGCACGGAGAAGGGGCTCAATCAGCCGCAGCTGGCTGCGATGGTCGGCGTCAATAAGAACGCCGTCAGCAACTGGGAAGCGGGCAGAACGAGGCCGGACATCAACACCGTTCCGCTGCTGTGCGCTGCGCTGGGTATTTCGGTTTCCGATTTCTTCGGGACGGAGGAAAATGCAGGCAGCCTTTCGCGGGATGAGCAGCGTAAACTCAGCGGATACCGGTATCTGAGCGATATGAATAAGCAGCTGGTCGTGAAGATGATCGATGCGATGCTGGAGGTTCAGGAGCAGGAGAAGCGGAAGTTCGTCGAAGCCAATGTACGGCGTATTTTCAGAAATGCCTACAAGACCGCCGCTGGTACCGGAAATCCGCTGGACGGCGCGCGCCGGGGCAGCTACGAATATCTATACGCCGATCCGATGATTGATCAGGCGGACGAAATCATCACCGTCACCGGCAACAGTATGGAGCCGACGTTTTACGACGGAGATATGCTGCTGGTCGAGCATACGCAGGAGGTGCGCGTGGGCGAAATCGGCATCTTCGTCGCGGACGGAGACGGCTATGTGAAGGAGTATCATGAGGACGGCCTTCATTCGCACAATCCGGCCTATCCGGTATTGAGATTCACCGAGGATGACAATGTCCGCTGCGTGGGCCGCGTGCTGGGCGCGCTGAATGAGAGACAGTTTGCAAGCAAAGAGGATATTCAGATCTACGAAGACATCCATTCCGGAAAGAAATAATTCCCACTGAATCAGTTACATAGGATGATTTTGAGCCGACAGATTGTGCCGGGTGTATTTCGTTTACTCATTTTTCTGAAAAGGGGCTGAAAATATGCAGGCCGATCGGCGCAATATAAAGGTATATGTAAAAGTCGGTGTGGTGTTCAGGGAGGACGGCGTGATGCTGCCGAG
>SVHC01000035.1 GCA_015056055.1 Clostridiales bacterium | reverse complement strand
TCGGTGCCTGCCAGGTGATAGGGGGAGCAGAGGTAGGAACCAGCGATCCACTGTGCGGAGTTGGTCATACCGGTCAGGCCGCCCTTACCCATCATGAGGGGATACAGGTCATCGTAGTTTGCCTTATAAGCTTCCAGCATGGGCTCCAGATCGCGGAACTCCATAGCATCGGGGATGGTGATGCCGATGGCTTCGAAGCGATCCTTGTCAAAGCGGAAGTACTGCTGGGATGCCATGTCCTTCAGAGTGGGAACAGCGTAGATGCTGCCGTTCAGGGAACCGGCTACGTCCCAGTACTTCTGGTCGATCAGCTCGTACAGGGCGGGGGTAGCGGTCTTCACCAGATCGGTGATGTCATAGAACATTTCGTCGTTGGCGTTGTCGACAAAGCTGTTGGCCCAGTCGCAGGTGAAGGTCATGTCATAATCTTCACCGGTGGACATGCCGAGGTTAAACTGTTCTTCGGTCTTGAAGATGATTTCAACTTCAACGCCGATCTTTTCGCGGGAGTAGGCGTTTGCTGCCTCGACGACCATTGCGGTATCGATGGGAGCATCACCAGCGGCGTAGACCCACCAGATGATCTTCTGGGTCTCGGCGGCGGAGGCAGTGCATACAACAGAGAGAACGAGCGTCAATGCGAGCACAAGAGACAGGAACTTCTTCATGTTTTTACCCTCCTTAATATTCAACATAAGCGGCATAATGCCGTTTACTGCAATGGGAATCAGCCCTTGATGGCACCGATGGTCAGGCCACCGACAAAATAGCGCTGGAAGAAAGGATAGGAACAGGCGATCGGAATAACGACAACCATAACGATGGCCATACGCATGGTTTCCGAAGGCAGGTTTCTGAGCGATTCTTCCGTGAGAAAATCTTCGTTTCGGGCCATGAACGAGATATTCTTTTCAATGGAGATCAGAACGTACTGCAGCGGGTAGAGGTCGCGGTGGTTGCTGTCAACATAGAGCATTGCACCGTACCACATGTTCCAGTAATTGAAGGTGAGGAACAAGCCGATGGTTGCGATAACGGGCAGGGAGAGGGGGAGCACCAACTGAACGAAGATGCGCAGCTGGCTTGCACCGTCAATCTTACCTGATTCGATGATTCCGTCCGGTATAGTGGTCTGGAAGAAGGTTCGCATGATGACAACGTAGAATGTCGAGCATGCACCGGGCAGGATCATTGCCCAGTATGTATTCTTCATATGGTAGATCTGGGTATTGACCATGTAGTGAGCCACCAGACCGCCGGAGAAGAGCATCGGAATGATCAGGAGCGTCGTGTAGAAATTCTTCAGGTAGAAGTTCGGACGGGAAAGTGCGTAACCCAGTGTGGATGTCAGCACAAGACCGATTACTGTACCGGCAAGTGTGATGCCGATGGAGTTGAGGAATGCACGTCCGATATACTCTTTCGACTGCCACAGATATGCATAGGATTCAAGTGAAAATTCCTTGGGGAAGAAACTGTATCCGTTCTGTGCAATGGAAGCTTCGGAAGAAATCGAGATGATGAAAACGAATACTACCGGCAGGAACGTCATTATAGCCAGAAGGATGAAGATTACGCTGAAAATGGCATTTGCTACCGGATTGACACGGTTGAAACGTTCGAAGCCGCTTGAGGCTTTCATGGATCTCTGCGCCATGTGAGCGCCTCCTTTCCTTCTGTTTTAGAAGATGCCGCTTTCCGGATCGATTCTCTTGACTACGCGGTTTGCAACAATCAGCAGGATGCATCCGAATACGCTCTGCAGAAGTGCGACTGCCGACGAATAGTTGTAGTTGTTGGACTGCATCAGGGCTTTGTAGACGTATACGTCCAAAGTCTGCGTGACGTTGATCAGCGAGTTGGAATCGCGCGTGACTTGGAAGAACAGACCAAAGTCCGTAGAGAGGATGTGACCAACGTTCATGATGAACATGATGGAGATAACCGGACGCAGAAGCGGGAGAGTGATTCCCAATGTCTGCTGCCATTTGTTCGCACCGTCAATGACGGCGCTTTCGTACAGCGTCTGGTCAATACCGGTGATGGATGCCATGTAAACGACCATTGAGTAGCCGAAGGTTTTCCAGGTATTTATAAATACCAACAGGTATGGCCAGTATTTACTGTCCTGATACCATAGAACCTCTTCAAATCCAAGATTTTTTAAGAGGGAGTTCACAAGACCCTTGTCCGTAGATAGGAACGAGAAAACGAAATAGCTGACTACAACCCAGGAAAGGAAGTGCGGAAGGAATACCGAAGTCTGGCAAACCTTTGCAAGCTTTGTGGAATGCAGCTGCGTGATCATAATTGCCAGTGCCACAGGAAGCGTTACGCCGATAATAAGGAAGATTATATTGTAGAACAGCGTATTGTAGAAAATTGTGGCAACGTCCGGGGATCTGAACAGAAACTCAAAGTTTTTCAGTCCGACCCAGTCGCTCGATACAAACAAACTGTACAGGAAGCCTTTGCCGGGTTTGTACTTGTAGTTCTTGAAGGCAAATATGATACCAAACATTGGTACGTAGCAGAAGGCAATCAGCCACGTAACCGTCGGCAGAGATAACAGCGTCAGCTCCAAATCGTCCAACCTGAAGCGCTTTCTGCTTCGGGGAGCGGCGGGTGTTTGCTCCGCTGTGCTCATTCGGTTTTTCAGCATATTCCGACCCCCTTGTTTTGTTGGATGGAATTTGTTTTCTGTTTATCAGTATACCACAGTAAAGTGCTGCAATCAAGCATTTTTTAAAAAATCATTAAAATTGCCAGTGTTTTGCAGGGCGAAATTGTGTTTGTGTCGAAAAAGAACACTGTGGAAATAGACAAAAAGGCATCTTTGAAACAATTGAGAAATTCTTTTTCTATTGTATTATCAGGAGGGGCTGCGTATGAAGCGAGGCATATTTATCGGCATTGATGGCGGCGGAACACATTCTACGGCTGTCGCTGCATGGCCGGATGGGCGGACGGCTGCTGTCGCTTATGGTGGCGGCCTCAATTTTCATAACGACGGGGTGGAGAAGGTTCGGCTTCGTCTTGAAGAGATGGTAGAAGAACTCTGCGAAAAGTGCGGCGCTTCGGCAGAAAAGGTTTGCGTCGGCATGTCTGCTTTGGATGGCCCGGCGGATGATGCAACCCTTGCATTGTTTACATCCGGAAAGCTTTCCGCAGAACAGCTGGACTTGCAGTCGGATGCCTATGTAGCACTTATGGGTCTTACACGCGGCGAACCCGGTATGATTGTTATCTGCGGCACGGGTTCCATGCTTCTTCTCTTAGATGAAGAAAATCACCAACTCGTTAGCGGTGGATGGGGTTATCTTCTGGGGGATGCGGGCAGCGGATATACGCTGGCGCGCGAAGGATTGCTTGCTGTAATTGATGAAGCGGACGGAGTCGGTTCTGCTACGCCCCTGACTGCAAAGGCACTGGAGTATTTCGGCGTGACACATGCACGTGCGCTGATTGACGTGGTTTACGCCCCTGACTGCACGCCGGACAGAATTGCCGGTTTTGCGCGATATGTGGTTGCACTGGCGGAAGAGGGAGAAACCGTTGCCGGTGAGATTCTCGCGCGCAATATGCGAAAGCTTGCCGCACAGGCGGCACAGCTGTTTAAAAAAGCGCCTTCCACCTGCCTTGCGGGACTTTATGGCGGAATTTTTGCTCACAGCGCAATGGCACGCAGCGTTTTTGGGAGCGCTCTTATGGAGCGCATGCCGCAGGCGCAGATTTGTCTGCCGGATTACCAGCCGGAACTGGGCGCAATTATTCATCTGATGCGAAGGGAAGGTTCTCTGTGCAAAGAGAGTCTTGCACTTCTGAAAAATACATATGAGGAGATCAGACGATGAGTACGATCAATACTTATTTTGATGGTTTGAAGGCATTGATGGAAGAAACGCAAAAGACTCAGGCGGAGGCAATGGAACAGGCTGCACGAAGGATTGCGGATTGCTTCCGGAACGGCGGCATGCTTTATACCTTTGGTACCGGTCACGGTCATTTGCTGGCGCTGGAGATTTTCTACCGCGCGGGCGGCATGGCGCGCGTTTGCCCGATTCTGGATGAAAAGCTGATGCTTCATATAAGTGCAGCGGGCAGTACGCTGGAAGAACGCCGCGAAGAATGGGTAGATATCCTGCTTGAGCGTTATCCCATTAAAGCGGGCGATGTGCTGATTTCCATTTCCAATTCGGGCAGAAATGCCGTTCCGGTTCTGCTTGCAAAGGAAGCACAGAAGAGAGGCGCATTCGTAATTGCCTTGACCAGCATGAAGCATACCACTGCCGTTACCTCCCGAAACAGCCTGAATCTTCGCCTGTTTGAAACCGCTGACCTGGTGATTGACAATGGCGGTATTCTGGGCGATGCATCGGTATCTTTTGCGGACGGTTCTATGGTTGGAGCCACTTCTACTGCCGTCGGCGCGGCAATTTTGCAGGCAATTGTATGCCGCGTCAAGGAACTTGCACTCGAAGAGAATTTTGAGGCCGATTTCTTTAAATCCAGCAACGTGGACGGCGGAGATGAATGGAACAATCGCCTGGTTGAGCGTTACCGGGAGATCATTCCGGGGCTGTTATAATAAGGAGGAATTCACATGCGGGCGGGTTATGGTAAATGGGAATTGACGCCTCCTATGGGCGTTGAGCTGGCGGGCTATGGCTATTATTTGGGCCGCTGTGCAAAATCTGTGCGCGATCCGCTTTACGCCCGCGCAGTGCTGTTGGAAGAAGGGGACATGCGCGCGCTGGTCATCAGCTGTGATCTGCTCGGCCTGAGCCGCACAGTTTGCCGCGAAGTGTTCGATCATGCGCAGTCGCTGGGTGTTGCGCCGGAGAATGTGCTTATTATGAGCATTCATACGCATACCGGTCCTACGATCATCTACCATGAAGGCTGCGGCTTCGTGAATGACGATTATGTGAAGACTGTTGCGCCCAATATCTGCAGGGCGATTGATGCGGCTTTTGCGGATGTTGACGAAGTCGAATCGCTCAGCTTTATCTGCGATCCTTTTGAAGGCGAGCATATTTACAATCGCACGATTCCGAATGGCCCGGTTGACAGGCATGTACGCGGATTCTTTTTCAAGCGCGCGGTACGACCGGTGATCGCTGCGGTCAGCGCAGCATGCCACGGCGTATTCCGTGGTCGTTCCACGGCTGTTTCCGCTGACTTTGCAGGCGAAATCTGTCGGATACTCGATGCAGAAGGAATGCAGGCCATTTATCTGAACGGCCTGTGCGGCGATATCGATCCTTCCAAGATGAGTGATACGCTATTGGAATCCTTTGCGCAGCTGATGGCGGAGCATCTGAAAAAGGAAAAGATATCCCTTCCGCTTACATTGAGCGGCGGATGTCTGCCGTTTACCCTGAAACTGATGCCGGTAACCAGGGATGATATTCATCATGCTGCCGCAAATGCGGTCGCTGTTGCCGGCGGGGAAGATAAGCCTGCTGCGCGCGTTGCCTTGACATGGGAGCGGGAAATGATGGAAAAGTTCGATAACCTTTCCGACAGCGAAGCAATTACAGTCAAATACATCCTGCTGGGCGGCGTTCCGGTTCTGGCGCTGCCGTTTGAGGGATTTACGCAGATTGGCGAGGATATCCGCAGACTCTGCGGTCGGAAAGATGCATTGGTTCTCGGCTGCGCAGAGGAACTTCTGGGGTATCTGCCTACGCGCGGTGATATTGCCCGCGGAACTTATGCAGCTTTGGAATCCACATTCCTTTATAAGCGACTTCCTGTTGTCCCCGGCGAGGCGGAACGTATCGGTGAAGAACTCGGCGAGGCAATGAATGGAATTCTTGCTGCATCGTGCACATAATTTGATTGAAAGAATAAAAGGTGCTGTCTCTTCATGAGGCAGCACCTTTTGTTCTATTGGGTTAGAGAAGAATCGTTGAAGCGCGTGGCAGCTTCATCCAGAATGGAAGCAATATTTCCGGGACGCGCATTTGCAGGGAACATTTCGGCAAGAAATGTATAAGGTTCTTTCTGATTCGGATTTAGGTCGATGGCAAGCTGACATGCCTTTGCGGCGAGTTCCTTATCCTGAATGGCATAGAATGCCCGGGCAGACTGGATAGCATAATCATAATTGTCCGGGTCGTATTTCAGGGCAAGATAATATGCATCGCTTGCGGATTTAAGCTGCTTGCTGTCGGTATACTGGTCGCCCAGAAGCTTATAGGCATAAGCATCTTTTGTGATTCCCAATCCTGCCATGAAAACTTTTCCGGAGGAGGAAAAGGTAAGATAGCAGATAAAAATCAGAATCGTGGCAATCAGAAGTCCTGCTGTAATCAGACCGCGCAGATTGCGTTCGAGGAAAGTCTGACCTTCGCCGTAATCTTCCGCATCTTCCGCACTGTCTTCGTCATTGAAGAAGTTTTCAAGCTCATCCTCTTCCGTGGGAACAATGCGCTTGGGGACAAGCGTATTTGCCCGGCGAACGCCATGGGGAACAGGTGCGATGGTCTGCTTGTTGCCGCCAAAGAGCGGTACTTTTTTGGAAGTGGATTCCTGTGCGGACTCTTCTTCCAGAAAGTTGTTGATGGCGTCTTCGGTATCTTCATCGGTATCCTCGGCGTCTTCTTCCGATTCTTCGATGATGACAGGTCTTACGCGCTTTCTGGGAAGAGGCTTGGGCATCGGCGGAATGGTGGCATCCATATCAGTCGCAATCGCATTTTCGGTCGGAGCGGTATCTTCCTCAACCGGTTCTTCCGCAACCGGTTCCTCCGGAATGTCAAGTACCACATCTTTGTCCGCTTTAATTACGTGTGCGGGTGCGCGGTGCGGCTGGAAAGGATTATCAGCAAGGGGACGGGCAGTTTGCTCGGTTGTTTTCGGGCGTTTTTTGGCAGAGGGAGCTTTTGGAGAAACAGGGGTTCCGCATTCGGGGCAGAATTTTCCGCCTTCCGGAATCTCGTTTCCGCATTGCTTGCAAAACATGGCATGCGCCTCGCTCTCATTATTTGTCAGTTTCCAACGCGCCGAGTGCTTCGTAAGAAGGATCGCCCGTGAAATCGCGATCGCACTCTACCTCTCCGCCAAGCATTTCAATGGCATTTCGAATTTCGATATAATCGATGTAATCCAGGTCCGAAAGGTCAAGTGCTTTCGTAAGCGGTTCGATGGCGCGCTCATCATTCAGCTTTGCCAGGAAGGAAGCATACATCGCGCGCTTATCCGACTGCGTAAGAAACTGCTGTACTGTATAAGTATAGATGCGTTCATCGCCCGGAAAGTTGCATAAAACGTCCAAAAAAGCTTCTTTTGTGGATTTGGAAGTGTTTTCCAGACGGTTCAGGATATTTTCGATCTCATTTTGACCCAGTTCGCTCAGCAAATCGACGGCCACTTCGCGCAGTTCGTCGCTTTCTTCGATCAGGTCAATGCACATGCCGGCGGCGCGGGGAGAAGCGATTTCACGCAAAAGATTGATAGCGGTTGCGCGCAGAGAATCGCAGTTATCAGCGTTTTTAACGACGGCGATCAGGGCATCCTCGCATTCCAGACCCAGCTCGGCGATACGATCGGTCAGCGGTTCGGGTGCGCTGATATCGGCGTTTTCGCTTTCACAGAGATAGGAAACCAGTTCATTCGGCTCGAAGGACTGGAAATAGGCACCGGGAGTTTTGCCGTCCAGCCAGTCAGCTTCGGTATTCAGGAACTGCAGATAAACGGAGGGAAGGGCTGCTTCCATCGCGTCCGGCGTTTTGAAATCGGCGGCAGATTCCTGCATCCATTTTTCGACATAGTGCATGAACTGCTCGGAAAAATCATAGATCTTCATAAAATTTAGCTCCTTTCGGCTACGCGTCTTCTGTATCGAACCAGGCGGGGAGATACGGCAAGGGCGCGTGCCATACGATCGTCATCGGACGGGGAATTAATGAGATTCATATAGCGAACAAGAAGTTCCGCCGAACCGCCGCGGATATTCGTTCCTCTATGGGAGGACATTTCTCGGCTGAGAAGGCGGAAAACCGGATCGGAAGAATAGCCGAATGTAAGGCTTGCTCCGGTGCCGGCGCAGCGCACGGAAAGCGCATTTTTCATGCTGAGCGGCGGCATGCCTTTCGTGTATAGCTCCCGGCACAGGGAAAGCTCGGTTTCTTCGTCCAATCCTGCAAGAAACGCGCAGGTATGCGGTCCATTGAGCCCGAGTGCAAAACAGTATTCTGCGGCAAGCTCCAGACGTTCCCGGCGGTCGAATGCTGAAAGAAACAAAGGCGCGATTTCTGCAAAAATATCGTTTCTGATCTGAATCAGGCATACAAGCGCATTGCGGAATGCGGAGCTTTTCCATGCGGATTTTAACTCTTCTCCGCCTGACTTCACAACGGAAACAACAGAATCAATCAGTTCTGCGCTGTGCTCTTTCGTAAGGCAGTATTCAAAGGAAAGGGGAGTACCGGCAAGCGTTCCGTCATGCAGACGCTGTAAAAAGTTTTCAGCCACAAGATCATGCGGACGGAGTTTCAGAATGTGCTGCCAGAGCTGCATTGCGGCAGCTGTGTCACCGGAATTGAGTGCAGTGACGGCTGCCAGGTGCAGAATCAAATGATCATGGGTAAAACGATCCAGTGCCTGCGGGGAGGGGACCGGCCAAAGTTTGCTTGCGGCGGGCGTATTTGCTGCGCAGAGCATTGCAGCAAGCGCGATAAAATCACTTGCGCGGCTGAAAAGCTGCGTGATGATTTCGCCGTAGATATCTGCGCTGCCGGAGATAACTCGCTGCAGAACGGAAGCAATCTGACCGTTACCTATAGTGCACAGGGTATCAAGCGCCCGTTTGTGTTCGCCTGTCAGGGAAAGTGCAATACTTTTGATGGCGACAAAAAGCGGAAGTTTTTCATATTCGCTGCGGGAGGGGTGCTCAAGCGAGCGAATTACGCGGCGGTATCTGCCGTTTAACAGATCTCCGCGCAGACGATCAAGAATATTCTTGTAGCGCATGGGATGCCTTGTGCCGCCCGAATGCGCAGACATCAGTCGAACTGCGTGCTGCACGCAGGCGTGCGAAGGCTGTGAAACGAACAGTTTCAGCTCATGCGCTCCCTGCAGAATCGGCAAAAGGACAAGCCCGTTATTGGCGCTGTCAACCGAAAGATACAGGAGCATCAGCGGAATGGGCATGCTGTGCAAAACAGCATACCCTGCGGAAAGCATACGCATGGATTCCGCAAGAAAGCCGGAATTCGTGAGCAGACGCGCAAGATTGGCGCGGTATGCCAGATCTTCCGGTTCCAGCTCGACTGCACGGCGCATATAGCCGATGGCATCGAGCACTTTGCCTGCCTGCATCGCTTCGGCAGCCATGTGGCTCAGTTCGGAAGCGGTTGTGGGGAAGGAAATAACGGAATCTTTCATCCTATTCCTCCCGAGAGCGAATCCCTTCGATAAGAGCGGAAAGTTCTTCCGCTGTGAAATTGTGCTTGCTGTTGCAGAAAGAACAGCCGACCTCTGCGCCATTCTGCTCCTTGAGCATGGATTCGAGTTCCTCAACGCCGAGAGAAATCAGCGCGCGCTCTACGCGTTCGCGGGAGCAATTGCATTCGTAGCGCACGGGAATTTCTTCCAGAATTTCGGGCTGGAGATGCATGAGCAGCTGATTTACTGCGCCGTGCAGACCGTAATCGCGGATGGTGGCGGAAATATCGCGGAACATACCGGCGGAAAGCTCAATCGACTGGATTGCAGCTTCGGATGCGCCGGGCATGAGCTGAATCAGAAGACCGCCGGCAGCGATTACTTCGCGTGCGACGAGTACGCCGAGGGATACCAGGGAGGGAGTCTGCTCGCTGGCGGTAAAATACATGGCGAAGTCTTCGGCGATTTCGCCGCTGACCAGATGTACCTGACCTACATAGGGTTCGCGCAGACCCATATCCTTAACTACGGTGAGCATACCGTTCTTTCCGACTGCACCGCCGACATTCAGCTTGCCGTTGCGGCGTTCGGGATCAACTTCGGGATGTTCCACATAGCCCTTTACGCTGCCGTCGGACTGACCGACTGCCAGCAAAAGACCCATTTCACCGCCGCCACGGATGGATACGGTTACGGAATCGTTTTTGTTTTTCAGCATGGAACCCATGATTGCGGTTCCGGTCAGAAGCCTTCCGAGCGCGGCGGTAGCCGTGTGGGAAAGGTCATGAATTTTGCGTGCTTCTTCGGTTAGCGCGGTGCTGTCGATCAGAAATGCGCGGGCCTGGCCCTCAAGAAGAGAAATGCGGAGCAATCCGTCCATAAATACACCTCATTATTTTTTGGCAGTAATGTGAATGCGCAGCTCTTCTTCGCCGGGGGCGTCGAAGGTTCTGTCGCCATATGTGTGAATATCGGTGAAGCCTGCCTCGGCAAGCAATGCGCAGAGTTCATCTGCGCGGTGAGCACGCTGGCGATGCGTTTCTTCGAAACGGCGGTACAGACCGCCTTCTTCCTGCACAAAGAAGGTGAGTTCCATGCACAGCACATGCGAATCCGGATCCAGCGAATTTTTCCAGAGATAGACAATATCGTCACGCTCCTCAAAGAAGGGAGCGTTGCCGATCACATTTTCCAGTTTGTGCGGCGACGAAACATCGAATGCCAGAACGCCGCCCGGTCTGAGTGCAGCGTATGCGCTTTTGAAAAATGCGGAAACGGCAGCGGGCGTGGTCAGGTAATTTACTGCATCGCAGGTTGCAAGCACTGCATCCGCGCGCCGACCGACGGTAAGCTGCGTCATATCCTGATTGGCGAGCATCAGCTTTACGCCGGAAGTGCGAGCACGGGAAGCGGCGATTTCCAGCATGTCGCCGGATTTGTCGATTCCCAGGACACGGCTTCCGCGCCGTGCGAATTCCACACTTAAGGAGCCTGTGCCGCAGCCGCATTCGACGATATAGTCTGACTTTGCACCGGCATTTTTAAGAAGGGAGAGATAGTATTCCGCCCATTTGGGATAATCAAAATCGTCCATCAGGCGGTCATAAACTGCGGCAAACGATTCGTACTCAGCCATTGCGGGAACCGCCTGCAGTGTTGTTCTGTTCCTCTTCTTCGTCGTCATCAAGATCATAATCCTTCGGACGCAGACCCTTGTTGAGTTCTACGCCGTCCAGACGGGGATTGATGTAGCAGTCAAAGCAGGAGTTTGCATAGGAAGCATAGATGAGACCATTCAGACCGAAACCGAACAGCAGATAGTAAAGCACGCCGACGATGATAGCTCCGAAACCAAACTCGCTGACGCATACCCAAAGAATGCCCAGCGGCACAAAGGAAAGCAGAAGGAACAGAATGGACCAGGGGAGACGGGCGAGAACTACAATTACGCAGTTTCGGATGATCTGCGTAAACTTCATGTCGTAGGTGACCATCATCGGGAAAATGATCATATTGACCATCCACCAGACAGCCAGGCAGACCAGAACGATCATCTGCGGCACGACGTAGAAAAGCGAATTGTTGGTAAGCGAGCCATATACACGTACACCAATGAAAGCAAGGAAGAGGGAAGCACCGTTGAGAATGCCGGTGAGCAGGCCCATTTTCCAGTTGGAGGACACAGCGTCTTTGAAATCGCTGACAACAAAGGAATGGTCGTCACGCGCCCAATTGCGCAGAACGTACATCTGACCGGTAGAACCGACGCCTGCGAGAGCCAGACAGGGAATCATGCCCAGAAGATAGGTGGTCATATAGCCCATAAGCGCGGAGTAGACCGTCTGCGCGCTTTCGGAAGAAATTTCCGTAGCGGAGGCCATGGTTTCACCCACGCCGGAAAGAGCATTCAGAACTCCCAGAAGGTTGATGGCAGTCCAGATGATTGCGGGCAGAAGGAACAGAACATAGATAAGATTCATGCCGACAATGCCGGAGGAGTGATTGCGGAAGGTTTGCCAGAAAAGCTCCCAGCGGTTTTTCGGCATGTTTGCTTCGGTATAATCCGCTTTACCGGATTTGCCATAAAAAAATCGGTTGAAAATGTTGCTCATGGGAAAGCCTCCTAATCATCAAGTAGTGCGGTGAAAAGCTCAAGCGCCGGTAAAAGCGCGCTTTCGTCAAAATCAAATTTGCTGCTGTGCAGCGGCGCGGAATGGGTTTCGTCTCCGGTCCCGGTAAAGAAAAATGCGCCGGGCATAATTTTCTGATATTCCGAGAAGTCCTCCGCAATGGTCATGGCCTCCACGGGAAGATAGCGTTTCCCGGCCAGACGGATGACCTTTTGCGTTTCCTTCGGTGAATTGATTACTGCGGGATATTCGGTGGAGGGAATGATCTCACTCGTAGTGCCGAACATAAGATCGGTCGCCTGCAGGCAGTTTCGGATCATTTCCGTGATTTCGGCGGAAACTTTCGGACTGAACGCACGGGTGGTACACTCCAGATAGGCCCAGTCGGATACAATATTCCGTGCATCGCCTGCGCGAACCTTTCCGATGCTCAGAATGGATGGGTCAAAGGTATTGATTCGATGCTTTATGAGTGTCTGCACATTGCTGATGAAATGCGCCATGGCGAAAACTGCGTCACAGGCGTTGTGCGGCTGCGCACCGTGCCCGGATACGCCACGGATAGAGATATCCATGCAGACGACCATTGCCATCTGTGCGCCCTCGCATATTCCGATGCGCTCTTTGGGAAACTGGGGCATGACGTGCATGCCGTAAATTTCGGAAATAGTCAGCTCTGCGAACGCCCCTGCCTGAATCATTTTTAGCGCGCCGCCTACCGATTCCTCGGCGGGCTGAAAGACAAATACTACGTCGCGGTCGAGCGTACCGGCTTGCTTGCGATTTACGACAATTCGCGCAAGACAGAGGAGATTGGCCATGTGCCCATCATGTCCGCAGGCGTGCATACAGCCGGGGTGTTCGGAGGCGAAATCAAGGCCGGTATTTTCCTGAATCTCAAGAGCGTCCATATCTGCGCGGAAAGCGATGCAATCTTTTGCGGGAGATGGTGCCCGGAAAATAAAGATGAGCCCGCCTGCAACCTCGCGCATTTCATCCGGCTGCAGGGGGAGGACAATGCTTTTGATATATGCGCGCGTTTTGGGCAAATTGTACCCAATTTCCGGAATACGGTGCAGTGCGCGGCGGTCCTGAACCAGCGTTGACAGCAAATCAGAACACTTCCTTTTGCGATTGAGAAAAAATCAGATCGGCGCAAAAATGCGCACAATTACATTCATTATATTCTATCATACTTTTGCATGCTTGACAATTGGAAAAAGAAAGGAATTTAACAAAAAAATTCGCGGCAGAAATGGGAGAATTTCGCCACAATTTGGTATGCTTATAAGGATACAACAGGAGGATGCAAATATGGGTTACAAGGCGGTTATTTTTGACCTGGACGGCACCATTCTGGATACGCTCAGCGATTTGCAGACCAGCGTGAATTTTGCGCTGGAAAAATACGGATACCCTTCGCGCACAAGGGAAGAAGTTCGTTCCTTTATCGGCAGCGGCGCGAAAGTGCTGTTCGAACGTGCACTTCCCGGCGAGGCGGAGGAGAAGATTCTCGACTGTGTGACTGTTTTCAAGACGCATTACAGGGAGAATGTGAATATATACACCTGCCCTTATCCGGGTGTAATGGAAATGATGGCAAAACTGAAGGCGGCGGACATAAAAATCGGTGTCTGCTCCAATAAATTTGATGCGGCGGTGCGCCTGCTTTGCGGTGCGCATTTTGAAGGCATGGTGGATGCATGCGTGGGCGAAAGCGAACGTGTGCCGAAAAAGCCTTCGCCGGTGGGGTGCAATATGGTTCTGGAAGAGATGAATGCAAGCGCTTCCCAGACGCTGTATGTCGGCGATTCGGATGTGGATGTAGAGACTGCCGTGCAGGCTGGGCTTGACGGAGCGTTTGTGACGTGGGGCTTCCGTGACCGTGAAGATTTGCTCTGCGCCGGGGCAGAGAAACTTTTTGACAGTGCGGATGCATTGACGGAATACATTCTGACGAAGTAAGGAGGGCGTATCCGTGCGGGAAATTACATCAAATCAGAATCCGGTCGTAAAGGCGATGCGTGAACTGCGCGAAAGCCGCGCCAGGCAAAGCCAGATGCGCATGCTGGTGGAAGGCGAAAAGATGATTCGCGAGGCGGCAGAGAGCGGCCTTAAAGTTTATGACGTGCTTGTAGATGCACAGAAATGGGAAAAATATGCACCTGTTGCGCAGCTGATGGAGGATGCAGGCGCAAATGTATATGCGGCACCTCTGCGCGTGATTGAGGCCGTTTGCGATACAAAAACGCCGCAGGGTGTGGTTGCTTCGTTTGCGCTTCCGGCATCCGGAATGCCGGAGGGGATGCTTGTTGCGCTGGACGGAGTGCAGGATCCCGGCAATGTGGGCACCATCTGGCGCACTGCGGATGCCGCGGGATTCGGCGGCTTGCTTGTGGGCGAAGGAAGTGCCGATCCGTTTTCGCAGAAGGTGCAGCGTTCGGCAATGGGTTCCGCTTTCCGAGTTCCGGTAAAATGCGGCAACATGGTGGAAATGCTTCTGGCAAAAAAGGCACAGGGATACAGGATCGTTGCATCCGCGCTTGACGGAACGGATTTCCGCGAAAGGATTGATGCGGGCGAAAAAGCAATCTTGATCGTGGGAAGCGAAGCGCGTGGCATATCGCCCGAGGTAATGGCGCTTGCGGATGTAAAATTGCGCATTCCCATGCTTGGAAAGGCAGAATCTTTGAATGCTGCGGTGGCTGCCGGCATTTTTATGTATCAAATGGCGGTTTTTAAGAAGGAGAAATAAATGGACGCGGAGAAATATCTGCTTATTGCTTCCATGAATCCCAGCATTGATGTGACTATGCATATAAATGCCTTTGTTCCCGGCGGAACCAATCGTGCCCATACGGTGCTGGAGGATGCAGGCGGCAAGGGAATCAACGTTGCCCGTGCGCTGAAAGGCTTGGGGGCGGCAGGCGTGATTTGCACCGGTTTTCTGTGGCAGGAAGGAAGCGGCCTTTTTTACGACGCGCTGGAAAAAAGCGGTGTGAAGGCGGACTTTCTTACATTGCCGGGAAGTGTGCGCAGGAATATCAAGGTGTTTGATGCGCAGAAGGGTGAGATCACGGAGATCAATGCTGCAAGCCCTTTGGTTTCCGCTCAGGAATTGCTGTCGGCAAAAGAGCGTATTGTAAATCTGGCAAAAAAAGCGCGCTTTGTTGTTCTGACGGGTTCCCTTCCCAAAGGTGCGGACGCGGATTTCTATGAAGGCGTAATTTCGGCTGTGGATTCCCCGTGTGCGCTGGATGCGGATGGCGAGGCGCTTCTTTGCGGCGTGCGTGCAAAGCCTGCGGTTTTGAAATGCAATGAAAAGGAGCTGTCTGTATTGCATGACAGCGGCGCAGCTCTGGAAAAGGCAAAGGCTGTGGTGGACAGCGGTGTTTCCACTGTAATTGCTTCCATGGGTGCGGACGGCGCGATTCTTGCCGACGCGCGCGGTGCATGGCGTGCACTCCCTGTGAAGCTGAATGTGCGCTCTACTGTGGGTGCGGGCGATGCGATGCTTTCGGGATATCTTGCAGCTGTCGCACGCGGCGAAACGGGTGGAGATGCGCTTAAATATGCATCAGCCTGTGCAAGTGCATGCGTGGAAGGCGAAGGCACCTGTGTGCCGGATGTGCAAAGCGTATGCGCTTACATGGATCGGATAAAAATAGAACGAATGATGGAGTGGTAGGTATGTTTGGTATTGCAATTTTGGGTTACGGCATCGTAGGCTCCGGCGTCGGAACCATTCTTTCCGAGCAGGCAAAGCGTCTTTCCGATGCAACTGGCGAGGAAATCTGCCTGAAATATGTCGTGGATATTCAGGACGTAAAAGTACCTGAGGGCGTAAAACTGACGAAGAACTTTGACGAGGTTCTCGCGGATACGGATGTTCGCCTCGTGGTGGAAACCATCGGCGGCGCCCGCATTGCATACGAATATACCCGTCGTGCACTGGAAGCCGGCAAGAATGTTGTAACCAGCAACAAGGAACTGGTTGCAACCCATGGCGATACTCTGCTCCCGCTTGCAGCGGAAAAGGGCGTGCGCTATCTGTACGAAGCAGCTGTTGGCGGCGGTATTCCGGTACTGTTCCCGATTTATGAACTGCTTCTGGCAAGCCCCATCAAGGCTGTTACCGGCATTGTTAACGGCACCACCAACTATATCCTTACCCGCATGAAGGAAGCAAACGCAAGCTTCCCCGCTGCGCTGGGCGAGGCACGCTCCCTGGGCTATCTGGAAGCGGACCCCTCTGCGGATATTGACGGATGGGATGCACGCCGCAAGCTTGCCATTCTGGGTAATGCCTGCTTTGGCGCCCGATTTGACGACGATGCGAAGATTCCTTTTGAGGGTATCTCTCGCGTTGCTTATGAGGATGTTGAGCTTGCCGGAAAGATGGGCATGGAAATCAAGCTGATTGCCCATGGTGAGCGTACTGAAAACGGCTGGACCGGTTGGGTATCTCCGACTCTGCTTCCGGCAAATCATCCGGTTTGCGCAGCACGCGACGTATTCAATGCCATTTGTGTTACCGGTGAAGCTGTTGGCGATGTTATGTTCTATGGCCGCGGCGCAGGCTCTCTGCCTACGGCAAGCGCCGTAGTCGGTGATGTTGTGCAGATTGCACGCAATCCGAAGGCAACCGGCAACAAGGCGGCAGCGGGCGCATCGTTTGATGCCGAAAATGCAAAGGGTTCCTTCTGTGCACGAGTGAATGGCGAATTTGTTCGTCTTGACAATGTAACGCGCGAAGAAGCAGCAGAGAAATTCGGCCCCGATGCAGGCGCTGTGCTGCGTGTTCTGTAATTTGCTGCGTATTGTGAAAGGCAGGTCATTGCTTTGAAACAGCCGAACACCACGCGGATTATTTCGCTGGGCTTCGCAGCGGTGATTTTGCTGGGAAGCGTGTTGCTTGCGCTTCCGATAGCCTCCCGGACAGGGGAAAGTATAGGATATTTTAATGCGCTTTTTACTGCCACAAGCTCCGTATGTGTCACGGGGCTTGTGGTCGTTGATACGGGAACTACGTTTTCCTCATTCGGTCACGGGGTTTTGCTTGCGCTGATTCAGACGGGCGGTCTGGGATTTATGACGATTGCCACGCTGCTGTTTATGCTGGCAGGAAAACGCATTACCCTGCGTGAGCGTTTGGTGATTCAGGAAAGTATGAGTGAAAGCGGGCCCAGCGGCATGGTACGGCTGATTCGCTGGGTCGCGGGAATGACCTTTGCATTCGAAGGCGTCGGCGCAGCTTTGCTGGCGTTTCGATTTGTTCCTCAGTTTGGCTGGGGAAAAGGTTTGTTTTATTCGGTGTTCCATGCCGTTTCCGCATTCTGCAATGCGGGGTTTGATTTGATGGGCAACTATTCCAGTCTGACATCGTACTGTGCGGACCCGCTGGTGAATTTCACGGTGATGGCGCTGATCGTGTCGGGCGGTCTTGGCTTTGGCGTATGGCGCGACATGTTTGCATGCAGGGGTTCTTTCCGTAAAATGAAGGTGCACACGCGTCTGGTACTGATTGCGTCGGCGGCTTTGATTGTGCTTGGTGCAGCGTTTATGGCAGCGCTGGAGTGGGTTAACCCGGATACGCTTGGCAATCTCAATCCGCTTGAAAAGATTCAGGCTGCGTTTTTTCAGTCGATTACGATGCGTACGGCGGGATTTAATACCGTTGACCTGGGCGCCATGCATACGGGAACAAAGTTCCTTTCCAGTATATGGATGTTTATTGGCGCGGCACCGGCGTCTACGGGCGGCGGTGTAAAGGTAACGACGATTGCATTGCTTGGGCTGCTTGTATATAGCGTTGCCTGCGGGCGCGAAGAATGCGTGATTTTCAGGCGTACCATGCCGCGTGCGTTGATTCAGCGTGCTGTGGTGATCGCAATGATTTCGTTTACCATTGTAGCGGCAGATATTTTTCTGCTGACGATTGCGGAGCCCGGAACGGATTTTATTGACATTGTATTTGAGGTTTTTTCGGCCTTTGCAACGGCCGGCGTGACAAGTGCGGGTACGCCGGTATTTGGTCGGTTTGCGCACATTGTGCTGATGATTTCCATGTTTATCGGACGCGTAGGCCCGCTGACACTGGCACTGGCGCTGGCCAGAAAACAGGCGCGCGGCGGCGAGAAACTGCGCTATCCTGAGGACAAGGTGCTGGTGGGATAAAAGTTCGGGCATCTGACGGACTCTTACAGAGTGAGAAAGGGGAACGGGCATGATTGAGTTCAAACACAAGCTGCCTGCCATGAATATTGAAGGGCGTCATAACGGAACCTACAATAACAAAGAACTGAGTTTTCCTTCCGTTCTTACAACAAAGGATCCGAAACTTGGACTCTTTATGTATGATTTGAGAAACAATATCTACAGTGATCGTTCGCTGGTATTTGTTGACGGAAAAATTCTTGCGGTGAACAAAAACTGGATCCGTGATCATGTTCACGTGATGAAGGCAATGCGCCACTGGGAGTATAATCTGGATTCCTTCCTGAATTTTATCATTGATACGCAGCGTGAGGACGGGCAGTTCTATGAGCTGATCAAGCAGATGGATGACGAGCACTGGTCCTTTGTAAACGAGGATTGCTATGTGATGTATCCCGAGGACAATCTTGCTCTCGTGCGTCTTGAACTGGAAGCGGATATTGAATACATCGTTGTAGAGGGTGCAGTCTATCTTTATAAGACCACCGGAGATAACGAATGGCTTCGCAAAGTACTGCCGAAGCTGGAAAAGGGCATTGATTACATTACTTCCGATGAAAAACGCTGGGACAAGGAACATGGACTTGTAAAGCGTCCGTTTACCATTGACACCTGGGATTTTACCTATCTGCCGGATGCGGGAAACAATCGCAGAATTGAAGAACATACGCCCATGTCCATTATGCACGGTGACAATTCCGGCGTATATCAGGCAATGAATCAGCTTGCATGGCTGAACCGCAGACTCGGAAACGAAGAAAAGGCTGCGCAGTGGGAAACGCGCGCCGCAGAGCTGAGGGAAAATATTTTCAAGCATCTTTGGAACGGAAATTTCTTCATCCATCAGCTGCATCTGGGTCACGCAGGACTGGATGATAAAGAGGCGGAACGCCTGTCCCTTTCCAATCCGTATGACATCAATCGCGGGCTGACGAATACGGAAGAGTCCAGAAAGATTATTGCAGAATATCTCCGCCGCAAGGAAACGACGAAACTTTTTGCGGAATGGTTCTCTATTGACCCGCCGTACGAAAAGTTCTTTGCGTTCGACGTTGGCACATATGTAAACGGCGCGATTTCTCCCTTTACTGCGGGCGAACTGGCGAAGGCTGCTTTCAACAACGGATACGAAGAGTATGGATGGGATATTGTAAGCCGATTTATGAAGCTTGTGGAACGCGACGGAACGGCCTATTTCCTGTACTACCCGGATTCCAGACCGCAGCCGGAGGGTGGCCCGAGCGCATGGGGCGCGGCGGCGTTTGTCAGCGCGGTTGATGAAGGACTTGCGGGCATCAATGATATCGGTGTAAACTATGATGAGATTTTGTTTGCACCCAAATTTCCGGTTACGGATTACACGGAGCTGCGCTATCTGACGGGATATGAAGCATCTCAAAAGAAGGTGGATGTTCGCTATATTCTGACTGACGAAGGTATGCGATATGATGTGGAATCTCCTGCCAAAAAGATTGCGGCGCACATTCTTCTGCCGAAGGGGAAAAAGTGCCGTACGCTTCTTTTGAACGGGGAAGATACGCCTTTTGAAACGGAATATGTCGGCGAGTCTGCCTACGTGAATTTCGCATGCGCACCGGAAGGAAAAGTGTCGTTTGAGCTGCTGTTCTGAAACGGCAGGAAATTGTTGACTGGGATTCCAAAAGGCGCACTTGCATATTTTGCCCCTGTTTGCGAACAATAGGATCGTCTGAAACCAGCAGGCATGAGATGAACGTAAGGAGAGATCCATATGAAAGCAACAGGTATCGTGCGCCGGATTGATGAACTGGGCCGCGTGGTGATCCCGAAGGAAATCCGCAGAACACTGCGTATCCGCGAGGGCGATCCGTTGGAAATTTATACCGACCATGACGGCGAGGTCGTGCTCAAAAAGTATTCTCCCATTGGTGAGATTGCAACGATTGCAAAGGATTATACGGATTCCCTTCACAGAACGCTTGGACATATCGTCTGCATCAGCGACAGGGATGCAATTGTTTCAGCTTCCGGCGCGCCGAAACGCGAAATGCTGGAAAAGCCGCTGAGCAACGAAATGGAAACCATTCTGCAGAATCGGCAGACTGTGATCAAAAATACTGCCGAGGGAGCAAGGCTTGTAGACATTACGGGCGAAGATTCCATGGCAGGATATACGGCGCAGGTGATCGTTCCGATTCTGGCGGACGGCGAAATCATCGGTGGATTGATGCTCCTCTCAAGAGAGGGCGGCGCCAAGATGAGTTATACCGATCAGAAGGTAGCGGAAACAACTGCCGTAATTGTCGGCAGACAGATGGAACAGTAAAAAATTTCACCGGAGGCGGCGGGGAATGTCGCCTCCGGACCGATTTTCACATATACATGGAGGCAGTATGCAAAAGATAACGATTGTTGCGCTGGGTTGGGAAGAAGATGATCTTACCCTGCGCGCGATAAAAGAATTGAAAAGCGGTCGGCGCGTGATTCTGCGTACGCAGCGCATGGGCGCGGCACAGTGGCTTGAAAAAGAAGGAATCGCATTTGAAACGCTGGACTATCTTTACGACGAATGTGAAGATTTTGATGAGCTGAACGAACGTGCTGCGGAGGCGGTACTTGCTGCAGAGGAAGCTGTATACGGCGTGGCTGACCTGCGTGACGAAACGGCAAAGGCTGTGGCAGAAGCATGCGGAGCCAAATGTATTGCAGGACCCGCTCCCGAAGGAGCATTGCTTGTAAATGCAGGCGAGGAGACGATGTGTGCCGCAGCGTGCGAATGGGAGACGATTTCGCCTTCTGCACATGTGGATTGCCTGATTCGCGAGATCGATTCCCGTGAGCTTGCCAGCGAATTGAAACTCAGACTGATGGAAGCGTATCCTGCGCAGACGAAGGTGGATTTCCTGAAGCCCGATGGCAATATTGCCCACATAGAACTTGAAGATCTGGATCGCATGAAGGAATATAGCCATCGTGCGGCTGCGTATGTATCGAAGGAAGAGAATATCAAGCAGCTGGAAAGATACGATTTCATGCATCTGGCTGAAATTGTTGCACGCCTGCGTGCGCCGGACGGCTGCCCGTGGGACCGTGAGCAGACGCATGAGCGCATGCGTGCCGACCTTCTGGAAGAGGCATACGAGGTCATCGATGCCATTAACGATGACGACATCGATGCATTGTATGACGAACTGGGCGATGTGCTTTTGCAGGTAGTGATGCATGCACAGATCGGCAAGGAACATGGCGAATTTGAAATCAGCGATGTAACGACAGCAATTTGTTCCAAGCTGATTTTCCGCCATCCGCATGTGTTTGGGGATTTGAGCGCCTCTGACAGCGATGAGGTTCTGCGCCTGTGGGAGCAGCAGAAAAAGAAGGAAAAGAAACAGGAAACGATTGCCGAGACAATGCGCACCGTTACGCGCGCCTTGCCTGCAACCGAAAGAGCACGCAAAGTGCAGAAAAAGGCCGCGATGGTCAATTTCGATTGGGACAGCGCGCTTGCGGCGCTTGAAAAAGTGCATGAGGAAGCCAATGAAGTGGCACAGGCTATCAGGGATGCAAGCGGCGTGGAGGAAGAGATAGGAGATCTTTTCTTTGCTGCGGTGAATGTGGCTCGCCTGGCCAAGGTCGACCCGGAATTTGCGCTCGGCGGCGCTACGAAGAAGTTTATCGACAGATTCGCAAAGATGGAGGAAATGATTCTCGCAGACCGCGGCACCCTTGCCGATATGACCCTTGCGGAAATGGACGAATACTGGAACCGGGTAAAAAAGACTATGTAATATTTTTGCGTGACGCAGGAAAAACATATATACATGCAGAAAAGTATCATGTTAGCGCGAATTTAGAAGATTTTGGAGGAATGCAACCATGAATAAGTCGGAAATGATCGCCAAAATTGCTGAAAAGACCAATACCAGCCGCAAGGCTGCTACCGAAATGTTTGATGCATTTGTTGAAACCGTGACCGAAACCCTCAAGGCTGGCGAAAGCGTTCAGATCATTGGATTCGGTACTTTCGAAGTAAAGGAACGTCCTGCCCGTGCAGGCCGCAACCCTGCAACCGGTGAGACGATCGAAATTGCTGCTTCCAAGACTCCCTCCTTCAAGGTGGGCAAGACGTTCAAGAGCGCAATCGAAGAGTAATGCTTGACGAAGGGTCGTCGCGACGGGCAAATTGCCTGCCCGGCGGCCTTTTTTGCAATTGCAATCTGTGACGGTACGAACAGGTTCTGCATGGAGGAAATATGGGAAGAGGACAGAAAAATCAGCAGGAACAGCCGCGCGAAACTACGTCCATGCGGCTTGATAAATACCTGAAGGTTTCGCGCATCATCAAGCGCCGCAGCGTTGCGAACGATGCGGCCGATACCGGACATGTGACTCTCAACGGCAAGGAGGCAAAACCCTCCGCCGATGTGCGCGTGGGCGATATCATCGAAGTGCGCTTTGGTGAAAGAATGACGCGATACGAGGTTGTATCACTTTCCGAGCATGCGCTCAAGTCGGACGCGGCGGGCATGTACCGCATTCTGCCGTGATGCGCGCCTGGGCGGTGCTTGTTGCCGCAGGGCAGGGCGAAAGAGCAGGCCTTCCTGTTAACAAGGTATTCTATCCGCTGGAAGGGCGCACGCCGCTTTCAAGATGCCTGGATACGCTGGAAAAATCCGGGTTGTTTGAAGGCATCGTGGTGGTGCTTTCAAAGGATGGATTTCTGACGTATAACGCAATCGCGGAGCGCGAAGGCAAATGCGCACTGGTAAAAAGCGTGGTTGCGGGCGGAAAAACGCGGCAGGAATCGGTGTTCGCGGGACTCAGAGTAATTCCTGAGGACGTTGAACTGGTAGCGATTCATGACGCGGCGCGTCCGTTTGCAAAAGAAAATCTGTTTGCCGAAACGCTGAAGGCAGCGGAAGAAACCGGAAGCGGTATTATTTCCACGGAAGTGACAGATACTATCAAACAGATGGAAAACGGTCGCGCTGTGGCTACGCCGGACAGAGCATCTCTGCGCGCTGTGCAGACGCCGCAGTCCTTTCGCCTGAATGAAATCATGCGTGCGCATATGGAAGCCATTGAGCAGGGCTATGCAGGTACGGATGATGCATCTTTGTACGAAAGAACTTTCGGCAGCGCAACGCTTGTACTTGCCGATGGAGCGAGGGAAAACGTGAAGCTTACATACAAACGTGATTTTGCGCGCGGCGACATGCGCATTGGCACGGGATATGATGTTCACCGTCTGGTGGAAGGGCGGGATCTCGTGCTTTGCGGGGTGAAGATTCCTTATGAAAAGGGTCTTCTGGGCCACTCGGATGCGGACGTTGCTCTGCATGCGCTGATGGATGCCATGCTTGGCGCTATCGGCGAGGGTGATATCGGCAGGCATTTCCCGGATTCGGATGAACAGTACAAAGGAATTGAATCCACGAAGCTGCTTTCACATGTCGTGCGGCTTGCACGCGAAAAGGGATATATTCTGGGAAACTGCGATGTGACCATCGTGGCACAACGGCCGAAACTTGCTTTTTTTATGGAAGAAATGCGTGCAAATGTGGCCTATTACACAGGAGTAGACGCGTCGCGCGTGAATATCAAGGCGACTACAACCGAAAAGCTGGGCTTTGAGGGCGAGGGGCTTGGTATCAGTGCGCAGGCGGTTGCAATAATGAGGAGTGTTGAAATATGAGCATAGTTGCAAATGCGGCGCTCGCGCCGTCCGGAAAAGATAAGATTGCATGGGTTCGCGCCCATATGCCGATTCTGGAAAAGCTGGAAGAGCGTCTTTCCGTCGAAAAGCCTTTTGCGGGCCTGAAAATCGCAATGTCCATCCACATGGAAGCGAAAACCGCACGCCTTGCACTTCTTCTGAAGGAAGCGGGCGCAGAGGTTTATGCTACCGGCTGTAATCCGCTTTCCACGCAGGATGACGTGGCTGCGGGTCTTGCGGAGATGGGCGTCGAAGTATTTGCCGTACACGGCGTGACGAGCGAGGAATACCATGATCACCTGGTAAAGACGCTGGAATGCAAGCCGCATATCGTAATCGACGACGGCGGTGACCTCACGCAGATTCTGCATGAGGAAAGAACTGACCTTGCCGTGAACGTAATGGGTGGCTGTGAAGAGACCACCACCGGCGTTCGCCGTCTGCGCGCACGCGCTGCGGAAGGCAAGCTCAATTATCCTGTTGTATGCGTAAACGATGCACAGATGAAGTATCTGTTTGACAACCGCTACGGCACGGGTCAGTCCGTATGGGATGGTATCATGCGTACCACAAACCTGATCGTTGCAGGCAAGCTCGTTGTTGTTGCCGGTTACGGCTGGTGCGGCAAGGGCTGCGCCATGCGCGCAAAGGGCATGGGCGCCCGTGTTGCTGTGTGCGAAGTTGACCCTGTGCGTGCTGTTGAGGCTGCTATGGATGGCTGCGAAGTTATGCCCATGGCGCAGGCTGCAAAGGTTGGCGATATGTTCGTAACCGTTACCGGCTGTAAGGATGTTATCACCATGGAGCACATGATGCAGATGAAGGAAGGCGCGCTCCTGATGAACGCCGGTCACTTCGATGTGGAAATCGATGTCGCCGGTCTGCGCAGGGAAGCGGTGGAATGCCGCGAGGCACGCAACAATATTGAACGCTTTACCCTTTCCAACGGAAAGCATGTTGACCTTCTGGCGCAGGGCAGGCTTGTAAACCTTGCCTCCGGTGACGGTCATCCGGCAGAAATTATGGATACCAGCTTTGCGATTCAGGCACTTTCCTGTGAATACGTCGCAAAGCATCGCGATATGCCCGCACAGGCTATCGATGTTCCGCAGGAACTGGATGAGATGGTTGCACGCATGAAGCTGGAGTCCATGGGCTTTGGCATGGATACGCTTACGGAAGAGCAGAAAGAATACCTGGAGGGCTCTGAAGCATGCTGACCGCAATAAAAAACTGCGCGCTGTATACCGGCAGGGAGACGTATGAAGACGGTCTTGTTCTGGTAGACGGCAACCGCATTGCCTATGCAGGCGCAATGAAGCCCTTTGAGGCGGACGAAGTCATTGATGCGCAGGGTGGTATCTGCATGCCGGGTCTTGTAAATGCGCATACCCATATCGCCATGTCGCTGATGCGTGGCGTGGGCGCGGGACTTCCTCTGATGGACTGGCTGAACGTCGTTTTCCCGATTGAGGACAGGCTTACGGATGAACGCGTGTACTGGGGTTCCATGCTCTCTATTATGGAGATGATTCGCCGCGGTACTACCTGTTTTGCGGATATGTATTTCTTCATGCCGTCCGTGGCAAAGGCGGTTATCGATACCGGAATGCGCGCCAACCTTGTGCGCAGCCTGACGAGCATTGCAAAGCTGGATGAGTCCAAAGCTCTGTTCAATGAGTTCAACGGCGCAGGAGACGGACGCATCCGTGTGTACCATTCTCCGCATGCTGAATATACCACCACGCCGGAACTCAACCGTGCGATTATTGAAACCGCACGCAAGGATAATACCGGCATCCATGTGCATATTTCCGAAACGGCGGGCGAAGTTGCAGGATGCATCGAGCGCCATGGCGTATCTCCCGTAAAATACTATGAGCAGCTGGGCGCGTTTGACGTGCCCTGTATCGCTGCACATTGTGTGCATCTTTCTGATGAGGATATTGCGATTCTCGCAAATCGCGGCGTGAATGTTTCCCATTGCCCGGGCAGCAACCTGAAGCTGGCAAGTGGATTTGCAAAGATTCCCGAGCTGCGCCGCGCTGGCGTGAACGTAGCCATCGGAAATGACGGTCCCTGCAGCAACAATACGCTCAATATGTTTACGGAAATGCGCACAGCTGCATGGCTTGCAAAGGCTGCATGGCAGGAGGCAACTGCTGTCCCCGCACAGGAAGCGATCGAGATGGCAACCTGGGCAGGCGCGAAGGCGCTGGGCTTTACGGATGTCGGCAGGCTGGAAGAGGGAATGAAGGCGGACCTGATTCTGCTTGACCCGAAGGCGGAGAATCTTTTCCCGCGCTTTGATATTGCGGAGATGATCGCCTATGCAGCAGAAGGACTGAACGTATGCCTCACGATGGTAGACGGAAAGGTTCTCTATCGCAACGGAGAATTCATGACGCTGGATAAGGACGAAGTTATTGCAAACTTCAACCGCTGCGCAAATGAATTGGTAAAGGGCTAAAAAGATAAAAGAGAAATTGCGGCGTTCCGACGGATAAATGAGGAACGCCGCAATTTTTGTACGCAAAAATCTTGAATGCGGGATAGAAGTTTGCTACAATAGCAGTGTAATGTGTAAAATCAAATAATATGGTTTTGCAGAAATCAATGAATCAATCAGTGGATGTAAAAATCAATACATTGTATGGTATAGGAGGAATTGGTATGGGAAGCAAACTTTATACCACCCGTGAATGGGCAGGCAAATGGATCTGTGCAGAGATGACGCTGGAAGATCGCATGGCTCCGATTTTCAAAAAGGATTTCACGATTTCCGGCGAGATCAAGGATGCAAAGATTTTTGTAAGCGGCCTTGGATACTTTGAGCTGAAGATCAACGGCAATCTGCCGGATGATTCTGTTCTGAACCCCGCAAACACGCACTACTGCCAGACTGCGCTGTACCGTGAATTCGATGCAGCGGCATTCTTGAACAATGGCGAAAATGCAATCACCGTTGAACTGGGCTGCGGATTCTATAATGAGCCCACGGATGTGTGGAAGTGGGACACTGCGCCGTGGCGCTCTGTGCCGAAGATGATTCTGGATCTGGTGATCACGTATGCCGATGGCAGACAGGAAACGATCACTTCAGACGAAAGCTGGCTCGTGACGCTGGATGGTCCCATTGTACGAAACAGCATCTATAACGGCGAAATTTTTGATGCACGCCGCTGTGAATTTGCGTGGAAAAATGCAATTCCTGCCGAGGCTCCCAAGGGCGAGCTGCGCTGCCAGGATGTTCAGCCGATTCGCCGCGTGGCACAGTTTGCACCGGAGGCGATCAAACGCCTTGCAGACGGTACGTATATCGTGACTTCGCCGGAAATGTCCGCAGGCTGGGTAAAGCTGCACATCAATGCGCCGCGTGATACCGAAGTGGTTATTACCTACAGCGAAGCACTTGTAGAGGATGGCCATGTTCTGCGCAACGGCAAGAACGAAGGACCCAACGGCGGCTGGTGGCCGAACGAGTATATCCAGCAGGATACCTATATCAGCGACGGAAACGAAGCAGAGTATGAGCCGAAGTTCAGCTACAAGGGTTATAAGTATATCCAGATTGAAAACTATCCCGGCGAGCTGACGGCGGATGATATGGTTCTTTACCGCGTGGCAAACGATGTGGACGTTATTTCCAGCTTCCGCTGCTCGAATGAACTGGTAAATAAGCTGCATGATATTATGCGCCGCACCCTGCACAACAATTTCCAGGGCAAGCCCACCGATACTCCCATTTGGGAAAAGAACGGCTGGCTGGGTGATTTGAACGTTGCGCTGGCTTCCGCATTCTATAACTTTGATCTGCGCGGCTTCCTGAATTGCTTTGTGCACATGATGGCAGATTGCCAGAGCGAGTGCGGCGTAGTACCGATCATGGTACCTGCGGCAAAATGGGGCGAAGATAACTGCATCGTTTGGAACAGCGTATTTGTATTTGCTGTAGAAAAACTGTGCGACTATTATGGAGAGACGGATTTTGCACGCAAGATGTATCCGGATCTGAAAGTCTATGCCAAGACGAATCTGGATCTGCTTGAAAGACGCAACTGGATCTGGGATGGACCGGACTTCTCCGACTGGGTATCTCCCAGTGGCGACGAATTTATAGCTGGCGATGCCGGCAATTCCGAGGGAAGCGCGCTGTGCAGCACAGCTTATGCCTATGCAATGCTCTTGGCGATGGAAAAGATTGCACGCATGCTGAATGAAGAAGAGGATGCGAAGGTATATGCAGCAGCTGCGCAGAAGGTATACGCGGCTTTCAATGCAAAATACTACAACGCGGAAAAGCAGATTTACACCACCGGTCAATGGCGTCAGATCGGCAAGCGCACGGAATATCGTCAGACTTCCAACCTTGTACCGCTGAATTTCGGGCTTGTGCCTGAGGATAAGAAAGCCGGCGTGGTGAAGAATCTGATGGCCGACTTTGAGGCAAAGGGCTATCATCTGGATACCGGCTGCGTAGGTACGCGCGCCGTGCTGCCTGTGCTGTTTGACGAAGGTTATGCAGATGCAGCCACCACAGTACTGAAGCAGACTACCTATCCCAGCTGGGGTTACTGGATTGAAAAGGGCGCTACCAGTACATGGGAAGGCTGGGAACCCAGCGCACGTTCGCAGAATCACTATTTCCTGGGAACCTGTGCAGAAGCGATGTATTCGCACATTCTCGGTATTCGTGACATCCGCGATGGATTCAGCCGTTTTACCGTAGCACCTGAAGTGGAATGTGAACTGGAATTTGCCGAGGGCAGCATTCAGACGGTGAATGGACCGGTTTCCTGCGCATGGAAGAAGGAAAACGGCAAGACGATCGTGGATATCGTAGTTCCCGAAGGTGCAACGGCAGATATCCGCCTGCCCGGCATTGAAACGCAGGTACAGGGCGGCAAGTATCAGTATATTATTGGCTAAAGGAGGAGAAATATGCTTTCCCGTGTGTATGAAACGCGGCAATGGAATGCTTCATGGATCGGCGCGCAGATGAGCGCGGAAGAGCGTGTTGCTCCCACTTTTCGAAAAACGTTCCTGCTTTCCGGAGAAATCCGGGAAGCAAGGCTCTTTATTTCCGGACTCGGTCTTTTTGCGGCGCAGATCAACGGAAAGCCTGCGGACGATTCCTTTTTGAATCCGGTGAACACCGATTATACCCAGACGGCGCTGTACTGTGAGTTCGATGTTTCCAGACTGTTGGTACAGGGCGAAAACACAATCCGTGTGGAACTGGGCAACGGATTTTTCAACAGCGATGTGAAGGAATGGAGCTGGGCAACCGCACCCTGGCGCGATACGCCGAGGATGATTGCCGAGCTGGTGATTACCTTTGCGGACGGAAGAACGCTGACTGTTTCCTCGGACGAAAGCTGGCAGGCAACACTTAGCGGCCCGATCGTTGTAAATGAAATTTATCGCGGCGAGCTTTATGATGCACGCCGCCATGAAGAAGCTTTTGTATGGACAGGCGCTATTCTTGCAGATGCGCCGAAGGGGGAACTGCGCAGGCAGGAAATGCCGCCTGTGCGCAAAATAGCGCAGTTCGCGCCGGAATCCATTGCGCGCTTTGAAGATGGAACGTATCTTATCACCGCGCCGGAGATGATCACCGGATGGATGAAACTGAAAATCCGCGCACCGAAAGATACGCAGATTGTGATTGACTATGCCGAGCGCAAGGGTGATGACGGGAAAATCGATCCGATTCTGAAAAACGAAGACGGGGAAATGATTCCGTGGCAGCGCGATACAGTTATTAGCGACGGAAATGAATTTGAATATGAGCCCCGATTCACGTATCATGGATTCCTCTACATCCAGATTGCGGGATATCCGGAAGGATTGACCGCGGATGACATTGTGCTTTATCGCGTGGCAAACGATGTGGAAACCATATCGACTTTCCGCTGTTCCAATGAAATGGTCAACAGGCTGCACGATTTGATGAAGCGCACCCTCCTGAATAATTTCCAGGGCAAGCCTACGGACACGCCGGTTTTTGAAAA
>SVHC01000002.1 GCA_015056055.1 Clostridiales bacterium | reverse complement strand
CACGGCGGCCAAGACAAGCATGGACAGGCCATGCTTGCCTGCAATCCACTTCCTACTTCTTACCCGGCGTTGACGCTGTTAACTTTTTGGGTGACCTTTTGCGTCACTTTTCACTTGACGAACACACGCAAGGAGGATATCTATGCGCGACTCCATGAAGATCTATGATTTCCGGTATTCCGGATTTATGAAAGACGGTCTCCAGTCGATCCCGCTTGGAAACGGAGAAATCGGTGCAAATGTATGGATCGAAGAAGACGGCGCACTCCGCCTTCTGTTTTCGCGAAGCGATGCATGGAGCGAGGCATGCCGCCTTATAAAAACAGGTATGTTCACGCTTTCCGTTTCCCCGAATCCGTTCGCGGACGGTGCAGAGTTTTATTTTTCGCTGGCCGATGCAACGCTGTATATCCGCTCTGAAACCTCCGAAATTCGCCTGTATATGGATGCAAATGCTCCCTGTCTGCGCCTGAGTGCAGAATTTTCTCAGCCGGTCAGCGTGCGATTTGCGCCGCTTAACTACCGCGACCGTTCCTACGAATGGAAGGATGACCCTAGCAACTATCACATGCAGTATTCGCCGATTCCCTGCCCCGAAAGCGCAGATGTTGTTTTTTCCGGCGAACACATTGTGGGCCAGTACCATTTCAACGAAAGCAGCTGCTATGAGTACACCATGCACCTGCAAAAGCTTGAAGACGCAATGGCAGAGGTTGACCCCCTCCTGCACCGAGTTTTCGGCTGCGCCGCTTATTCGGAAGATTTGCAGCTGTCGGATGGAGCATTGTGTGCCTGTAATGTGCCAAAAACTGCCGTCAGTATCTTTTCACTGACTCAGGAGCCCGCCTCCTCGCCCGAAAAATGGCATGCCGCTATGAATGCGCTGATTGAAAAGCACGGAATTGAAAAAGCGGATTCCCATTCGCTGCATGCGGCACACTGGCTGGACGCCTGGAAAAGCTGCTATGTATTTGCCTCCGGCTGCGAGGATGCATTCAACATATCGCGCGCGTTCCTCTATCAGCGCTATATGAACCTGTGCGCCGGAAGCGGCAAATACCCCATCAAGTTCAACGGATCGCTTTTTACCGCCGGTCAGATGCCCGATCATCCCGGAAACTACGATGCGCGCAACTGGGGCGGTCCGTACTGGCTGCAAAATACGCGTCTTGTCTACTGGGCGCTGCTTGCCTGCGGCGATTATGCGCAGATGAAGCCCTTCCTGCGCATGTGTATCGATCTGATTCCCATATCCCGCGAACGTGCGCGTGCATACTGGAATCACGATGGCATGCTTCTGCCGGAAACCTTCACCTTTTTCGGCACATATTCCAATGAAAACTACGGCTATGCCGATGAAAACGGAATCCGCCGGAATCCCGATCGTGTCTGCACGCAGCCCGGATCAATTCCCAATCCGTATATTCGCTGGCATTACAGCGGTATGGTGGAAATCGCATGGATGATGATGCGGTATGTATCTCTTTCGGGCGATACCGCCTTCCTGCCCGATGCGCTTGAATTCAGCCGTCAGGTAATCCTGTTCTTCATGAACCACTTTGAGATACTGGACGGAAAGCTGATGATGATTCCCGTATCCAGCATGGAAACCTGGCAGCATTGTCTCAATGACCTGCCGGACATTTCCGGTCTGACGGTACTGACCGAAGCAATTATGGAATCCGGCGCCGCGGACGAAGAATTGCTCAGTCTGTGCCGCAAAATGCGTCAGGCTCTGCCCGAGCTCCCCACGGAAATCAGAGACGGAAAACGTGTTCTCGCGCCCTGTGAGGTCAAAGTTGATCCCGTAACCCGAAATGTGGAAAATCCCGAACTGTACGCCGTTTTCCCGTTCGGTCAGTACATACTGGGTAAACCCGATATCGACTTGGCACGCGATACATACTTTGCGCGTCGTTTCCGCCATAAAGGCGGATGGAGTCAGGATCCGGTGCAGTCGGCGCTTTTGGGTCTTACGGACGAAGCTGCCGCCCACGTTATCCGCCAGTCAACCATGGTGGATGAGCGGTGCATTTTCCCGGCATTCTGGGGACCGAATTTTGACGAAACGCCCGATCAGGATCACGGCAGCAACATTATCCTCGGCGTTGCATCCATGCTGATTCAGTCCGGTGATGATGATCGTATTTTGCCCGCATGGCCCGGTCAGTGGGATGTTCACTTCCGCCTGCCCGCCGGAAAAAATCGCTTTGCGGAATGTGTATACCGCGACGAAAAAATCGTTTCGCTGGAATATAAAAATTCCTGAATGCGCAAATAAAACCGCGGCATTTTCCCTGTCCCTCTGATAATGCGCATGAATCTTAACGTACGCATAGTATAATAGCTTTATATTTTACCAAAGGATTGTGATGCAGATGAAGCTTTTGGAAGATCGTATTCGTGCAGAAGGCCGCGCAATGGATGAACGCGTGCTCCTGGTCGACTCTTTTCTCAACCATCAGGTGGACACTGAGCTGATGCTCGAAATCGGCCGCGAATTCAAGCGTCTTTTTGCCGACAGCGGCATCACCCGCATCGTAACCGTTGAAAGCTCCGGCATTGCTCCCGCCGCCATGACTGCGCTGGAAATGGGACTTCCGCTCGTTATCATGAAGAAGTATCCTTCGCCCCGCAATCAGGAAGGCACGCTGGAAACGGAAGTTTTTTCCTTCACCAAAAACAGTCCTTATATGCTTACCATTAAGACCAAATACATCACGCCCGGCGACCGCATTCTGCTGATTGATGATTTTCTTGCAAACGGCGAAGCCGCCTTTGGCTGCATCCGTCTGGTTGAAGAAGCAGGCGCACAGATTGCAGGCATTGGTACCGTCATCTGCAAATCCTTCCAGCCCGGCAAAAAGAAGCTGGAGGAAGCAGGCTACCGCGTGGAAGCTCTGGCGGATGTCGCCTATATGGCCAAAGATGTTATCCGCTACGTCGGCGAAGCAGAATAATCGATTCAGGCTCTGTACGCATTGTACAGAGCCTGAATTTTGCCTTCTGATCGCGTTTTCGCCTTCCCACACACAAACCCTCATTCTTTCCAAAGCGCGTTCACATGCACAAAAAACGCCTTCCGGATGCATATCGTCCGAAAGGCGTTTTTTATTTGGGATTATCTCAGTTCCACTTTATCCACACCGAACCTTGCAAACGCATAGCGTTCAACATAGTCCCGACACTTGAAGTTTTCCCACTTGCCATAGCGTTCAAAAGTACCCGGCGTAGTCGCCAGCGGCTCCGCCTCGGGCTGATGGAAAGGACCATACATGTTGCGGCAGCCGGATATAAGCGTCAGACGCATGGTATTTGCACCATTTTTCAGCATACCTTCCACATTCATGCGATTGCCGAACATCAGCGTCTTTTCTTCGCCGCCGTTTATAGATACCTTTGCCACCGGATGGCGACCTGCAACAATCAGTTCCTTCTCATCTCCCTTTGCATCAAAGGGAATCTCAAACGTCATGGAACCGCCAAAGAACAGATAGCCTGCCTGTGCAAGGTCGTTCATTGCAACATCATACTGTGCCTTACCGATGCGGTGGCTGCAGGGCGTAATCAGCATTCCATCTTCGTCCTCTTCAATGGAATCGGTATATACGCCGAAGTCGCCCATTACATAAACAGCCTCAATATCCGTCACATAGCTCATGCAGTTGAGAACGCTCTCCGTAGCACCGGAATGCTCATAATACACACCGTTGAACACGTCGTATACCACTTCCGGCTGATAGTACTCAATCTGCAGAACCAGTTCGTTTGTGCCCTGCTTTACTTTTCCTGCAAGGCTTTCCGTTACAAACGACTTATCCAGCGTTCCTCTGTCGCCAAACAGAACTTCCTCACCGTTAAACCATGCCTTTACTGCGCCCATCTTTTCGCGTTCCAGGCGAATCTTATCCGGAACAGCCTCAACCTCAAATTCGTATTTGAGGTATATCGTGCGGTTCGTCTTGCCGCGCAGCATGATGTCGGATACCGCCATCACAGGAAGCAGCTCACTGTAATCCACGCCGTCATAGGACAGACGTACATAGTCCACTGTGAGCACGTTTTCGGTCATGTCAAAAATCTTCGCATTCAGCGAAAGCTCTGTTCCCGTTTCGGCCTTCTCGGCCTTTTCGCAGCTTACAGCATTGTCATCCATTACGATGATATACGATTCGCCCGTTTCAAAATGCAGCGGAACAAGGATGTAATCTCCGTCTGCAACAAAATGCAGCTGTTCATATCTGCGCTCCATGGCATTAAAGAGCTTTGCGCCCTTCGCGCGGATGCGCAGCGTGGCATCGACCTCTTTTTTCATGGAAAGGTTGACCGCAAATACGAAATCGCCGAATTCCGCCTCACGCACCGTATAGCGCACGGAAGTGTCTTTCTTATCAATCGCAACGCGGCTTTCCTGCAAATCTTCAAAAGTGATATTGCTCTGCAGGAAGGAAAGGTCGGCTTCCTCACCCTCAATCAGCGTCGGAAGTTTTCCTGCAACATAGAGCTTTCCGCCGTTTGCAAGATACTCCTTCAGCACTTCCACCGTGTTTGCATCGATGGTGTCCATATCGGGCAGCACGACATAATCATACTCGCACAGACCCATCTTCAGCTTCGCGCCGTTTGCTCCGCCATGACGCGCAAGCAGCCACTCATCCACATAGTGATGAACAATGCCCGCAGCGCCAAGGGATTCAACCAGCTTTGAGAATGCGCCATTCAGCTTACCGACCTCGGGATTGGGCTTTGCCTGTTTGAAATACAGGTAGGCGCTTCTCATCGGATGGATCACCGCAACCTTTGCGTCTTCGCGGCTTTCAGCAAGCATATATCCCAGCGTCGTGAAATAATCGTTGAACGCGCGGAATTCTTCCCTTACCCACGGGCAATGGTTGGAATAGAATGCCGGCCAGTCGCGCTTTCGCTGACCGCGAATGGAATACGGATACAGATGCTGGCACATCTGGTTTACGCCATGCACATACTGCCATTCTGCAATCCATTTGAGTTCCTTCGGCGTAACAGACCATGTTGCACCGCCGAAAGTTTCCGTGATTACATGCTTTTTGCCCAACTGCTGCGAAGCGGAAGAAACCTGCCTCGGTCCAATTTCGGAAGCGATTCCGCGGCACAGTGCATCCATTCCCGGGATGTGCTCATACTCATAAAACGGCATAACGCCGCCGCTGCACATCATCTGACCATCAAGGCTGCTTTCTTCAATAGAATGACCGGTCAGTTTGCAGTTGTGTTCCTCGCACCATTCATAAATCCGCTTTGCAAAGTTATTGATATACAGTTCGTGCATCAGCCGCCAGTAACGGTAGCGCAGGCGCGGCGCCTGATTGCATTCGATAAACAGCGCGCCAAGCGTATCAAGGATATCCCCGCCGTAACGCTCCTTATATTCTCCAAGAATCATAGGCGTGTACGGGGTATCCCAGCGGAAATACTGCGGCTCGTCCGTGAAGAATCCCTGCATATGGGTGCCGAAGGATTCCCCGAAGCGTTCATAGTACTTCTCATGCGTTTCGGTAATAAACTTGCTTACGATGTCAGGATTGAGGATATCAACTACAGAAGAATTTTTCCTGTCATACAGGCAGATGTATTCTTCCGCCTTTTCTTCCTCGCCCACGCGGCGAAGGTCATTGCCCTCCAGTACGTAAACCGCAAGCGCATCCCTGTCAAATTCTGCTTTTGTTTCGCAGGTGAGATAATGAACCCAGTTGGCTTCATCTTCCAGAAGCTTCATTCCGGCAAAGCCGCTCGGCCAACCGTTTTCATCATAGCACCAGGCATGCATGCCCTGCTTTTCAGCCTCGTCAATGCAGGCGGCCGTCACGTCAAACCATTCTTCGCTCAGGTATTCCGTCTGCAATCCGCCGCGCGCATGCATGAAGTAGCCGCCGATTCCGGCCGCCTTCATTGCGCGAATCTGTTCGCGCAGTTCTTCTGCATCCAGCTTGTCATTCCAGCTCCAGAAGGGAATCGATTGATATTCCGTAAGGTTGCCCTGCAGCCGTTTCAAAAGATCCATGCTTTTCCCTCTTTCTTTTATGCAAGTATCAGCTTATCCACACCGAATTTCACAAAGGAATAGCGGTCCACATAATTTTTGCATTTGCCGTCCACCCACTGGCCATAGCGGTCAAAGGTGCCGGGACCAACGCCCAGCGGTTCTACATCAGGCTGATGGAAAGGACCGTAGATATTGCGGCAGCCGGAAAGCAACGTGATTTTCAGGGTGTTTTCTCCCTTCTTCAGAAGGCCTGCAACATCCATATGGTTGCCAAACATCATAAGCTTCTCTTTGCCGCCGTTTACAGACACTTTAGCAACCGCATGACGTCCGGTAACTGTCAGGGTCTTTTCATCTCCGTTCGCCTCAAACGGCACCTCAAAAGTCATCTCGCCGCCGAAGAACAGATAACCGTTCTCAGCAAGGCTGTTCATCGCAATCCGCTTCTTCGCCGTACCGATATACTGACGGCCGTTTGCAATCATCGTATTGCGTTCGCCGGCTTCAAGTGATTCTGCGTATACGCCGAAATCGCCCATTACGTAAACCGCTTCGATATCCGTCACATAGCTTGTGCAGTTGAGCATGCTCTCGGTTGCATCGGAGTGTTCGTAGAATACGCCGTTGAATACATGGTAAACGAGTTCCGTCTGATAGTACTCAATCTGGACAACCAGCTCATTTTTGCCCTGCTTTACTTTGCCTGCAATGTTTTCGCTGACAAATGCACGGTCCAGCGTACCTTCATCTGCAAATGCAACTTCTGCCCCATTAAACCAAGCCTTTACGCCGCCCATCTTTTCGCGTTCCAGACGGATTTTTTCCGGCACATTTTCGACTTCGAATTCATACTTGAGATATACGGTTCGATTGGTCTTGCCGCGCAAAAGCTCATTGGATGCAGCCATCACCGGCATTGCATCGGTATATTCCACACCGTCATAGGACAGGCGCACTTCGTCGATATGCAGCATATTTTCAGAAGCAGCAATGATCTTTGCATCCAGCGAAAGTTCCTTTTCCGCGCCTTTGGCGGCCGGTTTTGCCGCGCTCACAGCAGCATCGTCCATCACGATGATATACGATTCGCCCGTTTCAAAGTGCACAGGAACGATAATTTCGTCGCCAGCCGTTTCAAAATACAGCGCTTCATACTTGCGCTCCATGGCATTAAAGAGCTTTGCGCCCTTTGCACGGATGCGCAGCGTTACGTCAAACTCATCCTTCATGGAAAGGTTGACTGCATATACGAAGTCGCCAAACTCCGCTTCGCGCACGGTGTAGCGCACGGCTGTATCCTTTTTATCGATGCTGACGCGGCCGCTTTGCAGTTCTGCAAGGGTAATATTCCCCTTCAGGAAGGAAAGATCAGCTTCCTCGCCTTCGATCATCGTCGGAATTCTGCCTGCAACACAAAGCTTACCACCGTTTGCAAGGTACTCCTTCAGCACTTCTACGGTATTTGCATCAATGGTATCCATATCGGGCAGCACAACATAGTCATACTCGCGCAGACCCATCTTCAGCTTTGCGCCGTTTGCACCGCCGTGTTTTGCCAGCAGCCATTCATCCACATAGTGATGACCGATGCCTGCGGCAGCAAGACCCTCCACCAGCTTTACAAACGCAGTATCCAGCTGACGCATTGCCGGATTGGGCTTGCTGTGCTTATAGGTCAGATATGCGCTGCGCATGGGATGGATAACCGCAACATTGGCTTCCTCACGGCTCTCTGCAAGCATATAGCCCAGTGCCGTAAAGTAGTCGTTGAATGCGCGGAACTCCGCTTTTACCCACGGATTGTGCTCAGAGAAGAACGCCGGATGGTCGCGCTTTCGCTGACCGCGAACAGAATATGCATACAGATGCTGACACATCTGGTTTACGCCGTGCACATACTGCCACTCGGCAATCCATTTGAGTTCTTTGGGAGAGACATCCCAGCCCGCGCAGGCAAAGGTTTCGGTCAAAACATGCTTTTTGCCCAGCTGCTGCGCAGCGGAAGAAACCTGACGGGGAGCCATTTCGGAGGCGATTCCGCGACCCAGCCAGTCAATGCCCGGGGTATGCTCATACTCATAGAACGGCATGATACCCGCGCAGCACATCATCTGGCCGTCAATGCTGCTTTCCTCAATGGAATGGCCGGTCAGTTTGCAGTTGTGCTCATCGCACCAATCGTAAATCTGCTTT
This sequence comes from Clostridiales bacterium, assembly GCA_015056055.1. Classification (GTDB taxonomy): domain Bacteria; phylum Bacillota; class Clostridia; order Christensenellales; family Aristaeellaceae; genus Alectryocaccomicrobium. Next base: position 119,328 of record SVHC01000002.1, on the reverse strand, counting down.
GCAAAGCTGTTGGTGTACAGCTCATTCATCAGTCTCCAATAGCGGTAGCGCAGGCGCGGCGCCTGCTTGCAGTCAATGAACAGTGCACCCAGCGTATCCAGGATATCCCCGCCATAGCGTTCTTTGTATGCCGAAAGAAGCATGGGCGTGTACGGAGTGTCCCAGCGGAAGTACTGCGGTTCATCCGTAAAGAATCCCTGCATATACGTGCCGAAGGATTCTCCGAAGCGCTCATAATACTTTTCATGTGTTTCGTCCAGGAATTTGCGAACGATTTCGGGATTGAGAATATCAACAACAGAGGAATTGGTCTTGTCATACAGGCAAATGTATTCCTCCGCTTTTTCTTCCGCACTTACGCGGCGAAGATTTTCGCCTTCCAGCACATAGACGCCCAGAGCCTCAGCATCAAACCCTGCTTTCGTTTCGCAGGTAATGTAATGCGCCCAGTTGCCCTTGTCTTCCAGAAGCTTCATGCCGGCAAAACCGCTGGGCCAACCGTTTTCGTCGTAGCACCAGGCATGCATGCCCTGCTTCTCCGCCTCGTCAATACATGCTGCCGTGGCGTCAAACCATTCTTCGCCGAGGTATTCGGTCATCAGACCGCCGCGCGCATGCATAAAGTAGCCGCCGATTCCGGCTTCTTTCATTGAACGAATCTGTCTGCGCAGTTCCTCTTCTTCCAGTTTGTCATTCCAGCTCCAGAAAGGGATCGACTGATATTCCGTCAAGTTTCCATTCAGTCTGTTCAAAAGATCCATGTATTTTCCTCCCGTTATTTATCTTCAGGTAAGTTCCAGTCCGTTCACGCCGAATTTTTCCAGCATGTACACCGGAGAATAGTCCAGATTTTCGCCCGTCTTCCATTTGCCGTACCGTGTACCGGTATCGGGTCCTACAATATGCGGTTTATTCTGCGCACGCAGGTGGAAGGGACCATACAGATTGCGGCAGCTGGAAACAAGCGTTATGGTGAGGATGTTTTCACCCTGTTTCAGCATTTCCGTTACATCCATGAACTTATCGAACATCAGCATTTCTTCTCTGCCGCCGTTGATGGATACCTTCGCCACATGGTATATACCCGGAATGCTCAGAATCGTTTCATCACCATTGGCTTCAAAGGGAATCTCAAGCGTCATTTCACCGCTGAAGAAAGGATACCCCTCCTCCACAAGGCGCATGGGATGCACGCTCTCATTTTTTGCCCCAATGACGAATCCGGGCTGCACAGCAATGATATCCTTACCGTCACGGATTTCCCCGGCGTATACGCCGAAATCACCCATTACATAAACAGCTTCGATATCCGTCGTATAGCTGAGGCAGTTGATCAGGCTTTCCGTTGCGGAGTTGTGTTCATAATAGAAGTCGTTGAACACGTTGTATACATGCTCATCCTGATAATATTCAATTTCCAAAAGCAGTTCATTTTCGCCCTGCTTTACCATTCCCGCGATATCCGCGCTTACAAATGCCTTATCCAGCGTGCCTTCATCGTTGAATGCGATTTCCTGTCCATTGAACCATGCGCGCTTCGTCGCCATTTTTTCCTTTTCGATGCGAATCTTTTCCGGAACGATATCGGCAGTAAAGCCGTATTTCAGGTAGAGCGTACGGTTCGTCTTTTCGCGCAGAAGCCTGTCGGAAAGACCCATTACATGCGCTGCTTCCTCAAAATTCTTTCCATCGTAGGAAAGGGAAACATTGTCCAAAACCAGCGTATTTTCTCCGCAGGAAATCACCTTTGCATTCTCGGCAGCGATGAAATGTGCTTCTTTTTCCTCTTTCAAAGGTGCGGAAACCGCCTCATCATCCAGCATCAGGATAAAGGAATCGGCAGGACCGAAATTCAGAGGCACAATGATGTCTTCCCCATTCGTTTCAAAGTAAACGGGTTCATATCTGCGCTTCATGGCGTTGAAAAGTTTTGCGCCATTCGCGCGGATTGCGAGTTTTACGCTGTAACCGTTTTCATTGTCCTGATTTACGGCATATACAAAGTCGCCGAACTCCGCTTCGCGCACGGTGTAACGCACCTGCGTATCCTTTTTATCGATGCGAACGCGGCCTGCGCACATTTCATCGAAGGAAATATTGCTCTTGAGGAATGAAAGGTCCGCTGCTTCACCCTCGATCATCGTGGGTGCTGCGCCTTCCACATAGAGTTTTCCGCCGTTTGCAAGGTATTCCTTGAGCAATTTTGCGGTATTTGCATCGATAGTTGCCATTTCGGGCAGAATAACATATTCGTATTCGCAATCTCCCATGCGGAATTTTGCACCGTTTACGCTGCCATGGCGTTCCAAAAGCCACTCGTCAATGTAATGGTGACCCATTCCGGCAGCACCGCATTTTTCTACCAGTTTTTCAAACTTCTTGTCCAGCGCATCGGTCGGCCAGATGTTCTTCTGGCTGTAAACCAAATACGATGCATGCAGGGGATGAATGATGGCAGTTTTTGCATCCTCACGACTTTCGGAAAGCATATAGCCAATCGCCGTGAAATAATCGTTGAAAGCACGGAAGCCTTCCTTCACCCACGGATTGTGCTCCGAGAAGAATGCCGGATAGTCCCTCTTCCTCTGTCCGCGGACCGAGTAGGGATACAGATGCTGACACATCTGGTTTACACCGTGAACATACTGCCATTCGGCAATCCACTTCAGCTCCTTCGGCGTAACCGACCACGTCGCGCCGCCGAAAGTTTCCGTCAGAACATGCTTTTTGCCCAGCTGCTGTGCCACAGAGGACACCTGTCTCGGCATGCTTTCCGACAAAGCAATCCAGCGACCAAGGCTGTCAATGCCCGGAATGTGTTCGTACTCATAAAACGGCATTACGCCTGCGCAGCACTCCAATTGGCCGCACATATTGCACTCTTCTACCGAGTGTCCGGTGAGTTTGCAGTTGTGCTCGTCGCACCAGTCATAAATCTGCTTTGCAAAGCTGTTGGTGTACAGTTCATTCATCAGCCGCCAATAGCGGTAGCGCAGACGCGGAGCCTGATCGCAATCGATAAACAGCGCGCCGAGTGTATCGAGGATATCCTCGCCGTATCGTTCGCTGTATGCCTTGAGCACCATCGGCGAATAGCCCGTATCCGGGCGGAAATACTGCGGCTCATCCGTGAAAAAGCCCTGCATCGCCTTGCCGAATTTGTCGCCAAAGCGCTCATAATACTGATCGTGTACTTCCTGCAGGAATTTCTGCACAACCGCAGGATTCAGAATATCAACTACGGAAGAATTGGTTTTATCGTAAATGCAGATGTATTCCCCGGCATTTTCTGCCTTCAATACGCGGCGCAGGCTCGTTCCTTCCAGCACATAGACCGCAAGTGCATTTTCATCGAATTCCGCCTTTTTTTCGCAGGTGATATAGTGAACCCAGTTTGCACTGTCCTCTAAAAGCTTCATGCCCGCAAAACCGCTCGGCCAGCCGTTCTCGTCATAGCACCAGGCATGCATTCCCTGCTTTTCAGCCTCGTCAATGCATGCATCCACTGCTGCAAACCATTCCGCTCCCATATAAGGCGTGGAAAGACCGCCGCGCGCATGCATGAAGAAGCCGCCAATTCCGGCATCCTTCATCGCGCGAATCTGCCTGCGGAGTTCCTCGGGTTCCAGCCAATCATTCCAGCTCCAGAACGGGATAGACTGATATTCCGTCAGATTGCCATTCAGTCTTGTCAGAAGATCCATTCATTTTCCTCCTGCCATTAAATCAGTTTCACAGCATTTACGCCAAGCTTTTCGATCTTGTAATCCGGCGTATAGTATTCTTCCGCATGATCCTTCCATTTTCCGTATCCCGAATAGGATTCCGGAATCGCCAGCACCAGTTTACCTTCTTCACGCACATGGAACGGCCCATACAGATTTCTGCATCCGGTGATCAGTTCTATCACAAGGCTGTTTTTTCCTTTTTGCAGCATGCCTTCCACATTTGCTTTTTTACCGAACAAGAGGAGCTGTTCATTCCTACCATTCACGCGAACTTTTGCCGCATGGTAATTGCCCGGAAGCCGGATTTCCCTTTCGTTTCCTTCCGCTTCAAATTCAACTTCAAGCGTGATTCTGCCGCCGAAGAAGGGATATCCCTCCTCGGCAAGGCATGCCGGATGAACAGTTTCTTTTTCTTTCGAAATCACGAAAGGCGTTTTTGTAATCAGCTCTTCACCTTCCGCAAAGCCCGCAGCATATACGGCGAAATCGCCCATCACGTACACATTTTCAATATCCGTATCATAACTCAGACAATTCACGAGGCTCTCCGTCGTTCCGGTATGATCATAATAAAAATCGTTGAAAATATCGTATGTACGTTTTTCCTGGTAATAGTCAATTTCCAAGAGTAGTTCATTGAATCCCGGCTTTACGCTGCCTGCAATATCCGCACTTACAAACGCTGCATCCAGAGTGCCTAAATCACAGAATTGGATTTCCGCTCCGTTGAACCATGCACGTTTTGTTCCCATCTTTTCTTTTTCAATGCGAATCCGGTTCGGAAGTTCTTCCGCCTTAAAGCAATATTTCAGATAGATGGTTCTGTTCGTCTTTTCGCGCAGGAGCCTGTCGGAAACCAGCATTACCGGCAGATTTTCTTCAAACGTCTCTCCGTCATAGGAAAGTGCAACCGTATCCAGAACCAGAATATTCTCACTCCGTGCGATTACTTTTGCCTTTTCCGGAAGAATTGTTTTTATCTGCGCTGTTTCTTTTTTCTGCGCGGGCAAAGCATCATCATCCAGAATCAGAATGCAGGACTCAACCGGCTCCAGCGACAAGGGAACGATAATGTCCTCTCCGTCCTTCTCAAAATATACCGGTTCATATCTGCGTTCCATGGCATTAAAGAGTTTTGCTCCCTTTGCACGGATACGCAGATTTGAGGTGCATATCTTTTGCGTATCAAGGTTTACGGCATATACAAAATCGCCGAATTCCGCCTCGCGGACGGTATAGCGCAGGATGGTTTCTTTTTCCTCAACGCGCACACGTCCGAAGCGCAGGTCCTCGAAAGCAATATTGCTCTTCAGGAAGGAAAGATCGGCTTTTTCACCCTCAATCATCGTTGGGGCTTTCCCTTCCAGATACAGCTTTCCGCCGTTTGCAAGGTACTCTTTCAGCACACATGCCGTATTCCTGTCAATGGTATCCATTTCGGGCAGAACAACATATTCGTATTCACACTTTCCCATCCGAAGCTTTGCACCGTTTGTGCCGCCATGCCTTTCAAGCAGCCATTCATCCACATAATGATGTACGATTCCGGCGGCGGAAAGCTTTGCAACCAGCTTCTCAAATACCGCATCCGCAGCAAAGATTCCATCCTGCTCGTTCCGCTTATAAACCAGATAGGAATCGTGAATCGGATGGATAACGGCAACCTTTGCATCCTCCCGGCTTTCCGAAAGCATGTATCCGATGGTCGTAAAATAGTCATTGAAAGCGCGGAATCCATCTTTTACCCACGGGCAGTGGTTGGAGAAGAATGCAGGCCAGTCGCGTTTTCTCTGCCCGCGAATGGAATACGGATACAGATGCTGGCACATCTGATTCGCGCCATTTACATACTGCCATTCCGCCATTCTTTTCAGTTCAACCGGCGTAACCGCCCAGGTTGCCCCGGCAAAGGTTTCGGTCAGCACATGCTTTTTCCCAAGCTGCTGTGCCACGGATGACACCTGTCTCGGCAGACAATCCGTATCCGGTTCGCGCCCCAGACTGTCGATTCCCGGAATGTGCTCGTACTCATAAAACGGCATTACGCCCGCGCTGCAATACATCTGCCCGCGCATACAGGTTTCCTCAACGGAATGGCCCGTCAGCTTGCAGCCGTGTGCATCGCACCACTCGTATACCTGCCTCACGAATCCGTTTATATACAGTTCATTCATCAGTCGCCAGTAACGGTATCGAAGACGCGGAGCCTCATCGCAATCAATAAACAGCGCACCCAGCGTATCGAGAATATCCTCGCCGTATCGCTCGCGGTATGCTTTGATTACCATCGGCGAATAACCCGTATCCGGGCGGAAATACTGCGGTTCATCCGTAAAAAAGCCCTGCATGGATTTGCCGAATTTATCCCCGAAGCGCTCATAATACTTTTCGTGCGTTTCTTTCAAAAATTTCTGCACGATTTCAGGATTCAGAATATCCACCACAGAACTATTGGTTTTGTCATAAATGCAGATGTACTCTGCCGCATTCTCATTTTTCCATACGCGGCGCAGGCTCGTCCCTTCCAGTACATACACCGCAAGGGCGTCCCCGTCAAACTCCGCCTTCTTTTCGCAAGTGATATAGTGGACCCAATTTGCACTGTCTTCCAGAAGCTTCATTCCGGCAAACCCGCTCGGCCAGCCGTTTTCATCATAGCACCAGGCATGCATTCCCTGCTTTTCCGCTTCGTTAATGCAAGCGTCAACCGCTTCAAACCATTCCTCACCCATGTACGGCGTCGAAAGTCCGCCGCGCGCATGCATAAAGAAACCGCCGATTCCGGCTTCTTTCATCGCACGGATCTGCTGTCTGAGTTCCTCGCACTCCAAGCGGTCATTCCAGCTCCAGAATGGTATGGACTGGTATTCTGTCAGATTCCCTTTAATTCTCGTCAGAAGGTCCATTTTTTCTTCTCCCCTATCGAGGTTAGCATGTTTTTATTATAGCATTGATTGCCACTTAACACAAGAACACCGGCGAATGTTTCGCATCCGCCGGTCAAATCGTTGACAAAGGCGACGATTTGGCAGAGTCTGAAAAAGCCTGCAAGGCAAGGAAGCAAGCTTCAGCCGAGGGAGCTTACATGGACGTAAGTGACCGCCGGCTGCAAATGCTGCTGACACAGCAAGAATACCGGCGTATTCCTTCGAATCCACCGGTCCGCGCGACGACGCTGCGCGTCCGTCCGCTATTCTTGACACAGCAAGCAAAAATCCTTACGACTCTTTTACTGTTCGTAAGGATTTTTGCGTTTGCAGACTTTGTCAGAGGTCTGACCGGCGAATGTTTCGCATCCGCCGACATTGCAATTTTATTGGATTATTTTCTCTCCAGCACAATCGTTACTTCTCCACCGTTTGCGGGTGCAAGAACGACATTTTCCGTTTCCGAATCATATCCCTCGGGCGCTTTGAGAATATGAATTTCATACGGGAAGGGAGCAAGATATACTTCGCATACGCCTTTTTCATCTGCCGCATAAACCATGCAGATATCGTCGTTGCACACCTGCGCCATAACGCCGGGAACGGGATTGCCTTCCGCATCAGCAAAGCGCAGCGTGTAGAGCGCTTCTCCCTTTTCATTCAGGATTGCCGCGTTCGCATTTTCCTCCCCGGCATATTTCCACTCGTATCCCGGAAGATTGGCATTCAGGAAAATTTCCAGATTTTCCTCATCCGCAAAATACAGAACGCTGTAAACCACGCCCGTCTTTTCATGGTTAGGGTAGAAGTACACCGTGGAATACGGATATCCGGTTGTTTCAGCCGTATCTACGCCCGTCTGCATATTGTAACCGTTTTCCGTCATAATTTCGGCAAGGGAAATCACCTGTCCATTGTAATCGGAAACTACCACCGCGCTTTCGGGGTCTACTCCTTCTTTCAGCTCAAAGCGCATTTGAATTGCATCATCCGGAATGACGAACAGTTTCACATCGCCGAAATAGTATTGCAGGAAATTTTCCGCACCTTCGACGATTACCTCACGTGCGCCCGCATTTACAGGGAACGCAGCATTTTTCTCGGAATGCGGATATGCCGGATTTTCTGCCAGAGCAATTTGCGCCGCATCGCCGGAAAGCAGGCTTACCGCATCAATCCACAGGGAATCTTCACCGAGGTCCTTCTGCGCATTTTTGGCATACCGAATCTCCACATCATATTCGCCTGCATCTTCAAATGCGTATGCATAACGCATCCAATCCCGTTCACCGGAGAAGCTCTTCACCGTTTCTCCGTCAACCACAATTTTCATAAAGTCGAATGCACTTTCCGAAGAAAGCTTAAAGTCCACGGCAAGCACATCGCCCGCAGCCGCCGTCACCTGCATACAGACCGCAGCAGTGGTCTCGCTCTCGCCTGCATTGGACGAAACAACCGCGTCGCGGCCATCGACCTGCGCAATCGTCATCGGCCAGACGTACATATCGTCACTGTTGGCAAAGGTGATGTTTCCCTCTCCCTTCAGCGCCGCATTCAGTTCCTCGGCACTTGCCGCTGCTGCATCGGGAATTTTGCCGGGCAGTCCTTCGAACAAGCGAGACTGCGTATAGTTTTCGCCCAAAAACGCATCAAACAGGCGCGTAAAATTTCCTGCTTCCGTCTGTGAGCCGGTCAAAATGAGACATATGGTTCCGAAACGGTCTACCACAATAGAGGTGGGAATCCCATCGACCGCAAAGCGGGATGATACATTTGCAGTGTCCTGCGCAATATTGAAGGTGAGACCCATTTCCGATGCAAAATCCTGCAGTACGGTATCCGTGTCCGACGGTTCGCAGGAAAGAGCAATAATTTCCACCTTATCGCTGTACTGCTGCCACGCCTCCTCCATATAAGGAAATTCCATGCGGCAGGGATTGCACCAGGTTGCCCAGAGATTGATGAGCACCATTTCCTTTTCTTTCAGGGCTTCATAAAGGCTGAAAGTTTTCCCATCGTATGTTGTTGCAGTGAAATCCTCCATTTTATCGCCCAACTGATAAAATCCGCTTTCTGCCATAGCTGCGCCCGAAAAGTTTACTACGGCGAGCAGAAAAATCGCAATAAACAGACAAATCTGTTTTTTCATAAAATCCCCTCCGATTTATTTTTATATATAGTTCATACCCGATTTCATTATACATGAATCCGATATTCTGTTAATTCCATTGTATGGATACCGGTTGCAGCGCGGCAACTGCGTATGCTATAATTCAACTGATCCATACATTTTTTGAAAGGAGTCTGCAATGGCACGATTTTACCGTATGCTGCGTTTGATTCTTGCAGCCGCAACCATCGCCCTCGCCCTTTTTCTGTGTCTGCAATTTGCAGATATATACTATACCGGCGCATCTTCCGCGCCCATATACAGCCGCGAAATCGTTTTTTCACGTCTGCGTCCGCTGCTCTGGATGTTTCCGTTCTATATTGTTCTTGCCCTTGCAACGGCTTTTTCAGGCCGAAGCATGCGTTTTTCCAAGTCCGGGGACACGTTTCCGAAGCTCTGCCGCATGCCCGGGCGTGATATTTCCAAAGCAAAACTGCATTTCTTCCGCATCGCCATCATGGTCTGCGCTGTCTTTTTCATCCTGCTGGGTGTGATGAACGGCGGCGCACGCGATGTTCTTATCAAGGCCATCAATATCTGTACGGAGTGTATCGGCCTTGGCTAAATGCCTGAAATGGCTGAAAGAGCACCTTCCCACCCAGCGGCGACTCATTCAGCTGTATTCCTTTCTTCTGTACAATGCGCATATAAAAGGATTTATAACCGGCGAAATCTATACAGGAAATGCAAAGTTCCTCTGTGTTCCGGGTTTTAACTGCTATTCCTGTCCCGGTGCAATCGGCGCATGTCCGCTTGGCGCATTGCAGAATGCCCTTGCCTCCTCCGGGAGCCGCACGCCTACCTATATTCTGGGCATCCTGATGCTTTTTGGTATTACCCTCGGGCGCACGATATGCGGCTGGCTGTGTCCTGCCGGTCTTTTTCAGGAGCTGCTCTACAGGATCCCCACGCCGAAGCTGAAAAAGAATCGTATAACACGCGTACTGCGCTTTCTGAAATATGCCATCCTCGCATTTTTTGTGATATATCTTCCGTTGACTTCCATCGAAAGCGGTATCCCGGTGCCCGCTTTCTGCAAATATATCTGCCCTGTCGGTACCGGTGAAGGCGCAATCGGTCTGCTTGCACATCCCGAAAATGCAGACAATTTTTCCATGCTCGGCCTTCTTTTCACCAACAAAATGATTCTGTTCATTCTGATTCTGACCGCATGTGTATTCATCTTCCGAGCCTTCTGCCGCTTTCTGTGTCCGCTCGGCGCGATATACGGACTTTTTTCCAAAGTTGCAATCATCGGAGTAAAGGTGGACGCGCCTTCCTGCGTGAATTGCGGAAAATGCATCCGCACCTGCAAAATGGATGTGATGCGCGTAGGTGACTATGAATGCATCCACTGCGGCGAATGCATTGCAGAATGTCCCACCGGAGCCATTCGGCTGAAAGCAGGCAGAATCACGCTGTGCCAAAATGAAAAAAAGGCAGAGCCTACAAAGCCCCGCCTTTGCACTGCCGCATGGATCCTTGCCATTTTAGTGCTTGCAGGTTGCCTGTGGTTCTTCAACCGCCCTGAAACCACGATTGTTGAACCGACTGCGCCTATAGAAAGTACAATTCCGCAGGGGCATGAAGTCGGCATGCAGGCACCGGATTTCACCGTTCCCATTTTCGGCGGCGAAGAATTTACGCTTTCCCACCATCGCGGCAAAACCGTCATAGTCAATTTCTGGGCCACATGGTGCGGTCCCTGCGTAAAGGAGCTCCCCTATTTTGATACGCTGAGCCGCACATATCCGGAGGATATCGTCGTCATAGCCATTCATTCCGAACTTGTTACGGACAATGTGGAAGCTTTCCTCGCAAACTATGACTATTCCCTCCCGTTTGCGCTCGACGAAGCCGGAGAGGCGGCAAAATCGCTGGGCGTTTCCGCCATGCTGCCGCACACGGTCGTTATATCCCCATCAGGCATCATCACCTACAACGCTGCCGGCTCTCTCACTTATGAAGATCTTACCGCACTAATCGAAGTCTCCGCGCAATAATCCGCAAAGAATACCGACGAATTCCTTTCTCCGCACTGGCCTGCACTGCGTTTGCCCAGTGTTCCGTGGCGGCACTCTAAGTTTGCCGCCACTTCAGCCTTCGGCCTCCGGAATCCGTCGGCCCGCGCGGCGTCAAGCTCCCCTTGAATCAAGGGGAGGTGGCATCGAGGCCGTAGGCTGAAGCCCTGAGGACAGGACGCAGTCCTCCGCAAGGGCGAAACACTGTTCAAGCGCAGCGCAGAACAGTGCGATGATGACGGAGGTGATTCACCTCGCCCGTCCGCTATTCTTGTCATTTCAATACAAACGGCGAAGGGAAATCCCTTCGCCGTTTAGCATTTTTATTCTGTTTCCAAGACAATTTCTTCCGGAACGGAAATCACATTTTCCTCGCCCTCTCGCATCGAAAGCGTGATCATTCCATAGGGTGTAGGAATCTGCACATCCGCCGTTTCCAGCCCCATAAGGGACGGATTCAGGCGGATTTTTTTATAACCCGGTTCCAGAATTTCGATTCCGGAAAGCGCTTTGGGAATTGCATAAGCAGGCGTTCCGCCCCATGCGTGGCTATGGTCAAAGCCGTAATTCTTATCCGGCTTATAGAACCCTTCCGCCAATCCCTTGGAGCATTCGCGCACCGGTTCCTTCCACAGTTCCACAATTTTTCGCGTGTACTTTTCACGCAGACCATTGCGGTAAACCGCATCCAGCATGAAATGCATAAAATACGGCTGCACTTCGCCGAGAGTATCGTCGTCAAGGATTCTCTTAAGCAGCGCCGCGCATTTTTCCTGTTCAAAGAATCCGAAATACGCCGCCAGAATGTTGGCATGCTTGCGGTAATAGCGTTTTTCCACGTTCTGCGGCATCCAGTGCCCAATCCGTTTTTCTTCCGTAGGCGTGTTCAGTCCTTCAAAGAACATCTGCCTTTGGGCATCATAAAGTTCATGCTCGACCGCATCATGCAGCGCATCCATCTGTGCCTTTCGCAAATCTGCCATGGCATCTTCGCCCAGAACTGCATAAATCTTTAGTGCCGTTTTCAGCGCGCCGTAATAGAACATGTTCATGCATGTCTGCCCAAGCGCCTTGGGCGGATGGTGCATATTGATGCCGTCCGGAACGAGCCAGTCAATGAACATGTAATCCGGCGGCGTTTCAATAATTCCGTTGTCGCCCAGATAGGTACTGAACCTGTCGAGCAGGAAATCCAGCGCATCCTCACAGTCGGAAAGCAGCTGCTTTTCTCCGGTAAGGCAGTATACATCCCACAGCATCTGCACCCAAATCAGCGAATACGTCGTATGGAACATTCTACCGTCGCGATAGCGCAGAAGTTCTGCCGTGCGGCGCAGGTCGAATGCAGCAAGGCGCATATCGCCGAAGGTGAACGCCGTCATCATGCTTTCCACATAGTAATCGCCCGTGCAGGCAAGAAGCTCGCAGTGTCTGGGGCTGTCCAGATGCATGCTCTGACGGCAGTATTTCAAGGTATGCGTGCAGACGTCCAGCACCTGATTCAGTTCTTCATCCGACGTGGTGGTTACGGCGCAATATTCCACAGGATAGTGCGCAGCAATCAGATTCAGCGAAAGAACCGCATCCTCATCGCCAAAGTTCTCCGCCTCCACCCGCAGATTTCCCGCGCTGTGCAGTTCAAGTCCGCGGTAGTTTCCGTCGCGGACAAAAGTGCACTTCATAACCGTTCCGTTCTCTTTTATCTCACGGCAGAAGGTCGTAACTTCAAGGCGAGCCTTTGTCTTTGCCGACACCATAAGATACGCGGCATAAATCCTGTCGAAGTTCAGAACCGTTTCCACTTTCTGCCCGGCAGGAACTACGATTTCGCTTCCCTCCTGCGGAGTAAGAATGGTTTCCACGCAGGGCGGAATGGGCGCGGTTTGACAATGCCAGATATTTACGATTTCTTCCGCAGGCACACTTTTCGCTTCTTCTGCGCTGTTGTCATAGCAGCCGGGCAGAGTGTATGCTGAAAGATGCTGTGCAGACCAACTTTTGTCCGTATGAACAACCTTTTTGGTGCCATCCGCAAACCAAACATGCGCCGTCAGGAAAAATCCGCCGTGGCCCTGAGAGAAATCAAAGCACCTTGCGGGCATCATGCGCACCTGCGCATAGAATTCCAGTGTTCCGCTTTCAAGGGAAGAAAATTCCTCCGCTGTAAGCGTCACTTCCGTTGCGTAATGCTGCGGAAGCGGTTCATCTGTGTATAATTCCAGAAAGTCGCCGCCCGGCAGCGCAGGACCGGTTGCAATGTGCTTTTGATTACAATACAATGCAAAAGCCGTATCTCCACTGAATCGCAGACTGACCTCACGAATCGGCTTATCAAAGCAGTATTTCCGCCTAAACGCCGCAACGGTATAGTTGTCAATGCGCCGCGTTTTTACGTGCTCACTGTAGCGCGTTTCCTGTCTGTCCGGAAAGTCGGATTTCGGAAGCCAGATCCATTTTTCTATGGGACGCATATGTATCTCCCTTTCGGTAATGCGTTATGCTTATCGAATGTCAGGCACCATTACGGCTGCGCCATCATGCATTGCAGAGTGATGCGCGCAGATGCCTGCGGCAGTAATATTCGCACCGAGCGCCACATTGATCCAGGGCTCGCGCTCCTCGATAATGCTGCGCACAAACTCATTCACAAGATGCGGATGGGAGCCATGATGTCCGCCGCCCGCGCCCTTTTTGAGGGAATCCTGCGGGTTAAGCGGGTCAAAATTGCCGCCGACGGTGTGTTTCCACAGTTCTTCCGGCAGGGAGTGATAATAGTTCGGCATCTGCACGGTGGCAGTGTGCTCAATGGAGCCGCGTTCACCCTCTGCTACCGGTGACATTGTGGTTACGAAGGGATCATCCGCATCACGATAGCCCCATTCAAAGCATGCATCGCTGCCGTACACAAACATGCCTTCCTGATACGGGCGTGCACATTCAAACAGAGTGCGCGTTGCCTCGCCCTTAAGACCGTTTTCAAACTCAAACAGCGCAGTTTCCACCGGGAAGGGATTGCCATAGCGGCGAACAAGATCCTCATCCATCGTGCCGGAACCAAAGGCATTTACGCGCTTGATTCGGGAACCGGAAAGCGCAACCATCGGACCAATGGCATGCGTGCCGTACCACATGGGCGGAAGTCCCATCCAGTATTCCGGCCAGTTTTTCATATCCTGATAATGGCTGCCGCGCAGGAACTGGATACGGCCGAGCTTGCCGCTTTCCAGCATTTCTTTCACATAGAAGAACTGGTAGGTGTACAGCGTGGTTTCCATCATCATGTAGTTCTTGCCGGAACGATGCTTTGCCTCAGCGATGCGATACAGGTCTTCGATGGATGTAGCCATCGGAACCGTGCATGCGCAGTGCTTGCCTGCATTGAGAACAGCAATCGTCTGCTCTGCATGCAGCGGAATCGGGGTTACCAGATGGATAGCATCGCATTCCGGATCATTGAGCGCCTCTTCAAAACTGGAATAGTATCCATCCGCAAGGCCTTCTTTCACAAAATGCTGACATTTTTTCAGATCCGTATCAAATACTTTGATGCTTTCCACATCGGGATGATCGCGATAAATACCGCAGAATGCGCCGCCGAATCCAAGACCCATCAGCGCCACACGAAGCTTTTTATTCTCCACAGTAATTCCCCTCTCAAATCAGATTCACTTTGCAAAGCGTTCCCTTGCCGCTGGATTTTCCGTCGCCGTTTACATCGTCAAAGCTCGTCACACGAATCAGCTTATCGGCATCCAGCACCTTTTCACCGTTTACAAAAATGTCCTTAAGCTCAATCAGTTCCACGGTATTGCTGATATAAGGATCAAATACCTCAGCATCGGTGCCGCGGATAGATTTCGGACCGACCACGATCATGCGCGAAAGCGGATATTTTTCCGGATACGTTGTCAGGCGAATGTTTTCAAACGAGATGGACTTGATATTGGAGCCCATTTCAAACGCGCCGAACCAACCGCGCACGGGGTCAGACTGCAGATATTCCGGAAATGCATCACAGGGACCGGTCAAATCAATATCAATATCCTCAAAGTATATATTGGCCATGCTGCCGGCATCGCCGCGTTCCGGATCGGTTCCAAGCGTATAGCACGGTGTCTGGTAATACATCTTGTAGGTCAGAACGCCGCTCATATTGCGGATAACAACATCTGTAAGCGAGCAATCCACCTGCGAGCCGTCATCAAAAATATACATGCCCGGTTCAAGACGCATGCACTTGTAACCGCTGCCCGGGGCAGAGTGCAGATTCTCGCAAAAAATAACTTTGCCGGGACCAAAGTTGACAGAAGAATTCTGCCAGTCATAGGTATTGAGCGCAACAAGATCATCACCCACCTCACCGAAAAGATTGCGGATCAGCAGGTTTTCGGTATTGCCGTTCACATGGATTCCGTCTGCAAAGCAGCTTTCAAAACGGATATTTTCGATCACGACATTTTTTGCATTGCCCATCTGTACAGAGAATCCGGCTGTGCAGACAAATGTCATGTTGGTAAGCGTCAGATTCTCGATATTGTTGAACAGCATACAGGTGGAAACGCCGTAATAGCTACGCTCCTCATCATACTTGCCGGTGCTTCCGTATCCCAGGCGCCCGGTATTGGATTCCTCCCAACGACCGCCGTTGATGGACACATTCACATTGCGGTGTTCGTCCGAAAAAGGTGCATGCGTTCCATCCAGCGTATTCTCATTGCGCAGCATGAGTACCTTGGTTTCCGCCGTCAGTCGGATTACCGCATCGGGCGCAGCCTCAATATGACGGTTGGAGGGAATGCGCACGGAGCCATCCAGATAATACACGTCTTCAGAAGAAGGAATCATAACAATCTGATGCTCGTTGATTGCCTGCTGCAATGCTTCCGTCCAGATCTTTTTTCCGTTCTCTTCCCTTACCAGATGGCTGTACTCCTCAAGCGACGTATAATTGGAAAGCCCCGCAATATAGGCAAGGTTTTCCATGCGTATTGTTTCCAGATACGTGATAATATCATTCTTTCGTTTCTGCATAAAAGCCACCTCATCTGCGGCATATCGCACGCAGTTTATTTACCCATCTTCTCTTTGATATACGGGCGCAGAGCATTGGAGATTTCCAGATAATTGTTGGTCAGGATCGTATCCATTCCCATGTCAATAAACTGCTTTGCCTCTTCCACTTCATCGGAAAAGAACACATTGCAAATAATTCCGTGTGCGCGTGCCTTATCCACCATTTCCTGCGTGAAATAGGGCTTAAAGAACTGCACTTTCTGTGCGCCCAGTTCAATGGCACGGTCGACAATTTCCCACGGTCTGTCAAAAAGCTGACCCACACAAATCGGGATGTCCGGCGCATATTCCTTGAACTGAGTGATATGATGATCGGGTTCCAGCATCAGATAGCAGTGTTTTGCGCAGTCATACTTGCGGATAAGTGCAACAATTTTCTCCATGCTTTCCTGCGGATAGGGATCCGTATAGGAAGTGGGCTTTATATGAACGTTCATAATGCAGTGACCCGAGAATTTCTGCAGGATCTCCTCAAAGCGAACAATGCGGAGGCCCTTATATCCCTCGCTGAATTTGATGCCGAAATCGTATTCCTGCAGCTCAGCCAGTGTCTTTTCGTAAATCTTGCCCTCACCGGTGCTCACGCGTTCCAGCGTATCATCATGGCAGGATACAATTTCCCCATCCTTCGTAGGCCACAGGTCAAATTCGATTTCTTCCGCTCCCAGCGAAAGCGCCGCTCCAAATGCCGGCATACTGTTTTCCGGCGCAACCGTAGAAAAACCGCGGTGCGCACAAATACGGGGATATTTCATTACCGCGTCGCCGGGAACAATAGCGGTTCCGCTGTTTCGATACAGCCACGGGCGGCGTCCTTCCTCAATGTACTCATAGTGCGCTTTCTGTGCGCCCTTGAATCCGGCAGCTTTATAGTGTTTCTCCTTCGGATCGATTTCAGCAATGCCAAGTCCCACTTTGCTCTTCATGTCAACAAGAACCTTACCCGCCGGGGAAACGATGGTGCTGCAGCCGCAGATTTCCGACTCCTCACCAAGCGATACAGACGAGCGCACAAGCCATGCATTGGTGTGATAGCACAGGAACCTGTGCAGCATATCCAGCGTTTCGTGCGTATCGGTGCGCTGATGCGAGCAGCCAATGATCACATCGATATTTTCCCTTGCAATGCGTCCAAATGCCTCATAGAAATAGAAATCATAGCAGGTCATAAAGCCAAATCGGATGCCTTCAATCTCAATTACATACGGATCGGCATATTCATAGCTGTATGTAACATCCATGCCCATTCCGCCCAGTTCATCGCCTTTAACTTCACTGGGAGCCGGATGTGCCTTGAAATAGCGACCCACAATATTTCCCTTCCTGTCAATCGCATGAGTCGTATTCCGCCAGCCGGATTCTGTTTTATATCCGGCATTCACAAAAACAATCGCGTTGCAGCGAATGGCAGCCGCCTTCGCCTTTTCCATGATAATACCATTGTATTTTTCAATAGAAGCATCAAAATGCGCCTTATCCGGCTGGTCTGCAGGAATATCGGAGTATTCCGGCAGCACAATAATATCCATGCTTTCGTCGCACTGATCAAGAAGCGCGACCATTTCTTCAAAGCATCTGTCATTTTCCTTATAATCAAATGAGTAATACGGCTGAATAACACAGGCTTTCATTTCGGGTTCCCTCCTATGTTTAATTATCTATCATTATAATACACAATTACGCCGAGTTCAACATATTCACTGCCGTTTTGTTTTTCTGTCTGTATTTCAACGTCGCAAGTAAGCCCTAAAACAGCAGGCTGAAAGCCCATATGAGCTTTCAGCCTGCTGTTTTAGGAGTTTCATTATCGCGAAATCGTATTTTTTGTTATTCTACCGGGGTAAAGGCATCCTTGCCAAGTCCGCATACGGGGCATACCCAGTCTTCCGGGATATCTTCCCAGGCAGTGCCGGGAGCAATGCCGCCATCGGGATCACCAACTGCGGGATCATATACATAAGCGCACGGGCATTCATACTTCATAATTATTTCCTCCTTAATTCTATATCGGTCTGGTGGGTTACCGGCTCATCATGATCTGGGAAATTGCATCCAGGATCTTCTCGTAGCAGCCGCCGCAACCGGTGGAGCAATGCGTTACGTTCTGTACATACTTGAAGGCTTCCTCTACGTCGCCAAATCTTTCGTGGGTATGCAGTGCGTTCTCCACATCAACAAAGCTTACTTTTTTGCAATTGCAGATCATGTAGTTGTCCATAATACCCTCCTGAACATATCCTCTATTTTGAAGTTGTTTTTGCTTACGCCTTATATATACACACCGTTTTGCCTTCTGAAACATCATTCAAAAAAATTTTTCGCCATAATTCCGAGTTTTTATCGTACCGGCATGTCATCTTTCTCGCGATGCGCCTCAGCCATCAAAAAACGATCTGCATATATCAGCCATCCTTATTATACTCCTTTGTTAATTCCAGTGCAATAGTTTTTCTCCGTTCCGTTTATATTTTTTCATTCTGAAACCCTTGCATATGGCCGTTGTCCGCTCTGCATTTTTTTGCTATAATACGGCTATAAGGAGGACATATACCATGAGCAGACATATTTTGAAAATGAAGCATCCCGCCGCATGGCACAACGAGCAGTGGCGCGAAGCGCTGATGCTGGGCAATGGGCTTACAGGCATTTTGGTGCACGGCGCTATTGCAGAAGAACGCATCCAGTTCAACCGCCACGAAATCTGGAATCATGGTACGCAAGGCGGTGAAATCCCGGATATTTCAGAAACGTTCCAAGCCATGAGGAAACAGATTCTGGAAGGCGATTATCGCGGCGCAAACAAGAACCAAATGGCAGCCGCACTGAAAGACAAAGGGTATTTTTCCGCACTGCACACTCCCTCTCCCCTCGGAACGCTGCAAATATTCTTCACTCCGGAAACGATGTTTACCGGCTATGAACGCACATTGAACATGCGCACCGGTGAAGCCTGTGTCCGCTTCCGCCTGGGCGAAACCGATTTTGAGCGCCGCGCATTTGTATCGCGCGATGCTGATATAGCGGTGTTTTCCTTTAAATCGTCCATCCCATTCACCGCTGCCTATAAATTTGAGATGCGCTGCGCTGAGGACTCCCTATCTGAATTCGGCGAAAAATCCTTCTCCTGCCGCACTGCTGACGGAAGCGAAGGCGTAAAGGTGTGGTTCATCGGCGATATTTCGACTCGTGAAGCCAATCACAAGCTTGAAGTTACCGGCTGCAATTACCTTGCAATCGTTCAGGCATATGCCCGCCAAGCGCCCAAAGATATTTCCGCAGAGCTTTCACGCAGCTATGAAGAACTTCTCTCCCGCCACTGCGCCCTGCACACGCCGCTTTATGACGCTGTTTCCATTGAGCTTGCGGATGATGCGGCGCACGATATCTGCAACGAGCATCTTCTTTTGGAAGCATACGATGCGCATGTATCGCCTGTACTTTTGGAAAAGCTCTGGCGCTTCGGACGCTATCTTTTCATCAGTGCCTCAGCCGAAAATGGCATTCCCGTCCCTCTGTATGGACTGTGGCACGGTGAAGATGGCCTTATATGGTCTCAGTATGTCGCAAACGAAAACGTACAGATGACCTACTGGCATGCCATGGCCGGCGGACTTTCCTATTTCATTGTTCCGTTGATCCGATACTATACCGAAGCACTGGACGCTTTCCGTGAATGTGCTCAAAAACTTTTTGGTATGCGCGGTGCATGGGTTTCGGCATTCACTTCTCCTGCTGTCGGTGGACCATCCACACCGGTCGGAGTTATTATCAATTGGATCGGATGCGGCGGCTGGCTGAGCCGTCATTTCTGGGAATATTATCAATACACCCATGATATGAACATGCTGAAAGAGCATATCCTGCCTTTTATGCATGAAATCGCACTGTTTTATCTGGATTATGTCACGCTGGACGAAAACGGTCATGCCTTTATCTGCCCGTCTGTTTCTCCCGAAAACACGCCCGGCAACCTGATTCCGGAATTTTTCCGCGAAGAAATGGGACACATTGCGCCTGCTGTGAAAAATGCCACCATGGATTTTGCCATCATGAAGGAGCTTCTCACCCATTTCCTTGAGGGGATCGAGGTGACCGGCATGTATGCCGAAGATGCCGACGCCTGCCGCGCGCTTCTTGCAAGCATCCCGGAATACTCCATTAATGCTGACGGAGCCGTAAAAGAATGGATGGCGCCGGATCTTGAGGATTTCTACAACCACCGCCATCTTTCGCACATTTATCCCGTCTTCCCGGGCGATGAAATTAACAGCCAGAATGCGCCTGAATTGTTTGAAGCATTCCGCCGCGCAGTAGATCTGCGTAAGCTCGGCGGTCAGAGCGGCTGGTCGCTTGCGCACATGTCCAACATCTATGCCCGCATGGGCGAAGGTGAGCGTGCGCTGGAATGCATTGATATTCTGGCGAAAAGCGTTGTCAACAATGCCCTCATCACCACGCACAACGACTGGCGGCATATGGGCATGACACTCGACCAGCATGAATTTGCACCTGTGCAGCTGGATGCCAATTTCGGCGTTGTCAACGTCTTGCAGGAAATGCTTTTCCGCTGGAGCGAAGGATATCTTTTCATTCTTCCGGCTCTGCCCGAAAGGCTCCGGGAAGGAAAGGTCCGCGGCATCGTATTCCCGCATGGAAAGGCAGACATTGCCTGGAATCCCTCAAGTGTTACTCTAACGCTCTTCGCTGCGCAGGATTTTTCTGCAGAAATTCTTCTGCGCAATGCTTATATTCAGAATGTCACAATGCAAAGCGGCGAATGCTTAACGCTGGAATTTACGCGCTGACGCTAAAAATCCCTTGTGCCACAAGCGGCACAAGGGATTTTTTTGCTCCGTCTACGGAATTATCACATACGCAACGCCCTTCGTCTGCGCAAAGCTTTCTGCCACACTGCCTGCGCGGCAAAGAATTGTCACAGCCTCAGTACCTTCAAAAGCATTTTCTGCGATTGTCTGGATCGAATCAGGCAGATTGATTAAACAAAGCTGCGCATTGTTCGCAAATGCTTTTTCACCAATATCCAGAACGCCCTCCGGCAGTACGATCATCTGCGCGCCTACGTTTTCAAATGCCTGCGCATCAATAGTATTTGCGCCTTCCGGAATTTTGAGCAGTTCGTTCGGCATTACGATTACTTTGCATGCGGTGGTTTTGCCTTTGAACGCAACCATTATATCCGTAACGCCCGGTGCAATACCGGTTACAGTTCCGGTTCCGTCAACGTCGGCAACAGAAGGATTTCGGCTGCTCCACGTAAGTGTATAATTTCCCTCCGGAACCGGCAAAATGGTTTGCATCCAAACCGTGTCACTCACACCAATGTCAATTATTTCCCTGTACAAAAGCGGCCAATTTCCAGAGCCTTCCTGCGGCGAATATGTATAAACGCTGCCACTTTCCGACGGAGCGGAAGCCACATAGAACTGCAGCCCCGAATCACTCATATAGGGATTCCATATCCACAGATCGCTGCTGCCGGTGGAATACACCCGCTTTGCCTCGCCGCCCGAAAGCGGTACGGCATACAGCGAACCTTCTATCGCATAATATATATCTCCGTTTGTTACCCACATCGAATAATAATTGCGATAGTGTCTGGAACTCGTATACGTATATGAATGCAAAACTGTTTTACTTCCCGTGCTCAGATCATATTCATATACATGCCACGGTTCGCTCCATACTGCACTCGTATTTCCCGGTCTTACATAATAAAGCGAATCTCCGTTCATCGGGAATACCTGATTTACCGTGCGCCAGAAATAATCATCATACTGCGCATTATCTGCAGTCATAACAGCTTCCCAGCTGTCATCCCAGCCTCTATGATCGGTTGCCGTTATTCCTTCATCGCTGAGCAGGAAATTTGTATGCATTGCACGCAGCGGGCGGTCATTAAGCGGATCATTCCACGTCACATCAATGTGATACCAGTCGCCATCCAGATATACCATGTTCCAGGTATGATTCATTTCCACACTGGTGACCGTAATATTGGTAATTCCCAGTTCATTCAGAACTCCGCGGTATGCCAGCATATAAGCCTGACAAACTCCCTTTTTCTGCTGGAACAGCAATTCCGGGCTATAAATGAGGTCATTCTCGTTCTCATTCGTATCGTATTCAAAGTTAACGCAAAAATAGTCATTTGCGCGCAGCAGCATTCCCACCGGAGTAGATGCCTGCCGTGCATGGCTCACCACAGCACTGATTCCCTCATTATATATCGCCTTCATCTGCTGCAGTTTTGTTCCGCTGTAAACGTATTCAGGTAAAATCCGGGTCATATACGGATTCGGGGCATAATAGTGGTAATCTCCACCAACAAAAAACAGTTCCGGATATTTATTGAGCATCGCCCAGTACAGTGCACTGAATTCATTCAGCGACAGCTGATATGCGGATATGTCAATTTCGGCAACCCCGCGATTCAGCTGTTCGATCATATAGGTTTCAAAATTTTCCGTTGCAAATGTGCTGTGTATCGGAAGATTTTCAGGAAATCCGCCCTCGGAAAACAGTTCTACATGATCCGTAAGCAGCTGAGTTTCCTCCTCCGCGAATACAGCATTCGCCGAAGCAAACAGCGCCACTATCAACACAAATATCCACAGTTTCCGGCAAATACTGGTTTTCATCGCTGATTCCTCCTAGTCAACATTCCGTTCTCTTACAATCCCTTCAGACTGCCCGCCGCCTCGAATACAGCGCGAACATTCGCAGGATCCACATCCGTCAATATAGCCTCATGGCTGGGTGATACGATCAATCCCGTGGGAAACAGGCTGCGAAGCTCGCTTACTCTGTGATACACCTGTTTCTTTGTACCATGTACCAATAACTGCTGCGTATCCACACCGCCGCAGAAGGAAACCTTTCCGGCGTATTTCGCATGAAGCTCCTCGGCAGACATTCCCTTTGCCAGCGCCTGTATGGGATGAATGGCATCCACACCTGCATCGATCAGATCCGGAATAATCGGTTCGATTGCTCCACAGGAATGATATATGACCTTCAGCCCGTAAGATTTCGCCTGTTCAATCAATTCTCTCGCCCCGGGCAGCACGAATCTGCGAATCATCTCCGGCGAAAGCATCAGGCAATTCTGTCCGCCCATGTCGTTTCCGATCAGAACAGCATGGAGCTTGCCCCTCGTCGCTTCATAGAAAACTTTTCCCGCGCGCAGATAAAAGTCCACAAGACGTGCATCGACCGCCTCATAGATTTCAGGATCGGTGATCATCTTCACCATGGCATTTTCCATCCCGAATGCCGCCAGTGCATCCTGAAAATGTGCCGACCACATCATTGCCATTGCACACTTGCCATCCGGAACCGCATCCACAGCCGCGCGGCAGAGCGCAGGATCCATGTACTTTTCCGGTTCCGGCCAGTCGAAATCGTCTACTTCGGAGATATCTTCGCAATCCGCAAAGCATCCCTCGGCCGTCAGCGTGCGGTGATCGGCATCCACCTTTCCGCCCTGACGAAAATCAAATGCTGCATATATGGCATCGCTTACCGGCGAATGATACGGGATTTCGACCGGAACAATATCGTCATCCAGTATACGCTTCATATCCGCCATATCCACCGCACCAAACTCCGCAAGCAGACCCGGAATCGCCTTTTTATCCGGAAATCCAAGCCAGCAGGCAGGACGGTCAACCGGACGCCTTTCAATCGTAGCAATAAACCGTTCCAGCGAAGTCATACATTTCACCTCTTAGTCCTGATGGAAACAGCATTGCAGATCATGCCACCATTCGCCGTCCAGCCGCTCCGGCAGCGGGCGCTGCAGCGGCTTGCAAACATCCCACCAACGCTGATTTGCCTCATTGGCAGCCATCTTTGCCATATCCGCCTCATAATCATCGCCTACATATTCCATGTACGCAAACAGATACTCTCCAAAGTCATAAATGGAATAATTGCGGATGTTGCATTCGTATATCAGGTCCGCAACTTCCTGCGGGATATTTTCATGCAGGCGCATATATTCCGCCTTGTTTTCTGCCGGAATTCCGATTACCTGGGCAATTCGTTTCATGCTATTCGCTCCTTATACTATAATAAAGCAAGCCTGTACCCAATGCTGGATGCAGGCTCGACATTATGCATAAAGCAATTATATCAATTCGCGTTCCTGCACCAGGTCACTGTTTTCTTATTCACCAGCAAGTGCAGCCATTTTCGGAATATCGCCCACGCCATCCAGCACCACCGTAGGACGATAGGCATAGGTTTTCAGCGTTTCACGCGTGGAAACGCCGGAGAGTACCAGGACAGTAGACATACCCGTTTCAAGACCGGAAATGATATCCGTATCCATGCGGTCGCCAATCATGACTGCCTCTGCAGAGTGGCAGCCCAGAAGCTTCAGACCGGTACGCATCATCAAAGGATTGGGCTTACCGCAGAAATACGCCTGTACGCCGGTAGCCATTTCAATAGGCGCAACCAGTGCGCGGCATGCAGGCATAATGCCGTGCTCAATGGGGCCGGATACGTCGGAATTTGCGCCAATCAACTTTGCGCCCGCCATAACAAGGTTCGTGGCTTTGGTCAGCGTTTCCAAAGAATAGCTCTTCGCTTCGCCCACGACTACATAGTCAGGGTTCACTTCATTCATTGTGCATCCTACTTCATACAGTGCATGCGTAAGTCCTGCTTCACCGATGGCATACACCGAGCAACCGGGAGCCTGCTCTTTAAGGAAAGCCGCCGTAGCCAATGCGCTGGTATAGAAATGTTCTTCAGAAACATCCAGACCCAGTCTTGCAAGCTTCTGCTGAAGCTCACGGGGCGTAAGGCTGGAATTGTTGGTCAAAAACAGATACTGTTTATTTTCCCGGTTCAGCCAATCAATAAATTCTTTTACACCGGGCAGAACGATGTTGCCATGATAGATAACACCGTCCATATCGCATATAAAGCCTTTTTTCTGGTTGAAATCAATGTTTGCCACAGGAAAATTCTCCTTGTATTTTGTCAGTTTAATCTATACAGTATCGCCTTTTGTATTTACCGTATGGTATCCCATCAAAATTATATCATATCATGTCTGCCATCTGCAATACCGATGCGCAGCCCCGCGATTTAAGATTTTGATTTCATACAAAAAGCTGACCTCTCAAAAGAGATCAGCTTTTATAAAATCACTTCTTTTTACCACTAAAAATCCCTTCAAGAATACCTAGCACACCAATAATTGCAAATAACAATGCAAACCCAGCAGCGTCCAGAATCAGGTTCCCTCTAATGCCTTTTCCGTAAAAAACAATATCCGGCCATAACGCAGGCACAACCAGCGCAGCAACAAGGCATACGCCCCCCAGAATAATATGTGTAAGTTTTGCTTTCATCGACCGTTATTGCCTGCGCCGCCATGCAGCCGCCAAATCCATGCGGTTGGTCAGAAGATTATCAACGCCCATGGCATAATACTTTTCATAGTCCTCATAAGTATCGGCATAAAAAAGGTTGCACACGATGCCATCTTTATGCAGCTGTTCAATCAGCGCCTCATCAAACATTCCCAGCCAGAACTGTACGCGGCTACATCCGTATGTCAGAGCCATTTCCCGAATCGTCATAGGATCGCCCGGAAGCTGAATCGCGCACCGCTTGATATGCGGCGCTACGCGCTGCGCCCATTCCAGCTGCTCGGGAGATGCGGCAATATAGATATTGTCTTCACAGTCATATTTGCGGGCAAGATCAACCAACCCCTGTACCAGAGCGCCGTTTTCTCCATGCTCTTTAATGTGAATATTGAAAACAATTTTATTGGCGAAAAGGCGGAACACCTCTTCTGGCGTGCAGAAGGGTACTTCCCATTCGTGATGAACGCCGATATTCAACTGCAGCAGTTCATCCAGCGTATAGTCCGCAAGCTTACCTGTACCGTTGGAAATTCTTTCAAGATTGTCATCGTGGGAAACAATCATTTTTCCGTCGCGCGTCATGCGGACATCAAATTCAATTTCCTCTGCCCCCAGCGCAAGTGCAGCAGCAAAAGCCGGAAGCGTATTTTCAGGCATCAGGGCAGATACACCCCTGTGGGCACAAAAAATCCTACTCACGATAAAGTCCCCCCTTGCTTTTCAGCCGTTAGTTTAGTACGCCGAAATCCGCCTATTGCGGAAATCGTTATAAAAACTTGTCGCTTCACCAAATCCATTGATAAGTCTATTATAACATGCAAAAAAGACCATTTTCAAGACATGCTGCGACCAATCACTCGATTCCCGCTACAGACAACGCAAGAAAATAAAGCATTCCGCTATTGAATTATTTTAGTTACTCCCCATATCAGTAGCGAATAATGTAGTATAAGACATAACCCCAATTCAACAGTCCATGCAGTATTGCCCAACCGATAGAATTCCATTTCACGTAGGATATGATCATAGCCAGCACTGCCCCAAGCGCAATAAAACGCTCCGGATACCACGATATAGCAAAATGAAACCGCCCCCGCCTCCATACCCATCTATGTACCTCTTCGTCGGATTTGTTTGTTGGCTCCTTGCCGTAGATAAGGTACTCCACAGAAACCTCGAAATATTCCGCGATTTTAGTCAGCATTTCAATATCCGGCTGCGTTTTTCCTGTTTCCCAGTTCGATACAGCTTGTCGGGTTACATGAAGCTGCTCAGCCAACTGCTCCTGATTCATGTTTTTATCCTGTCGAAGCCTTTTTATCATATGATTAACTTTGTTCATACAAACACCTCCTGCCACCATTATCCTTTCGATCGCTCAAAAAAGCAAGCAATGAAACGTTGCATCCTGCTATTTTATAAGAATACCGACGAATTCCTTTCTCCGCACTGGCCTGCACTGCGTTTGCCCAGTGTTCCGTGGCGGCACTCTAAGTTTGCCGCCACTTCAGCCTTCGGCCTCCGGAATCCGTCGGCCCGCGCGACGTCAAGCTCCCCTTGAATCAAGGGGAGGTGTCACCGCAGGTGATGGAGGGAATTCCGCGCCCGTCCGCTATTCTTATCATTTCAAAAAAGGGAACCACCCTTTTCAGAGCAGTTCCCTTGAAAATCCTTGATTTTACTGAATTTCTTACTTGGAGAAGTAGCGCTTCAGGAGGCCTTCAAAGGCTTTTCCATGTCTCGCCTCGTCCCTTGCCATTTCATGCACGGTGTCATGGATAGCGTCGAGGTTCAGCTGCTTTGCGAGCTTAGCGAGCTCGGTCTTGCCTGCGGTTGCGCCGTTTTCGGCCTCAACGCGCATCTCGAGGTTCTTCTTGGTGGAATCGGTTACGACTTCGCCGAGAAGCTCAGCAAACTTTGCAGCGTGCTCTGCCTCTTCGAAAGCTGCCTTTTCCCAGTACAGGCCGATTTCCGGATAGCCTTCGCGGTGTGCGACGCGTGCCATTGCCAGATACATACCAACCTCGGTGCACTCGCCCATGAAGTTTGCACGCAGGCCTTCCATGATCTCTTCCGGTGCGCCCTGTGCTACGCCGACGATGTGCTCGGCTGCCCAGCCCATTTCGCCCTTCTGCTCTACGAACTTCTCAGCGGGAACCTTGCACTGCGGGCAATTGGCCGGTGCGGAATCTCCCTCGTGAACATAACCACATACGCTGCAAACAAACTTCTTCATTATTATTTCCTCCCTGATTTTTCTTATCTCAATTTTTGTTTTTCTTCTCTTGCGTCCGTTCTCTTCCGGACACTATATAGATAAACACAGTATATCATGTTGAAACACATGAATCAAACTTTTTTGAAAAAAGTTTTTATCCAATCTCAGGATACTGTTTTATCGCCGCTTCGATGTGATAATCAACAAATGCGCGCAATCTTCCCGCCGCCTCGCGCCATTCCGGTCTGTCGTTCAAAAGAACGTATTGCTCAAACCGCGTCCGGGGCAGCTTCATCAAGATGCGTCTGGCACCTTCGCTGATGGGAAGTCCGTCAGGATGCCTCGGGCAGACAAGTCCGCCTGCGAATGCACTGAATCCGTCGCGCCCGGTCGGCTCTGCGCCGCACAGAACGCATTCGTGCATATAGGGCGACATGCCCGCAAGTTCCATGTAATGCGATTCAAAAGCAAAGGTCGTAAGCGCCAGCGGAAGCGGATTTTTCACCAGAGCTTCCAGCGCTGTCATCAGCAGATGAAAAAGCTCCGGGTTGGGAACATCCTCCACCACAGCAGCCTCCGCCAGTTTCAGCCAGTAGGCCGCATGCACGAGCTTGTCATAGTCGCAGCGAATGGGAAAGTAGGCATCTTTGATCATGCACTGCTCGATAGCATACCGCCCGGAGCGCTCATGCAGCTGATATTCCCCCACACAAAGCGGCTCCGTAGCGCTGGAAAGGCGTGCTTTCGGGCGCTTTACGCCGCGTGCAATGGCCGATATTTTTCCGTATTCCGGCGAAAACAGCGTGACCATCCGGTCATAATCGCCATAGTCTGCGCGCCGCAGAACAATCGCCGGCGTTACGATAAAATCATTCTTCGTAGCCAAGGGTCTTCAAATCTCCGCTGCGGTTGCGCCAGTCTTCGCGAACCTTTACCCACAGACGCAGAACCACTTTCACATCCAGAAGGCGCTCAATATCCGCGCGGGCTTCCGAACCGATTTTCTTGAGCATTGCGCCCTGCTTACCGATGATAACACCCTTATGAGAAGCCTTCTCGCAATAGATGGTGGCGTGAATTTCGGTCAGCTTGTTGTGAACCTTCTCAATGGACATCATTTCCACGCCGATACCGTGCGGAACCTCTTCATAAAGATTGCGCAGCGCCTTTTCGCGGATAATCTCCGCACAAATCATGCGCTCGGGCTGGTCGGTGATCATATCATCCGGGAAATATTTCGGGCCTTCGGGCATGGCTTCAGCCAGTGCATTCAGCAGCTCGGAAACATTATCGCCCCTGCGTGCCGAAACGGAGAATACGCGGTCGAATCCTTCCGCATTGACTTCTGCCAGTTTGGGCATCAGCTGCTCAGGCGTAACGATGTCCACCTTGTTTACCGCAATGAAGCGCGGGCAATTCATCTTGCGCACGTCATCCAGCACGGCTGCATCACGCTCGCCCATGTGCGCGCCATCCACAACTGCCAGCACTGCATCCACGCCTTCGCGTGCGGCTTCAACTTCCTTCATCATGTATTCGCCCAGCTTGGTGCGGGGCTTGTGCATGCCGGGAGTATCCACGAAAACGATCTGCCAGTTATCGCCAGACGCAACGCCGAGAATCTTGTTTCGGGTGGTTTGAGGTCTGTCGGAAACGATGGCAACCTTCTCACCCACAAATTTGTTCATCAAGCTGGACTTGCCCACATTCGGGCGACCCAGTATTGCTACAAAGCCGGAACGGAATCCACTCATGCTTTTTCCTCCTGAAGTTCCTCGGGGCCGAACGAGTGCGGCAAAAGCTCGCTGAGCAATACGACGTCAAACGCGCCGCCTTTCTGACCCACAATTACACGCATATTATCCGAAAATTCATTAAGTACCTGACGGCAGATGCCGCACGGCCATGCAGCGCCCTTTTCGCCCGCAATGGCAATCGCCTTGAACTTCCTGCTGCCCTGCGATACTGCGCAGGCAACCGCCGTACGTTCGGCGCAAATCGTCGCGCCATAGGAAGCATTTTCTATATTGCAGCCGGTGAACTCGCGGCCTTCTGCATCCAAAATGCATGCGCCTACCCGATAATCCGAATACGGCACATAGGCATTATCCAACGCCTCGCACGCACGCAGGAACAGATGCTCGTCCATCGGGTCGCGCCCAATGCCCAGTTTTTCCATTACTTTTTCCTCCATAGCACGCATTTGCGTACGCTCGTCCTCTTCCATGTGGTCATATCCCAGCAAATGGAGCGATGCATGCACCGCAAGGAAAACAACTTCACGGGTAATGCTGTGCCCGTACTCCTGTGCCTGACTGCAAGCCCTGTCCATCGAGAAAAATACGTCTCCAAGATTCGGCATGCCGTATTCCGGGTCATATGCACGGCTCAGCCTTTTCGGACAATCTTTTGCCGTTTTTCCTTTTGGATAGGATACTGCAGGATAGCTCAGCACGTCCGTTGTTCTGTCCACGCCGCGCGTTTCCAGATTCAGTTCGTGCATCCTTTCATCCGAAACAAAGGCAAATTCCGCTGCACAGGGCTTCACGCCCTCCACCTCGCAGCAGACTGCCAGCGCCCGGCGAATCCATTTATCAAACCTTTCCATTGTCTTTATGCTCCTCGCGCTCGAGATGCGGAATATCTACCATCGGATATTCGATGCGCTCATGGAATACGCCCGCAAGCACCGTTTCAAATGCTTCGCGAATGCGATCCAGATCCTTGAAGGTAAGTTCGCATCCGTCAAGCTGACCGTCCTCCATTTTAGTGCGGATGATCCTGTTCAAAAGATTTCGCATCTTCTCCGGATCAGGATTCTGCATGGAGCGTTCCGCAGCCTCCACAGCGTCCGCCAGCATAATGATAGCGGATTCACGCGTCTTGGGGCGCGGTCCATCATAGCGGTAGTCAGCAGGATCTACTTTATCGGCGCCATAGAGTTTGGTAGCCTTGTCATAGAAATATACCACCGGAGTATCGCCATGGTGGAAGCGAATAATATCCACAATTGCTTCCGGCAGGCGCTCCTTCTGCGCAATCTGCACCCCTTCGCGCACATGTGCCGTAATAATCGATGCAGACACACGCGGGTCTGTGCGATCATGCGGATTGTCGCCCATCTGGTTTTCCTTGAAATACATGGGACGCTTGAGCTTGCCTACATCATGATAGTAAGCGCCTACACGCGCAAGCAGGCTGTTTGCGCCGACTGCGCTTGCAGCTGCCTCCGCAAGATTTGCAACGACCATGGCATGGTGATAGGTTCCCGGTGCTTCCAGCATAAGACGCTTAAGCAGCGGCTGCGAGGGATTCGAAAGTTCCAGAAGCTTCGTCGCCGTGACCAGATTGAACATCCACTCAAAAATCGGCTGCATTGCGATGCAGAACATACCGCTCAAAATACCGCCGGCTGCTGACCAAAGACCGTTGACGAGCGTCGCGGCAGTATCACTGTTGTTGATAAAGCCCAGCGCAAGAACTGTGAGCATATTGCCCATACCGATGAAAAGTCCGGTAAGCAGCACCATAGTTCTCTGCTGGCTTTTGCGGAACGCAATAAATGCCAAAGGAGAAATCACGATGGGCGTGATCATTACGGTGAACATCTCCGCAGAGAACATGCCTTTGGAACCGGGCGCGAGAATTGCCGCGACCACAGCCAGCAAAATGTTCACAACCATCGCCGCGCGGGAGCCGATCAAAAGTGCGATCAGCAAAAGCCCCATCGAAACCGGCATCAGATATGCATTAAAAGAGCGGATAAACAGCGAGAACAGCACCGTCAGCACACACACGATCGCAATCAGAAGAACTTTCTTCGTATCCTGCAGTACATGCGGCACAAACGCATAAAGCAGACCGACGCATGCAAACAGCGTGATCAGCAAAAACAGTGCTACGCCATAATACAGCGGCATATCGATGACTTCGCTTTCAACCATGCCCAGAGTTTTCAGCATTTCATACTGAGCAGGCGATACGATCTCACCTTCACGCACGATTGCTTCGCCCTTTACGCGGGTAACAGGTTCCACGGCTTCCATTGCACGCTGCCTTGCCGCATCAGTGATCTCCACATCAATGATCATGTTGGGCTTAAGGTGTGCCCGCGCCACATTTGCCGCCACAGCCGTCAGGGACGAATCATACGACTTTGCCAGTTCACGGGAAAGCGCAGATATCGCCTCGTTTTCCTGACCTTCCGATACCAGCGAATTCATGGAATCGCGTATCAGATTGCGCGCCTTCTGGAAAGCGGCATTCACGGTAGCGGAATCGTGCGAAAGCAGTGCCGCAAGCTGACCCTTTTCAATTTGAACAGGGTCAATCTTTTCCCTTACTTCCTGCAGCTGTTCATCCGTAATGGTAGCCATTTCGGCCTCCGGATCGGTTCCGGCAAGCTCGATCAGCGTGTGGAAGCTTCCATCCATTGCAGAGAGCACCGCAGTGGTAACGTCCCCTTCCGCCTTTTTGTAGCTGGGCTCCACAGCATTGGCTGCCCGCTCGCGCATAGTCTGCGTCGTAACGGTGTCGACCACTTCTTTGGTTGCCATAATGGTGTTCGGGGCAGGCATGCCAACCTCGATTCCATATCGTTCCGGAGAAATGGCCAGCACCACAAAGACCAGCAGCAGGACATACAGCGCTGCCCCTATAAGCACGTTGGTCATCTGACTCGCATGTGTCTGGAAGTATTTCAGCTTTTGAAACATATTTCACCACTCCTACATCGGGCGATAGCGCTTCTCCGGACGACGCGGCTGCTGGACATCCGTGCGCGCACTGTGCTTCTCGTATGCCTGAACAATCGCCTGCACCAGTTCATGCCTTACAACGTCCTTGTGCGTCAGATGAACGATCGCAATGTCATCCACATCCCTAAGCACCTCCACAGCCTCAACAAGACCGCTCTTTTTGCCCATGGGAAGGTCAATCTGCGTCACGTCACCGGTAATAACCATGTGAGAATTCATACCCATACGCGTAAGGAACATCTTCATCTGCTCGGAGGTTGTATTCTGCGCTTCGTCCAGAATAATAAATGCATCGTTCAGCGTGCGTCCACGCATGTATGCCAGCGGAGCAACTTCGATCTGTCCGCGTTCCATCAGGCGCTGGAATGCATCCACGCCCATCATATCATGCAGCGCGTCATACAGCGGGCGCAGGTAGGGGTCAACCTTCTGCGCAAGATCGCCCGGCAGGAATCCCAGTTTTTCACCGGCTTCCACAGCAGGGCGCGTCAGCACGATGCGCTCAATATCCTTATTCTTTAGTGCAACCACCGCCATAGCAATGGCAAGATAGGTTTTGCCGGTACCGGCAGGGCCGATTGCAAATACGCAGGTATTCTTCTTGATGGCATCCACATATTTGCGCTGTCCCAGTGTCTTGCACTTTACCTGACGGCCACGGTTCGTTACCGCAATCGCGTCCTTCATGATTTCGGAAATGGCGTCCGCATTGCCTTCGCTGGCAAGCTCAATGCAATAGCGGATGCGCGTGCGGTCAATCGCCTCACCGCGTGCCAGAATCTCCAGCAGCTTTTCCAGCGCAACCTTGGCGATTTCCACCTTTTCTTCATCGCCGGACAGACGAATCTGAGTGCCGTGCACAAATACTTCAACGCCCAGTTCTTCCCGAATCAGGGCGATATTCTCATCCTTCAAACCAAACAGTGCAATATACGCATCTGTCGATTCCACTTCCAGTGTCTGCTTGTATTCGTTTTCCAAAAGGAGCAACCTCCGTTTCTCTATAACAAGGGGGACTTTATGGCGTTCAGTGCATCACGCGTACCCGCGATATTGGACTGTACCTCTATCACCACGCGCGCCTGAATCCTGTCTTCCTCTATCATACTATAATCTGTCCATTTGTCAACAATTACGCATCCTTCCGGCAATTCGGAAAGCGTATTTTCGTAAGCTATTTCCGCTATTTCTTTTTTTACATCCTCAAGCAGGAGTTTTCTGGGCACAACTTCATATTCGGCCCGTTCCCATCTTGCAATCTGCACCGGCAAAAACATTCCCACAATCGGAAAAAACGTAAGCTTTTCTTCCATCAGAGGATACGTTTCCCCCTCTGTAAGCTGCCATTCCAATCCGAAAAACCTCAAAACACTTTTAGTGCTTTTCCGCCCGGTATAAACCCTGTCCTCTGCTATAATTCGCGCCTCTGCCCGGCCTTCATGCCAGGTTTTGGCCACAACCTCACCCAAGGCGCAGACGCCGCCGGTGAATTCTGCCGATATGCGTTCTTCGCCTGATATCAAAAGCTGTCCTGCTTTCACCGTGTCACCTGCCTGCACGCACGCTGTCCCGGCCAAAGCCTGCACAGATACCACAATCCCGTCGCGCAATGCTACAAGGTCCCGGTCTGCCGAAATATCAAACAACTCCGGCGCTGCAACTTCACCCGCTGCCGTAATTCTAAGACGTACACCCTGTAAGTGAACGCCTATAAAGGCAAAATAGCCGGTTTTCTCATAAAGTGCTGTTTCCAGCGCATTCGCGTCAATCGCACTTTGGGCAACGCCCGGGTGTATGCCCAGTTCCTCCAACGCTGCTTCGATTATCGATACCGGCGCATGGCGTGACTCTTCGACGGCGATATCAATCCACCAAATTCGGGTCGAAAACAGCCATATTATCGTCCCCGCCAATGCTACGGCGACCAAAACACTCCATCGCGCTTTCAACCAACGCCCTGCCGCGCTTTTTCCCTGCCGCTCCAGAATCTGTGTGCGGTAGGAAAAACGCTCCGTCATAAGCAAAAAACGCCGGGCGTTGACCTCGTCAAGCCATACATCCGCTTCACGCGCACCGTTTCTTTTTACTTTCAGGAATGAAATCCCATCCTGCACAGCGCGGTCAATCAGCTTTTCCAGAACAAGCCCTTCCACCCGAATGTGGATGCCATCAATCATGCGCATCACCTCCGGGCAGCTTCACAGAACCTATCCTGCCGGAAACGACCATAGCCTCCGCCCGCACCTCGCCGAGAGAAAGGCACTCGCCCGTAAATTCTACGATTCCGCGCTTTGAACGCAACTTAATGCATCCTTGCGAAAATTCGGCTACGCCGCAATGCCTTTCCACCAGCGCCCGTTTTTCGCCAAACAGCGTAATCCGCATTTCGCCGCCTGCACTGTCCGCAAGCCATTCCAGTGCCGGAAGGCATTCGCGCTCCGGGCGTTTGGGTTTTATGCTGCGGATCTTTTTTTCTGCCGCGCGCCGCCGGCTGTTCATACGCATCACCCACCTTCACGCATACAGAATATGCGAAAGATGAAGCTGCTAGAAATCCTTTACCGGGAAGAGTCTGCCTCCCAGCAAAGCACTTTGCTCATAAAATTCTGCGGAATCAAATCCGCCCGAACGCGACTGTTTTTGAAAAGAAATGGCCTGTTCACGCGGAAAAAGAGTTTTTCCGCCGCATCAAAAACCGTTTCCGTCCCGATTTTCTTTCCGTTTCCTTCCAGAATCGGCATAGGCACGACCGCTTTTTCCGCCCCCTGCGCAGCCATAGCCACCGTGCACAAAAGCACGTCATAATCCGGATGTGCCGCAAATTCCTGCACAAAAAGGTGATCTTCACCTTTTTCATATGCGATATAGGCCACAATCTGGCCTTCTTTTTCCAACACGGAAAGATTGTTCAGGTTCGGAATCACCTGTTCTTTCCAGTATTCCTCGCTGCCGCGCACAAATGCCGCGTCAAACGTACCCGCATACAGCGAGTACAGCCCGCGCAGCCACGCGCCATCCTTTTCTTCTGCCGGGCGCATGGAAAACCTTCCGTCCATCCATGCCGGATCAATGGAAAAGGCTGCTATCTGCCTTTCGCGTACCCAAAAGCCCTCATGTGCAAAAAGCTCCGTATCGTTCCCCAGGCACATGCACAGAGGAATCTCTTTTTCCTCAGCATGGTTCACGGCGGTATGCAAAAGCATGTTTCCTGCCTGCGCATTTTCCGCATCTATGCCAAGCCATGCGCATTCCACGCGTTCACCCTCAATGTAAACCGCACAGGGGAACAGTTCTATTTTGCCGCAAACATGTTCTTCATCCACACATTCCCATTGCATGCGGCCACCCTTTACGCTTGCTTCCGTCGGCCGACAAATCATTTGTTTCCTCCGGCAGCGCGGGTAATCTTTTTCTGAAACTGCTTTGAGCAGCGCGCCGCATCCTCCATGGACTCATTTGCCTGGCGCAGTCGCTTCTTCGTCTTTGCAAGCGCCTCATTGAACAGCGCAAAGTCATTCTGCGCACGGTCGAATATCTTCTGCAGTTCAGCATCGCCGGAATCCTGCGTTTCCGCTGCCGGCAGAGCGCGGATTTCCTCTGCAATCCTTCTCACATCGTCAGAAAGGTCGGCAAAATATGCGCCAAGTTCATCGCGGATTGCCAGGGTCCTGCGCACGTCTTCGGAAAGGTCGTTAAAGTATGCACCCAGCTCGTCGCGCGTCGCCAGAGTTCTGCGCACATCCGCAGAAAGGTCATTAAAGTATGCACCCAGCTCGTCGCGCGTCGCCAGCGTCTTGCGTACATCCGCGGAAAGATCATTAAAATATGCACCAAGCTCATCGCGCGTTGCCAATGCCTGCATGGAATTTTCCCTGCTGCGCATTTCATCGCTTGCACGGCGAACCTCGTCAATCAACTCATCTATGCGCGCATCGGGCTTTGCGGGCGTACCGGGCTGCAAGCTGGCCATCTGACCGGAAAATGCATCCAGCCGCGTCTGCTGCGAACGAACAAGTTCCGCAACCACGCGGTTTGTGGCATCATAAGATTCCTTCAGTTCCCGCTCCATCCTTGCCTTTTCGGATGCAAACGCGGCTCCAAAGTCCTCCATGCGCTGCAAAAGTCTTGTTTCTGCCTCCGCCAGCTGCTTCTCCATCCGCTTTGTACGGACGGATACCGCAATAATTCCAATCAGCAGAATCAATGCCATAAGGCCAAGCGCACATTCCACCGAATGCGCCAGAATATACTCCACAAACATTCCTCCTTACAATATATGTATTATATCATGCACGCATATATTCGGTCAAGTTATGCCCTTTCACGCCTCCTGCCGTGCTCTTCAAATAATTTACACAAAAGCACTGTTCCATCACTTCCCTAAATGTTATAATATACTTAAATAAACCACGCAAAGTGAGGTCTATTTTCATGAGCATTCTTCAGGAAATTTCCGCTAACGTTCAGATTGGTAAGGCTAAGATCGTCAAGACCTTGGTTCAGCAGGCTCTGGATGAGGGCATCAGCGCACAGCAGATTCTGACCGACGGTATGCTCCCCGCTATGAGCATCATCGGCGAAAAGTTTAAGAATAACGAAGTATTCGTACCGGAAGTTCTGGTTGCAGCCCGCGCCATGAACATGGGTACCGCAGTTCTCAAGCCCCACCTCGCAGGCGAAGGTGTTCAGGCTGCCGGCAAGGTTGTTATCGGCACCGTTGAGGGTGACCTCCACGATATCGGCAAGAACCTCGTTAAGATGATGCTCGAAGGCAAGGGTCTCGAAGTTGTCGACCTCGGCACCGACGTTCCCGCCGCCAAGTTCGTTCAGACCGCAATCGATGAGAATTGCCAGATCATCTGCCTGAGCGCTCTGCTCACCACCACCATGAATGTTATGGCTGATGTCGTTAAGGCCGCTGAAGAAGCCGGCATCCGCGACAAGGTCAAGATCATGGTCGGCGGCGCTCCTGTAACCGACGCTTTCTGCCAGCAGATCGGCGCGGACGCTTACACCTCCGACGCTGCCAGCGCTGCAGACAAGGCTGTTGAACTCTGCGCAGGCTAATAGCAAACATTTTGCCCCGGGAGCTTCCCGGGGCTGTTTTTATACTCTAATCTTCAGCAGAGGAACCGTTATGATCGAAATTGTATTTAGCGAAAGCGCCTGCGGAGCGCTGAAATGCGCCCACATTTCCAATACAGTTCTGGCGCTGCCCCTTTTTCTGAGCATCGGAGATATCTCCGAAAGTGAAATCGGCTCGCTGCGCGAAAAGACTCTAATCACCCTTTTTTCCCATTGCCCCGGTGATATTGGAAGCATCGCCGCCCGCGAAATGGCGGAAACTGCCCGCGCAAATCTTGAATCCATCCTTTCCGGTATAAAAAGCGGTGAATGCATTCGCATCTGGTACAGCAGTCAGCCGGATGAACTTTGCGGTTTTTACTGGCTCTCGTCACACCTGACTTTACTCAATTTTGCAGACGGGCAAATTTCGCTTGTAAAGCTTCCCGAATACGAACCCAAAGGCGAGCAGGCATTCCTCATGCACACGCAAGGATGGGCAGGCATTCCACCGGAAGATTTTGTCGATTATCTCCCGCTGCAAACCTCAGCCACCCACGATTTCATCCGTCACCATGCACAGATGTGGAAAAATCTCCGCGCTGTAAATTCCCCCTTGCGCGCTACCGTAAACAGTTGGCTTTTAAGCGTGCCGGAAGATTTCTATGATTGTTTCCTGCGCCTTGAAATTTCCCGTCAGCCGGATTCTTTTCGCGAAGCCATGGTTATCGGCGGCGTCATCGGTCGCCATGGTCTGGGTATAGGAGACGGATGGCTCGCGCTTCGCATGGAGGAAATGATTAAACGCGGCGAATTGGAAGTCGTCGAAGAAGCGCCCTCAGACCAACCATCTTATCACAGAATGCTGAAAAAGGCCCGTGCATAACGCACGAGCCTTTTTTACTATATATCGTTACTTTTTGCCTTTGATTGCCTCTTCGATTGCCTTCACGATTTCCATCACGACCAGCGGAGCAACGGAAAGTCCGAAGCCAACGAGGTAAGCCGCCGGGCTGAGGGAAACAAGCCCGAAAATCGTGCGGACAGGCGTGAAGAGCACAAGCGCCATCAAAACTGCCGAAGACAGTGCAGCGAAATTCAGCTTCTTATTCCTGAACATGCCCACCTTGAACAGGGAATGTGCAGAACGCATGTTGAATGCCTGCACAACCTGAGAAAGAGCCAGCACCATGAAAGCCAGCGTCTGGCCGCCCTGCTGTGCCGCTTCGGTACCGGGCATATACATCATCTTACCCAGCTGATATGCTGCCAGGGACAGAACCGCGAACATGCAGCCCCACAGGGCAATGCGGATACCATAACCGTTTGCGAAAAGACCTTCGCTCTTCGGGCGCGGCTTCTGGTCCATAACATCGCTTTCAACGTCTTCCATGCCCAGCGCAATTGCCGGCAGACTGTCGGTAACAAGGTTGATCCACAGAAGCTGCATGGAAAGGAACGGCGATTCACGCCAGAGAATCATTGCGAAGAATACGGTCAGGATTTCGCCGATGTTAGTGCCCAGCAGGAAGCCAACAACCTTCTTGATATTGGCATAGATGCCGCGGCCTTCGCGAACCGCATCAACGATGGTCGCAAAGTTATCGTCGGTCAGTGTCATGTCAGCCGCACCCTTGGCAACGTCCGTACCGGTGATACCCATTGCGCAGCCGATATCGGCGGCTTTCAGCGCAGGAGCATCGTTTACACCGTCACCGGTCATGGAAACGATCTCATTCTGACGCTGCCATGCGCGCACAATGCGGATTTTGTTTTCCGGAGAAACGCGGGCATATACGGAAATATTGCGCACGCGCTGATCAAGTTCACTGTCGGGCATGCGGTCCAGCTGTACGCCGGTGATCGCCTCATCGCCATCCTGCAGGATACCGATTTCACGCGCGATTGCGGAAGCGGTGACAACGTGGTCGCCCGTGATCATAACGGGCTTGATGCCGGCCTTGCGGCAAACGGCAACGGCTGCCTTTGCTTCGGGACGCGGCGGGTCGATCATGCCAACCAGGCCGATAAAGGTAAGATCCTTTTCCAGTTCTTCGCTGGTCGGATTCTGCGGCACCGCATCCAGTTCGCGGTAAGCCACTGCCAGAACGCGCAGTGCCTGGGAGCTCATCTCATCGTTCACGCGCTTTGCTGCATCCAGATTACCGGCCTTGCAGCGCAGGGCAAGCATATCGAACGCGCCCTTCGTGATGGCAATGATCTTGCCGTCAATGCGGTTTACGGTGGTCATGAGCTT
Source organism: Clostridiales bacterium (assembly GCA_015056055.1). Classification (GTDB taxonomy): domain Bacteria; phylum Bacillota; class Clostridia; order Christensenellales; family Aristaeellaceae; genus Alectryocaccomicrobium. The sequence continues at coordinate 79,706 of SVHC01000002.1, read as the reverse complement.
GCGGTCAGAGTCAAACGGAATTTCAGCCACGCGAGGATTCTGCTCATTCAGAGCTTCCTTGGGCATGCCCTGCTGCTGCGCGGCGAAAACGATGCTGGTTTCGGTCGGGTCGCCGATGTGCTGAACAGTGCCGTCTTCCTTCGTCAGAACGGAGCCATCGCAGCACAGCGCGGCACGCTTGAGCAGCCACAGCGCCTTTTCGGAATTGCTGCCCACGTCTTCCATAGCGCCGTCGTCGGTGTAAATCTTCACCAGCGTCATGCGGTTCTGGGTGAGCGTGCCGGTCTTATCCGAGCAGATAACAGATGCGCCGCCGAGCGTTTCAACCGCAGGCAGACGACGGATAATGGCATTCTTCTTTACCATGCGCTGCACGCCGATGGAAAGAACAATTGTAACAATAGCGGGCAAACCTTCCGGAATGGCGGAAACGGCCAGCGATATAGCCACCATGAAAATCTCCATTACGGCCATACCGTCCAGAAGTCCAACAATAAAGATAATGATGCATGCCAGAATTGCAACAATTCCCAGATATTTGCCCAGCTTGGAAAGCTTCTGCTGCAGAGGCGTCTGAGAATCCTCGCTGGATTCGAGCATGTTGGCAATCTTACCCATTTCGGTATCCATGCCGGTACCGGTAACAACTGCAGTTGCGGTACCATAGGTGATGCCGCAGCCGGAGAAAACCATATTGTGCCTGTCACCCAGCGGTGCATCTTCCGGCACGATAGCTTCGGCATCCTTTTCTGCCGGAACGGATTCACCCGTCAGCGCAGATTCTTCGCTCTTAAGACTTACGGACTTGATAAGCTTCGCATCCGCGGGCACGAAATCGCCGGCTTCCAGCTTGATAATATCACCCGGAACCAATTCGGCCGCATCAATTACCTGCTCGACGCCATCGCGGATAACGCGCGCATGCGGAGCAGAAAGATTTTTCAGTGCATCCAGCGCCTTTTCGGCCTTGCTTTCCTGCATAACGCCCATGACCGCATTCAGAATAACGATCACGAGAATCAGCACCGGTTCAAAGAATTCCTTCGGTTCTCCCTCGACACAGGCAACAATAAACGAAATTACTGCTGCTGCAATCAGAATCAGGATCATTGCATCCTTGAACTGCTCGGCAAAACGCTGCAGATTCGTCTTCTTTTTCTTTTCCTTCAGTTTGTTTGCGCCGTACTTCTCCTGAAGCTGCTTGACCTGCTCAGTGGTAAGTCCCTTCTGATAATCCGGTGTCAACGCGGGTCCCCCTTTTTTATTATACTGATCACGGAATCCGATTCCGAAATCATTTCTAGTTTATTATACCAAATTTCCTTTCTCCTGCAACTGCCGTCCTGTGTTTTTTTGGAAAATACTTTTGAGCCTTCCGCCATATCTCTTCACGATATTGCCATGAACCGCTTGCCCGGTCATTTTTTAGATGGTATAATATAGAAAAGCTAATTTCTTCGGAGGATAGTGTATGGGATATTTTCGCATTCATGAAGGCGGGCTGCTTTTCCGCCGCCGCCAGGAAACCGTGTATCTTCTTCCTTGGGGTGAAAACGGCCTGCGCGTACGCGCAACCGAGAATTCCTCTTTTACGGAGCATGACTGGGCGCTTCTTCCCGCACCGAGTGACAATGCCGTGATCGAAATTACCGAAACCGGCGCTACTATCACCAATGGTAAAATCCGCGCCGTAATTACCGAATACGGCAAAATCCGCTACTACAACCAGCGCGGTGAACTCCTGCTGCGCGAATTCTACCGCTGCTGGGATCGCGGCAAGGATTGGAAAAACAAGGCTGAGCTGGACCAGATCATCATGCAGCGCTATCAGGCACGCGAATTCAGGGCTAATCCGGGCGAAAACTATGCGCTTACCGTGCGCTTTGAGCCCAACGACAACGAGCACATTTTTGGTATGGGCCAGTACCAGCACCCCTATCTGGATTTGAAGGGCTGCACACTGGATCTGCACCCGTGCAACACGCAGGCAAGCGTTCCCTTCGCCATTTCCAGCCTGGGCTACGGCTTCCTCTGGAACAATCCCGGCGTCGGCAAAGTAACATTCGCAAAGAACATCACCGAATGGAGCATGGAATCCACCAAGCAGATCGACTACTGGATTTGTGCCGGTGATACGCCCGCTCAGATCGAGGAGGATTATGCCCGCGTGACCGGCACGGTTCCCATGATGCCGGAATACGCCATGGGTTTCTGGCAGTGCAAGCTGCGCTACCAGACGCAGGATGAGCTTATGGCCGTCGCACGCGAATACTACCGCCGCAAGCTCCCGCTCAAGGTTATCGTTATCGATTTCTTCCACTGGCCGCATCAGGGCGACTGGAGATTTGACGAGCGTTACTGGCCCGACCCTGCCGGTATGGTACGCGAGCTCAACGAAATGGGCATTATGCTGATGGTTTCCGTGTGGCCCACCGTTGACTTTGATTCCGAAAACTATCAGTACATGCTGGAAAACGACTATCTTATCCGCAACGACCGCGGCATGAGCTGCGGCATGGACTGCCTCGGCGTGCAAACCTACTTTGACCCCACCAACGCGGACGCTCGCGAATTTGTATGGAGCGTCATCAAAAAGAATTACTGGGATAAGGGCATCCACCTGTTCTGGCTGGATGTTGCCGAGCCGGAATACACCGTCAAGGATTTCGATATTTACCGCTATAAGGCAGGCTCCGCCCTTGAAACCGCCAACTACTTCCCCATGGCATACGCACAGACCTTCTACGACGGTCTGCGCAAGGAAGGCGTTGAAGCACCGCTCTCCCTGATTCGCTGCGCATGGGCAGGTTCCCAGCGTTTCGGCGCACTTGCATGGTCGGGCGATGTTCCCTCCACGTTTGTTCAGATGCGCAACCAGATCAGCGCAGGCCTGAACATGGGCCTTGCCGGCATCACCTGGTGGACGGCGGATATCGGCGGCTTCCACGGCGCATATATTGATGATCCGGACTTCCATGAGCTTCTGGCCCGCTGGTTCCAGTTCGGCACCTTCTGCCCCGTCATGCGCCTGCATGGCGATCGTCTGCCGCACAGTGAGCCTCTTGGCAAGGATGGCGGCGGTCTTTGCGACAGCGGCGCAGCAAATGAAATCTGGTCCTTCACGCCCGAACTGGAAAAGCTCATGACCCACTATATCCTCCAGCGCGAGGCTCTCAAGCCCTATATCGTCGAAATCATGCGCGAAGCACATGAAAAGGGCACGCCGGTTATCAAGCCCCTGTTCTACGATTTCCCGGAGGATATGAATGCATGGAAGATCGAAGACCAGTACCTCTTCGGCCATGATTTCCTTGTCTGCCCCGTAACAGTTGCCTACGCACGCGAAAAGCGCGTCTATCTGCCCGAAGGCGCGCAGTGGCGCGAGGCCCTTACCGGAAAGGTATACGAGGGCGGTATCTGGCTCACCGTAGATGCTCCGCTCGACCGCATGCCTCTTTTCACCCGCGAAGGCAGCGGTGCAGAGAAATTCCTGATTTAGAGTAATCGATGATTTAATCGGCGATTACCAGAATGGAGATGATCTTATGAGATGCGGATGCCCCGAATGCGGCACCTATATGATTCAGTCCGAAAGCCTGCAAATCGCCTGCGTCTGTCCCGATTGCGGAATGCGCTGCAACGCCTGCATGGGTACAAACAGCGTAATCAGCCGGGAAGACCTTTTGAAAATGAAATCCACCGAATGGTTTATACATGATGAAAAACCTTCGGAAGAGGATGAACCCATTCCCGCTCGTATGCGCCCGGCAGAGGATTAGGAAAACCACAGAAAGCGACCGTTTTCAAAACAGAAAACGGTCGCTTTTTTGAATGCTACTGTTCATTTGAAGTATAACTCCATGTCTAATGCGAGTTCCACCATACAGATACAGCTTTCGTCAGCTATCGCTGTACCTTCCCTCGGAAGGAAAATGCTTAGTTGCGCAAATGCACAAAAAAGATCCGTGGGATAATCCCACGGATCTTTAATTGATCAGATGATCTTAGAAGTTGCGAACCTTGCGGGTAACAACAACTGCAGCGCCCATCATAACGATCAGAGCAGCGAGGGTCATGTAAGCCATGCCAGCGTCGCCAGTCTTGGGAGCGGAAGCAGAACCAGCTGCTACGTGGTGAGCATCGCCGTGACGTACAGTGTAGTCGAAGCGGATTTCAACATTGCCGGTCGTCTCAGAAGCGCCATTCATGAACTTCTCAACAGAAGCAACCTTCATGCTAACGCGCAGTTCCATGGTCTTAGGATCGGAAGCCTTGCCATTTGCATGGTAGCCAGCGCCATCGGTGCCGAACCAGGAGATGGTGTGCTCGCCCTTAGCGAGGTTCAGAGCGTAAGCGTTGGCAGCAGCATTCCAGGAAGCGCCTGCAACGGGGTAGAGGCGGCCTTCGTCGTCCTTGATGGTGATCAGAGCAGTAGCGTCAGCCTTTACCTTGATGGTGAAGAGCTTCTTGGCAGCGCTGTGGTCGAAGGTAACGCCGTTGCCGAAAGCCTTAGCATCGAAGGTAACATTTTCGATCAGATCGAAGCTGTCGAAGTTGGTGTAGTAGTGGTTGAAGCTGTCGGTGCCGGAGGTGGGCAGGCCGGAGGTATCAGTGCCCAGGTTGTCACCCTTGTCGTGTTCAGCAGTGATCTGAACGGTGAAGAACTTCTCGTTGCCATCCTTGTCGGTAGCCTGTACGAGGAAGGTGTTCGGGGTCCAGTGATAGCTGTCATCTACGTTATCGGTCTTGGAATCGAGCAGCTTGATTTTGGTGTATCCCTGAGCCGTCAGAATGGCCTTAGCTTCGTCGATGCTGTCTGCATGAACGGTCTTGAGGTTGACGGTCTCGGTGGTGCCATCATTGGGATTGTAGATGATAACGCCATCATTAGTGATGATGTACTGGGTGCTGGCTGCGAAAGCAGCAACGGAGGAGGCTACTAGCATAACAGCCAGCAGCAGAGCAACGATTTTGCGATTCATAGTAATGAACCTCCTTAATTCTTTTCGCTCCGATTCTGACACAGTTCTGCATCACATCGGGCGATTCATCGTGTATTATTATATCTAAAGCCGGCCATAAATTCAAGGACAAAATCTCGTTTTTTGGTAACTTTTCTATTTCATTTTGGCTAAATAATTCATTTTGACCCATTTTTACCGTTACTTCACATATTTTGACCCATTTCCTGCGTTTTTTCGGGTCTTTTTCCGCTGACAGAGCGCTTATTCGCGACAAAATCGAATCATTTAGGAACCTTTGTTCGATAAACTTTTTTTGATTTTTCTGGTTTTTCTGCTCAATTTTTTTGAGCTCGGGATATTCATCTTCTTTTTCGGCGATTTTGTTACAAAAATTTGCTTAACATGTGCACATTTCGCGCATCTTCTGCCCCACTTGTCCCATTTTAGGCACACGTTTTGAAACCATTCACCGGCTCCAAATGCTTCGGTTTTGCCACACTTCTGATGGCACCATACAAAAAAACAGCGCCCGTTACGAGCGCTGCTTCATCATATTATCCGCAATGGCATTCACCGCGCGCCAGATATCCGCAGCGCAGCGGCGATAGCTTGCAATTCCCAAAGAAAACGGATCGGCAATATCGCCCGGCAAACCCGCATATTCCATCAAGAGATGTGCATCCGCCTTGGGATACATCATTTTTACGGCCATAAGGTGGCTCCTTGTCATGCAAAGGACAAGGCTGCCTTCCTGCCACACCGCCCCCAGCGGCTTTGACACATGATAGCGCAAATCCAGATGATATTCATCCATTGTTTCAATTGCTTCATACATGGCCGGAGAACCCGAATACGCACTTACCCCGGCAGAAGCAACCTCCACACCCTGGATTTTCCTTTCAAACAGTGCATCACGCATCAGAACTTCAGCCATAGGGCTGCGGCAGGTATTTGCCGTGCAAACCATGATTATCTTCATTATAATGCCCTCCGCTATTCCGCGCGGATTACACGGAATGCCGCCGCACGCATCAAGCGGTTCATCACTGCAAGACCCATTCCGCCCAGCGGAACATCTTCGGCATAAATCTGCGCAATACCATCCTCGTCAAACCGGCGCAGAACGGAAAACAATTCGCCCGATGCATCTGTAAGACGGTATACGCGCCTTGTACCATAATCCGCATCAGAGAACGCCAGAATTGCCGCCGTTCCCTTTGCTTCATCATACAACTGTGCAATGTGGCGGGAGGCATTTTCACCTGTTACAATCGTGATTTCGCCCATAGGTGCATAATGACGATATTTCATGCCCGGGGAACGCACCTGAGCGCCCTCACGCAGCATGCCAAGCACACCTTCATCCACATCCACTTCGCCGATGACTTCTTCAAGCATTTCCTTTGTAATCCCGCCCGGACGCAGAATGCGCGGCCTTTCGCCCGTCACATCCAGAACCGTGGATTCCAATCCAACGCCGCATGCGCCGCCATCCAGAATCATCGGAATGCGGCCATCCATATCCTCGGCAACATGCTGTGCCGTGGTGGGACTCGGCCTGCCGGAACGATTCGCACTCGGCGCGGCAATCGGAGTTCCCGCAGCGCGAATCAGTTTCTGCGCCACAGGATGCGAAGGAAAGCGCACCGCAACCGTATCCAGCCCGGCAGTAACCGCATCGGGCACATTCTTCCCTTTCAGAAAAATCAGTGTCAGCGGTCCCGGCCAGAATGCCTGCATCACGCGGCATGCGGTTTCATTCGGCGTTTCGGAAATGAGACCTTCCAGAGCGTCCCAGTCTGCAATGTGCGAAATCAAAGGATTGTCGCTCGGCCTTCCCTTTGCCTCAAATATGGCAGGAATCGCCGCGGCATTCAGCGCATCCGCACCAAGACCATATACCGTTTCCGTCGGAAACGCTACCAGTGCGCCTTCGCGAATCAGCTGCGCCGCACGCGCAATAGCCGCATCATCCGCACGACAAACTTCCGTAAACACGATTATGCCTCGCTCTCCATCAGCGCAGTCTGCTCTGCAAGCGTCAGCGCAGAGATGATTTCTTCCAAATCGCCGTTCATGATTTCCTGAATTCTGTACAGCGTAAGGCCAATGCGGTGATCCGTCACGCGGCCCTGCGGGAAATTATAAGTACGAATGCGCTCGCTGCGGTCGCCGGTACCGACCTGCGACTTACGGCGACTTGCATATTCGCTGTCCGCCTGCTCGCGCTGCACTTCATACAGGCGTGCACGCAGAACGCGCATTGCCTTTTCGCGGTTCTGAATCTGCGAACGCTGATCCTGACTGGTAACAACAATGCCAGTCGGGATGTGCGTGATTCGAACGGCACTGTCCGTCCTGTTAACGTGCTGACCGCCCGCGCCGCTGGCACGGTAGGTATCAATACGCAGATCGGAAGCAACGATCTCAATTTCAATATCCTCTGCCTCAGGCAGTACCGCAACAGTTGCGGTGGAAGTATGAATGCGTCCACCCGATTCCGTTACAGGAACACGCTGAACGCGATGAACGCCGCTTTCATATTTCATTTTGGCAAATACGCCCTTGCCCTGAATCATCAGAACAGCTTCCTTGATGCCACCGACTTCGGTCTCTCCTTCTTCGGTAAGCTCCACTTTCCAGCCATTCGACTCGGCATAGTGCGTGTACATGCGAATCAGTTCCGCGCCAAACAGACCGGCTTCGTCGCCGCCCGCACCTGCGCGCACTTCCACAATGGCATTGCGATAGTCATCCGGATCCTTGGGCAGAAGACGGATGCGTGCTTCCTGCAGACGTTCTTCCAGCTGCGGCTCCAGCATCTCCAGTTCTTCCTTCGCCATTTCCGCCATGTCGGGCATCTCCAGCATTTCTTTCGCGCCTTCGATGTCCTCGCGCAGCTTGCGGAATTCCTTGGCAAATTCAGCAAGATCCATGATTTCACTGTGCTCGCGCATCAGTTTCTGGAATCTAGGCGTATCGTTAATAACCTCCGGCAGCGTAATCAGCACCGAAAGTTCCTCGTATCGCGCCTCTACCGAATCCATCTGACGCACAATCCTGTCCAGCATATTAAAATCCATAGTGCGATTTCCTCTCTATAATCAATCAGATCGGCTTTTCTATCATTACCACGCGCTCTATTCCGGCAAGATCGCAAAAGATTTCGCATCTGCCCGGAACAGCCGCCTGCATAATTTCCTTTACATCCGCTGCCTGCCCCATGCCGACTTCAAAAAAAGCCGCATGCTTCATTCTTTTCGGCAGCTCATTGGCCATACGACGGTAGAAATCCAGTCCATCTTCTCCGCCAAAAAGTGCAAGCGCCGGCTCCTGCCGGACTTCACTCTGCAATTCATCCATATCATCGGATGTAAGATACGGCGGATTGCAGACGATCACGTCAAATTCGCCTTCTACCTCTGCAAAAAGATCGCTCTTCACAAAGCGAACGGCTGTATCCGCGCCATTTTCCCGCGCGACACACAGCGCATCCTCGCTGATATCAACCGCTGTAACAATTGCATCACGCCGTGCGCGTGCAATCGAAACGGCAAGCGCACCGCTTCCCGTGCACATATCGAGCACGGAAGGAGTTTCCAGCTTTTCCAGATAGTTGATTGCCGCTTCCGCCAGAATTTCGGTATCCGGTCGCGGAATCAAAACTCGCCCATCCACCTGGAATCTGTGTCCCATGAAATAGGCAAATCCCTCCACGTACTGCAAAGGTTCACCTGCTTCGCGGCGTTTGACCCACGCAGCCAGCGTTTTTTCATCCGGCGCGTCTTCATAAAGCCACCGCGCCTCCAGCCGGGCATTTTCAATCCCGGCTTTTCGGAGACGTGCGGCAATTTCATCAATCGTCTGTTTCGACATCCTCAATTCCCTGTGCAACCTTCAGCGAACGGATTGCAACCTCTACCATGGAATCATCCGGTTCGGCGGTGGTCAGCTTCTGCATCATCAGACCCGGCCACATCAGTGCCTTTACAAGCCAATTGCGCGGCATGCGTGCCAGCACCTGCAGAATATCATAGGAGATGCCCGCAACCAGAGGAAGCAGCGCCAGACGGCTGCCCAGGCGCATGAATACATTGGAGCTGTCCGTTCCAAGAAGCGTAAAGATTATAATAGAAAGAACAAATATGATCACCAGAAAACTCGTGCCGCAGCGCGGATGCAGAGTGGAGAATTTCTGTGCATTTTCCACCGTGAGGGGCAGACCGCTTTCGTTGCAGAATACCGCCTTGTGCTCAGCACCGTGATACTGGAACACGCGCTTGATCTCCTTCAGACGGGAAACCGACACAATATAAAGAAGGAACATGCCGATGCGGATCAGGCCGCCGACAAAGTTGATCAAAAGCTCATTTTCCGGCAGAACCATCTTAATCAACGATTCCAGCGCAATGGGTACCATGAAAAACAGTACGACCGCGAGCACAACCGCGAGCACAACCGCCATGATCATCATTACGTCATCAGGCTTCATGTGCAGCCATTCCGCAAGCTTCTTTTCGAACTTGCTAGGTTCTTCGGTTTCCTCGCCCAGCATTTCGGCGGACTCGGAAATAATGCCCACGCCGGTGTACAGCATCACCACAAAATTCACAACGCCGCGAATCAGGGGATATCCCAGCCAGCGGTGCTTCTCAGAGATGCGCTTGATCGGCTTTTTGCGGGTAACAATTTCTCCGTCCTTCTTACGCACGGAAATGGCAATGCACTTTTTGCCCTGCATCATGACGCCTTCCATGACCGCCTGGCCGCCGACAGAGGGGCACTGGCGGAACCAATCACCCGTAAACCAGTCCTTCAATCCTTTCCAGAATTTCTTCATATCGCTGTTTGCGACCTCCATAATACTTTTATCTTGATATGAAAAACAGACCGAGCGCGAACGTCCGATCTGCATTTTCCTGTTTTGTCGCGCAATGAATTATGCAACGCTTCGCATTACATACCGTAGCGCTTCTTGAAACGGTCTACACGACCGCCGGTGTCAACGAGCTTCTGCTTGCCGGTATAGAACGGATGGCACTTGGAGCAAATGTCAACGCGCAGTTCCTTCTTCACCGAGCCCGTTTCAAACGTTTCACCACAAACGCAGCGAACGACTGCCTTGCCGTAATTCGGATGGATCTTTTCCTTCATGAGTTTTCACCTCTCTCACGCCGCCGAACTGTCCGCACACGGTGCGGTACGGGCATTCGACTTCATCATGCGGTGTTTATTATACCACTCTTTGGCCGCATTTACAATAGCTTTCTATCATTTTACATAACTGCCCTGCTGCGCCATATTTCGTCCGCCAGACGGGCAAGGGATGAAAGTTCCACAGCCTCACCGCGTGCCTTTTCATCAATTCCGGCGTTTTGCAGCCATGCCGTTACGGTATCACGCGGAGCCGAGAATGCGCGGCTTAAATTGTTGGCAAGCGTTTTTCTGCGCATAGCAAAAGCCGCCGTAAGAACTTTCATAAAAAGTTTTTCATCCTCTGCACGGACAGGCTTTTCGGCATGGGGCACAATCCGAAGCAATGCCGAATCCACATGCGGCATGGGCGTGAACGCACTGGGCGGTACTTCCATCACAATCTCACACTGCGCATAATAGGCAATCGTTGCCGCCAGCAGGCAGTACTGCGAATCGCCGACACATGCCGTCATTCGCTCCGCTGCTTCTTTCTGCACCATAATCGTAATGGAGGAAATATCCAACCCGCTCGTCAGAAGGCGCGTGACCATATCCGCAGTAATATAATAGGGAAGATTTGCAACCACCGCAAAGCGCCCGGGCATAAGTGCATTCAGGTCGGTTTTCATTGCGTCGGCAAAAATCACGCGTGCATTATCCGCATCATCGAGCATTTCGCCCAGTACAGGTTCCAACGCACGGTCAATTTCCAATGCCGTTACGCTTTTCACTCGTCTGGACATGATCACCGTCATAAGTCCCGCGCCGGGGCCGATTTCAAGAACATCATCCTCCTCGCCCACCTGCGCGCAGTCCACAATGCTTTCCACCAGGTTGTCATTCAGCAAAAAATTCTGTCCCAGCGTGTGCTGAAAACGGAATCCATTTTTCTCCAGCGCAAGGCGCGCACGCATTCCGTCGGATATTTTATTCACGCTTCGTACTCTCCTTACGTTAAAGCCGCCGCGCAAAAAGCGCAGCGGCCCTGCATTGCATTGAATTTATTTGGTGCCGAAAAGGCGGTCGCCCGCATCACCCAGACCCGGGACGATATAGCCATGCTCGTTCAGATGCGAATCTACGGCAGCAATGTAGATATCTACATCCGGATGATGATCCATTACATATTTAATTCCTTCCGGAGCGCCCAGCAGGCAAACCAGCTTGATATTGGAACAGCCGCGCCTCTTGAGGAAATCGATTGCCGCACTGGAGGAACCACCCGTTGCAAGCATGGGATCCAGTACGATCAGATGACGCTCGGGAGCATCCACCGGCAATTTGCAATAATATTCCACAGGCTGCAGCGTTTCCGGATCGCGGTACAGACCGATATGACCGACCTTCGCCGCAGGAACAAGCCTGAGAATTCCATCCACCATGCCAAGACCGGCACGCAGAATCGGAATAATTCCCAATTTGCGACCGCTGAGCATCTTCGTCTTGCAGGTGCAGATAGGCGTTTCCACCTCTACATCTTCCAGCGGCAAATCGCGCGTGGCTTCGTAGGTCAAAAGCATCGAAATTTCGTCAAGCAGTTCGCGGAATTCCTTGATTCCGGTATCTTTATTGCGCATGAGCGAAAGCTTATGCTGCACTAGCGGATGATCCATTACATGCAAAGTACCCATAGTATCTTCCTCCTCCGAATCGTAAAAATCCACGATCTTTTTCCATTATAGCCGAAAGCCCCCCTATTTGCAAGGCTTTTGCCTGTTTTCAGACGCAAAAAAAGCGCGGCATAAAGCCGCGCAAAAGTTTGATTTATGCATTTTCCGGCTCAAGGAGGCCATAATTGCCGTCCTGCCGCTTATATACCACACATGCGCTCTCTGTTTCGATATTCAGGAACAGATAGAAACTGTGGCCCAGCATTTCCATTTGGGCAATTGCATCGTCCACCGCCATGGGCTTTACAGGGAAACGCTTTACGCGCACAAGCTTCGGATTTTCGATTTCAACCTCTTCTTCCGGAACTTCTTCGATCGGAACTGCGAAGGCTTCTGCATGCAGACCCTTCTCGAGCTTTGTCCTGTGCCTGCGAATCTGGCGGACAATCTTATCAAATGCCTTGTCAATGCTGACGTACATATCAGTGGTGGTCTCTTCCGCGCGAAGGATAACGCCACGCAGCGGAACCGTTATTTCTGCAATATTGCGGTTGCCGCGTTCCTGAGAAAGACGAACCTGTACTTCTGTTTCTGCGCGGAAAAGGCGTTCCAATTTAGCAGCCCTCTTTTCAATTTGTGCACGAAGGCTATCGGTAATCTGCATATTGCGACCATTCAAATTCAGGATCATGTTCAAATCTCCTTTACTAAAAAAGTGGGGCGACCTTCTTAGATTGATATTCCATGGGAACCGCCGCCTTTCATTTGAGATTTCATTTTATATATTCAACAAAAAGGTGCATTTCTCCTTCTTTTTCCAGTAAAAAACTTAAAATTTGTTGCGTACATATTTGAGCCATATTGGCTTCCGCATATTCCTATCCATGATTCCGGTTATTTCCATTGAAATGCACATGCGTATTGTGTGATAATTTATCTGTTAATACAGTGTACGTCACATATCCCCGAAATACAGGAGGCAACATGCGCAAAAGACTCTGTTTTTCCCTGACTCTGCTTCTTTTTTCCGGATTTATATTCCTTATTCTACGCATGTTCCCTTTTGCGGCAGAATCGGCCTCTCATTTTCTACTTATTCATATTTATCCCGGAATGCACGGCTTTTTTGCACAATTCCCTTTTTCGGTCGGAGAGGCTTTGCTGATTTTCCTTACACTAGGCGGTATATGGCAATGGATATGCGCCCTGATTCGCAGACGTATTCTGCGATTCCTAGTGTGCATGCTTCAGATATTTTCGCTGCTTCTGGCAGGCTACTGCGTACTCTGGCTTCCTGTTTCCCTTGTTCCTGCCAGCGCCATTCCCGAATACAGTACGTCTTCACTTTATTCCCTGACCACTTTCCTGATTCAGAATGCCAATTCGCTCTGCTGCCGGAGTGAACCGCCGCAACCGGATTCCACACTCAAATCCGCTGCTGTCCTTACCGGAAAAGCTGCAAAAGCATCTCTCCTCCCCGAATGGCTCCAATTTCTCTCCCTTGCAGGAATCTATCTGCCATGGACAGCCGAAGCCGTTATCAATCCGCATGAACCCGCCTGGTCGCTTCCCTTTATGATTTGCCACGAAATCGCCCACGCAAGCGGAATTGCTTCCGAAGCCGAAGCGAATCTGGCTGCCTATTATTTCTGCCTGTCCGGCGATGCTGCATTCCGCTATTCCGGTTATCTGAGCATTCTTCGCTACGCCATGCAGGAATTGTATATTCGTGACCCTGACTTCTGGCACTTGGCAATCGAAATGCTTCTGCCGCCTGTGTATCTGGATCTTGCATCCATTGGCGGCTTCACCCAGCCTGTATATCCCGGATTGCAGCCGCGCATTTTTTCCCACAGTTCCTATTCCGATGTTCTCGGCCTTCTGATCCACGAGATGTAATTTCCGTTGCGTTTGTAATACTTTTTTAATTTTTCACCCTTTAGCCGTGATTTTGGTGGATTGTACAATCCCATTTTTACCTTTTAACACGCCAATTTTACTATTAACTTGAAACATAACTCAAATATGTGCTATACTTTCGTAGCATATAGGTAGATCCGCCGCGGTTTCCACTTGCGGCAGGCATGAGTGGGAGGAAAGCAATTATGAACAAAAAGAAAGTGACATCGCTGATCGTTGTCATTGCGCTTCTTGTGATGGCAATCGTGCCCGGTGTGGCCCTTGCCTCAAGCGCAAGTGCCAGCGTGAGCGCATCCAAAACGACCGCCGCCCCCGGCGAGACCATCACCTTCACGGTGAATATTTCCAACTCCGGCAATTTGTCCAGCGTTGGCTGCCGTGCCAATATGGGTGGTCTTTCTCTGAAGAGCTCCAGCGCATCCGGCTTCAGCGGAATGGGCCAGATTAGCGATACCAATTTCATCGCTATCTCCACGCAGGGCGCCCCCGTCACCGCAGGCGGTAAAATTACTTACACGGCTACCATCCCGTCCAGCGCTCAGGAAGATTCCGTTTACACGGCTTCCTTCAATATTGAAGCAGTTGACGAGACCGGTACCAACTATGCTCTGAACACCACCAAGACCGTCGACATCACCGTCGCCGGCAACAGCGGCTCCGGCGACAACTCCGGCTCCGGCGATAACTCCGGCTCCGGTGACAATTCCGGTTCCGGCGATAACTCCGGTTCCACCTACCCCACCCCGCCGACTTCTTCCGCTACGCCGGTTCCCAGCGGCAGCTATGCCTTCAATATCGGCGCAAAGGCTTCCAAGGAAAAAGTTTCCGCCGGTGACGTCCTTGAGATTAAGGTTTCTCTGGCAGTATCCGAAGGCGCTTATAAGGCATTCGGTATGAAATTTACCCCCAGCAACGGTCTGGAAGTCGGTACGCCCTCTGCTACCGGTCTCAGCCCGCTGGGTCTGAACGTATCTCCTTCCGGCTTCGCCGCAACCAGTCTTTCCGGTGCTACCACTACCGGCAGCGGCAGCGTGACCATTCCCGTTCGCATTCCTTCCGCTGCTAAGAAGGGCGACACCTACACTCTCACCATCAGCGGTATCGAAGGTATTACCGCATCCGATACCCAGCAGACCAAGGGCAGCATTACCATCACCCTGAAGGTAGGCGGCTCTTCCAGCTCCAGTTCCGGCTCCGGTTCTTCCTCCGGTTCCGGTTCTTCCTCCGGCAACACCTCCAATACGCCGGTTGCAACCCCCATTCCTGTAAAGGCTCCCTCCATCCGCACGAATCTCGTCGGTGCAATGAGCGGAATGGCCGCGGGTGAAACCGTAGTTTATCAGGTTCGCTATCAGGTTATCGAAGGCGAAGCTGCCGGTTTCAGCGGCACGCTGAGCTATGATACCACCCTCATGGAGCTCACCAGCATCAGCTTTGACACGCCTGAAGAGTGGACCAGTTCTTCCGACGGTGTTTCCTTCACCACGATGAAGACCGGCTACGCCAACACTCCCCTTACCGTTGGTCAGGAGATTACCGCAAATCTCACCTTCAAGCTCAAGGCCGATACCAACAGCGCCGTGTTGCTTACACTTTCCAATATGCTTGTAACCGATACACAGTGGAACCAGCACGCGTTGAACGATATTAACGCCATTGCAAGCTCCAGCGCTCCCAGCTTCACCGCCGCCATTACCCCGGCAGGTGATGTTGAACCCGGCGCATATGTAGATGTTGCAGTTGACTTTACCCCCGTAAACGGCGCCTTCCGCGGCTTCCTCGGCGTAATGGAATATGACGCTCAGAAGCTCGCCTTCGTAAGCGCTGAAGCACCCGAAGGCTGGACCGTTATTTCCCAGGGCAATCAGATCGGTATGGCCAGCGAAGAAGGCATCATTTTCATGAATGAAACCGTCCGCATGACGCTGCGTTTCTTCATCAGCTCTTCTTCTGTTATGCGCGGTGACGTCGTACCCCTGAAGATCACCGGCATCCGCGGTCAGGGCATCGGCTCTCTGCAGTCTGCCGATAAGTATCAGGTAACTGCTCCGGATCTCGCAGCTGATCTTACCATCGTTTCCACCCTGCCCTCCTTCACCGTTACCGCTACCCCCGAAGCCCGTCGCGCACTCCCCGGCAGCACCGTGAAGTACACGATGGACATCACCGCTGTATCCGGTCATCTGGCCGGCTTCTCGATGGATTACTCCTTCACCGAGGGTCTCACTCTGGTAAATGTAATCAACAGCCTCGGCTGGACCATGACCTATGAGAACAACAAGCTTCGCGTTTACACCAATGGCGCGAACGCCATCAAGAAGGGCGAAAAGCTCACCGTTGAATTCTACCTCAACCTGAGCGCTGCAGTGGAATACGGCTCTATTGCCACATTTGAGACCGGCACCATCACCGCCGTATCTCATCTGGGCGAAACCGTCACCCACGACGCGATCAAGTCCTCTATCCTTGCACAGTCCGCTTTCGTAAATCAGAAGACCACCAAGTACGACTTCACCAGCTCCGTTTCCGCAAACGTAAACGGTCTGAATGAGCTCGTTGTGGATGAAGACAACTACGGCGCACTGCTCACCGATAAGGATGGCGTATCCGCTGCTTACAATGTCTGCATGGCCAATATCGGCAATAAGGACGGCGTTCTGGCAATCGACGCTCTCTCCGACGCAGGCATCTACAACTTCCGTCAGCTCTCTCTGACCTACGAACAGATCTCTGACCTGAACAAGGCCGGCGTTGATTTCCTGGCTCTTGTAGTAGACGGCGGTATCGTAATGGTCAACCTGGACATCCTGACCTCCAAGAACGCCAAGAGCGATCTGAAGGATGCCAAGCTGGATACTGACGATGCAAAGCTCATCATGAGCATCGCTCCCGTAACCGAAGAAAACACTTCTCTCAGCGAGCGCCAGCTCCTCGAGTCCAAGCTGACTGTAACCGACGCATACCGCATCAATGCCTATCTGGATGATGGTTCCATGCAGCTGGATATGAGCGAAGTTGCAGGCAGCACATATGTAGTATTCTCCATGGAAGACATTTACCTCACCAATACCGTTGAAAAGGCCTCTTCCCTGCGTGTACTCGGCATCGACTCCACTCTGCTGGTCGAACTGCGTGAGGCTCGCCTGCTCAGCGAACTGGTTAAGAATGACAATGTCCGCCGCAGCATCGTTGGCGTATATAAGAACGACGGCATCTACGCTGCAGCCATGAAGTAACATGTGGAAAATCGCGGTGTTTGACGCGGACCTTACGTCCGCCCAGCGCCTGGCGGCAAGAATTGGCGCGCTGTTTACGCAAGTAAGCAGCGCGCTTTCCTGCACCGTGGAAATACTTCCCGATGTGGATACCGCAACCGATCAGGCCGCTGATTTTGATCTTATATTCCTCGGCATGCCGCACACCCATGCCGCAGCCCTACGCACCGCTTCCCGGCAGACAGAGCTTGCCTTTATCCTGGAAGGACGCACTTCAGGTCTGGAGGAGCTTTTGTGGACACGCCCGTTGGGCTGCATTCTCCCCCCCTATGACGATGAACAGATTCTCTCCGTGCTGCGTCAGTTTACCCGATACCGCAATTGGGAATCCACATTCTTTATCGTCGAAAACCGCCAGCAGCTTTCTCGAATCCGCCACGACAGCATCCTCTATTTCGAAAGCAAGGCAAAGATTGTCTATCCCCGCCTCGTCACAGGCACGTCGGAAGGATTTCCCGCCCGACTGGATATTGTCGAAAACCGTCTCGCCTTGCATGGATATATTCGTTGCCACAAGAGCTATCTGGTGAATCTGCGTCATGTTCAAATGCTTGATAAGAAAAACCGCCAGATTATTATCACCGGCGGCATCACAATCCCTGTAAGCAAGCAGAATTACGTCCGTGTGCTTTCTGTCATAAGTCAGTCCGGCGTTTCGATTGCAAATGAGGAATAGCTTTTATACAAAAACACCCGCGCTGTTCATGCAGCGCGGGTGTTTGCTTGTTCTAGCCTTCTAAAGTTTGATTCTGTTTGGTTCCCCGTTGAATTTCCTTCCATTTTTTCGGAATTCCAGCCACGAAGACTGAAATATTTGCCGCAAACCACGTCACCAGAAACAGCGGAAACAGCGCAATTCCCTTTGCCATTCCGAGAGAAAGTTTCTTTTCCATCCTGCATACAAACCATGCAAAAAGGGACGCAGCGCACCACGCAGCTATACCAAGTGCCGCAAGAGATGCAGCAAGCCATCCAAAGCCGATATCACCACAAATCAGCCCCGAAATAACCCCTGTAATCGTCGCAAGCGCCGGCACAAGAGAGATAAGCTGCACCGGTGTTCCGCAGAAAATAACCCCCATATCGAAAGCCGCGCTGTTTTTTTCCTGCATTGCGCAGGCAAACAGTCTGAATGCATATCTCCGGAAACACTGCGCAGAACCCGCGAACCAACGTCTTCTCTGCCGGAAGGAATCCACAAATCCCAGCGGCTGCTCATCGTATGTCACAGCCTTTTCCATCCACTCGATCTTATATCCGTGCAGGGCGCACAGCGCACACAGTTCAAGGTCCTCAGTCATCGTGTAAGTCTTTGTTCCAATGGCACGAATGACCTCGCGGTCCAGCATAACGCCCGTTCCGTTAAAAGCCGCCGCCATACCGATTCTGCTGCGCATCCGGTTATAAAGGCTGTCCATCATCCAGAAAAAGATCGACATACCTCCGGTAAGCCAGTTGTCATGCGGATTTTTGCTGTCACGGTATCCCTGTCCTGCATGTGCGCCGCTGACCAGAGTATCATTTGCAATCTGCAGATAGTCTTTGTCCACGATATTGTCCGCATCAAAAATCACAAACGCATCGTACATTTCCGGCGCATCCAGCAGACTCTCAAAGGCAAAATGCAAAACATCGCCCTTTGAGCGAATTACGCCATCCGGAAAAAGCACTTTTGCCCCTGCCCTCTCCGCTGCTCCGGCAGTATCGTCCGAGCAGTTATTCGGAAACACATATATGTCATAAAGCTTTTCAGGATAGTTCTGGTTTTTCAGGCTGGTAACCAATTCGCCGATCACGCTTTCCTCATTGCGTGCGGCCACAATCACGGCAAATTTTTTCTGCGGCTCGGCCGTGGGTACAAAGCGCTGTTTTTTCATTGCACCGGCAATCCCGATGATTACAAAGTGCAGCCCGAAAAGCATACCGATTCCTGAACAAATCGCAATCAGCCAGTTCATTTCACCGTTTCCTTCTTTTCTTTTTCTCCCTTTGCCTGTTCTGCTTTTTCCAGCTTATAAAGAATCTGTGCCAGACGGGGGCGATTGTAGCGCTGAATCAGAACAAACGGGATGTTCCCCAGAAAATTCAGAATCATCACAATCACGCCCGATATTCCATCCAGAAGCAAAATATATATCGGGCTGATAACCATGCTAAGCACATGAATCAGTTCCGCACAGCAGGTTTCGTTCAAAAGGCAGCGGATATGTTCCGCATTCCGGAAACCGGCCAGTTTTTTCCGATACATACGCGTGATAAATTTGCTCATATCCGGCATACGGTCTTTCCAGAGCCGAATTTTCAGCCGGTCATAAATCCGGCCATTCTTCTCCCACTTTCTGGGCTGATAAAATGCATCCTCAAAATCAAAGTTGCTTCGCGGAATCGCCATTCCCAAAAGAAACATGATCCACGATACCACGCCAAAGACCAGAACAATGTGCAGAATCTCTGCCACAAATAAAAAGATATCCCTGAAAAAACGCGCAAACATTCTATTGCCTCCTACTCAGGTCTATATCTTATCATATTCTTCTTTCCCCAATCAAGCAGCTACAATTAGAAGAATTAGACATTCCTGAGACATTTGTTAATTGATAGTAAAATGCCATTTTGCCTATTGCACTCACAGGTGGTTTGTGCTATAATACTTTCCGTTGGCGCGGTTGACCACCGGTCATCAACAACAGAATATCTTGGAGGAGTCGCCTAGCTTGGTCGAGGGCGCGCGACTGGAAATCGCGTAGACGTCAAAAGCGTCTCGAGGGTTCGAATCCCTCCTCCTCCGCCAGAAAAAAGCACTTGCGAAAGCAAGTGCTTTTTTCAACTAATTCCACCCTTGCGTGTGGGTGAAATATTTCTTCGCAATGTGAAATACACCTGCGGCGTGTGAAATTCGCCTCGACGGCGAGTGGGTGGATTTAATTTTGCCTTCTACGAAGCAGAAAATTTCACAATTCACGAAGTGAATTCTTTCACCGTGAGCCAAAGCGCACGATTTCACTAAAACTATAAGAGTTCAAATCATACACAACCAAGCATAAATTTTATGCTTGAAACTTTTCCCTTCCTCTGCTATAATAGTAGGGCACGTTGACGGAGAAAGCCGCATTTGCCGTTCTTCAGAGAGTGCGCCGCAGGTGGAAGGCGCGCGTTCGGCTGTGATGTGCTCCGGCCTCCCGAGTGTGCAGGAGAACGCATTGCGGGTGCATCCCGGATGAAATCCTGCCGGGTGCTCCCGTTACAGGGCTTTTGAGGACGCATACATGCGTTGAAGCAAGGTGGTACCGCGAAGCAATGCTTCGCCCCTGC
The DNA here is from genome assembly GCA_015056055.1 of Clostridiales bacterium. Classification (GTDB taxonomy): domain Bacteria; phylum Bacillota; class Clostridia; order Christensenellales; family Aristaeellaceae; genus Alectryocaccomicrobium. Next base: position 59,429 of record SVHC01000002.1, on the reverse strand, counting down.
AACACGGGGCGGAGCTTTTTTCGTCCCTACCAAATTTGAAGGAGAGGACATCCCATGAAACTCAAGAATCTCGTTTCCAAGCGTTATAAGGAAACGCCCGCCGATTGCCAGATTTCCAGCCAGGCGCTGATGATGCGCGGCGGCTACATCAAGCCCGTCGGCAACGGTATCTTCACCCTGTTCCCCGTCACCAAGCGCATCACCGCGAAGATCGAAAAGATCATCCGCGAGGAGATGGATCGCATCGACGGTCAGGAACTTCTGTTCCCCGTTGCCATGCCCGCTACGCTCTGGCGTGAATCCGGCCGCTTTGATTCCATCGGCAGCGAGCTGCTCCGCTTCAAGGATCGTTCCGGCGCCGATATGGTTCTCGGCATGACGCACGAAGAAGCTTCCGTTCACTTTGTTCGCGACGTTGCTGACAGCTACACCCAGTATCCTTTCATGATCTATCAGATTCAGACCAAATTCCGCGACGAGCCCCGCTGCCGTGGCGGTCTGATTCGTGTTCGTGAATTCACGATGAAGGATGCCTATTCCTTCCACACTTCCCAGGATGACCTTGAGAGTTACTACGCCATCTGCTACGAGGCTTACAACCGCATTTTCGCGCGCGCAGGCGTGCCTGAGGTTGTTGCCGTCGCTTCCGACAGCGGCATGATGGGCGGCAAGGTTTCTCACGAATACATGCTTCTGACCGCAGTCGGCGAGGATACCATCGTGCTGTGCCATGACTGCGACTACCGCGCCAACATGGAGGCAGCTCCCTGCATCGTAAACAACGAAGCCGGCGAAATCGCAGACCTTGAAAAGGTTGCCACCCCGGATGTAAAGACCATCGAAGATCTTTGCGCATTCCTGAAGATTCCCGCCACCGCCACCTGCAAGGCTGTTGTATATCAGGAAAACCTGACCGACAAGTACGTTGTAGCCTTCCTGCGCGGCGATCTGGACATCAACGAAACCAAGCTGCGCAACTACATCAAGGCAGAGGTTCACGCTGCCGAAATCACCCCCGAATGCGGCCTGACCGCAGGCTTCATCGGCCCGAAGGGTCTGCCCGCAGGCGTACGCGTAGTCTACGATGCATCCCTCAAGGGCATCAACTGGTTTGCTACCGGCGCAAACGAAACCGATATGCACTATACCGGATTCAATATCGAGCGCGAAATGGGCAAGGTTGAATACGTTGACATTGCCAAGGCATACGACGGCGGCATCTGCCCCGTTTGCGGCAAGCCCTCTATCTACACTTCCCGCGGTATCGAGGTCGGCAATATCTTCCAGCTCGGCACCAAGTACACCGAGAGCATGGATATGACCTATGTCGATCAGGACGGCAGCCTGAAGCATCCCATCATGGGCTGCTACGGCATCGGCGTTGGCCGTCTGGCTGCTTCCGTATGCGAATCCCACCGCGATGATTACGGTCCCATCTGGCCCATCTCCATCGCTCCGTGGCATGTGCACCTGTGCTCCATGCGCGCCGACAATCCGGACGTTGCAGCTACCTCTCAGAAGATTTATGACGAGCTCACCGCCAAGGGCGTGGAAGTCATCTGGGATGACCGTCCCGTCAGCGCAGGCGTTATGTTCGCTGATGCAGACCTGTTCGGCGTACCGGTTCGCGTAATCGTCAGCCCCAAGGGTCTCAAGGACAGCACCGTTGAAATCTCCACCCGCGATAAGTCCATGCAGGTTCGCAAGCCCGTGGACGAAGCTGTGGATTTCGTTACCGGTTATGTCACCGATGAACTTGCAAAGCTGAACTGCCGTCTGTAAATCGATTTCAAATCCACACAAAAAACAGAGTCTGAATCTACAGAACAGATTCAGACTCTGTTTTTATATATCGCCATTTTTCTCGAACCGGTATCCAACGCCCCATACAGTGGAAATGCCCCACTTATTTCCTTCCTTGCAAAGCTTTGCGCGAATCCGCTTTATATGGCTGTCCACCGCGCGTGTTCCACCCGAAAAATCATATCCCCATATATTTTTCAGCAGATTTTCCCGACTGAATACCATGCCGGGACTGTTCGCCAATGTCCACACAATATCAATTTCACGCGGCGTACACGGAATAACTTCCCCATCCAAGCGGATAATATAGGAGCCCACATCAACATCCAGATTGTCTATCACGATACGTGCGCCGCCGGATTCGCTTGTCTCACGCTTCTCATGCACTCTGCGCAAAACGGTTTTTACCCTTGCAACAACCTCGCGCGGGCTGAACGGCTTTGTCACATAATCATCCGCGCCCATTTCAAGCCCCAGCAGCCGGTCAAATTCCTCATCCCGGGCAGAAAGCATAATAATCGGCACATTGGAAGTCTTTCGGATTTCACGGCAAACCTCCAGCCCATCCTTTCCCGGCATTACGATATCCAGAATAATCATATCCGGATTTGCATCGCGTGCCTGTCTCAGTGTCTGCAAGCCGTCATAGGCATTAAACATTTTGTATCCTTCCCGTTTGCAATAAGGACTGAGCATCTGATGCACATTCGGGTCATCATCCGCAACCAAAACGCGGATTTCACCATGTTCGTCCATTTCACACCTCACAAGTGCTGATTTACTACTTAGTCGCCCAAAAGTAGATTTATATTCTATATTATACACTATTTAGACTTATTTGTCTACTTTTTTTACTTTTCTGCCTGCCTCCACCTATAATGTATGTATAAACATGAAAGGGTTGCATATCATTGATAGGAGAACGCCTATATGACCTGCGTAAGGATGCCAATTTGACACAGGATGAACTTGCCGAAATTCTGAATATTAATAAGCACTCTATTTCATCCTACGAACGCAACAAAAGTGAACCGCCTGATTCCATTAAAATTGCCATCGCAAAATATTTCAATGTTTCCGTGGATTATCTTCTGGGGCTTTCTGATTTTCCCATTCCCACTTCCCTGCAGCATCGGTATCTCCGCCTGCCTGAGCACTTTCCCGATGATGCCATACCGGAACTGGCAAGCTATATGGAATATCTGTTTTTCAAAAGCAAGCGTACCCGCCCGAATAGCGAGCGGCAAAATCCGTAGGAATATTGTACTCCACCTTCTCTTGTTTGCAAGAGGAGGTTTTTTGTGCGTAAAAACCACACCCCGCCGAATGCTCGGCGGGGTGTGGTTGATGAATCGCCCAGTGGCACATGGCCACTTTAGGTTTTCTTAGAAGTTGCGAACCTTGCGGGTAACGACAACTGCAGCGCCCATCATAACGATCAGAGCAACGAGGGTCATGTAAGCCATGCCAGCGTCACCGGTCTTGGGAGCGGAAGCAGCGTCAGAAGCAACGTGGTGAGCAGCGCCGTGACGTACGACGTAGTCGAAACGGATTTCAACATCGTCAGACTTCTCAGGAGAGTTATCCAGCTTGGTCTCAACAGTATTAACGGTCATGTCAACGCGGAGCTCCATGGTGTTGGGATGATCCTTGTCAGCATCTGCATGGTAGCCAGCGCCGTCGGTGCCGAACCAGGAGATGGTGTTGTCGCCCTTAGCGAGGTTGATAGCATAAGCATTGTCCTTGGCAGACCAGGAAGCGCCGTTAACCGGGTAGAGGCGGCCTTCGTCGTCCTTGATGGCGATCAGGGCAACGCAATCATACTTCACGTTGATGGTGAAGAGCTTCTTAGCGGTGTGCTCAAATGCAACGCCGTTGCCGAAAGCCTTAGCATCGAAGGTAACGGAGCCGATCAGGCTGGAATCGCTGTAGTTGGTGTAGTAGTGGTTGAAGCTGTCGGTGCCAGAGGTAGGCAGACCAGAGTTGTCAGTGTACAGGTTGTCACCCTTGCTGTGCTCAGCAGTGATGGTTACGAGAGCGTAGCAGGTCTCGCCATCATTATTCACATAAGAGTAGAGGAACTTGTTAGCACCAAAGGAGTAGTGACCGAGAATCTTAACCTTCTTAACTTCTTCAAGAATCTGCTTAGCTTCTTCGATGCTGTCAGCGTGGATTTCGTCGCAGTTGACTTCGTAGGCCGGATCGCCGTTGCCAGGAACAACGAGAACGCCATTGTTGGTGATAACATACTGATCTGCACGCTCAGCTGCGAAAGCAGCAACGGAAGAGGCTACCAGCATAACAGCCAGCAGCAGGGCAACGATTTTACGATTCATAGTAATGAACCTCCTTAAATTGTTTCGCTCGTTTGTTATTGGCCATGCGCCATGAGCGATCATTCGAGTATTATTATAGTGATTTTTGTGGTATATAGCAAATACGATTCATGGTTTTTTTAGCAACGTTTCCATATCAAGTTGTATGTTCGATTTCGCGTTCGATTTTTAACATTTCCAAAACAGTAGAATATTATTCGATTTTTCACCACATTCATACCGTGTTTATTTCTGTGTCAGACTTGGAGCAGAGTATTTTTTTGCATGGCAGAAGTATGTTTGAAAAAATCCTATGTTTTTGGAATTTTTTGGTTTTTCAGGGATATTTTCATGTTTTTGCTTCATTTTCTTACGAACAAATTATTCGCCCCCATTCACTTTTCATAGTTTTGAAATATTTTATCACCCAAGAAAAATGCTTTCCCGGATACAAAAAGCTCCCCTTAGACTTTGTCCAAGGGGAGCTTACATCGTTAGATGACTGAGGGAATTTAACCCCTACGCCTCCGCAAGCGTATTCCTACGAATGAGTCGCTTACGAATTACAATATAGCAAATGATATGCACGGCAGTCGTAAGAATCCACGATACCGGATAGGAGATAAACAGCATCTGCGTTGTGCGGTTTGCGGCAAAGATGGTATAAATCCACAGAATGCGCAGTCCGCATGCACCCAAAGCAGACACGATCATCGGCGTAACAGACGCGCCCATACCGCGCAGAGAGCCTACCACAACTTCCATCATACCGCACAGGAAATACGTGGTGCAGACGATGGAAAGCCTGTCTATACCATACTGAATGACCACCGGGTCGGGCGTATAGATACCGACAAGCACATTGCCCAGGAGATAAATTCCGTTGCCCATCACAAGACCAACCACAGCCACGATAATCAGACAGCTGATCAAAATCCTGTTGATCGCATCATACTTCTTTGCACCCACATTCTGGCTGGTGAAGGATACCGCTGCCTGATGGAAGGCATTCATTGCCGTATAGGCAAATCCTTCGATATTGGATGCTGCGCCGTTACCTGCCATAACAGCCGAACCGAAGGAGTTGATGGAGGACTGAATCAAAACGTTGGAAATGGAGAATACCGCGCCCTGGAAGCCCGCCGGAAGACCGACTCTGGCGATTTCGCCAAGCTTCCTCCAATGAATGCGCACCTTGCTCCAATCCAGATGAATCGCGCCTTCCGTGCGCATGAGGCAAACCGTAACCAGAATTGCAGAAATCACCTGCGAAATGATCGTCGCCAACGCAACGCCCGCAACACCCATGTGGAACGCGATTACAAACAGCAGGTTCAAAAGTACATTCACAAGACCGGAAATGGAAAGGTAATACAACGGACGCTTCGTATCGCCCACGGCGCGCAGGATTGCAGCGCCAAAGTTATACAGCATGTTGGGAATCATGCCGGCGAAATAAATCTGCACATACAGCGTCGCCTGGTCAAGAACATCCGGCGGAGAATCCATCAGAATCAGCAGTTCCCGCGCCATCACGACGCCAAAAATCGTTACGATCAGGCCGCAAATCAAGCTGATGCCAATGGAGGTATGCACCGTCTGACCGACAGATTTGTAATCACCCGCTCCGTAATACCGCGACGTGATTACGCTGGCACCCACAGAAAGGCCCATAAATACGTTTACAATCAGGTTGATCAGTGAACCCGTGGAGCTTACCGCAGCAAGCGCCGTATCTCCCGCAAATCGACCTACAACCACAACATCCGCCGCATTATAAAGAAGCTGCAGTATGCCCGTCAGCATGAGCGGCAGAGCAAAGCGCAACAATTTCGGCACAAGAGGGCCGGTGCACATGTCCATTTCGTACTGTTTTTTTGCCCGTTTAAATTTCATCCTGTCCCCTCCTGTAAATTCTTCGCATACATACTATTATACTCCGTATGCCTGCGCTGTCAAGGGACGGAAGCATAGTCATTAAAAAACAGCGACCCCTTCCAAAGCAGCAATGCCATTAATTCAAACATTTGAATGAGGGCTCCCTCTGACGAGGGAGCTGGCAGCGAAGCTGACTGAGGGAGAGATTTTTCAGCTCCGTGTATGCATTCACACTTGGAGCTATTTTTCTCTCCCTCCGTCAAAACTCACGTTTTGACACCTCCCTCATCAGAGGGAGGCCTCTGCCGCTCATTCAAACCTTAAATCAACAGCATTGCGTACCGGACAGGGGTACAAACAGTTTCATTATATTATATAAAATTTTATCCATCCAACAGCTTACAGCGCAAATGCATTCATGCCGCAGGAAAGAGCCTTCTTTTCGCCGCCGTAGACGAATTCGGCATCAATGCCGCAGGGAATCTGCACTTCGAAGTTGACCTTTCCGTCAACCTTTTTCCAGCTTACGCTGATCTTGCCCTGAGGCGCTTCGATGCTGCCGGAGGCGTAATCGAGCTTCTCGGGAATGCGGGGAGCGATTTCAATCGTCTTATAACCCACAGTGCCCTTCTTCTGGCGAATACCGAGGAAGCCGGTGAACAGCTGGCGTGCGCAAGCGCCGAACATGGGATGGTTGTGGGATACCGTGCCATGCCAGGTTTCCCAGATGGTGGTAGCTTCCTTGCTCTTCATATAAAGGAAGGTGCCCACTCCTTCGCCTTCAAGCAGTTTCAGAACTGCATCGCCGTAACCGTACTCCATCAGAACATCGGTCAGAATATCGGTGCAGAGGAAGCCGGTATCAAAGCGGCCGAGTTCCAGATACTTCTCCGCCAGCTTGGCAGCCATTTCTGCGCCTGCAAGACCCGCCCAGACAGCAAAGGCATCCGCGCCCTGTACGCCGCCGCAGTAGGTATCCTTTTCGGCGTCATAGTAGTTCGCCTTGATTGCAGCGGTGAGCTCGGCAATCTTTGCCTCGTATGCCGGAATATCCTGCTCCTTGCCGATGGCCTTTGCCATTTCGACGAGCAGGTTCTGGCACTTGAGATAATAGCAGGTATTTACGAACGGAACCGGCAGAACGTTAGGACCCGGCGTTACCCATTCGCCCAGGCACCAACCGCCCTCTTCCTCGCGGACGACAAGGCCGTTTTCGCTGCGCGTCTCCAGATAGTCCATATAACGGCGCATGGGCTCGTAGGTGTGCTCCACCATCGCCGTATCGCCGTACTGCTTATAGTAGGCATACGGAACCAGAACGATGGCACAGCCCCAGCCGCCCGGGCCGCCGCCGCCGCCCATGAGGGGTGCGGTGTGCTGCACATGGCCATTGTTTACATCCTGACCATCCAGAATGTCCTGAATCCACTTATCATAGAACTTGCGGCTGTCCATCATCATCATAACGGTGGGCGCGCAGACCTGACCGTCGCCGGTGTAGCCAAGGCGCTCGCGATGCGGGCAGTCGGACGGAATGCTGCCGTGCATGTTATCCAGCTGGGTGCGGATGTATGCATCGAACAGGAAATTCAGACCCTCGGAGGGGCTGTCAAAGGTCGAAGTAACCGGAACATCACTGTGGATTACGAGCACTTCCAGATCATCCACCGGGCCGCCGACTTCAAAATAGCGGAAACCGTGCCAGGTGAATTTCGGCTCAAACCAGCGGGAAGTTCCGTCCGTAATGAATGCATCACGCGGAATCTGGTTAAGACCCGATGCACCGATGCACTCCCAGCCGATGGAGCAGAAGTTCAGTTCCAGATGCTTCTGCAGTTCCTCGGAATACGCCATGCGAATCTCCGTTCCTGCAGGAGCAGAGGTGTGAACGCGAACCACGCCGGTGATGTTTTCACCCACGTCATAAATGGCGCGGGTTTCGCAATAGCCTACGAACTTGGGCTTGATGCGGCGGATTACGCGGTCCGGCGTGCCGGTCTGCTCGGTGAGAGTGGCTTCAGGAGTCGGCAGGATGAAAACAGGCTTTTCCTCGCCCTGAACACGTGCATCGATCTTTTCACCGATGAACAGGTTGCTATAGGTAATTTCGCTTTCCTTCCAGGTTTCGGTACCGTCGGAATACAGCTTCACGATGCCGTCCGCCGTTTCAAGTTCCAGTGCATAGAGCGCCTTCAGCGTATCGCCGAAATCGACTTTACCTTCGCAGTTGCGCTCAGTCTGACGGTAGAAGCCGTTGCCCAGCTGAATCGCAAGCGTATTGGCGCCATCTGCAAGCAGAGCGGTAACATCGTACACATTGTAATAAATACGATGGGTCAGCGTATCATGCAGCGGATAGGCAAATTTAGAAAGATCACGCGGTTCGTAGTCGGATACCAGCGGAACAAAGCGGTCTTCCGATACCAGCTTGTCATTGATTTTTGCTTCGAAATATCCAAGACCCGTGATATACAGGGTCGCGCGGGAAACGTTTTCTGCGTTAAAGCGGCGCAGAATAATGGGAGAAACGACTTCCTCGGTTCCACCGATCCATTTGGCGTCGCCAAAAGGATGATTCATTGCAGTCATCTTTGGTCCTCCTTATATGGATTAGTACCTCTTTATACTATATCACAATCCGCGAAAAAGTGCAAAACATATTTGCACCAAAAACAAACTGCCGACCGCAACAGCAGCCGACAGTTTGTTTTTTCTATATTAGTCTGCAATCGTCGAAACGCTCATGGTGATCTCCTCAAGTACATCAAGGAGAACGCCTACGGTATCGAGCGAAGTAAATATGGTAACGTTGTTTTCAACCGCGAAACGACGGATCAGGAAGCCATCCTGGCGATGGGTATCGCCGCTGGTTTCGCTGAGGGTATTGATCACGTAGGTAACGTGACCCATCTTCAGAGATTCCTGAATTTCATCGCTGCCTTCGCTGATCTTCTTCTTTACGCGGGTACGCACGCCGTTTTCGCGCAGGAAACGTGCAGTGCCTGCGGTAGCCTCGATGTTGAAGCCGAGATCGTAGAAGCGGCGGATGAGCGGCAGAGCGCGCGGCTTGTCTGCATCTGCGATGGTGACAAATACGGTGCCGTAGTTTGCAACGCGCATATTTGCCGCCTGCAGCGCCTTGTACAGAGCGCGAGTCAGCGTAGTATCGTAACCGATGGCTTCGCCCGTAGACTTCATTTCCGGCGACAGATAGGTATCCACGCCGCGGATCTTTGCAAAGGAGAATACCGGAGCCTTGACATACCAGCGATCCTTTTCCTTTGCGATGCCGGTGCCGTAGCCCTGCATCTTCAGCGTCTGACCGATTGCAACCTTGGTTGCCATGTTGGCCAGATTGATGCCGGTGACCTTCGAAATAAAGGGAACGGTACGGGAAGAACGCGGGTTAACCTCAATGACGTACACCTTGTCATTCTCATCCACGATGAACTGGATGTTGAACGGTCCCTTGATACCGATGCCTATACCCAGGCGGTTGGTGTAGTCGATGATGGTGTTCTTTGCTTCCTCGCTTACGGAGAAGGTCGGATATACGCTGATGGAGTCACCGGAGTGAACACCGGTGCGCTCAACGTGCTGCATGATACCGGGAATGAATACATCCTCGCCGTCGCAGACAGCGTCAACCTCAAGTTCCTTACCGCTGACATAGCGGTCAACCAGAACGGGCTGATCTTCGCTGACCAGAACTGCGGACTGCAGATAGTGGCGCAGAGATGCCTCGTCATGAACGATCTGCATCGCGCGGCCGCCCAGAACGTAGGAAGGACGAACCAGAACCGGATAGCCGATGCGGGCAGCTGCGGCAACGCCGTCCTCAATGCGGGTTACGGCACAGCCTTCGGGCTGCGGGATGCCCAGCTGGTTCATGGTCTTTTCGAAGCTGTCGCGGTTTTCGGCGCGCTCGATAGCGGCAACGTCCGTGCCGATGATCGGAACGCCCAGCTTGTCCAAACGGTCTGCAAGGTTGATGGCCGTCTGACCGCCCAGGGAAACGATAACGCCGAAGGGCTTCTCCATATCGATGATGTTCATAACATCTTCGACCGTCAGCGGCTCGAAATAGAGCTTATCGCTGACCGTGTAGTCCGTGGAAACCGTTTCGGGGTTGTTGTTGATGATGATAGCCTCGTATCCCGCCTCGCGGATTGCCCAGATGGCATGCACGGTGGAATAGTCGAACTCAACGCCCTGACCGATACGGATCGGACCTGCGCCCAGAACGATAACGGAGGGACGATCGGTAACGATGGATTCGTTCTCCTGCTCGTAAGTAGAGTAGAAGTACGGAATGTAGGACGGAATCTGGCCTGCGCAGGTATCGATCATCTTATATACCGGCCTGATTCCATTGTCACGGCGCAGCAGGTACATTTCGGATTCGGTCATGCCCCAGCACTTGCCGATGTAGATATCCGAGATGCCCATACGCTTTGCGCGGCGGAGTACATCCAGATTCTTCGGATTTGCCTTTATGACTGCTTCCATATCAACGATGTTGCGCAGCTTGGAGATGAAGAAATAGTCAATTCTCGTAGCATCGCAAATATCGTTCAGGTCCGCACCGCGGCGCAGCAGCTCTGCAATGGCATACAGACGCTCATCGGTGGGATTTTTGATTTCTTCAAATAGAGCCTCGGTGGTGAAGCTGTCAAACTTCTTCAGCCAGATATGCGTTACGCCGGATTCCAGAGAACGCACGGCCTTCAGGATGCTCTCCTCCATGGTACGGCCGATAGCCATAACTTCACCGGTGGCCTTCATCTGGGTGGACAGATTGCGGGACGCCTTATCGAACTTATCGAACGGGAAGCGGGCAACCTTGCATACCACATAGTCCAGAGCGGGCTCGAAGTTGGCATTTGCATTTGCCAGCGGAATTTCTTCCAGCGTAAAGCCGACAGAAATCAGTGCGCTGACCTTTGCAATCGGGAAACCGCTGGCCTTGGATGCCAGAGCGGAAGAACGGGATACGCGCGGGTTAACCTCGATAACATAGTAATTCATGGAATACGGATCCAGTGCAAACTGCACATTGCAGCCGCCCTCGATCTCCAGCGCGCGAATCAGGCGCAGCGCTGCATCGCGGAGCATGTGGTATTCCTTGTTGGTCAGCGTCTGGCTGGGAGCAACTACGATGGAGTCGCCCGTGTGAACGCCGACGGGATCCATATTTTCCATGCTGCAGATGGCCAGCGCGGTATCGTTCTTATCGCGCATGACCTCGAATTCGATTTCCTTATAGCCGCGGATGGATTTTTCAATCAGAACCTGGCTTACCGGGGACAGATGCAGCGCGTTTTCAATACGGGCGAGCATCTCTTCCTCGTTATCGGCAAAGCCGCCGCCGGTACCGCCCAGCGTGAATGCAGGACGCAGAACAACGGGATAGCCGATCTTGCGGGCAATTTCCAGCGCCTCTTCCACGGTGTTGGCAACGTCGGAAGCAATAACCGGCTCGCCAATCTTCATGCACAGCTGCTTGAACAGTTCGCGGTCCTCGGCGTTTTCGATGCACTCAAAGCCGGTACCCAGAATTTCGCACTGGCACTCCTGCAGAACGCCCTTCTTGTGCAGCTGCATGGCAAGGTTCAGACCGGTCTGGCCGCCCAGCGTGGGCAGAAGTGCATCCGGACGCTCCTTGCGGATGATCTTCGCAGTGTATTCCAGGGTAAGGGGTTCCATGTATACCTTATCGGCGATGTTGGTATCGGTCATGATAGTCGCCGGGTTGGAGTTCATCAGGATAACGGTGTAGCCCTGCTCCTTCAGAGCGAGGCAGGCCTGCGTGCCGGAATAGTCAAACTCAGCCGCCTGGCCGATGACGATCGGACCGGAACCAATAACCAGAATCTTCTTAATGTCTGTACGCTTAGGCATTCCTGCGTCCCTCCTCCATCATGGCGATAAAGCGGTCAAACAGATAATCACTGTCCTGCGGGCCGGGTGCGCTTTCAGGCTGATACTGAACGGAGAATACCTTCTCCTCTGCGCAGGCAAGTCCGGCAACGGAGTTGTCCAGCAGGTTCACATGGGTAATCGTCAGTTTGGTGCCCGCAACGCTGTCTGCATCAACGGTGTAGCTCTGATGCTTGGAAGCCAGCTCTACCTTGCCGGTGGCAAGCTCCTTAACAGGGCCGCTTCCGCCCTGACCGAACTTCAGACGGCTTACAGTTGCGCCGTTTGCCAGCGCAATGATCTGATGTCCAAGACCGATGCCGAAAATGGGCATCTTGCCCTGCAGTGCGCGCACAAGCTCAATTACCTCGGGCACATCTTCCGGATTACCCGGACCGTTGGAAATAAGCAGTGCGTCCGGCTTAAAGGACATAACGGTTTCTGCGGAGGTGTTATAGGGCACAGCGATCACGTTGCAGCCTTTTTCATTGAGGCGGCGAACGATGCTCTGCTTCATACCGCAATCCACAGCAACCACATTGTATTTATAGTTTGCGGTGCGGGAATACCATACGCTCTTGCTGCCCACACATGCAACCTGATCCTTACGGACTTCGGAAGCGCGCAGCTTTGCCATCGCTTCTTCAACCGGCAGATCGGTAAGGATCGCGCGCATACCGCCCTCATCACGGATCATGCGGGTGATTGCGCGGGTATCAACGCCTGCAATACCGGGGATGTTGTTCTCCGCCATTACGTCCGCAAGCGTGCGGGTATAGCGGTAGTTGGAGGGCGCATCGTTATATTCACGCACAACAAAGCCGCCGATTTTCGGCGTACGGGACTCATAATCCTCGTCCGTCAGACCGTAATTGCCGATCAGCGGATAGGTCATTACTACCAGCTGACCATAGCAGCTCGGGTCAGAGAGAATTTCCTGATAGCCGACTACTGCCGTATTGAGCACAACTTCGCATACTGCGTCGCATTTCGCACCGAAGCCTTCGCCTTCAAATACGCGGCCGTTTTCAAAAATCAATTTTCGATTCTGCATTCGCAACCTCCTGTAAGCGTCATTCCCTCAAACGGAGTGCTTCTTCCCTCGCTGCATACGGTCCAGGGATTCATATGCAGGATGTTAAAGCATGCCTTCATTCCCTCGCGCAGGGTAACATCACCCATTCCCAGAATGCGCGCGGGTGCATCAATCATCTTTTGCAGTACAACCGTAATCGGCAGCACGGAAATGCTGGCGGCAAATGCCGTTGCAAATCCGGATACGCCAAACGCGGAAAGCGCCAGTCCCCTGCCCTTTTCCTCAGGCGTATGCGGTGCATGGTCCGTAGCGATTACATCGATCGTTCCGTCCAGAACACCGATGATCAGCGCACGGCGGTCTTCCTGCGTTCCCAGCGGCGGGTTCATCTTGAACCGGCCGTTATCCTCGGTAATATCCTCGTCGCACAGGCACAGCTGATGCGGCGTAACTTCGCACGTTACCGGCAGACCCTTTTGCTTAGCTTCGCGGATGGCTTCAACGCTTTCCTTTGCGGAGATATGGCACATGTGATAGCGCACGCCCGTCTTCTCCACAAGTTTCAGATCGCGCAGAAGCTGCTGCGTTTCGGACTCCGGCGGAATACCTACCACGCCGAACTTTTCAGACGCAATGCCCTCGCGGATGCAGCCACCCTTCGGTACCAATGCCATATCCTCTACATGAGCAGCCAGGAAATGCCCGGTCTTTTTGATGGCAAGCATCGCCTCTTCCATCAGAGCTTCGCTCTGAATGCCGCTGCCGTCATCCGTATATCCGCACACAAAAGGCGCAAGACCTTCGATATCCGACAGTTCCTTACCGGCACGCTCACGGGTAATCGTACCGTAAATGCGCGTATCGATTTCGGCGCTGCGGCGAATTGCAGCAAGCTCCACATCGGCAGTTTCAGGTGCGTCCGGCGCGGGATTCAGATTCGGCATGGCGCACACAGTCTGAAAGCCGCTCTTTTTCGCAAGCGCTGTTCCGGAAGCAATGGTCTCTTTCTTTTCATATCCCGGCTCACGCAGATGCACATGCAGGTCGATAAAGCCGGGCGTAATGATCTTGCCGGTGCAGTCCACGCGGTCTTCGCCGGGAAGATCCTTTCCGATTGCAGTGATGATTCCATCCTCTACGCAGATGTCAAGCTCATCCAGTCTGCCGTTGCGATAAACCTGACCGCCGGCATATACACGGGCGCCCATTAGTCTTCCACCGCGCGGCGGATTGCCGCCATGCGAACAAACACACCATTTTCCATCTGGCGGAAAATACGGGACTTATCGCACTCTACCACTTCGCTTGCAATTTCCACGCCGCGATTAAAGGGCGCAGGATGCAGGATAATGGCCTTTTCCTTCATTTTGTTTACACGCTCTGCAGTCAGACCATAAGCGGAATGATACTGTTCCTCCGTGAAGCGCTGCCAGAGCGTCTGCCTTTCCTTCTGAATGCGCAGCATCATAACGACATCAGAAGTGGCGATCGCCTTATCTACATCCTCATCAGGATATTCCGGCGTAAGGAACTCCTCGGGGCCTGCAATTACAACCTCCATGCCCAAACGGCGCATTACTTCGTAGTTGGTGCGCGCTACACGGGAATAGCGAACGTCGCCAATGATAGAGACCTTCAGGCCTTCAAAGCGGCCAAATTCCTGGCGGATGGTCAGAAGGTCCAGCAGGCTCTGCGTGGGATGGTTGCCCGTGCCGTCGCCGCCATTTACCAGCGGAGCACGGATATGACCCAGCAGTTCGCGATAGTATTCGTTTTCCTGATGACGGATAACCATCACATCTACACCCAGGCTGTCAAACACCTTAACCGTGTCATAAAAAGTTTCGCCCTTATTCATCGAAGAGCTCGCCGGATCAAAAGAAACGACTCGCATACCCATCTTATTCTGAGCAACACAGAAGCTATATTGGGTGCGAGTCGACGATTCAAAAAATAAATTACAGGCTACCTTACCCTCCAAACGGGGATAAAGACCCGTCTCACGAAAAAATTGAGCCTCCTCCAGCATACTCTGAATTTCCTGTACGCCCAGATCACTCAGTGCAAGCAGATTCTTCGACAATTTTCTCCACCCCTTCACGATTTATCAGTTTTGTATTATATCACATACGCAAAGGCGTGTACAAGTAATTTTCCCGAAAGCCATCATTAAGAATTGCATCACAGAATGATTGTATTTCTTTTCTCCATGTGCTACAATAAAGAACATACGTAAAAACATACTTTCAGCCATAAGGAGGCCTTTTATCATGAATACACAGGCCATGGATCGCGCACTTGAATCCATCGTGAACCGCAACGACGGACGCCGCCTTGCAGGCATGGGCGTCGCTGCTATCCGCGGCGGAAAAGTCGTTTACCAGCACGCTCTGGGCATGCGCGATTTTGAAAGAAATCTCCCCTTTGAAAAGGATACTCGCATCCGAGTTGCTTCCGTTTCCAAAACCTTTGTTGTTATCGGTGCGCTGCGTCTTCGCGATATGGGACTTCTGGACCTGGATGCGGACGTAAACAATTATCTGGACTTTTCCCTGCGCAACCCCAAATGGCCCGATACTCCCATTACCACGCGCATGCTGATGGCTCACACCAGTTCCCTGCGCGATAACGATGATTACTGGCTGCCCATCGACGGAAAAACGAAGGATTTTTTCAAAACCGACAAGTATTATGCCGACGAAGCACCCGGATACTACTGCTACTGCAACCTGAACTTCGGTATTCTGGGAGCCATTATCGAAAAAGTCAGCGGTGAAAAGTTCAATCATTACACGCGCCGTCACATTCTTGAGCCCATGGGCATCAAGGGTTCCTTTGACGTATGTGACTTTGACGAAACCGAAATCCAGAAGCTCAGTCCCGTTTTCAACGGCGACGGCAATGGCGGCTGGAAGAGTGCAATTGACGATTACAAGGGTGTATGCGTCCCCCGCAATCCCGATCGCGAGGCAGTTCTTCCCGGCGTGAACGGCTCTCTTTACAGCCCGCAGGGCGGCCTGCGCGCCAATATTCCGGAGCTTATCAAACTGGTAGAATTCTTCCTTGCCGACGGAAAGGGCATTATCTCTCCCGAAAGCGTAAAAGAGATGATGACGCCTGTCTGGACCTATGACGGAACCAACGGCGACACCGACGGCGGATTTGAAGTGTGCTACGGTCTTGCCATGCGCATCCTTGTTCCCGATGTTCCCGGCAACTGCCTTGTTCGCGATCGTTTCCTTCCCTATGCAGGCCATACCGGCAGCGCCTATGGTATGTTCAGCGGTTACTATGTAGATAAAGCCAGCGGCGACGGCATCGTCTATATCTGCAACGGTACCGAATGCCACACCGAAACCCCGCTGAGCCATGGCACATTCTCGCAGAACTGGATCTGGGTTGAGGAACTGATGGACGCGCTGTACACCCACATATTCACAGCTTGATCCCACAAAAGCCCATACATATCTCCCGAAAGCAAAATAAAAGTCGATTGGGATTGAACCTCCCGGCCATTGAATATACTGAAACGAATCAGTAATGGCTGGGAGGTTTGCGTTTGAACAAAGCGTCTTATCTGCGCCCTGCGCGCCCGGTATGTCGGATCGCTCTGGAAAGCATCCGCCCCAATCCGCGCCAGCCGCGTCGGACCTTCCCGGAGGAAATGATTGCGGAGCTTGCAGATTCCATCCGGCAATACGGACTTCTTTCACCGCTTACGGTTCGCCGCCTCCCGCACGACGAATTTGAACTGATCGCCGGCGAACGCCGGCTGCGTGCTCTGCGCCTCCTGAATGAGCGATTCGTGGATGTAATCATCCTGAATGCTCCATGTGCGGACGCCGCGCTCATAGCTCTGATCGAAAATCTGCAGCGCGAGCAGCTCAACGTATTTGAAGAAGCGGAAGCCTACCGGCAGATTCTGGATGAATTCGGGATCAAGCAGGAAACACTCGCGCAGCGGCTGGGAAAAAGCCCCAGCGCCATTGCAAACCGTCTTCGCCTGCTGAAACTTCCCCTCCATATTCGCACGCGTCTTGCGGAAAATGCGCTGACAGAACGGCACGCACGCGCGCTTTTGTCCCTTGAAAATCCAAAGGCACAGGAAAGCGCATTGAACGAAGCCATCGCCCGCAAAATGAATGTGCGCGAATTGGAAGACCACATCGCAAAAATGAAAAAGCCTCGCGAAAATGCAAGGCTGAAAATGCTGATTCGTGATCACAGGCTTTATGTGAATGCCGTTTTGCACACTGTGAAAGATTTAAAAAGCGCCGGCATTTCTGCCAGCGCCAAAGTTATCGAAAAAGAAGATACCGTGGACGTTATCGTCACACTCCCGCGCATCCCCGCGCGGTAATCAGTTGTTGATCTCGTACTCAAAAGGAGCGTTGCACTTGCCGCACTTCGAATATCCGCCATTGAGCGCATCAAGCAGCGTTACGCGTGCAGTATGCGGGTAAACATACTCACACTCCGCAGAGTGATACTGCCTGCCGCCGGTATTGCAGTATACGTAAATCGGCACGGGCGTCGGCGCGGTATCGTCAATCACAACCACAATGCTGGAGGGCTGCACAGAAACAGCCTTTGCAAGGTCGGACGGAATCGGCGGACCGTAAACCTTGATCTGCGTACCGTTGCCGATAAGCTCCACTCCGCCCGGCTCCCACTGAGGAGCCTGAAAACGCACAGAAAGGAAGCACAGAACCAATACGGCAACGAGCGCGGAAATCGTCGACTTCGTAACGCGATCCCACGTACACCGACGCAGCCACATCAGCAATAGGCCGACAGGCGCGCACAAAACAAGCAAAAAGCTGACCATGCGATTGTATCGCATTGCCCTCCGGCTCCTGGCGCGGCGGCTTGCTTTGCTCTTCTGCAAGATTCAACACATCCGTTCTTGTGTTATCACATGAATACACATGTACAGTACATTATACTACCTGCCCGCACGCTTGTAAATATGTTTACAGACATTTTTCGACAAGCAAAAAATATCCCCTTCTTCTTTGTCTTTTAACGCGCACAAAACACTGTGTGAATGACAAACGGCTGCAAATGCCTTATAATTACATATGGAATTTTTATGATAAGGATGGTGTTGTGCGTGGCTGATCCGTTTAAGACGCTCGGTATCGATCGTACCATGGATCGTCAGGTCATCCATCAGGCATATCGCTCCCTCGCACGCCGCTGGCACCCGGATCGCTTTACTGAAGGTCCGGAACGTGCATGGGCGGAGGCTAAAATGCTCGAAATCAATACCGCCTATGCCGAGTGCATTGCTCAGCTCGGCGGAAAACAAGTTATATGCGAAGAGCGCGATTGCCTTGAAAGCGCGCTTGCTCATTTGAATAACAATCAGCCCGTGCATGCTCGCCGTGTTCTGATGAGCACTGCCTGCCGCAGCGCCGAATGGAATTATCTTTTCGGCAGAGCGCTGTATATGCTGGGTGAATATCAGAAGGCAGTCACCTATCTTGGCGTATCCACCCGCCAGAAACCGGATTGCAAGGAATACCGCATCGCCTATCAGCAGGCAGAGGAGCAGCTTTATGGACGAAAGAATGTTATCCGCCGAATCTTCGCGCGCAGCGTCTGATTGCATTAAGGAAGCGCTCGATATGGGCGCAGCTGATGCCGTACTTTTCACGATTGACGATATCGCCTTTGATTCCCGCACACTGCTCAAGTGCATGTTCGGCTGTTCCGACTGGGGCCGCAATCATACCTGCCCTTCCCGCGCGAACAATGTTTCCATCGCCGAATATCGCGAAATGCTTTCCCGCTATAAGTGGGGCATTATCGTGCACACGCATGACAAGGCGCTTTCGCACAAAATTTCCCTCGCGATCGAATCCCGCATGTTCCATGCCGGTTATTATTTCGCATTCTCCATGAGCGACTGTGCGCTTTGCAATGAATGCGCCTGCGTGGAAAATGCCCCCTGCCGTTTCCCCAAAATGGCACGTCCCGCATTCCACTCTGTCGGCATTGACGTTTTCAAGACCGTGCGTGATCTGGGACTTCCCATTGAAACGCTCGCCTGCCCGGAAACCGATCAGCAGAACTGGTACAGCGCGATCTTCGTAGAATAACATATTACAAAAGCCGCACCAAACGGTGCGGCTTTTTGCATGCTTTTTATCTTTCGTATACCACTTCGCCGTTTACCAGAGTATGGGTAACATGGGCGCGTGCATCCAGCGGATGTGCATCGTAAATGGCGAGGTCGGCATCCTTGCCCGCAGCAAGGGAACCGAAGCGATCGTCCATGCCCAGAATTTCGGCTGCATTGATGGTGATCATCTTGAGTGCCTCTTCCTCCGGCAGACCTTCGCGCGCGCAGATAGCTGCCTGCACTGCGAGGAAATGCATCGGAATTACGGGATGGTCGGTCATCAGTGCGATTTTCACGCCTGCCTTATGGAGAATAGCAGGTGCCTTGAAGCTCATGTTTTTCAGCTCAATCTTGGAACGATCGGTGAGCATCGGACCCAGAATGCACTTTGCTCCGGCGCGCTTCAGCTCATCTGCGATCAGATAACCTTCGGTGCAATGATCAATGGTGAAATCCAGATTGAATTCCTTCGCGATACGGATTGCGGTCAGAATGTCATCTGCGCGGTGTGCATGCATCTTGATGGGCAGTTCGCGGCGCAGCACCTTTGCCAGAGCATCCTTTCTCATATCGAACGTGGGGCGCTTGTCCTCGGGACCATCCATTTTTTCCATGTAATCCTTTGCAGCAAACAGAGCCTCGCGCATAACTGCAGCCGTTCCCATACGGGTTTCGGGCATTCTGCCCTTGCCGCCGTAGCAGCGCTTGGGATTTTCGCCAAAGGCACTCTTCATTGCAAGAGGCGTTTTCACAACCATATCATCCATATTGCGGCCATAGGTTTTCATTGCCACAAACTGACCGCCGATGACGTTTGCCGAACCGGGGCCGGTTGCCGCCAGCGTTACGCCGTGCTGATAGGCTTCCTCAAAGCAATGGTCTGCCGGATTGATTGCGTCAATCGCGCGCAGCTGCGGCGTAATGGGATCGGTCACTTCATTTCCATCCGCTCCTTCAGATCCCATTCCGTCTTCCCACATGCCGATGTGGCAGTGCGCATCCACGATACCGGGCATAACATAGCGACCGTTTGCATCAATTACCTTTGCGCCGTCCGCAGAAAGATTGCGTCCAACAGAAACGATTTTGCCGCCATCAAGCAGAATATCGCCGCCGTCCACAAATCCTTCCTGTGCCATGGTAAAAAGCTTTCCGTTTCGAATCAGAATCATACGTATTTCCCCCTTTTCTTACAGTTCAATGTGTGCCGCACCCTCTGCGCGAACATCCAGCAGCACACAGGCATTTTCGCCGAACACGGCGTTCATCTGCGTGCGATAGGCATCCAGCATATCCTCCGGCACAAATGCGAGAATCGTTCCGCCAAAGCCGCCGCCGTGGATACGCCATGCACCGCGCCCTTTCAGCATGCGTGCGGACATTTCCAGCGCCAGAGCCATTTCGCGATTTTCGCCCGAAGGCACATATACATTCTGCAAAAGCTTCCAGGAGCTTTCGCCGGATTCGATAATGATCTTGAGGAATCCCGGCAAATCGTCGCCCGCGAGCGCATCGAATGCAAGAGCCGCGCGTCTGTCCTCATCCATAAAATGCAGCGCGCGCAGGATAGCGCGATCCGGCACCTTGCCCTTCAGCGCAGGAATCGCCGCAAGCAGTGCGTCTGCGTCGATATCGCGCAGCACTTCGCCGCCAAGCGCCTTTGCCACCATTTTCATCTCAGCAGGAATCGCAGCATATTCGTCGGTCAGATTTTCGTGATCACCGCCCGCCTGCACAACGCACAGACGGATTCCCTTTGCCGCAAAATCGTAATTCAGCGAGCGCACTTTTGCATCCGCATCCTTGAAATCAATGGCGACCATGCCGCCTACGGAGCTTGCCATCTGATCCATCAGTCCGCAAGGCTTTCCGAAGTACACGTTCTCCACCTTCTGCGAAATCACAGCGCGTTTCTTTGCATCCATCGTCCAGCCGCCGTACAGCGCATCAAAAATCGCGCACAGCAATACCTCAAATGCCGCAGAGGAAGACAGACCCGAGCCGCGGAATACCGTGCTGGTGACCTCGGCATCAAATCCGCCGATTTCCATTCCTTCTTCTTTCAGGCATGCCGCAACACCGCGAATCAGCGCCGCCGTCGTTCCCTTTTCAGTGTCCACCGGTTTCAAATCGGCCAGTTCCACAAAGAAGGGTTTATCAAATCCCTCGGAATACAGTCTTACGCAATTGTCGCTATTTTTCGCTACAGCCGCCACCGTATCCAGCGTTACTGCCGCTGCAAGAACGCGTCCCCGGTTGTGGTCGGTATGATTGCCGGCAATTTCCGTTCTGCCAGGTGCGGAAACAATCTGCTCCGGAGCGTGCCCGTAGCGTTCTGCGAACTTTTTCATCAAAAGCGTATAGCGCGCGGCATTGTGCTCGCCGCCGGAAAGTTTATACATATCTGCCAGTGTTTTCTGCATGCAGCCATCCCCCTGTTTCATCAATACCTCGGGCTGATTACTGTCATTTTATCGCATTTTGCTCAGCTTGACAAGTGTTGATTTTTCGCGCATAATATACCCGTAATAGAAGTTCAAAAAAACGCATCGAGGTTCGATATGATCGCCGGAGCTATTTCGATTGTTATTGTAATTCTTCTTATTATTCTGCTGGGTATGTATCTTGCCAAAATCGGCTGGTTAGGCGAAAAGGAAAGCTCACTGCTCGCAAAGCTCACCACAAAAGTGGCATTTCCTCTTATGGTCGTGAGCAACATGTACAAGTATTTCACGCATGACGCGCTCGTAGAAAACGCCGCAGGAATCGGCATTTCCTTTCTGTGTGTACTTGCGATGATTGGTTTGGGCTTACTCATGACCCGCATTTTTCGTATTCCGCGCGGAAGACGAGGCGTATTTATAAGCATGTTCGCCTTTTCCAACTGCGTTTTTATCGGCGTTCCGGTAACGACGGCATTGTTCGGCGATTCCGCTGTAAGCTACGCACTCCTGTACTATATCGCGAACACTTCCCTTTTCTGGTCTGTTGCCAACAGTTTGATCATTGCTGATGCGCAGCCGGACTTCCGCCCGCTCAGCGCCATCCGGTCGGAACCGAAAAAATTCCTTGTCCGCGTTTTCCCGCTGCCGCTGATTGCATTTGTACTGTGCGCCGTGCTGATTTATTTCAGCATCCCCATGCCGGATTTTGTTCTGAAAGCTGCGGGCTATGTAGGGAATATGGTCACTCCGCTTTCGCTGTTGTACACCGGTGCAATTCTCATGCGCATGGTGCGTGCAAAGAGTTTTCGTTGGAGCTGGGACTATATTCTTATCGTGCTGGGGCGCTTCCTGTTTGCGCCCGCCATGCTGCTTTTATGCTCGCTGCCGTTTGGCACCGTGTCTTCCGTGATGCGCAGCGCCCTCATCGTGCAAAGCGCAATGCCTGTTATGGCCAACACTTCCATTGTGGCAGGCAGTGAAGGCGCCGACAACGAATACGCTGCCGGCGGCACTGTGCTTACCACGATTCTCACCATGGCTTTCCTTCCCCTGCTCATGTACATTCTGGAAAAAGGCTGGTTCTGATATGATTGCACATACCACCATTTTCACCTGTTCCTCCACCAATCCGCACCGCAACCTTGCTCTGGAAGCCATTCTCACCGAAACGCTCCCTGCAAATGAAGCTGCCCTGATGCTGTGGCAGAATGCCAATACTGTGGTTATCGGCTCCGGTCAGAATGCCTGGCGTGAGTGTGCCGTAACGCAGATGGAAAAAGACGGCGTTACCCTTGCCCGTCGTCCTTCCGGCGGCGGCGCAGTGTTTCATGATTTGGGAAACCTGAATTTCTCCTTTCTGATGCCGCGCGAAGATTATGATGTTTCCCGCCAGCTCGGCGTGATCCTGCGCGCACTTGCCGAATTCGGTATCGAAGCCGAACCCTCCGGCAGAAATGACTTGACCGTGAACGGACGCAAATTTTCCGGCAATGCATTCCGATTTGTTCAGGAACGCGCGCTCCATCACGGAACGCTCCTTTTGAATGCCGATATGCAGCGCGGCAGCCGCTATCTGATTCCCGACCCCGCCAAGCTGAAAAGCAAGGGCGTTGCGTCTGTTCCTTCGCGCGTGATCAACCTTTCGGAAATCGCTCCCGTAAACGTGCCGGATATGAAAAATGCGCTTATCCGCGCGTTCGAAGCCGAATATGGCGCCGCCGACAGGGTTGATCTCGACAATACCACCCTTCCCGGGCTTGAAGAGCGAGCAAGCCACTATTCTTCGTGGGAATGGAATTTTGCCGCTTCCCCCAAAGGAGATATCACACTGGAAAATCGGTTCGAATGGGGCGGTATTCAGGTGCATTTCTCCGTTTGCAGTGGTCATATCGCGGACCTCTCGGTCTATACCGATTCCATGGATGAATGCCTCGCCTCAAAAATCGCTTCGGTTCTGGATGGATGCCCCTGCCGCGCAGATGATGTGCGCGAACGACTCCTGCCCGTTTCAACCGATGTTGGGCACTGGCTGAGCGAATCACTCTGACCCACCATATTAAATTTTCCAAGCCGGTTGCACCCTTCTCTATTTTGGTGTATAATATTATATGCGTCTTATGCGCATGCGCCCGTAGCTTAGAGGATAAAGTGTTCGACTCCGACTCGAAAGACCGTGGGTTCGAATCCCGCCGGGCGCGCCAAATTCCCGGTACTGCCCTTCAGGGTAGTGCCGGGAATTTTTGCACCCGGCGTGGATTATCGAACTCACTTGACGCACCTTGTGCGGCAATGGATTCGGCCTGCCGCGGCGCAGCCGCCATCCCGCCGGGCGTACATTTTTTTTTGCACCCGGCAGGGATTATCGGACCCACTTGACGCACTTGTGCGGCAACGGGTTCGGCCTTGCCGCGGCGCAGCCGCCATCCCGCCGGGCGTACACCAATGAACACGCAACTTTTGATACAAGGGTTGCGTGTTTTTATTACATTGTGTTTTTTAGCATTGTTTGTTATAATGCAAGTGAATAACTGTGCAGGAGGAAGTTCGTGTGGATCAAAGATCATGCTCATCATCAGCTGCTCCGCGCTGCGGTCGTATTGGTAAAGTGATACGCTTTTTGCTGCTATTCATTTTAACCGGAGTAATTGGCTGGTTTATTGGCATATTGCAGGAAAACCATAGAATGTCAAGCATCAGTTATGCTGCACGTGCGTTAGAATCTACAGGGTTACCCGCCGAGTATGCCCCTAATTTCAGTCTGCATGGATATACCGGCTTTCGCGACAGTCACATGCAAACAGAATTCATGCTCGACTACTCCAACGATTGTCAGACGATTCTTAGCATGATTTCAGAGACCGATCACTGGCATATCGCCCCCGTAACCGCATCGGAATACTCGGATTTTGCCAGCAATATTATGTGGGGCTATAATAATTCCCGGCTATTGGATGATGATATCGTTTTTGATGCATGGTATTATCGCGAAACAACCGAACCTCATGCTCCCGACAATCGTGTGGCCAAAGGTCCTATGGAACAAATTGGGCCCTATGCAGGTCGAGGATTTGAATTTGCATTGTTCGACGCTGATACCGGTCTGTTTATATACATTGATCAATTCGGCTAATTGTGGCTCTGCCTTTCAGATAAGTCTTGGAACTTGATTCCGCAGAGACTTTTATTGGAGCGACAGTATCGCATAATATCCGATGCGCAAACCGGCTTGATGTACTATTTCCATGACAATATTTAAGCAAAAGGCGCTACTGCAGATTTGCACTTCTGCAGCAGCGCCTTTTTTATTGCTATTCTTTTCACAATCCGTCATTACAAATCAGCAATCAGCTTATTGAGATATTCCTGCGTTTCCTTAATATCAATAAGCTGCTGTTCACCGGAGATTTCGCGCTCGATGGTCAGGCTGCCGTCGAAACCATGTTCCTTCAGCCCCTTGAGCAATGCGGGGAAATTGGCTTTACCGGTACCGACCTTTACTTCCGCGCCCAATTCTTTGCCGTTGGTGGGATACAGACCATCCTTGGCATGCACGCCGCGGATATAGTCACCGAAAACATCCAGCGCATCAACGGGATTGGCTTTACCGTACATAATCAGGTTTGCGGGGTCAAGATTGATATAGAGATTGCCGGTGTTGATCTCCTCAAACAGGCGCAGCAGCACGACAGGGGTCTCCTGACCGGTTTCGAACAGCAGGTTCTGACCGTTTCTTTTCAGTTCCTGGGCAATGACCTTAACGGCTGCAACAACGCCGGGATAATTGGGGTCGGACATATTTTCGGGAATGAATCCCATATGGGTAACAACATCGCAAACGCCCAGTTTTCTGGCATATGCAGCGCCATCGAGCAGATTCTGAACGCGCTGTGCACGGTAAGCAACCGGCACAATGCCCAGCGTTTCGGGACCTTCGGTGAAATTCCAGCGCATAGGGCCAACCCAGCCGCACCAGAAAGCGGTGATCTCAACGCCATATTCAGTGCTCAGTGCTTTGATTTCCTCTGCGGAAGCATCATTCCACAAGCCAGGATTCCAGCTGATCAGCTGACAGTGCTTAAAGCCCTGCGCTGCGGCATCCGCGAACTTTTCCTTCATTCCTTCTGCAGAGTGGATAACAACGATACCGACATTCATTTCTATTCATCCTTTCATTTAAGGTATGATGCAATCGCTAATCTTTCCACACAAAATTATAATTGATAGACTCGCCGCCGTCAACGAGAATATTCTGACCGGTGCAGAATGTATTCGTCACGGTAAGAAAATACGCCCACTGCGCGATTTCCTCCACCGTTGCCCAGCGTTTGAGAGGCGTTTCCTCCATGATTTCGGCCCAAAGTTCAGGATCATTTACCACGCAGTCATTGAGCGGAGTCAGCACACCGCCGGGATCGAGGCTGTTGCAGGTAGCGCCGAACTGTGCCACGCGCATTGCCACATTTTTGGTATAGGCCATCACGCCGCCCTTGCTGGCGCAGTATTCCGGGAATTCCGCGCCGGTGTGACCGCTGGCGGAACCGATATTCAGGATGGAACGAATCTCCGCCTGCACGCCATACTTTTCGGTAATTCTGATCAGCGCCTTGAGGTTGATATCAATATCGTCCTCATTCTGCGTACCGGCATTGTTGATCAGGATATTGACATTTTCCACCTGCGGCAGGGCATCATAATCGCGCACGTCGCATTCATAGTGGGTATAGTTTTCATGCACGATGCCTGCCCCCCGGCGGTCGATGCCAATAACCTCATGCCCGTTTGCCAGAAACAGCTCCGCGATTCCCTTGCCGATTCCCTGCGTGGTTCCGGTGATCAGAATTTTCATATCACAGTTTACCCTTTCCGATATATTCCAAGTACTCTTTGCCCACTGCATTCTGCCGCCATTTGGTGGTGATGCGGTACCCGATGGGCGAGAATATTACTTCCATAATCAGTTCCGCCACCGCGCCCGTCAGCGCGCACATTGCGCACTGGATGGGAGTCCAGCAAAATCCGTCCCAGAAGATCGGTGCAAAAAATACGAACACGATGATGGAGAACATAAAATTGTCCAGAAACTGCCCCACAAACGTGGAAACATAGGTGCGCACGGCATAGGCAAGCTTCCCATCCGGGTCTTTCCGGAACGCCTTGCCCAGCGACCAGTTAAGGCCGTTATTGATCATTGCGGATGCAAGGAATGCAATCGTGCTGCCCAATAGAATAAACCATGTTCCGCCCAGAATGCCATTAAACGCCGAATAATCCCCCGCATTGGACGGAATCGCGCTCGCCACATAAAAGATCAGGCACGTGAGCAGGTTAATCAGCGATGCCAGCACCGAAATCCGGTTTGAGGCTTTCGGGCCAAAGTGCTTTGTAATCACATCCATGCACATGAACGACAGCCACGATATCAATATTCCGCCATCCAGCGCAATCCAGTCAAGCTGCAAAAGCGTTTTATTCGCAAGCAGATTCATGCAGATAACGCTCACCACGAACAGAGTCACCACCGTCGCCGGAACGCAGCGCAGCAGTATCTCCATTCCTTCCCGTTCCTGACGAATCCAGTTTTTTATTTTCAGCATTTCAAATCCCCGGTCTTGAGTATAGTCAAACATGCAATCGAATTATATCACATCACACTTTGCATCACAAGCATTCCTGCGTGAGTTTTTCTTTGCAACCGGGATTTCTGTTTTTTATAAAATTCTCCCCCTGGCTTGTGCCAAGGGGAGAATTTTGCTGCCAGCAGCGCTGCCTCGCGCCGCTGTTGAAGCTATTTTGTCGATTCCGGGCTATATTCGCTGATATACTCGTAATCCCCGTTTGTCAGGCAAACACTGATGCTTACCTTTACCCTGTAGGTGCCGCTGGATACGGTGCAGCTTTCGCTCATTTCCAAATCGGTACCTCCAATCACAGAATCGCTCCAGCTTGCAAATGAATCCCAGGAATCGCCGTTCTTTTTCTGCAGTGTAAGCGTCATACTAAGGCTGCTGGGAATCCGATTGAGAAATACATCACCGCTGCAATATGCCGTTGAACCGGAAATGGAAAGCCCGGCACCAATTGCACCCACATAATCGTACAGGGGCATTATGCCGTCCTCCGCCATCGCTCCAACAGGAGCCGCCAATCCTACAGTCAGAATCGCCAGAAGCGTCCAAGCCAGAATAATATTTTTCTTCATGAGTTTTCCTCCTCAATTGTATGTTGCAATCCGTTGAAGCTGCATTTTTGCCCTTTGACCGAAATAGAGATTTCAGAAAATTACGGTTCCACTGCTTCTGATAGAGCAGTTCTCTGGCGCCCTCTGATGAGGGAGCTGTCACCGCAGGTGACTGAGGGAGAGAAGGATGATCGTTTTCCTCTCCGCATCTCTATTCCGATGCGTTCGCTTTGTCCGCCCATCACATCTTCGTCGAACCGAGGAATCCGGCAAATTCCCTCCAAAGCCCAAATGATGTGGTACACTCTGATTTTCACCCTCAAATCTCTCTGTTCCGTTCCGGGAAGATCTGTTTTTCTGCGATTTGTGGATATTTGCCCTTGACACCTGGCCATAATTGCGTCAATATATTGGCTATCCGGCATTTGCAGTCCAACATTCTCTTGCTGCTTTTGTGGAGCGGAATCCATTCGCATCCAACCGCTCGCCGCAAAATTGCCGAGTTTCTCAACCGAAACAGACGTTCGTCCCCCTCCTTTCGCCAATATCATCCGCTTAACTCCTTCGTCGTCCGCGTCAGCACGGAAGGTTTATAATCTCTCTCTGATGAGAGAGATTGAGGGATATCCCTCAGCCCTTAAGTCAACGATATTGGCAGTTTACCGCACCTGAAGAATTCAGGCACGATGCTTCCTGTCGATAACGCAGGGTTGCCCCTACGCTAACTGTATATTTTATACAGAAGGCGAGGGCTTCCCATGTTCTCCAAGAACCTCTCTATCTCCGTACTTGGCATCTGCGACAGTCGTGAACTTTCCTACGAAACGGCTTCCGAACTCTGCGACCTCAGTCCCAGATATTTCGGCTCCATTGCCCGCGGCAAAACATCCCCGACCGTCAACACATTGGAAAAGCTCTGCATCGGTCTTGAAAAGACGCCCAATGAGCTGCTGGGATTTTCCAGCGATGACGAGGAACTCTCCTATCGTCTCGCCATGCGCGTCACCCATTACCGCGTGCACAGTTCCTTCAATGCAACTTTTTTGACATTTCCCGTATGTCCACGCTGCCATTGCAATATTGAGCGCGACTTTCAGCCATTTTGCAGCAACTGCGGGCAGAAATTGAATTGGGACTTCTTTCAGCATGCCGCATTGATGCCAATAAGATAGTTGCCTTCTGTTTTTCCTATGAAGCCGGCGCCCATTGATCAGGGTTCCGGCTTATTTTTTGAAACAATAAAATAGTGAACGGATTTTTTAATCCCTTCATTGATTGCTCTTACGCGGAATGCATGACGGAATCTGTCAGACGCAGCACCGGCGGATTTTTCGAAGCAAAAGATAGAGAGGTGAAAAAACAACCACTGGCCAGAATGGTGTTTTTAAGAACTTCTCTCCCTCAGTCACGACGCAAACTCCGGCAATGCATCCTAAACTAATCGCTGTTCTTTTTAAGCATCATGATGTTTTCTGTAATTTTCAACAGTTCCTCCTTATTTTTATCCCCCGCAAAATTCAAATCTGTCATGTATACAGACAATATTCTGTCGCCTTCGCTAAATACTGCCATCATTAAATTTTCCATTTCAGATATTGTCGCCATTCGCATTCCTATCCTCTCATGTGTAATGATTGCATTTTCGGAATTTATATATACCGCTTCACCCGCATCTTTTTCTTTGAAAACAATCTTGACGCCATATACATTTTCATAATGAGCACTGTTATTCCCAATTTTTGTTAAGCTAAACCCCTCAGGTATATAGGCCGGAAAATACTTCCCCTGCCATCTTGCAGGGACAGAAATGGATTCCGGCGCAGTCTGAAACTGGAAATTAATGGCATCCGGCTCATGCGTTACTGCAAAAACTCCCACCTGAAGCTGCAAATAATTTGTGGCAGCAATACCGGCTCCTGCTCCTGCCAGAAAAACCATCAGGCATGTAATGCATACGATCGCCACGCGCAGGGGAATGTGTGAACCATGGCTGGATCCTTTGCTCCGTGAATCGCTCCATTCAGCCTTCGGCGCCTCTTTCATTTCCACATCTTCCCGGTGAAACGCTTCCAATTCCTCATTGGCGATTTTCTCGTAAGCCGCTTCTTCCATCTTGCGCAGCGCAAGCTGTATTTGCAGATCCTCGATTTCCGTCTGCAGCTGCGCCGCTGTTTTCAAATCAAATCTCTGTTTCAGATTCCTCTTTTTCGTCATAATCATATCCTTCTTCAATGATCCCTTCCTCAATCAATATCGCTTTCAGTTTTTGTTTCGCACGGCTCATATACTGATACGCATTCGCAAGTGATACTCCCAGGCTTTCGGCGATTTCCTCGCCCGACTTTTCCTCAAAGTAGCGCATCATGATCACCGTCTGATATTTGGGCGGCAACTTCCTTATCGCCTGCATAATATCCTGTTGACGGATGTTGGACACGGCTTCCTCCCCCGCAGCCTCTGATACTGCACCGTTGCTCGATTGCATTATGCCGTACAGCTCTTCATATTTGTTCCGCACCGCAGTATCACGTCGAAACCGCATTCCTTCATAGAGCATCACGCGTCCTATATAGCTGCGCATGCGAACGGAGTCGTCCATAATGCCAAGCACTTCGTCCGCATTTTCCATCAGCACCTTCCACACATTCGATACCAGATCTTCCGCCTCTGCCCTGATCAATGTAAGGCGCATGGCGTAGTTGTACATAAATTGCTTATGCTCGTTCCAGATCTGCGAATATATTTTCTGCCGATATTCATCGTATTGTTTTCGTCTTCGTTTGCTCCAACGTTTCCACACGCTCAATTTTCTTACCTCTATATCCGTTTGTTGCCTATTATTCCTTGCAAATACCGCTATTTTTCTTTCACTATATAGTTACTGCTCACCACCATTTCCTGACACTTTTTTGCGTTATTTCTGAGTTAAATTAAATCCATCCACAAAAAACAGCTGCGCCGCCGTTTATACGGCAGCGCAGCTGAAAAACCAACGATATAATTATGCCTTTTCAAGAGCGAGGGTTCTGGTGGTCAGGTCGCAAACCTCGGTCGGGCCATAGTACTGAATTGCGCCCGGATAGGTGAAGCAGGTTTCAACTGCCCATTCTTCGCGGTTTTCGCAGAAGAACTTGAAGGGAGCGCCGTCCAGCTCAACCAGAGCCTTGCGGATAACGGGCTTGTCCTTACCATGGCGACGTTCGATGTTCATCATCTTGGTGATGGGCATGCCGCCTGCAACCCATTCCTCAGCAGGCTTGGACAGGTTGGAAACCTTGGAGAGGTATCCGGTGTAGCCATACTGAATGAGCATGAATGCATTGTAGCCCAGGGAGTAGCAGTAGTCAGCATCGAAGTTGGACGGGAATGCGCAGCGGCCTTCATAGCCGAAGAAGTGATGCTGAGCGGAGAACTTGCCATTGTAGGTGCCGGCTGCCTTGCGTGCTGCGAGGTTTGCCTTAACCATTTCGGAGAACAGCTTTTCGGACTCGATCAGGGAAACCTGAACGTTGCCGTGCGGGTCGCGCTCGAGGAACAGCTGCTGCTGAATGCCCTCGGGCAGGATGGCGAATACAGCCATGGACTCCTTGGTCAGGCCCTGCTCGATGAAAGCGTACTTCTCAGCCCAGGTGGACAGAGCGTTGAAAGCATCGGCCTTTTCGCCTGCGAGCAGCTCGTTGATCTCAGCGATCAGAACGGAGAACTCCGGAACGAACTCAACGATACCCTCGGGGATGATGGCAACGCCGAAGTTCCAGCCCTTGGCAGCGCGTGCTGCAACGGAATCTGCAATATATTCGGCGATCTGAGCGAGGGACATCTTCTTGGCGGCAACTTCTTCACCGATCAGGCAGATGTTCGGCTGGGTCTCAAGTGCGCACTCCAGTGCAACGTGAGAAGCGGAACGGCCCATAACCTTGATGAAGTGCCAGTACTTCTTGGCGGAGTTGGCGTCGCGCTCGATGTTGCCGATCAGCTCGCTGTAGGTCTTGGTAGCGGTGTCGAAGCCGAAGGAGCACTCGATATCCTCGTTCTTGAGGTCGCCGTCGATGGTCTTCGGGCAGCCGATAACCTGAACGCCGGTGTTGTTGGCAGCAAAGTACTCAGCCAGAACTGCTGCGTTGGTGTTGGAATCGTCGCCGCCGATGATTACAACTGCGGTAACGCCGTGCTTCTTGCAAACTTCTGCAACGATGGCAAACTGCTCTTCGGTTTCGAGCTTGGTGCGGCCGGAACCGATGATATCGAAACCGCCGGTGTTGCGGTACTGGTTGATGTACTCATCATCGAATACGATGTAGTCATCGTTGATGAGGCCGCTGGGGCCGCCCTTGAAGCCGTACAGCTCGTTTTCGCTGTTGGTGGCCTTCAGAGCATCGTACAGACCGCAGATAACGTTGTGGCCGCCGGGAGCCTGACCGCCGGACAGGATAACGCCGACAACCTGCTTCTTGGCTTCGGAAGTATTCTGACCCTTCTGGAAGGTGATTTCATTCTTGCCGTAGGTGTTGGGGAACAGAGCCTTGATCTTTTCCTGATCTGCAACGCTTTCGGTTGCATCACCGTTCTTTACGCAAATCTCGGAAATGCCGTTGCGCAGCATGCCCGGGAGCTTGGGAGTGTACTGATATCTTGCAATCTGAAGAGGGGACAGTTTCATCTTATTAAACGCTCCTTACAATTGAATTGTTTAGAAGAATCCTTATCTATTATACGGCATTTGAAGTTAAACGTAAACAGCTATTTATATTATTTAAGTTAATTAAGGGAAAACCCATTCCATCAATATCTGTGCATTGAAAACACTTCCTGTTTCTGCTACAATGATTCTACACATTACAAACTGGACTTTCCGGAGGATGATCCCATGAATATAAATGAATATCAGAAACTGGCCATGACTACCCTGAATCCGGCCCTTTCCAAAAAGGACGTGCTGATCAACGGCGTGATGGGTCTTTGCGGCGAAGCCGGTGAAGCCATCGACATTGTGAAAAAGCATCTCGCTCAGGGACATGAGCTCGACCGCGAAAAACTGATCAAGGAACTCGGCGACGTGGCATGGTACCTTGCCGAAACCGCCACCGCGCTTGACATTGACCTGGAGGAAGTTCTTGCCCGCAATATCGAAAAGTTGAAAAAGCGCTATCCCGAAGGTTTCAAAACCGAAAATTCAGTAAACCGCGCAGAATAGTATTTGAAACGGAGGAATCCCCATGCCGCCGCTTGAATCCATGGACAGCTTCTTTGCCGCACGAGTAGAAGGCTATGATGAACATATGCTTGCAAACGTTGAAGGCTGCAGAGAAGGCTATATAAAAATGGCTTCCCTTATTCCCGCAGGCACCGAGACACTTCTTGACCTTGGCTGCGGTACCGGTCTTGAACTGGATGAAATCTTCAAATTCTTTCCCGACTTGCACGTGACTGGAATTGATATGACGCGCGCAATGCTGGATAAACTGCGCGAAAAACACCCGGACAAGGCGCTGAATCTGATCTGCGGTGATTATTTCAAAACAGATTTTGGCGCAGAATTTTTCGACTGTGCCATCTCCTTTGAAACCATGCACCATTTTCCTCATGAAGATAAGATTGCCCTCTATCGCAGGATTTTCGATTCCCTTGTGCCCGGCGGCTTGTACATCGAATGCGATTATATGGTAGAAACGCAGGAAGAGGAAGATTTCTTCTTCGCCGAAAACGAACGCCTGCGCAGGGAAGAAGGCATTTCTCCCGGCGAATTCTATCACTTTGATACGCCCTGCACCATCGAAAATCAAATCTCCATGTTCCTCGCAGCCGGTTTTGAATCTGCCGAGAAGGTATTCCGCGTCGGGAATACTACGATTATCGTGGCAAAGAAGACTGCTTAGACGCAAAAAGGACTCTGCCGAATCAATCAGCAGAGTCCTTTTTATACTTTACTTTACCAGTGCCAGAACTTCCATGGCGGCGGCGTCCATCCAGTCGCCGGAGAAGCCTTCGATGTTGCCTGCGTCGCATGCAGCGGCGAGAGCGGGCTCGATGGGCAGCTTGGCCAGAACGCCCAGAGAGTGCTTTGCAGCAATCTCCTCAATGTGGCTGTTGCCATAGATGGAGTGCTTCTTGCCGCAATCGGGGCAGGTGAAGTAGCTCATGTTCTCCACAAGGCCAAGGATCGGCACATTCATCATGGAAGCCATGTTGACGGCCTTTTCCACGATCATGCCAACCAGCTCCTGCGGGGAGGTTACAACGATGATGCCATCCAGCGGAATGGACTGGAAAACCGTCAGCGGAACGTCGCCGGTTCCCGGAGGCATATCAATGAACATGATGTCGATATCGCCCCAGATAACTTCCGTCCAGAACTGCTTTACAGTGCCGGCGATGATCGGGCCGCGCCATACGACGGGGTCAGTCTCGTTCTCCATCAGAAGATTCAGAGACATAATGCCGATGCCCTTTTCGCTCATTACGGGATAGATACCGTTGTCATCAGCGGTGGCACGCTCCTTCAGGCCGAACATTTTCGGAACCGAAGGACCGGTAATATCTGCGTCCAGAACGGCGGTCTTCAGACCTGCGCGCTGCGCAAGAACTGCCATAAGACCGGTAACCATGGATTTGCCAACGCCGCCCTTACCGGAAACAACGCCGATTACCTTTTTGATATTGGACATCTCATGCGGCTTTGCAAGAAAGCTCTTAGGATCGCGCTGGGAACATTTTTCCGAGCAGCTTTCGCAGTTATGATTGCAATTTTCGCTCATTTTAGGAATCCCCCTGTTATTTTGCTCCGTTTGGAGTTATTGGCTTTTATGCTCAAAGCATATTATACCCCTATTTTCCCTCTCTGTCAAACCTGCATTGCCATTATTCCGGTCAGAAGCGTTTTTTATTTGTAAACTTTTAGGATACCTATTTACAACACGCATCACTTATGCTATACTAATACTCGCGTTGATTCGTGGGGCATTAGTACAGTTGGTAGTACGCTACACTGGCAGTGTAGAGGTCAGGAGTTCGAGTCTCCTATGCTCCACCAAACGGACTTTCATTCGAAAGTCCGTTTTTAATTTTCTTAAATTGAAAAACGCCCTATCAAAAAGCATCCTCCGCTTCAATACGGGGATGCCTTTTTTCTATGCCTTATACCAATTCCAGCAGCGTATCCATATTTTCCTGCGAATACTCAATTTCGGAGGAATAGGCGCGAACAACATCTGCAATTCTTTCTTTTGTATCCGCACCGGTTGCCGCGCAAAGCCTGCGCACAAAATCCGCCGCGTGCACGGAAAATGCCGCATATAACGCTGCATCTTCTACACTTTCACTTTCGCCGACGTGACGATAGATAAAATAGGTCAAAAGATTTGAAAACATGCCATCGTGCACGCCATCCGGTTCGGTTTCACGCGCCGTTTCCAGCATTTCACCCCATGCCGCATCCAGCCGTTCAAGTTCCCGATAGATTTCAATCCATTCCGAAAAACTTCTCTCCGCCGCATCTATATCCGCAAGGGAAAGTACGGTTTCAAACTTCTCTTCCAGCGAAAGCGCATCATCCTGTGCCGCATCCAGCATTTTTTCCCGCAGGGCAAGAATCTGCTTTTCCGCGCGTGTCAGACGTTCACGCCCGCCGTCATTGTCAATCTCGACAAGGCGCATTTTTTCCTTTCGATTCAAAACCAACTCCGCCGCCGCTTCGCAGCAAAGCCCAAGTCCAATTTCTACCCTGTCCGAGAAAAAAGAGCGAAACCTGGGATGATCGGTGCAGATTTGCGAAAGCGCCGCCTCGCCCATTTCCCGATAAATATCGCACAAACCGCAGGTATTCAGAAACGGGCATCTTTCATCCGCATCCAGAATGAAGTGTGCGCCGTCCGCATCCTCATGGATGCCGCGCATCAGCCGCGCTCCGAATTCACCGCCATGCGAACGGTATTTCTGTATTGTTTCTTCATCTATATCAATTTCCCAGCCGATGCAGCAGCTGTGGCGGCACTTATCCGCAATGCAGGAAAATTCCTTGTAGTAATCCGGTGCTATCTGTTTCATAGCTTCACTGCCTATCAATATATTTAAGAAGGCGCCAAGCCACACTTGACGCCCTGTACATTCTTATTCGCAGAAAATCCAAGCTTCCAGATCCGCAATATCCCGATAATCGCCGATGATGCGATCCGCGCCCGCATTTTCCAGACGCTTTTTTTTCGTTTCATCGATACCGCAGCGATTCTTTTCATTGCTGGCGACACCCAGCGTGCGTGCACCCGCCTCGCGGCCCAGTGCAATTTCCACCTTACCGTCACCAACGATCAGAATGTTTTCAGCGGGAATATCCTGCTGGGCAATCAGACGACGGAGAACCGCTTCCTTGGAGCATTTTTCCTCGCGAAGAGGAGCACCTGCAATTTCGGTGAAATATTTATCAAGCCCCAGCGCCGCAGCTTCCGCCTGCACATCCGGCTGGTCGGTGCCGCTGGCAACATAGATATTGATACCGTGAGACTTGATCATCTTGAGCAGTTCTTCGGAGCCTGCCATCAGGTACGTTTCTTTTTCACATGCGCCAGACAGCAGCGCCTGCTTTTTATCCTCGATATTCAGCATCAGGCGGCGGTTGTATTCTGCCTTGTAATCCCAAGGATCAAGGGGCGCAATGCCGCGTTTTTCCAGCTGCTCGGCAATCCACTTCATCTGGAAAATCGTCTGAATACCGGTGGATTCGTCAATAAATCGATCAATTTCTTCCATTGTGATATACTCGCCGAGGATTTCACCCATCAGCTTGCGCATCACAACTTCCCATCCGCATCTGAGCGTAGAAAGAGTTCCGTCAAAATCAAAGATGATCGCCTTGGGTGCTTTGCACGTTCCGTTCACAGGTGAACCCTCCAAACCATCACATAATGCATAAATTATAGTATTCGCCAATTTCTTTGTCAAGCAAAATCCTCGACAGCGCCGCTCAGACTATGGTATAATAGCTTCATAACACAGAAAGCATTCAAAGGAGTCGATTTCCATGAGCACATACACCATTACCAACGGTCGCCTCACTGCTTCCATCCGTTCCCTCGGCGCGGAACTTTGCAGCATCGTGGACAATGCAACCGGCAGAGAATTCATGTGGCAGGGTGATGCAAATGTCTGGGGCGGTCAGTCTCCGCTGCTGTTCCCCGTCATCGGCCGCGTTGTGGGCGGCAAAAACCGCATCTACGGCGAAGACTATCCCATGCCCATGCACGGTTTTGCGCGCAAGATGGAATTCGAAGCAGAGTCTGTCAAGGAAGACAGCGTGTGTCTCCTGCTGCGCGATAACGAAGAAACTCACAAGGTCTACCCTTTCAACTTTGAACTGCGCATCCTGCTCTACTTCCGTCAGGATTCCGTGGTGATGGAACACAAGGTTACCAATCTTTCCGAAAAGGACATGTACTTCTGCCTCGGCGCACATCCGGGCTTCTTCTGCGCAGAAGGCGATATCCTTCGTCTGGAAGTTCCCGAAACCCTCACCCTGCGCGGACTGGACATTCCCGCCGACCTGCTTTCCCCCGCAAAGAAGACCTTCAATGCAGAAAACGGAACCATCGCTCTTTCCTCCGAACTGTTCAAGGATGATGCCCTGATGTTTGAAAACATCCGTTCCCGCTCTGTAACCCTCGAGCGCGCTGACGGTTCCTCCGTTCATGTGGAATACTGCGATGCACCCTGCCTTGGCGTGTGGAGCAAGCCCATCTATCCCCTGCGCTACGTCTGCATCGAGCCCTGGTACGGCATCGACGATGCAACCGACGCTTCCGGCGAATTCACCGAAAAGCCGCACTGCCGCGCAGTAGCCCCGAATGCAACCTTCGCATTCCCGGTGCGCATCACTCCGAAAGCCTGATAAACCATCGTACGGAGTAACATATTCCCTCTAATTATAAAATGAGCGTAAGCAAGCTGCCAAAGCAAATTGCTTACGCTTATTCTATGGTCTTTTTTCGGTATATACTTTACTGCATATCCCACGCAGCAAGCATTTCTGCCTTTGTGGCGGTTCCGGTGATACCGATTTTCTGAATCGTGATCGAGGAAGCAAGGTTTGCAATCTGCATCGCTTCGCCCGGCTCCGCGCCCGCAGCCAGCGCACATGCCATACCGGACATGAACGTATCTCCCGCGCCGCAGATATCCAGTTCCCTGCCGACCCTGAACGGATTGCAGAAAGTAAGATCATTTCCATCCGTGAAAACGCTGCCGCTTCCGCCCATGGTCATCAGCACGCGGCAATTCGTTTTTACTGCAAGCGCACGGGCGATTTCGGCAAGTTCTTCACGGCTCTGCCCCTCTTTGGGCAGCACTCCGTTCAGAGCGCGAGCTCCTTCCAGTTCGTTGGGTTTCAGAATTACATTGGAATACAGATGAATTCTGTCGCGGCTGTCAACAATAATGCGCATACCGCGCGCGCCCATAGCACAAATTGCCTCGCGCACTCTGGGCGTTATGCAGCCGAATTCCATCTGATCGCTCACGCACAGAACATCCACTTTCCCCTCAATGGCTGCAAGTTCTGCAAGAAGTTTTTCTTCATCCACGCCGCCGATAACGCTGCAATTGACGAAATCGATTCGCTCACTTTCCACAACACACGCACCGAATCCATGGCGAATCGGCTTTATGTATGCATTGGTCATAATCGTTTCAGAAGCAACGATTGCATCCGTTTCGATACCCTGACGCCGGAACACACGCCGGAGCATATCACCGCGCCAGTCATCGCCAATCACGCCAAGCACTTTGGGCGAATGCGTAAGCAGCGCATGCAGATTGCAGGCCACGTTCCCCGCGCTTCCTGCGGAATAGCGTTCCTCTGTCACCGGAATGGGAAAAAACGGCGTTTCGCGCGAAAGTTCGCTTTTGGTCATATCCGCATGCCAGTAGGCATCCAGACACAAATCGCCGATGATACCCACACGGCAGGCAGGCATTTTATCCAGAATTTCGCAGAGCCTTTCTCTCGTCATTCTGTTCATTTTTCCAGTCCTTTCAGGTGCGCATAGAGACTCGGAATGGTCTCCTTATGATCGCCGCAGAAATGCCATCCCTGACCACCGCAGCTGACGGGGCGGTTGACGATATTCTTGCGCGGACGG
Organism: Clostridiales bacterium; assembly: GCA_015056055.1. Classification (GTDB taxonomy): domain Bacteria; phylum Bacillota; class Clostridia; order Christensenellales; family Aristaeellaceae; genus Alectryocaccomicrobium. The sequence continues at coordinate 20,603 of SVHC01000002.1, read as the reverse complement.
TAATAATACTGCGGGTTGGAACCCGGCAGATTTACGCGGTAATCGCCCAGCGGCAGAAGGTCAAAGTTCGCCGTTGTAATATTAAAAGTGGGATAGCCCAGATTTCTTGCAATGGACAGCGCTTTCAGGAATACCTCGGGACCGATTACACTGGAACCGAAGTTCATATAAACGCCCTTATCAAGGTGTGCCACAGAATAGCACATCTTATGGAAATCAATGCCCGATGCCTTACCGATCGCCTCAAAATCCACAATGGGATGCTGATGAATAATATCGGTTCCCAGCGCGATGTGGTACGTTGCGGGAATATCCAGCTTGTACGCCTGATAGACGACGCATTCTTCGCGATTCGGGAACTTTTCGGGATTGCGGTCGATATAGCGGCCAAGGCTTTCACCGTAGCCCAATCCTTCCTTTACGCCTTCCTGAATCGCCTCGTTCATCCAGCGGCCGGTCTGCTCCCACATGCCGAAGGAACCATCCTCAATTGCGGTGGGCACATGCTCGGACGTGCCGCCCAGATAGGCGATTTCAAAATCGTGAATGCTGCATGCACCATTGCCGGCAAGGTGAGTGATATAACCCTCCTTCATCAGGGCAATCAAATACTTAGAAAGGCCGCTTTTGATCACATGCGCGCCCATGGAAAAAATGATCTCGTGGCCGCCTTCTTTGGCTTCGCGCACCTTGGATACGAGGGTATCAAAATCGTCCGCCGTCCAGAGGGGGAGCTTCTCCTCACCCGGATTCAAAAGGGATTCCAGCGTCACAAGGTTCAGCCTGTTTTCACTGGAATAAGTAGTAATATTCGAAAAATCCAGCTGCATCTGCCGCCGCATAATAACACTCCTTTACCAATCGGTTTATATATCCATTATATCTTTCTGCCCGAAGCTTGTCAACGAAATCGCTCCGGACATATCCTGTATACAACCGTAGATTTTGGAAAAAAGATATGCTATAATGAATGCAGTGAGTATTTGAACGGAAGGAATCTGCCCAAATGGACGAACTCAGCGCCAAAATTCAAGCAATTCTGTTTGTCGCCGGTGAACCGGTGGCAATAAGCGACCTTGCCCACGCACTCAACCTGACGGAAACGGAAATGAACGCCGCCATGGATACCATGCGCGACCAAATGGACGCATCCGGCGGTCTTCGCCTGAACCGTTTTGGCGGCAAGGCGCAGCTTTCCATCAAACCCGAGTATGCCGGTGCGGTTGAAGCCCTTCTCAATCCCACGCAGCGCATGCCGCTTACCTCCGCCGTGATGGAAACACTTTCCATCATCGCGTATCGCCAGCCGGTAACCAAATCGGAAATCGAGGCTGTCCGCGGCGTAAAATGCGATTATTCCGTGCAGTCCCTTCTGAACAAAGGGTTAATCTGTGAAATGGGCCGCCGCGAAACGCTGGGGCGCCCCGTCCTTTATGGTACAACCGATTCGTTCCTGCGTCATTTTGGAATCGAAGATATTTCTCAGCTGCCAGATATCAATCCGGAGGTGAAAGAATGAAAGAGCATATCGATACCATGCCCATTTGGGAGGCATACAGACTCGACTGCGAATGCCCGCTCTGCGAGATTCATCTGAAAAATGAAGCCATCTATGTGGACAGTTACCTTGGCGCTTCGGTCATGGAGCCCGATACGCGCATCGAGGTCAATAAGCGCGGCTTCTGCCACAAGCATTACGACATGATGTTCAATGCAGGCAACCGCCTGAGTCTTGCGCTGATTACCCATACCTATATGAAGGATACCATGGCGCTGGTTGAGGCTGCCGCGTCCAATCCGCCGCAAAAGGGAGGCCTTTTCAAAAAACCTGCTCCGCCGTCCGACGAGCGTGCAAAGGCTGCGATTGCCTCCTGCACCATTTGCGAGCGTCTGGATTACACCATGAGCCGCTATATCTATACCATGCTTTGCATGTACAATGACGAGCAGGCTTTCCGCGACGCTTTCGCCGCATCCAAAGGACTTTGCCTGCCGCACTATTTCCAGGTGATGGAAATGGCTCCCAAGCACCTGCACGGCAAGCGTCTTGCCGAATTCCAGGAAACCCTTGTCCGCATCGAACGCGAAAATCTCAAGCGCGTAGAAGGCGAACTGGAATGGTTCACGCAGAAATTCGACTATCGCAATCAGTCCAAGCCCTGGGGCAACAGTCAGGATGCGGTTGAGCGTTCCATCAACAAACTTCGCGGCAAATGCATTGGCGAACCCATGTTGGTCAAGCCCGAAAACTGATTCTATTGTGGCGTAGGAATTTCTTCCTGTGCCATTTCCAAATCGAGTGGATGTTTCACAATATGGGCAATAAGGGAAATCGCAAAAAAGAACCCTGGCGAATTGTCGTCGGCATTATCGCTATACTCTGCATCGTATTCGTGTGGATAAAAAAGGACATCGTATCGATTTACGCCACAATGCCCAAAGAAGATATAGTCCCTCTTATCACTACAACCATCGCCGTTTCCCTGCTCAAAGTTGCCGCGATTGCAGGCGCAATTCTCTTTTTCAAGTGGATTATCGGCAAAATTCAAAAGAAATGACCCATCCTGCGAGGAATGCACAGCTATGAATATTATCCAGACCTTTTATGACAATCTGGCTTCTCAGTATGACAAGCTTTTTCTGGACTGGGAGTCCACCACACATGAGCAGGCCGAAATTCTGGACAGGATTTTCCGGAATCAGGGATTTCATACCACTGCCCAAATTCTTGACTGCGCTTGCGGAATCGGAACGCAGGCTATCGGCCTTGCTGCGCTTGGATATTCCGTAACCGCATCGGATATAAGCAGCGCGGAACTTGCGGAGGCAAAAAATCGTGCAGCGAAAAACGGCGTTTCCATCCGGTTTGAATATGCCGACTTCTGCGCATTATCCCATACCTTTTCCGAGCAGTTTGATATCGTAATCGCCATGGATAACGCCCTGCCGCACATGCTGACAAAAGACGCTCTGCACTCCGCCGTTCAAAGCATCGTAAACCAAATCGCACCGGGCGGTATATTTGTCGCAAGCATACGGGATTACAACTCGCTGCTGCAAAACAAACCGCCATATTCCCCGCCCTACATTCATAAAACTGCTGACGGTCAGCGCGTATCGTTCCAGACATGGCACTGGGAAGGTGATAATTACAGACTCATCCAATATATCATCGACGACGAAAATGCGCTTCAAGTCAGCAAATTCGAATGCGAATACCGCGCAACCCGCAGAGAAGAGCTGACGAACCTGCTTCTTTTGGCCGGATGCCGAAAGGTGGAGTGGAAATTCCCGGAGGAAACAGGCTTTTATCAGCCGATCGTGATCGCCACAAAATAGCACAAAACCCCAACCTGCAACTAAAAACAGGTTGGGGTTATATTTTTCGTGTTATTCCCTTGCTCCGTATTTGACGGCGTATTCTTCCAGCAGTCTGCGGTAGCATGCATAGTTTTCCAGCGATGCATCCGGCGGCGTCTGATGGTCCATGCTGGGCAGATATCTGCCCGATTTGATAGCGGGAAGCAGACGCTCGAACTCTGCGCGAATGGCTTCCTCGCCTCTGTGCAGAACGGTCTTATCGAATCCGCCAATCATATAGAAATCGGGATACATTTCATGCACGCGGTTTGCATCCACGCCTGCCATGCGCTCCAGCGGCAGAACACCTTCGATGCCCGCATCCAGGAACCACGGAATCAGCGGCTCAACATCTCCGTCCGTGTCGATCATAACCTTCGTTCCGTGCGACTTCAGAATCGGGATCAGTTCATTATAGAAGGGCAGCATGAATCGGTTATACATCTCACGCGAAAGCATGGGACCATTGTTGTAGGACATATCCTCGCAAAATGTCATAAAAATCGGCGTCGCATAGCTGTAAACGATCTCCAGACACTTTTTGTGATACTCGCACAGGTCGCGGTTGATTTTCAGGATCAGGTCCGGATCGTCATAGAACGCGTACAGATGGTTTTCAATTCCCAGCAGCATGCGCGGAAACCAGAAGAAACCTTCCAGCGTGATCCACAGCGGAAGATCACTTTTGTCCTGAACATACTCCTTCACGCCGCGTTCCACCCATGCAAGCGCATCATCGGTATAGAGGTACTTTTTGATATTCTCATAATCCTCTTCCGTTTCGATGATGCCGCCGCCAAATGTTTTTTCATTCGGGCAATCCATACCCCGAACCGGCATCCACGGATGCCAGTCGCGATCCATCTTCCAATATTCCGTCAGATCAATCCGGGGCGGCAGACCTTCTTTTTCCCATGCCGCAACAGTATCGCCCCACCAGGGAGCCCATTCGTAGACAGGCAACCGGTCCATATATCCTTCGCCCCGAAAGAATGCCTCAAAGCGCTCTCTTCCGTTCATGTTTTATATTCCCATCTATCCAATCCAATTATTTCCTTGCACCGTATTTCGTGCAGTATTCTTCCAGAAGCTGGCGATAGTAGGCGTAATTTTCCAGCGATGCATCCGGCGGGGTCTGGTGATCCATAGTGGGTAGATATCTGCCGGACTGAATTGCCGGGCGCAGACGTTCAAACTCCGCGTGGATTGCTTCCTTGCCCTTGTGCAGCACAGTCTTGTCAAATCCGCCGAGCATAAAGAAATCGGGATACTGTGCACGAACGCGATTCACATCCACGCCTGCCATGCGTTCCAGCGGGAATACGCCTTCGATTCCGGCATCCAGGAACCACGGGATCAGCGGTTCCACGTTGCCATCCGTATCGATCATGACCGTCGCATTATGTTCCTTCAAAATCGGAACGATTTCCTTATAGAAGGGCAGAATGAACTGATCATACATTTCACGCGAGCACATCGGTCCGTTGTTGTAGGACATATCCTCCGCGAAATTCGCAATCAGCGGCGTCGTATAGCTGTAAACGATTTCCAGGCACTTTTTATGGAACTCACACAGATCGCGGTTGATCTGCAGGATCAGCTCCGGATCATCATAGAACGCATACAGGTGATTTTCGATGCCCAGAAGATCACGCGGGAACCAGAAAAAGCCCTCCATCGTAATCCAGCACGGACGATCGCTCTTATTCTGCACATAATCCTGCATGGCACGGTGCAGATCATCGAATGCCACATCGGTATAAAGGTACTTTTTGATATTTTCGTAGTCCTCTGCCGTTTCGATAATGCCGCTGCCAAAGGATTTTTCCCGCGGAATATCGTGATTGCGAATCGGCAGCCAGATGTGCCAGTCGCGATCCATCTTCCAATATTCCGTTACATCCGTACCTTTCGGCATGCCCTGTGCTTCCCATGCTGCCACGGTCTTATCCCACCAACCGGCCCATTCGAATACCGGAAGTCTGTCCATATAGCCTTCGCCACGAAAAAATGCTTCAAAGCGTTCTCTGCTGTTCATATGTATTCTCCTCAAAACGGCGTATATATTCGCTTTATTATATCATCTTTGCAACAATTTGTCACCCTATTCCCCGCAAAGATGCTATGCACTTTTTTGTGCCGCCTCTCGGATTTTATCTGCAATCAGTGCAATAAATTCTCCGTTTGTCGGCTTATCGTTTTCCGAAAACACTTCGCACCCGAACATGCGGTTCACAGAATCGATCCTTCCGCGTGACCATGCCACCTGAATCGCATGCCGCATGGCACGCTCCACCTTGCTGGGCGTAGTATGGCAGCGCTTTGCAATACCGGGATAGAGTTCCTTCGTAATGCGGTTGATTATATCATGGTCACCAAGCACCATCTTCACCCCTTCACGCAGGTACTGATAGCCCTTGATATGCGCAGGAATTCCCAGCATCAGAAAAATATTTGCAACCTTATCCCCATCTCCATCATCGCGCTCCGCAAGTTCCTCCATACGAAGCGGCGCTAAGATTCCGTCCTTTGCAACGGAGCAAATCCGCCGATACAGGATATTCAGGTCAAACGGCTTCACCATATAGTAATTCACACCATACTCAAACGCCTGCGCTACAAAGTCATCCCGCAAAAGTCCCGTCAGCACAATCACGCGCGGACGCATGCCCGGCGCAAGCGTATGAAGCTCTTCCAGCACCGAAAAACCGTCTTTTCTGGGCATAATCAAATCCAGCAGCAATACATCCGGCATATGCTGGCACACAGCAGCCATTACCTGTGCCCCGTCCGTCACAGATGCCACCACGCGAATGTCGCTTTTTGCCCGGAAATAGTCCTCCAAAATTTTCAGCATCCCCTGATTGTCGTCAGCCAGCATAATCTTTATCGTATCCATCCTGTTTGTCCTCCCCGTATATCTGTTTGCTATAGTGTATTCGCCAATATACGCGGATATTACGGCATATTTGCCGTCACAGCGAAAAACCGACATTTCCACCCCTGCCGCGCACCAAAATTTTGCTTGCACCGCGTTCTGTTTGAGGGTACAATAGGGTTTGTGTGCGTTCACGCAAAAATGCTTTTGAAGAGGTTTGCCATGAATATTCTTCCCGTCGTTTATCAGATTATCATGCTGTTTATTATCGCAGGAATCGGCCTGCTGCTGCGCGCAAAAAAGATATTCACCGACCCGGTGATAAAGGGCATCAACACCACCATTCTGATGGTCACATGGCCCGCCATGATGCTGATGACCACCCAGCGCGAATATTCGCCGGAGGTCCTCCCCGGGTTTCTGACAGTGCTTTTCGGCAGCATTATCATTCTTTCCATAGCGGTCATCTGCGCTTTTCTCATTTTCCGCAAGAGTGCGGATATGCGCCTTGCCCCCGTTTTGACGATGCTTGCAGTCATGCCGAACGCAGGCTACATTGGCCTTCCGATCGTTCAGGCTGTATATGGCGACAGCGCATCCGTATTCCTCGCGGCATACATTACGGGATTTAATATCGTCCTGTGGACAGTGTGTTCCACCATGTACAACGGACTTTCTGCAAAGGCTATGCGCGGCATCCTCAGCCCCGGATTCATCTGCTCCATCCTGGGAATTTTCTTCTTCCTCACCCGCATCGCTCTACCCACACCGATTCTTTCCACCGTCAATCAGCTCGGCGGATTGAATACGCCGCTTTCCATGCTGCTCGTCGGCGCACGCATGGATACGCTGCGCTTCCATCACCTGAAGGATGGAAAAATGTGGATTTCGGTTCTGTGCAAGCTGCTCGTCTTCCCCATAACCGTCCTTTTGATCGCAAAGCTTCTGGGAATTTCCGGTCTGCCGCTCGGCATTCTCGCACTGTGCAGCGCAATGCCTTCTGCATCCGCCACCCAGATGTTTGCCGAAAAGCACGATGCACGCGTGGATGTCGCCGCAAAGGGCGTTTCCATTGCCACCCTCGCCTGCATTGCATCCATTCCGATTATGCTTCTTTTGATCGGAGCATAAAGCGTAAAACCCTACCCATGTCAACACTCATGGGTAGGGTTTATCCATATCGGTTAAAACTCGCCTTCATTAAGACACACACCAAATTTCCACACTTCTTTTCCGCTAGCCTTTTCAAAAATCCGCACAACGGAACGATAAAACTCCGGTCTACCAGGACAATGCGATGTATCAAATTCGCAGTAAAATTCATCCCATTTTCTAAACTTGCGGAGATCGTAATCGTTATAGGAACAGCCTATAAACCCTTGCAAATCTTCGTCATTTTCAATCACATGCTCATACGACGCGCACAGCATCAGCATTTTTATAAAACATATGCATTCATAATTCCAAGATTCGTTGTTAACCAGATCGCCACACCCTATGTTGATTAAGTCAAATACTTCATGGCTCCACATTTCCGCAGCAGCTGCCGCCGACAATCCGTGATCCAAAAGCATCTCCAAAGCATAAATGGTATTTTCATTCATTAAAAATGCAAAATCCCACATCGGAGGTCTACTATTATCCTCATCAAACGGAACTCTGGGCTTTTCGACATCCATACCATATTTCAAGAATAATTCCGTGAGGCGGGGCAAGTGTACACTGTTGATTTCCTTCAAATCGATCAACATTTCCCCATAGATATGTTCCATCAGTCCCCATCCGGATGCAGCCGTTGGACCCATAGGGTCAGCTCCCATTTTTAGCAACTCTTCAATCAGGGCAAAGTCAGGCGATTCTTTTATACATTCTTCATAAAGGCGTTTATTCAGTTCTACTTCCTGTTCTGAATACATCCCCTCATAGCGTTCAGGATAAATCATTTCATGTGCTGCCACTAAAGCACACCTCGCCTTCTAAAACAGTATCTAACCATTGCAGGCACAGCAGCCGAAACTGCTGTGCCTGCAATTTTTTATATAATTCTTATTCTACTGCTACCAGCTTACCGGTTGCTGCGGATTCGAAGCAGCACTCGATCAGGCGCAGAACCTTGCGAACCTGCCAGGGCTTAACGATGAGATCATCAGTCTTGCCTTCGAGCACGTCGCGGATATTGGCGTAGTATTCGACCCAATCCGGATTGCACTCGGGCAGTGCCTTGGTTTCCTTAACCTCCTTCGGGCGGGGAGCAAAGGTACGGGTCGGACCGGCAGAGGTCTGCAGGATGACCGGTACATGTTCGATCATGGAATTGATCTTGATGATCTCGCCGTTTGCGGCAAAGTCATCGATGAACATGCTGCCCTGATCGCCAAGGATGCTCCATACGCGCTGTTCACGCAGTACAAAGGTACCGATTTCCACGACAACACCGATGCCCTGCTTGGTATCGATTGTCGCATGGAAGTAGTCGTCGATTTCCTCGTTCTTGATGCTCTGGGTGGTGCACTTTACGCTGACAATGTTGTCATAGCCGACCATGTTGTAAATCTGATCGAAGAAGTGTACGCCCCAGTCATACAGCATGCCGCCGCCGTGTGCCTTTTCACCGCGCCAGCCGTGCATAATGCCGCCGGTGCCGTGCAGACGGGACTGGATTGCATATACCTTACCAAGGTCGCCGCTGTCATAAACGGTCTTCGCAGTAACGAAGTCCTTGTCCCAGCGACGGTTCTGGTGAACGGAGAAGATCTTTCCGTTCTTCTCGGCAGTTGCGATCATCTGATCCAGTTCTGCAACATTCATTGCAACGGGCTTTTCACAGATGGTGTGCTTTCCTGCATTAAGAGCCGCGCAGACCAGTTCGCAGTGAACATCGTTCGGCGTAGCTACGAGAACGAGATTGATCTCGTCATCTGCCAGGAAGCTGGCCAGATCGTCATAACCTTTAAGGCCCTTTTCGCGCGCAGCTGCAACGCGCTCGGGATCAATATCATATACGGCGTAAGCTTCAACGCCATCAACCTTTTTTACAGCGTCTGCATGCCAGCTGCCCATGCCGCCAAATCCAATAATACCAAGCTTGATTGCCATTGTTTTTGTCCTCCCTAAATTCAGAACTGAAATCTGCACTGCCTGCAAATCTTAGTCGAGTACACCCTTGAGCTTCGCCTTAACCATAGCGGGCTTACGCTCGTAGTGAGAATTCATCTTTACCCAGCGGCCTTCGCGGGAGCTGGTTTCAAATCCTTCGATCATCTCAAGAACATGGAAGGTCTGCGTATAATCGCAGCGTGCCACACGGCCGTCCACAATAGCCTTTGCCATATCGGCAAGACCCAGGGCGCGGGAGTTATCGGCATAATCATACATCAGCGGCATTTCGCGGAGCTTACCCTCCTCAGGACGATAGAGCTTAACCGGGCCGCTGAAGCCATTGGGATCGGGCACAAACAGGGTACCTTCGGTGCCATATACTTCGATATAGCGGGTAGCTTCGCCGGGGAACTTGACATCAAAGGTAGTGAAGATGGTGCCGATGGCTCCGGAATCATACTTCACGGTACCGGAAATGTAGGTAGATACATCAACATCCACAATCGTGCCTGCCAGAGGCTGGCTGGTGATGGTGCGCTGCGGGAAGGTAGTTTTGCTTGCGCTCATAACTTCGCTTACGCCGCCGAGCAGGTTGATCATCGCGGTCAGATAGTACGGTCCCATGTCGAACATCGGGCCGCCGCCGCGCTTATAGTAGAATTCCGGATCCGGATGCCAGCTTTCATGACCGTTGCAGATCAGGAAAGCAGCGCTGCCGATAGGCGTGCCGATGAAACCATCATCGATCAGGCGACGGCAGGTCTGGATGCCAGCGCCCATGAAGGTATCCGGTGCGCCGCCGAGCATCAGGCCCTTCTTTTCAGCCAGATCACGCAGTTCAATACCCTCGGCCAGATCAGCGCCCAGGGGCTTTTCGGAATAAACATGCTTGCCTGCTTCCAGTGCCGCCTTGGTCACTTCGTAGTGCTCATAGGGGCGGGTGAGGTTCAAAACAATATCAACCTCAGGATCGGCAAATGCATCGTGCATGGTTTCATAAACCTTGGGAATGTTATAGTTTTTCTGCGCATTTTCGGCGCGTTCACGGATCAGATCGCAGACACCGATCAGCTCGATCTCTTTGAATACCTTGGTAATGTTCTCCAGATAAATACCGCTGATGCAGCCTACACCGATCATTGCAACATTAACTTTTTTCATGGTATCCTCCCGTCCGTTTTATAAATAATTTCCCCTTAAAGAACCACATTCTCACCGGTCTGGCGAGTGTGGCAGTGGCGGGAAGTTTACTTCCCCCATCCACATGTCAGCCAAATTTTGCCTGACATTCGTTTTAGTACATCTTCGCGTTGTTTTCAAAGCGCTCAGTGGTCAGACCGTTGTCAATAGCATACTGCTTGCCTTCGGCTGCCCACAGCATACCGCGCTCCATCAGGATTTCGGCATTCGGAGACTTTTCAAATACATCGTCATGATGGCCGAGAGAATTGTAGAATACGCGGCCATTGCCCCAGTACTTCGTCCAGATAACGGGCATATCAATCGGCTTATTGGAAACATGATAATAGGAAATATTCGGGAAACGGGTAGTAGCCAGCACTTCGATAGCCGGGTCAACATGCAGATAATAGTGCTCGCTGCAGACCTTGAAATCTTCAAGGCCTTCGATAATGGGGCTGGAACCCCTGCGAATGTTTACCATGTATTCCACGCCGTCTCCGCCCGGATGGCTTACCCACTGACCGCCGGTGATAAACTGCCATTCGGTATCATTGCGGAAGGAATCGCACATGCCGCCGTGGCAGCCTGCCAGACCTACGCCTGCGCCAACAGCCTTGGCCACATTGCGCGTATATTCGCCATTGATAGTGCCGCCGGTCCAGCATGCAACAATCAGATCCAGTTCCATCATTTTATCCAGATCTGCAAAGCAATCCAGCGTATCAAAAATCGTTACTTCAAAACCGTTTTTTTCCAGGAGACCTGCAAATCGCTTGGAAGTAAGATGCGGCTCATGGCCATCCCATCCACCCTGAACGATCCATGCTTTTTTCATATTAAGTCCCTCCTATTGATGAATTGCCATCTACGCACATTATACGACACACACGTTAAAAACGATTGCATTTTTTAACATGAATTATAGACAAAAGTTGCGGTCTGTGATATAGTATCACTATTGTCAGAGGTGAAAGAATATGCAGCTATTTTATGAAACGCACCATCATTCCGTTCAGATCGGCTCCATCGGCAATGCCTTTCCGCCGCATCTGCATTCACATATAGAACTTGTTCACGCCTTTTCCGGCCCTGCATTCATGTGGATTGACGGTCAGGAATACATCCTCACTGAGGGCGACACCGCCATCGCCTTTTCCAACCGCGTGCATGCCTACGGCAACAACGACAGTGCTTCCGGTCTGATGCTGATATTCCCGCCGGATATATCCGCCGATTTCGGAAACACGCTTATGACCCGCTATCCCAAAAATCCTGTGCTGCGCGCAGAAAATTCTCATCCGGATATCCGCGCCATGATCGCCGCACTTATGGAGGAAAGCCGCGCTGACCGCAATGAAGCTGTCATTCGCGCCTACATTCAGGTACTGCTTGCGCGTCTCATTCCTAAGCTTACCCTGCAAAAAAGCAATCCTGAAGGCGAGCGCGACCTGCTGATGGACGCTATGCGCTATCTCAGCGAACATTTTGATCAGCCCGTTACACTGGATGTCCTCGCAAAGGTGCTTGGTGCAAGCCGCTACCATCTTTCCCATCTTTTCAATGCCCAGCTTGGTATGAATTTCCGTTCTTATGTGAATACGCTGCGCATCGACCGCGCACGTATTCTGCTCACCAGCAATGCGACCCCCGTCACGCAAATCTGCTATGAATGCGGATTTGAAAATCAGCGCACATTCAACCGCGCTTTTCAATCCGCCTGCGGCATGACCCCCACACAGTACAGAACGCTGAACAATCCTCTTTCTTCTTCCAAATAGTTAAAGGCGCTGATACACCGGTTTGTATCAGCGCCTCAGTCTGTCAAAAAAGTATTTTTGACAGACTTGTGGCGGGGAAGCAAGCTCCCCCGCCACTGCCACCCTCACCAGATTTCACTGAAATCATAAAGATTTCGGGCGTGAAATCTGCAATGTAGCGATTTTTTCTTCGGTTCGCTGGCTCTCCTTCGAAAAAATTCGCTCCTCGCGCCGTACACGCCGCCGCTGCGGATTGGATTTTTTCTTTTCTAGCCTAAACGATATTCGCGTTTTTTGACAATCAAAGGCGCTGATACATCAATCTGTATCAGCGCCTTTGATTGTCAAAAATCAGTAGGTTCCAAGTTCCTTGCCATACTCAATAAAGTGGCGGTAGGTATCGACATTCACCGTTTTGGGAATGGAATGGTCGCTGTGCAGTGCGTAGCAGAAGCCCTGCTTTACGGTCGGAATTTTGGCTTCCAGTTCGCGGTTCACGATTTCCTTGTCATTGGAATACAGCGCACGCACATCAATGCCGCCCATAAAGCCGATCTTGTCGCCATAATTCTTATGGATGCGCAACAGGTCCATTCCGGCCTTGACTTCGATAACCTGCAGCATATCAATGCCTGCATCGATCATATGCGGAAGCAGCGGCTCAACAAATCCGCAAGAATGCATAATAACCTTCATATCCTGCGAATGGGCAAAATCGATCGTGCGGATGTGACCGGGCTGAATCAGCTCTTTATACATTGCAGGCGACATAAAGGGGCTGCCCTTGTAGCCCATGTCTTCATAATACCAGATACCGTCCGGCTTGCCTGCGATGGAAAAAAGTTCCTCCTGCAAATCGATCTGCAGCTGCGCATAAGTATCCACCATATCGCGAATCCAGTCCGGGTCTTCCACCATGCCCATCAGCATATTCACATGCCCGCACATCGGATGGATCATTTCAAATACGTTTACACCCGACAGCACAAAATAGCGTCCTGCCTTGTGTGCGCGCTCCATTGCATCCTTATAGCCTTTGATATTGATGCGGCGAAGGTCCGGCTTCAGAAGGGGTTTGATATGTTCCTCCCAGCCGTCACGGTCTTCAACAAGGTATCCGATATGTTCAGGCGTAGTATCGTGATATTTGTGTGTACGCAGCTTCGCACCGTTTCCATCCACAGTAACGATAGTGTGCTCATTTTCTTCCACTACCTGCGGCACAAAATCAAGATCTGCCACCGTATTGAATGCCCAGCATTCCGACATATCATATCCAAACAGATCGTCAAAATTATCGGTCTGCTTTACCCATCCGTTTTCTACCCATGTTTTATGCGTGTCGCCCCAAAAATGCTCATACACGGCGATACGGTCCACCGGTTTATGATTCAGAATGTTTATCATGCGCTCGTAGCCAGTCATGTTGCATCCTCCTTGCGATTATGGCACAATTATAGCAATCTTTTTTCCTTTATGCAAGCATAAACCCAAAGAAAGCACAGTCGCATATTTTGAGCAACTGTGCTTTCGGTACTAATTATTCTTTTGATCAAACCGGATCGAAACCGTTGTGCCTTTTCCCATTTCGCTTTCTATGCTGATTTTACCGTGATGATACTGAACTGCATGCTTCACAATGGAAAGACCCAGCCCGGTACCGCCCGACTGCTTGGAATGGCTCTTGTCAACGCGATAAAAGCGTTCAAATATCTTATCGTGATGTTCGGGCGCAATGCCGATACCCGTATCCTGCACGCACAAAAGAACTTCACCGGCATCTTGTGTGACAGATACTTTTACACTGCCGCCGGGATTGTTGTATTTGATAGCATTGTCGCAAAGATTATAAACCACTTCATACAGAAGTCTGCGAACGCCGCTTATCACACCGTCATCACCGACGACCTCCAAAGATACATCTTTCAGCCTTGCCGCATCCGCAAGAGTTTCGCAAATTTCTTCGGAAAGAACTTTCAGCGAAACATCTTCTCTGGGCATTTCGATACCTTCATCCAGCTGAGACAGGCGGATAATATCCTCGATCAGGCACACCAGCCTGGATGCCTCCTTGCGTATATGACCAACAAAGCGCGAAACATCCTCTGCCTTTACAATTCCGTTTTCCAGGAGTTCTGCGGAACCGATGATTGATTGAAGTGGTGTTTTCAGCTCATGGGATACATTGGCAGTAAACTCCCTGCGATGTTTCTCCGCATTCACCCGATCGGTAATATCAAATGCAAGAACAACCATGCCGCGATTTGTTCCGTCAGAATCAATCCGGCTCAAATCAAACTGATACTCTCTGCCATTCTTATCCGCATGAAAAGCGGAATACCCCTGCCGTTCGGCTTCCTCCAAAGCCGCACGCATATTCTGTTTGCGCTCAATCGTCAAGAAATCCGCTCCGATACAATCGGTACCCGTAGCAAACAATCTGCCTGCCGCAGGATTGATGCTGAGAATCCTCCCCGAACTATCCAGCAAAACCAGAGCCTCTTTCATGTTCCCGGTGATTTTCTCGAATTCATCCTGCTTATGCTTTAATACCCGCATCTGCCTGTTTATTTCGAGATGCTGTGCATGAATTCGATGCAGGAGCGGAGACAGTTCCTCATAGACCTCATTTTCCATCGGTTTTTCCAAATTCAGTTTATTCAGCGGCTGCACCACACGTTTTGCCATACCATGCGCCAGCCATGCAGAAAGCGCCACCGCGATCACCAAAACAATTGCAATCGGCTGAATCATTCCAAGCACCAGCATCAGTGCGGTTGCGCGGCTGACAGATATTCGCAGCACACTGCCATCGTTCAATCGAACCGACTCATAAATAGTCTGTTCCGTCAGAGTAACGGAATGCCGGGTACTGCTGCCTGTGCCTGAAATAAACGCTTCTTGAACTTCTTCGCGCTTCCCATGATTTTCCATATCTGCTGCATTGGCGTGACTGTCAAAAATAACTTTGCCATCAGTATCCACCCATGTCAGACGATAGCGGTCAGAATCCAGTTTTTTCAGATAGCTTTCACCAAGCTGTTCCACTCCAGCGGCAGCAAGACTCAGTTCGTCTTTCAACTGTGCTTCCTGCACGTCGCCGAAATATCGGTAAAGCACGCCTGTAATAATTACAAGGCTTGCCAGCAGTACGGCAACCGCTACAGAAAGAATCGATTTAAAAATCCTACTCGTCATAGTTTGTCTCCCAACGATACCCTACATTGCGCACAGTTTCAATCATCTTGCCGTAATCCTCCAACTTCTGTCGCAACGTACGGATATGGGAATCCAGCGTGCGGGAATCGCCCATATAATCCATATCCCAAACCTGTGAAAACAGCTGTTCTCTGGTATAGGCCATTCCCGGATGGGAAAGAAACAGCCGAAGCAGTTCAAATTCCTTGTAAGTGAGCGGAACTCTTTTTCCGTCCACGACAACCGTGTGTTCATCCATATTTACGATCAATCCGCCCACCTTCAGCAATTTGGATACATGCTGTGGCTGACTGCGGCGCAATACTGCCTTTACCCTGGAGACCATTTCCATCATGCTGAACGGTTTTACAATGTAGTCATCGGCCCCCAAATCCAAACCATGGATTCGGTCGTATTCCTGTCCCTTTGCAGTTGCCATAATGACCGGGATGGTGCTGTATTCAATGGACTCCTTCATTTTTTTCAGAATCTCAATTCCATCCATTCCGGGCAGCATAACATCCAGAACGATCAATTCCGGCTTTTCCTCTTTCAGCGCTTCCCAGAGTGAAATCCCATCCTCAAATCCTCGGGTTTCAAATCCGGCAGAATTCAATGCATACATTCCTATGTCACGGATGCTTGCATCATCCTCAACATACCATATCATTTTTACACCTCCTTATGCATACCCGTTATGGAATAAATCACCCATTCGGCAATGTTGGTCGCATGATCCCCAATTCGTTCAAAATACTTGGCAATCATCAAAAGATCAAGGGCAAATTCACCGTCCGCGGGATTTTCTGCAATCATAGAAATTATATCACACTTTATCCGCGAAAAATAGTCATCCACAACATCATCCTGCGCAATAACCCAGTTTGCCATTTCCACATCTTTCTTCACAAATGCATCCACGCTGCCGGTTACCATTTCAATGGTTGCGCGCGCCATTTCGCCGATCAGTGCCATGCCCTCCATCGTACGTCCTTCCAAAAACGTCACAATTTCGGCAATGTCCTCTGCCTGATCGCCTATTCGTTCCATGTCTGTAATCATTTTCAACGCAGCTGAAATCTGCCGAAGATCACGTGCAACCGGCTGCTGATGCAAAAGCAGCTTCACGCAGCGGCTTTCAATATCACGCTCTATCTGGTCTATAGCAGGACCATTAGCCTTTACCTTCCCTGCCAGCTCCACATTGCCTGCCAGCAGCGCCCCGGAAGCTGCGGAAATCGCCTCCTCGCACATAGCCCCCATTTCGATAATTTCTCTGTTCAATTCAAAAAGCTGCTCATCAAATCGATTCCTCATAGGTTCCTCCCTTTAACCGAATCTGCCGGTGATATAGTCTTCGGTGCGCTGATCTTTGGGCTGTGAGAATATCGAGTCCGTCTTATCAAACTCGATCAGCTCGCCGTGCAGAAAGAACGCTGTATAATCCGATACACGCACAGCCTGCTGCATATTGTGCGTTACCATGACAATAGTGTATTTTTCCTTGAACTCCACTACCAGTTCTTCAATTTTGGAGGTAGAAATCGGATCAAGTGCCGAAGTGGGTTCATCCATCAGCAAAATTTTCGGTTTAACCGCCAACGCCCTTGCAATACACAGACGCTGCTGCTGACCGCCCGACATACCAAGCGCATTTTTCTTTAGCCGATCTTTTACTTCATCCCAAATTGCCGCATCGCGCAGAGCCTGTTCTACAATTCCATCCAGCTCAACCTTGTTGGTAACGCCGTGCGTTCGAGGTCCATACGCAACGTTGTCATATATGCTCATCGGAAACGGATTCGGCTTTTGAAACACCATCCCGATTTCCTTGCGAAGGTTGTTCACATCGACCTCTCCGGAGAAAATATCCATTCCGCCATAGCGGATGTCACCGGTAATTTTTACACCCGGAATCAGGTCATTCATTCTGTTCAGAGTTTTCAGAAAGGTAGACTTGCCGCAGCCGGAAGGACCTATAAGTGCAGTAATGCTCTTTTCTGAAATTTCGATACTTACATTGTTCAAAGCCTTGTGATTGCCGTACCACAGGCACATATCTTTCGCCGTTATAATACCGCTCATATCTTTCTCCTTTTCGCGAAGTGTTTTTGCGCAAATGCAGCTGCAAAATTGATCAATATAGTCAGTATCATCAAAATCGCGGCAATTGCAAAGGCAACACCAAACTCTCCCTGTTCTTTTGCGTAGAAATACAGTGCAACGGTTAAAGTTGCGCCCGGTGCTGCCAGAGCATCAATCACGCCGTTTAATGCATGGGCAAATCCTGCCGTAAAAAGCAGTGCCGCAGATTCACCCAGAATGCGGCCTACGGACAGAATGCATCCGGTAATAACGCCATCCACGCATCCCGGTAAAACCACGGTGCGTATCACCCTCCATTTGCCAGCACCGAGACCAAATGCTCCTTCTCTGTAAGAGCGCGGAACTGTTTTAAGACTCTCCTGCGCAGTACGCATAATCGTTGGAAGATTCATAATTACCAATGTCAGCGCGCCTGCCATCAAGCAGGTTCCCATATTGTTTGAAAACAGAAGCATACCCACCAAACCGTAAATTATGGACGGAATACCGGAAAGGGTTTCTGCCGCATATTCAATAACGCTTACTACCTTCTGATTGGATGCATACTCTGTCAGGTAAATCGCAGCCCCCACCCCCAGAGGCAGCACAATCAAAAGTGTTACAATTACAATATACACCGTATTCAGGATATCCGGCAAAATACCGATGCTTTCTGTCAGATAGCTGGGTTTTGTGGACAACAGTTGCCAGCTGATGTGCGGAATTCCCCTGAGCAAAACATATGCCACAAGGAATATTACCAGTGCGGCAGTTATTCCGGCCGAAAGCCACATCATCCCCTTCATTATCCATTCGAATCTTTTTCTTTTCTTTGATAACGATTGCTTCAACATACGTTACTCCTTTTCTCTCTTGAGGAAGAAGTTCAGCGTGGCATTTATAAGCATGATAAACAGGAACAATACCAGCGCGATGGAAAACAATGCCTGCTGCTGCAATCCGCTGGAATAAGCCATTTCGCTGGAGACAGCCGTGGTAAGGAAGCGGACGCTTTGGAACAAAGAATCCGGCATATTGGGCACATTGCCCGCAACCATCATAACCGCCATAGCTTCACCAATGGCACGACCGACGCCCAGCACAACCGCGGTTGCAATACCACTTTTAGCAGCCGGCACAGAAACTTTGAAATAGGTTTCAATCGGAGTTGCCCCCAGTGCAAGGGACGCATCTTCGTATTCTTTGGGAACTGCATCCAATGCGGTAATAGACATTTTGATAATGGAGGGCAAAATCATAATTGCCAGCACGATGATTGCCGCAAGCAGACTTGCCCCGTCAGGTACATTAAAAACCTTTCTGATGCCCGGAACCAGCACCAGCATACCCACCAAGCCGTACACCACCGACGGAATTCCGGCAAGAAGGCTTACTGCATTCTGCATTGCGGATTTTACCTTCGTAGGTGCAAGTTTGGACAGATATACCGCCGTCATAAACCCAATCGGAACTCCAATTGCGATTGCTCCGGCAGTGCCGTAGATGCTGGTCAGAATAAACGGAAGAATTCCATACTTCGGTTCAGCTGCCGTAGAAGCCCACTGTTTTCCAAGCAGAAAATCCCACAAACCAATTTCGCGAATTGCCGGAATACCGGAGATTACCAGATATATCGTGATCAACAGCACACAGCCAACAGTGATCAATCCCAGCAGCAGAAAAATTCCATGGATCGCTTTTTCTAAAACCTGATTTTTCCTCATAGGCTTACCTCATTGTAAATTGGCGACGGTCATCCGAATAACCGTCGCCTTTGCATACTTTTCAGTTGGCAGGAACCACACCGGCTGCGGAAATGATCGCATTCGCATCGGAAGAAGTGATGTAATCAAAGAACATCCGGGCTGCTTCGCTTAATTCTGTATTATCCTTAGTAACCAGCACAAAGGGACGCTGCACTACATAGCTGCCGTTTTTGATGTTCTCCTCTGTGGCAGCAACACCATCTACATTTACTGCCTTTACGCTGCTTTTTACAGAGGCTACGGAAGCATATCCGATTGCACCGGGATTCTGTGAAACGGTAGTGATAACATCGCCGGTGGAAGTCAGCTCCTGACGATACTTGCAGGCATCTTCGGTATCGGTAATGGACTCAAATCCATCGCGTGTACCCGAACCAGCCTCGCGACCAATGAGAACGATTTCGGCATCATTGCCGCCAACCTCGGACCAATTCTTGATTTCACCGGTATAAATCCTGGCAATGGTCTCCAGGCTCAGATCCGATACCGGATTTTCCGGATTTACGATAATTGCAATACCGTCATAAGCCAGAACGGTTCCCGTCAAACCGGCTTCTTTTTCCTCTGCCTTTAAATCGCGGGAAGACAATCCAATGTCACATCTGCCTTCCTGCACCGCCTTAATTCCGGAGCCCGAACCGGTAGGATTGTAGGTAAAAGTAATTCCGGTATTATTCTGAAACGCTTCACCCAGTCCGCCGATCACCTTTTCCATGGAGGTAGAACCATCGGTAGACACGGACCCTTTTGGCTTTCCGCCATCATTGCTGCAAGCTGCAAGCATGGAAACCGCCATAATCAGGCACATCATCACGGTAATAATCTTCTTCATTGTCAATTTCTCCTTTCAGACAACCATTTGTTTTTTCCTTCTTCTCTTCGTTGCAGTTATCATTTTAAGGGCGACAAGTGAAATCAAAAATACATGAAATGTGCAATCCATGTCAAATCGGCAAATGTTTGCATACAAAAAAACGGCATGAACCAAGTCATGCCGTTTCAAATCGTTGACAAAGGCAACGATTTGCCAGAGCCTGAAAAAGCCTGCAAGGCAAGGAAGCAAACTTGCAGTCAAGGGAGCTTACATGGACGTAAGTGACCGCAGCCTGCAAGTGCTGCTGACACAGCAAGAATACCGGCGTATTCCTTCGAATCCGCCGGTCCGCGCGACGACGCTGCGCGACCGTCCGCTATTCTTGATACAGCAAGCAAAAATCCTTACGTCTTTCCTTCCATTCGTAAGGATTTTTGCATTTGCAGGGTTTGTCAGAGGTCTGA
>SVHC01000034.1 GCA_015056055.1 Clostridiales bacterium | reverse complement strand
TACGCGCCATTCTCCGGAGCCTACGGAGAAATCATCAATATTGTCCACGAACCAGCCGGCATCGATCAGGAAAATTTCCGCGCCGATCTCAGCGGCGAATTCCGCGCTGCGCATGGTCTGCTCGGGAGTCATGTCCACTTCCGGGCCGATACCAACCTGGACCCAGCCGCAGATTCCGCGGGTGGGCGGCAGCATAACGGATTTGCGGATGTGCTTATGCATCTCCTGCACGGCGGCGTTGTGCCCGCCATATACCATGCCAAAGTGCGCCTCGGGGCTGATGTATACTTCGCCGGGCTTGAGCACACGGAGGGGAGCGGGATCGTTCGCGCGCATTTTTATCGACAGGAAAGTACCGTCAAAGGGATAATCGGCGTGTACGTCAAAATCAAATGCCCATGCGCCCGTCCAGGCAAACTGGCCGATGATGGTTTCGCCGGTTACGCGGTTTTCCACGATAAACATGGGATGCCTGTGGTCGGATCTTGCATAGCGGCCGCAGACTGTGTAGATGGCATTGGGCAGATCGTGCCATTGGAAATTGCCTTCGGAGGACCACCATCCATCCTCCATATAGCCCACGCGCCATATGGGTTCAATGCCCGAGGCGCGGGTGCGCACTTCCGCCATTTCCTGTATGCAGCCGGCAAGCGGTGCGGCGGACGATACTGCGGAAATGCCGGAGGACGTGTTTACCACTTCGATCCTGCGGGTAAGAATCTGCGAGCAATCGAGCCTGGTCTGGATGATAACTGTGACGGGGCGGAGAGTGTGAACAAGCGTTACGCGGCATACACAGCCGTTTTCGGTGTATTCCACATCGGCTTTTTCATATTTCCAATCGCAAGTCAGATCCTGCCCGTCCACGTTGACGCTGAAGGATTGCGGATCGCCCAGATAACGGTCGCTGCGGAAAACGCGGGTGGGATGGTCGAGAACGCTGGTCATATAGCCGGCTGCATTGGTGGCCAAGGAAATCCAGCGGCCGTTGCGCAGGCCTTCTTCATATACGAATTTTCCGGCGCGATAGCTGATGGTAACGTCCGGATTTTCACGAATATGTACGTTTACAAACGGTTTCATACATAATACTCCTCATATTGAATTCTGGTGCCATTATATCAGACACGGGAAGGGAATGCAATTATCGATTTCTCGGAAAATGTTGTACGATGCATGGAAAATCGCATTGACATAAAATAGCGACTACCGTATAATGAGGATATCCGATTATTACAAAATAAATGGAGGGAATACTATGCCCAGTAAAGAGGCGATTCAGGCATTCCGCGACGCAAAATTTGGTTTGTTTATTCACTGGGGTATTTACAGCATTCTGGAGGATGGCGAGTGGGCGATGTACGGCCACCGTATCCCCGTAAAGGAATATGAAAAGCTGGCTGCTGAGTTCAATCCTACCGAGTTTGATGCCGATAAGTGGGCCAAGCTTGCCTACGACACCGGCATGAAGTATCTGGTTATCACCGCAAAGCACCATGACGGTTTCTCCATGTTCAAGACCAAGGTAAGCGATTTCAACATCGTTGACGCTACTCCCTTTGGCCGCGACGTTATGGCTGAACTGTGCGAAGCTTGCAAGAAGTATGGCATCAAGCTGGGCTTCTATTATTCCCATGTACGCGAGTGGCGCCATCCCATGGCTCAGAGCCTTGAGGCACAGGGCCGCCCGGACGTATACGGCAACTACGGCAACTTCTGGGATTACCCGGACGAGTCCAAGAAGAATCTGGACGTATATGTTGACGAGTTCGATATTCCGCAGCTGAAGGAACTTTTGACCCAGTACGGCGATATCATCACCATCTGGTTCGATACCGCTTCCATGATCCGTCAGGATCAGGCTCTGCGCCTGCGCGAAGCAGTTCACGGCACGCAGCCCGAATGTCTGGTAAACAGCCGCCTGTCCTATCAGGTCGAGGTTGATTATCAGACCATGGGTGACAACGAAGTTCCGGCCTGCGGTCTGGACGAAGCATGGGATACTCCCATGACGGCTTCCAGAAGCTGGGGTTATCTGAAAAACGACGTAGTACGCCCGCACGGCGACATGATCCGCGACCTGTGCGACGTAGTCAGCAAGGGCGGCAACGTTCTTCTGAACGTCGGTCCGGATAAGCACGGCGTTATCCATGAGGATTTCTACCGCGAATTTGCCTTCATCGGCGAATGGCTGCGCGTAAACGGCGAAGCAATCTACTCCACCCATCCGGCAGGTCTGCACTACCGTCCGAAGTGGGGCTGCGCTACCCGCAACGGCAATGCCATGTACCTCATGGTATTCGATGAGAAGGCAGAGGAAATCTCCCTCACCGGCATCAAGAGCAAGGCTGTATCCTGCGAGATGCTCGGCGGCGGCGAGTGCTCCGTTTCCCAGAATCTGGAACTGTCCAATCCGGAACTGCGCGTAAAGCTCACCGGCGAGCGCAATGAAGTTAAGGTCGTTAAGGTTGTCTTTGACGAGGATGTTCAGGTTATCGACTATATTGCTCCCGCAGAGGACGGCGCAATCCAGCTGGACTGCATCGAGGCAAAGCTGCACAACGAATTTGCCTACTCCACGATGCATCTGGAATCCGGCTTCACCCGCAACTGGCTCAGCGAGCAGGATTGGGTAGAGTGGGATTTCGCAACCGCAGAGGACGATTCTTCTTATACTCTGAAGCTCGAACTGGAACCCGGCCCGTGGCGCGTAAATGACTTTGGGCATGAGGTAGACGTCATTCTGGATGGCGAGGTTTACAGCATCAATCTGGACAAGCCCGAAGATCTGCCCGAAAACTGCGGGCGCCGCAGCGTAGAAGTGGCAACTGTGAAGATTGCAAAGGCCGGCATGCACAACCTGCAGGTCCGCGCACGCAAGATTGTCAGAAAGAATTCGATCGGTATCACGCTTCTGACCGTAAATCTGATCAAAGCCTGATAAGTATTGATCGCTAAAAAAGTGCCTCCGAACGTTCAAAACGTTCGGAGGCGTTTTTTTGTATGTGTGGCTTTTAGAAAAAACTTGTGATAAAGATTTCCAACCCGATGGCGATCAGGATTGCGCCGCCCAGAATGCCGGCTTTCCCTGCAAGCTTGGTGCCGGCTTTTTTGCCGATGTACAGGCCTGCGAAGCAGATGAAAAATGTTACCACGCCAATCAGCAGGCAGGAAAGCAGTGCTTCTGCACAGCAGTAGTCCGAAATGGTAAATCCGGCTGAGAGAGCGTCAATGGAGGTTGCCACGCCCTGCACCAGCAGCGCCGTAAAGCCGACAGCGGGTTTTTCTTCGTCAAAATCCTTGTTTTGGATGCCTTCAAAGAGCATTTTTCCGCCTATGTATCCGAGCAGAATCAGCGCAATCCAGGGAATGAAGAGTTCGAATACCTTAAAATACTGAGCAATGGTGGATACGCAAATCCAGCCGATCATCGGCATGGCAAACTGGAAGAATGCAAAGATACCTGCAACGCCGCCCATTTTACGCTTTTTCATTGTCGGCTCGTTCAGTCCGTTTGCAAGAGAAACAGAGAATGCATCCATTGCAAGCCCGATGCCGAGCATAATGCTTGTGAAAAAGAATGCGAAGTTCAGGGTCATGATTCTTCCTCCTTCGAAGATAAAAAAATCCAGATGCGGCTAGAACCGTATCCGGCGTCAATGTAAATAGAAAGACCCCATATACAGCTATAGCTATAGCGCATATGATTCTCGCATATTAAAGCAAGCCAGACCAATTTGGCCAGTATGTTGACTTGCTGCGCACGCGGCGCTTGCTACTCCCTCACAACGGATGACAGTATATCATGGATATATAAGCGGGTCAAGTTTTGTCGAATAAGGATTGGGTAAAAAATTGCCGCCCCATTATTACGGAGCGGCAAAAGGGAATGCGCTTATTCGGCGTCTTCGGAAGACCTGTGACGGCGGCGACGGTTATCCGGAAGACCTACTACATAGATGAGGCCGATAAAGCCAAGGAATGCGCCCGTCCAGAAGTAGCCCTTGTAACCCTTGCGATGGGCAAGTTTATAAGTAAGCGTGCCGAAAAAGATGAACTGGAAAAGCAGTACGATCAGTCCCATGGCGGCGAAACCGCCGATTGCAGCAGCAAAAGCAGAGGCAATTTCTTCGGTAGAGGATTCCAGCATGGTGAGAACTTCCTGAGAGTACATATCGGCAGACATAAGTATTTCTCCTTCGTATGTATATTACATTTTTTTCCAACCGGTAACTTCATCAAATGCTGCCCAGCCGAGTGCGGCGTAGAAGCGGTGACCTTCCGGGCCGATAACGTGGCGCGCCTTATCGGAAGCACCGGCCTGCGCGTAGATGTCGGCAGTGATGGTAAACTGCTCCTTTGCAGCATCGATGGGGAAGATGGGGTCATCTTTTCCGCTTACGATAACGAGCGGACGCGGCGCGATGAGTCCGGCGAGGTCGCCCATGTCAAGGTCGTTTGCAATGCCGGGAACATAGTTGCATACGCAGTGATACTGCGCGCCGATGGAGGCAAGATAGCTTGAGAATGCGCACGAGGGCATGGCGGCAGAGATGCGCGTATCCAGCGCTGCGGCATAAAAGGTGGTGGTGCCGCCGCCGGAATTGCCCATAAGTGCGATCTTTTCTGCATCGATTTGCGGGAAATGCGCAGCGACCATATCAATGGCGCGGGAAACATCCCTGCAGCGTCCGGCGATCAGTGTTGTTCCCAGCATCAGCGCCTGCATTGTGGGCTGCTGGCATGCGGGGCCGTGTTCCGTACCGCCGCGCTCACCCATGCCGCGCTGATCAAGAACCAGAGCAGCCTGACCGCGCGCGATGACCTGACGGGCAAAATCGCGGTCGCCGCCGGAAATGGTTTCTTCATCGCCGGGGAATTTGGGACGGCCCAGCGAGATATGCATGCCGGTGGAATGACCCTGCAGGCAGATGATAAGCGGGAGCTTTTCCTGCGTTGCGTTTCTGGGCAAAAGCAGATGGCAGGCAACCTCGATATCCTTTTCGGATTCGAAGGTGAAGCGGATTTCCGTCTGGGCGGGGTTTTCGTCATTCGTCCATTCAATGCGGAAATTGGGCTCCCATGCTTCATTCGTTATGCCCAGAAGCTGCGCAAGGCGTGCGCGGGTTCTCTCCTGCCAGTCGGCTACGGATTCATTTTCTATTTTGCGGTAAGCGGGGGAGTCGATTTTAAGGCGGTTTACCATGCCGGAATACGGATCAAGCGGCATATGGATTCCTCCCGATAAAAACGCGGCCGCAGAGAGGGTGAGCGAGGGGCTCCGCACTTTTCTGCGACCGTGATAATTATATTATGGATGATTCAGTGAAGATTAGATGGTGCCGTCCCAGGTGGAAACAACGGTGTTCTTCTTTTCTTCCTCGTCGAACCAGCGGGTGGTTACGCACTTGCTCTCAGTGTAGAAGCGGAAAGCATCCTTGCCGTGGCAGTGCAGATCGCCGAAGAAGGACTTCTTGTGACCGCTGAAGGGGAAGATGCCGATCGGTACCGGGATACCAACGTTAACGCCGACCATGCCGCCGTCAGTGCGGTTGGTGAACTCGCGTGCATAGTGACCGTTCTGGGTGAAGATAACGGAGCCGTTTGCGAAGGGGTTGGCGTTCATCAGAGCGAGACCTTCTTCGAAGCTCTTTACGCGCTTGACGCACAGAACCGGGCCGAATACTTCGCGCTGACCGATGGTCATCTCGGGGGTAACGTTATCGAGAATGGTGTGGCCTACATAGAAGCCGTTCTCGTAACCGGGAACCTTAACATCGCGGCCGTCGAGAACAACGGTTGCGCCCTCGTCGATACCCTTCTGGATCCAGTCGCATACGAACTGCTTGTGCTGAGCGGAAACAACCGGGCCAAGCTTGGTGTCCTTCTCATATGCCGGACCGATCTTCTGCTCCTTGCAGAGGCGAACGAGTTCGGCGATGAGTGCATCTGCGATCTCTTCTTCAACAACGATTACCGGCAGAGCCATGCAACGCTCGCCAGCGCAGCCGAAGGAGGAGTTCATGATACCGGCGGCGGTACGGGTTACGGGAGCATCCTTCAGAACCAGAGCATGGTTCTTGGCTTCGCACAGGCACTGTACGCGCTTGCCGTGAGCAGCTGCGGTTGCATATACGTGCTGGCCAACGCTGGTGGAACCAACGAAGGTGATGCCGCGTACGTCTTCATGGGTGAGCAGGATTTCGGCTTCGCTGCGGGAGCAGGGAACAACGTTCAGAACGCCGTCCGGGAAGCCGGCTTCCTTATAGAGCTGAGCCATGCGCAGGCTGGTCATGGGAGTGCCGCTGGCCGGCTTCAGAACGAAGGTGTTGCCGCATACGATTGCGAGGGGGCTCATCCAGCCCATGGGGATCATGGCCGGGAAGTTCCAGGGAGCGATACCGGCGAATACGCCGATGGGCTCGCGGTACAGGGTGGTGTCAAAGCCCTTGGAAGCGTTCATAACGCTTTCGCCCATCAGCAGGCTCGGAGCGGAGCAGGCCAGTTCGACCATTTCCTTAGCCTTCAGAACGTCGCCTTCTGCATCGTTCCAGGACTTGCCGTTTTCGGTAGCGAGCAGCAGGGTGAGCTCTTCCATGTTCTCCTCGATCAGCTGACGCAGGCGGAACATGAGATCAGCGCGCTTCTTAACGGGGGTATTGCGCCATGCCGGATAAGCGGCCTTGGCGGCAGCGATAGCAGCTTCAACCTCAGCAGCGGTGCAGCAGGGGCTCTGAGCGATGACTTCACCGGTAGAGGGATTGTAAACATCTACGTAACGTTCGGTTGCGGATTCCACGTACTGGCCGTTGATATACGGCTTCAACTTCTGCATGGGTGGTCACTCCTTTAATTTATTGTAGGAAAATTCATTCATGAAAAGCCATGATCCTTATAATCAAATTATAGCATAAGGGGGGAAGGGTGTAAAGTAACGCAATGTCAAATTAAGCGCACGATTGTGTTGATTTGTATGGACGCAAATGCCTGCGGCTTTCAGAATTAACATCTGTTCCGTATAATGAAAGAAAAACGCATGGAGGAATGTCACATGGATTTTTTTGCTGATAACAAAGCCGCGCTCAGCGCGTTTGCAGTGATGTCTCAGGCAGTCGGTGCCCGTTCCGATTATGTTCAGGGCGGCGGCGGAAATACTTCCGTTAAACTGAAGGATGGCAAGATGGCCATCAAGGCATCCGGTTTCAAACTTTCCGATATCCGCGAGGACGAGGCATATGCAGTTCTGGACTATGCTTCCCTGCGCGAGTTTTACAATACCCATGAAGCAGATGAGTTTGAGGATGTTGAAAAGGCCGGCAGCGACCGCGCAAAGGAACTCACCCTCACCGTTGAAGGTCTGAAGGCACTGCGTCCCTCTGTTGAGGCCGGTTTCCACTCCCTGCTGGATACTTATGTTTCCCACAGCCACAGCGTATACGCAAACCTGGCTGCATGCTCCGTAAATGCGAAGGAAATCGTTAACGAGCTTGCCAAGGAAACGGATTATGCCATCGGCTTCGTTCCCTACACCAACCCCGGCGCAAAGCTGACCTTCTCCATCCGTGACGAAATCCGTGCGGTTGAAGCAGCTACCGGCAAGCGCCCCGCCGTTATCTTCATGCAGAACCACGGCGTGATCGCCACCCATGACGATGCAAACGAGTGCCTGCGCATTCATGACGATATCAACGAGCGTGCAAAAGCTTACTTCGCAGCCGGCAACTTCCCGAAGATCGAGCTGAACGGCAAGTTCTCCGCTACCGCAGGCCTGAAGGAGCGTCTTTCCAGCGGCCGTTTCGGCGAGAGCGAACTGCTCACCAACCCGCTGTATCCGGATCAGATGGTATTCTTTGCCGATACGCTGTTCATCACCGATGAGGCTCCCGCAGAGGGCAAGGCTTCCCTCAAGAGCGACGGCACCGTTGAGTACAACATGGATGCAAACAAGGCCTTCGTTCTGGAAGAGACCCTCGCAGCCATCGTTTACATCATCGACGGTATCGAAGCAAAGGGTCTGACCGTTTCCACCATGAGCGGCGCAGCTCAGCAGTTCATCTCCGGCTGGGAGAGCGAAAAGTACCGCAAGAGCATGATTCGCTAATCTGTAACGCGGTTC
The DNA here is from genome assembly GCA_015056055.1 of Clostridiales bacterium. GTDB lineage: Bacteria > Bacillota > Clostridia > Christensenellales > Aristaeellaceae > Alectryocaccomicrobium. The sequence goes on along the minus strand of SVHC01000034.1, from coordinate 23,384 downwards.
CAAGGAAATTCTAATCTTCGGACGGTATAATGGGCCGAAGATGAAAAAAAGAGGATTGTTTTATGAGTAAAAAGGGGTCTGACGGCAGCTGGATCGGAATAATCATATGTTTGTGGTTTTTCTGGCCGTTAGGCCTCTTTTTGCTGTACAAAAAGCTGTCTGACGATAAAAAAACCGCCGGTTCGCGCAGAAAGATTGAATGGATCGGTGTTGTTCTGGCAATATTGGGTCTGTATCGGATTTCGGAGCTTTTTGGTAATTTCGATGCCGGAAAGTTTGGGGAAGGCTTGTTCTTCCTGATCGGCGGCTGTGCCGTCGCCGGTGCGGGAATCTGGCAGCGCATGCGCAATAATCTCTACCGCAAATACAAGGCGATCATCGGAAATCGTGATTTTATCGATATTGAAACCGTTGCGCGCGCGATTCCCACAGGCATCCACAAAGCATGCCGCGATATTCAGAGCATGATTGACAGCGGAATGCTGGGCGAAACTGCCTATATTGATATGGGAAAACGCCGCCTTGTGCTGGACGGCAGCGTATATGAAACGGTAGAATCCGAATTCGTGCCGGAAGATGAGCCGAAGGCGAAAGAAGCTTCCCACGATTCCATGGCAGATGAATGTGAGCAGAAACTGCGCGAACTTCGCCGCCTGAATGACGATATCGAAAATGATGCGGTATCTGCCGATATTGACCGTATCGCAATGCTTACCGGCAGTATTTTCGCAGCAGTGCGCGAAAATCCCGAAAAGCGCGAAAAGATACACACCTTCATGAATTATTATCTGCCCACGACGATCAAGCTTCTGGGTGCATATGCGCATCTGGAAGATCAACCTATGAGCGTCCCCAATGTGGCGCAGTCCAGGCAGGACATTGAAAAGACCATTGGGCGCCTTGTGGAATGTTTTGAGCAGCTGGTAAATCAGCTTTATAAGTCCGACTTCGTCGATATCACAAGCGATATTCAGGTTCTTGAAGCTATGATGGCAAAGGACGGAATGGGTGGAAAATATTCCTTCAAAAAGTAAGAGGCAAGAAAAGAGGATTCCATATAAAAGAATACGCTTCTGCATTTCTTGTGCAGAAGCGTATTTTTTATGCGATTATCTTTCGTATAAATAGAAAAATTCCGTTCCGGTTTGCTGGAAGATTTGATTCCACTCTTCATCGGAGGGAATATGGTTAAATGCGGCGTAAAGGTTATTCCAGCTCGTGTTCAGCCAGGAAAGCGCGCCATATGCAGACAGAATTTCTTTGATGGCGGGAATATCGGCATCATCCGGCAGCGAAAGAATAAATCGAAAACGAATATTTTCGCCGGTTTCCAGAATGCGGAGATATTCCTCGAAGGCGCGGGAAAAATCGCGGTTATACATCTGCTCTTTTCCGGTATGATATCTTAGATCCTCATGCCGAGTTCGTCCGTCATACACCGCCGTACAGTAGGCATTGGATGGATTGCAGCACCAGTTGTGAGAATTACACCAGGTGGCTTTTGAGAGAAATGCATCCGCTTCTGTTCCTTCAACTACAAGGCATGGAAGCTCTTGCGAATAGACATTTCGGTCACCGTTTGCGGTATAGAAAATAACCATGTCAGGTACCTTAAAATCCAGTTTTTCGCGTTCGGCGATGGAAAGCAGCATGGAGCATGAACCGTATAAAACGGCAAGTGCTCCAAAGACAAGCAGGACAAGAATGCGCTTTTTATGGATGATTTTTGAAGCCATGGGAACCTCCGGTACACATGGGTGAATTTATTCGTTGCGGTTTTGACGATGGATATTGATGGAAAGTTCCTTTGGCCAAACGAAAGAAAAGGTTTTTTCAGGCAGGGTCATTTTGTGCTTGATTTTTAAAGAACCCTGTGATATACTATTTGATGCTTGTGGGCGATGAAGGTTGGAGCCCGTGCGGCGTCATGTTGTGAATCTTGTCAGGGCCGGAAGGCAGCAGCAATAAGCGATTATGGCGCGCGCCGCGGGATTTTCTGGCCTGAGCCCACAGGTTTTTTTATTTTTGGAATATGCTGCGGAGTGTTTTTTTGAAATTGATGGGCATATATACTTCTGTGTGGAGGGATGTATATGCTTTCTATGGACAGCACACATGATTTGAAAATCGCCATACAGATGATGATTTCCTGTGCTCAGATGATACAGCTGGAAGCGGAGGAGAAGGATACAAAATTGCGCGAATATGCGCATCTTCTGGTGGAAAACGGAAGGGAAGCCGTGGATTATCTGCAGCAGGCGCTGGATGCCGGATGCAGCGCGTATTTTATGCTGGATGCGGCGCAGGCAGATGCGGTGAAAACCATTCGCAATGCGGCAGAAAAATTTGTGCCGCAGGCGAAGCGAATGGGAATACGGATGATGTTTCATTCGTCTGATTCTGAAATTCATTTTTTGTTTGACGAAGAAAAGCTTTCGAGGATTGCACTCAATCTGGTTGCAAATGCGCTGAAATATGCACAAAGCCGAATTGCCGTACGTGCGCTGAAAAAGGGGGAAGAGTTTCTTCTTGAGGTGCGCGATGACGGTGCCGGGTTTGAAAAGGAGGCTGCCGCCTCTGCCTATCGTGCGGAGGGAAACGGTATCGGCCTTGTGGAAGTAAGGCATTTTGCCCTTCTGCATGGAGGACGTCTGGAAATCGCCCGGGAGGGCGGTGAAACGGTGCTGCGTATATCCATCCCTCTGGCGTAGTTTGGATGAATACCGAGCGATGGATGCAAATGATGCCGGGAAAAAGCGCTGTTTTCCGAATGTTTTGCAAGCAAAGCTGCATGAAAGTTCATATTTTGGTGCCAAAAAAGATATTCCTTAACGAATCCATCCTTGAATGAAGGGTGCATCGGGTGTATACTGATACAAATTTCACTTACGATAATTGAGGTGGCTATCTATGATGGATTTTCGCGTAATTCAGGCAGCTGATCCCGAAGTCGCGCAGGCGATGGAGGCCGAACTGGCCCGCCAGCGTGCCCATATCGAGCTCATTGCTTCGGAAAACTTTGTAAGCCCCGCTGTTCTCGCAGCGATGGGTTCTCATCTGACCAATAAGTATGCCGAAGGTTATCCGGGCAAGCGCTATTATGGCGGTTGTGGCTGCGTGGATGTAGTGGAAAATCTTGCACGCCAGCGTGCATGCCAGCTTTTTGGTGCGGAACATGCCAATGTGCAGCCCCATTCCGGCGCACAGGCAAACACCGCCGTATATTTCGCTCTGCTTCAGCCGGGCGACACCGTTCTGGGTATGAATCTGTCCCATGGCGGTCACCTGACCCATGGCAGCCCCGTTAACATGTCCGGTAAGTACTTCAACTTCGTTGCTTACGGCGTAGGCGATGATGAGTACATCGATTACGAAGAAGTTCGCAGGATCGCTGTTGAGTGCCAGCCGAAACTGATCGTTGCCGGCGCAAGCGCATATCCGCGCGAGATCGATTTCGCCAAGTTCCGCGCAATCGCGGACGAAGTTGGCGCTCTCCTGATGGTTGACATGGCTCACATCGCAGGTCTCGTTGCCGCTGGCGAGCACTCCAACCCCGTTGAGTACGCCGATATCGTTACCACCACCACGCACAAGACCCTGCGCGGCCCCCGCGGCGGCATGATCCTGTGCAAGAAGGAATATGCAAAGGCCATCGACAAGGCTATCTTCCCCGGCACGCAGGGCGGCCCGCTGATGCACATCATCGCTGCTAAGGCCGTTTGCTTCCAGGAAGCACTACAGCCCGAGTTTGCTGCTTATCAGAAGGCTATCAAGGAAAATGCCAAGGCTCTGGCAGAAGGCCTGACCAAGCGCGGTCTGCGTCTGGTTTCCGGCGGCACCGACAACCACCTCATGCTGATCGACCTGACCGGCACCGGCGTCACCGGCAAGGAGCTGGAGAAGCTGCTCGGCATGGCCAACATCACCGTCAACAAGAACACCATTCCGAAGGAGACTCTTTCTCCCATGGTTACCAGCGGTATCCGCGTAGGTACTCCGGCCGTTACCAGCCGCGGTATGGGCGTTGCCGAGATGGATGTAATTGCAGATTGCATTGCTGAGATCGTTAAGGGCGGCGAGGAAGCTGTTCCCGCAGTCAAGGCACGCGTCGAAGAACTGTGCGCAAAGTTCGAGCTCTACGCAAACGACGTTCTGTGCTAAGCAATAAAAAGGCAGCACTGTGCGATCACGCATGGGTTCATAAGAACGCAATTTGAATGGAAAAGGGTATGGCTTTTTAAACGAAGCTATACCCTTTACTGTATTACGGATGATTGTTAAATGAAAATGGACAGGGGTGTAATTATGGATTTTGAACGTGTGATTTCAGAGCGTTATTCCGTGCGGAGCTTCAAACAGGAGCATTTGCCGCAAATTGTGATTGATAAAATTCTTGAAGCGGGGCACAAAGCACCTACCGGCTGCAATTATCAGCCGCAAAGAATTTTGGTCTTGAATACCGATGAGTCGATCGCGAATCTTAAAAACTGCACAAAGTGCCATTTTAATGCACCGACGGCAATGCTTATTTGTCACAACAAAGAAGAAAGCTGGACCAGAAAATACGATGGAGCACTTTCCTCGCCGATAGATGCGGCTATTGTTGCCACGCATATGATGCTTGCAGCACAAAATGAGGGAATCGGAACTTGCTGGGTAATGCATTTTGACCCCGCTGCAATGCGCGAGGTTTTCAATATTCCGCAAAATGTTGAACCCACAGCGTTGCTTGTGATGGGATATCCTTCGGAAGATGCAAAGCCTTTGGACCTTCACTTTCAGTCTCGCCCGATGGAAGAAACGGTTATCTACGAAAAGTTCAAATAAATTGACTGCCTGCAATGCCGGTGGGAACTTTGTCGGTTTCTGCCGGTATTTTGCATGATGTACTTTTTTATGCTTGGAAAACATATAATAAATCAGCGAATTCGGCAAAATGCCAAAACGAATTTGAAATTACCTCCATATTATGCCACAAAAGCTATTTGAAAACCTGCGCAAATATGGTATAATAATCATAGGGAACAAAACGGGTTTCCGTGGCAGAAAGAAGGTGAGCATATGCCGCTATATGCAGGTGCGGACAGGATGATGCAGCTGAATCTGACGGATACAGCATCCATTACCGATCCGGCAATTATCGAAAAAATAAATGGGCTTTTTGCCCTGCAGCAGCAGTACAGCGCAGCTATTAAAGAAGTGCGCACGAAACTGGAAATACTGGACGACGAATTCCATATGAAATTCGATCACAATCCCATTCATCATATGGAATATCGATTGAAATCGCCTTCCAGCATTTTTGAAAAACTCCGGCGCAGGAATCTTCCCATGACGATTGAAGCAATACGGGAAAACCTTTTTGACGTTGCGGGCGTTCGCGTCATATGCAACTATAAGGATGATATATACCGCATTGCCGACCTTCTGGTTGCGCAGGATGATATAAGACTCCTGAAAACCAAGGATTACATAGCTTATCCTAAGGAAAACGGTTATCGCAGTCTTCATCTTGTGATTGAAGTACCGGTGTTCCTTTCCGAGGAGCGCAGGGTTACCCCGGTCGAAGTGCAGATTCGCACCATTGCAATGGACTTCTGGGCAAGCCTTGAACACCAGCTCAAATATAAGGCAACGGGTGAAGTGCCTTCCTACGTGCGCGACGAATTGTATGACTGTGCTGTTGCCATTGCGGATATCGACGAGCGTATGCAGCGTATTTACCGCAAACTCTACGCCACGGATGAGGCGTGGCGGGATTAGAAGTACATCCGCATGCAAAAAGGTGGTGACTGCATGGAAAAAGCACATAAATACCTGAAGGTATTCATCTTTGTTCAGCTGGGAGCCTGCGCAGGACGCAGCCTTGCAAAATACTATGACTATGTAAGGCATCCCGCTTTGTATGCCATGCAATCCGCGCCGTGGTATCTGAGTATCCTTATTACAGTATGCTTTACGGCAGTGACGGTGTTCCTGACGACGATTGCATATTTCGTGATTGGGCGCATAATTAAAAAGCGAAAGACGGATTCGTCCGAAGAATAGAACATAAAAAACCACGTATCCACCCAAACGGTGCGATACGTGTTTTTTGCATGCTGCTTTTTGAACAATCAGGGATTTACGACATTTACGGGATTCCCTGCCAGAAATGCTTTCAGGTTATTTGCCGCAATATCCATCAGACGCACGCGGGCGGCATAGGGCGCCCATGCGATATGCGGCGTGATGATGCAGTTGGGTGCGGAAAGCAGCGGATTGTCTGCGCGAATAGGCTCGGAGGAAACTACATCCACCGCAGCGCCTGCGATATGACCGGTAGTAAGGGCGTCAGCAAGCGCAGCTTCATCCACCAGAGGACCGCGGGCCGTGTTGATCAGGAAAGCGCCCTTCTTCATGAGAGCAATGGATTCGGCATTGATCATGTGGCGGTTATCGGCGGTAAGCGGGCAGTGCAGGCTGATGATATCGGCTTCGGCGAGAAGCTCATTCAGTGTGCGCATTTCTACGCCTTCGCCATGTCCGCGATATGCGATCACGCGCATACCGAATGCGGAAGCGATTTTCGCCACTGCGCGACCGATGGAACCAAGGCCGATGATACCGAGGGTTTTGCCCTCAAGCTCGATGAGCGGATAGCGCCAGAAGCAGAAGTCCGGCGAAGCAGTCCATTCTCCCTCGTGAACAAGGCGGCTGTGGTCGCCGACATGCAGGCAGAGTTCCAGAAGGAGAGAAATGGTCATCTGCGCCACGGAAGGCGTGCTGTATGCGGGAACATTTGCAACCGGAATGCCCCTTTCGTGCGCGGCATCGAGATCGACGACATTCACACCGGTAGCGAGAACGCCGATAAATGCAAGCGCATCGGCATTTTCGATGATTTCGCGATTCAGAATCGTCTTATTGGTGTAAACGATTTCGGCCCCGCGGATGCGCTCAGCGACGAGTTCCGGCGGCGTGCGGTCGTAAACGGTCAAATTGCCCAATGCCTCAAAAGCCTCCCAGCTCAGGTCGCCGGGATTCAGGGCATATCCGTCCAGAACAACGATATTCATGGCTTGGCCTCCTTTGGCTTTACAGGCGGATCAACGAACCCATTTCGTATTCAAAGGATTCGGGCGAATATTCTTCCATGCCGTATCCGTGGTAGAAGGTGAGTTCTCCGAAATAAACCTTGCCAGAAACGGCGTAGAGGTCAACGCGAAGGTGCCGTACGCCCTGCGAAAGCTTGCGTGCTACATCCAGCATTTCATCAAGCTCATGGGGACGTTCAACAGGTCCCAGATAGTTCGGGTGACGGTTGGTCATATCAAGACGGTTCCAGTCGGTATCGTAATAGTTGCGCGTGTGGTTGGTGAAACGGTCGAAATCCACGATAATGTATTTCGGCTCTCCGTCAAAGCAGAGGATTTTGTAATCGCGCGGAACATCCTCTTCGGAGGGGAGAAAAGTTTCCACCAGAATGCGGGCAGGAATGTCCTTGTAGGGCCACTCGCGGCTTACCCAGAACCAGTTGCGCTGCATCCAGCCATTCAGCTTCTGCTTTGCATCTTCAATGTCGAGCAGGTCCTTGTCGCGGCAGAGGATGTTTGCGGAGGAGCCGTGTGCGCATTTCATGACGAAGCGGTTGGGCAATTTTTCCCAGTTGATATCCTCCACGCGGTCATACCGTGCAATTTCCGGGATCAGGTATTTTTCACCCACGCGCGCGGCTACAAAATCGCGTGCAGCGATTTTATCCACCATCGTGCAATACTCAGGATTGCGGTCATGGAGTTTGAGCCACTGCAGCTTTTCGCCATATGTTTTCGGCGGATTCAGGTGCAGAATTTTGCCGCGCTTCAGAAAGTATTGCAGGCGCAGGAAGGCGCGGTCGCCCATCCAACGGAAGGCACCGCGCCGGGAAAGCGCAAAGAAAGCGTTATAAAGTTTCTTTCTCATAGTTTGGAGAGGGAAAGACGAATACGGTTCAGGGTCTCTTCACGACCGAGCAGATACATGATTTCCATGGCTCCGCCGGGCGTAGCTTCGCGGCCGGAAATGGCGATGCGCAGCGGCCACAGAACCTGACCATTCTTCATGCCGGATTCGGCGATGGCAGGCATGAGCAGATCATGCAGCGTGGTTTCGGTCCATTCCGGAGCACCCTCCAGCACCGGCAGTACCCATTCCAGAGCCTGCTTGGCTACTTCAGGGTTGGTCTTCATCTTCTTGTGGGTGTACAGTTCGTTATCGAATTCCGGCATTTCGGCCAGGAAGGATACCATATCCGGCAGGCGGTTCAGAACTTCCGTACGGCTGTGGGTGAGTTCTGCCAGACGGCGCAGGTCAAACTTGCCGGGCTCCAGAACCTTCTCAAACCACGGGGTTGCGATGGCGAGATACTCCTCGAAGGGCAGCTGGCGCATGTATTCGGCATTGAACCAGGTGAGCTTCTGCATATCGAACAGGGAGGGAGACTTGTTCAGACCCTCAACGTCGAAAATCTGCTCCAGCTCTTCCATGGTGTAGAACTCGCGCTCGTTGCGCGGGCTCCAGCCCAGAAGTGCGATAAAGTTGATGATAGCGTCGCGCAGATAGCCCATATCCAGCAGGTCTTCAAAGGACGGATCGCCGTAGCGCTTGGAAAGCTTACGGGTAGCGTCAGCCATAACGGTGGGCAGATGCAGATACTGCGGCGGAGTCCAGCCGAGAGCTTCGTAAATGAGATTGTACTTCGGCGTGCTGGAAAGGTATTCCGTGCCGCGGGTAACCATGGTAATGTCCATCAGGTGATCGTCGACTACGTTTGCGAAGTTGTAGGTCGGCAGACCATCAGCTTTGATCAGGATGATATCGTCCAGAGTGGAGCAGTCAACATCCAGACGGCCGTAGATCAGATCGTCAAAACCTGAGGTGCCTTCGGTGGGCATATTGAAGCGGATGACGTAGGGAACGCCTGCATCCAGCTTGGCCTGACGCTCTTCCTTGGACATATTCATGCAGTGCTTGTCATACTTGAAGGTTTCGCCGCGTTCGGAAGCGGCCTGACGGCGCTCATCCAGTTCTTCCTTGGTGCAGAAGCAGTAATAGGCATGACCGGATTCAACCAGCTGCTGTGCGAACGGCAGATACTGATCCTTGCGCTCGGACTGAACGTACGGGGCATAGGGGCCGCCTACGTCCGGACCTTCGTCATAGCGCAGACCGGCAGCGCGCAGGCTGGCATAAATTTTTTCAACTGCGCCGGGAACTTCGCGTTCCTGGTCGGTATCTTCAATGCGCAGCACGAACGTGCCGTTGTTGCGGCGGGCGAGAAGGTAGGTATAAAGTGCGGTGCGCAGACCGCCAAGATGCAGATAACCCGTCGGGCTGGGGGCAAATCTTCCGCGAAAAGACATATAAAACGCTCCTTTAAAAATATTCACGATTGTGATTGTCGCAAAAGTACTCACATTATTATACCTGAATACGAAAGTATTTTCAAGGATTGGTATGGGCTTTGACGGTAAAATAACGCAAAGAAACAGCCGCTTTCCGAATTACCGGAGAGCGGCTGCGATATGGATTGCCGTTAGTTCAGGACTCTGCGGCCCCAGGAGAACGCGCGTACATAATAGCTGTTTCCGCTGATGGAGCTGACAACTACTTTGCCGCCGGTAGAGGAAGCATGAACGAACTGACCGTTGCCGAGATAAATACCGGTATGGTCGCTCAGGTCACCGTCATTTTCAACCGTGTTGAAGCAGACGATATCGCCGCGCTTAAGATCATCAATGCTTTCAATCTTGGTGCCGTCGGAATAGCCCTGCGTCTGCGCGGAGCGGGTGAGGGTGATACCTACCTGCTTGTAAGCGTAGAATACCAGACCGGAGCAGTCAAATGCGTCGGGGCCTGCATTCGCGTATACATAGGGCTTTCCAAGCTGTGCAAGTGCGGATTCCACGATGATTTCGCGGTTGGACTTGCCGACAGTGGAAGGCTTGCTGTTGGCGGAACCGCCATCGGAACCGTCGGGGGAAGTGGAAGCGCCGGTGTATTCCTTTGCATCAGAGGAGAAAATGCTTCTGAGCGTCTTGGAATCGGCGGTGCCGGTCGCCTTAATGCCCATAGCCTTCTGATAGGCGGATACGGCAGTTGCCGTCATGGAGCCGTAGCTGCCGTCTGCGGAATCGGCCAGATAACCAAGGTAAATCAGGCGGGTCTGCAGTCGTACAACGTTTTCACCCGAAGAACCCTTGGAGAGAGAGGTGTTCCAGATGGAGGAGGATTTTGCGCCGGAGGAATACAATGCGGACTGCGTAGCCGCATCGGCAATGCCGCTGGTGGAGAGGTTTGCCGCTGCCTGGAAACGCTTTACTGCCGCTGTGGTCAGTGCGGAATAATTGCCGGAGACTGCTCCGTCGAAATAGCCGAGTTCTTCAAGACGCTTCTGCAGCTTGGTTACGGCAGAGCCGGAAGAACCGCTTTTGAGGGTAACATATTCCACTACGGTGAGGTTGGCCTTTTTACAATAACCGACGTTGCCGTCCTTTTCAATGCGGGCCCAGCTGCCGTTGACTGCCAGAACATTCACCGTATCGCTGGCGGAAAGGGTGCTCAGGACGGTGGAACTAGTGCTGGCGGAAGCGTAGACCTTCGTGGTTGCGTTGGTTACGGCAGGCTTGGCGGAAGAAGTATCGTAAGTAACCTTCTGGAGACCGGAAAGCAGAACATAAGCGGTTTCGCCGTTTTTTTCGACCTTTGCCCATTTTTCGCCAACAGCGGATACAATGACGGTTTCACCGGCCTTCAGGGAGCCAAGGCAGGTGGAAGCATCATTGGGCTTGACATAGGCGTACAGGGTCTTGGTTACGGTTGCCTGATAGGCCGTTACGCTGCTGAGCGTTTCACCGGTGATAACGGTGTTCAGGCCGTCAAGCTTGGCATAACCGATGGCGCTGCCCTTCTGTATGCGGGCCCAGGTATCATTCTTTGCGATGACGGTGATGGTCTCGCCGGCGTTGAGATAGCCGAGCTTGGTGGAAGAGGTCGAGGGTTTTTCGTATACATAGATACGGCTGCGTGCAGTAGCGGCATATGCATCTACGGCAGAAAGGTCAGCGTAAGAAGGAGTCGGCGAGGGTGCAGGAGCGGTGGTTGCATCGCCGCTGGCAAAGCCGGACACCTTGACATAGCCGACCATGCCGTCCTTTTCAATGCGTGCCCAGTCACCGCGAATAGCCAACGTGTTGACCTTGGTGCCGGACTTAAGAGAGCCGAGTTTCTCGGAGGATGCGGAGGGCTGCAGATAAACCGTCAGGGAGGAAGCTGCAACCGTCAGCGTCTGCGCGGAATAGGAACTCTTCTGGGAATTCAGACCGCCGATGAAGGTGTAACCTTCTGCAATCTGTGCCCAGCCGTCCTTCTGCGAGTACAGCATGATGGTATCTCCGTGAGAAAGCGTTTTCACGATTTCGGAGGAGGTATCCGCCTTGGCGTATACATTCAGCTCGGAAGCGATAACATAGCCCTTGGTGCCGCCCTGCGGAGCAGGTGTTACGGTGGAGGAAGGGGTCTGCGTTTCTTCGGAGATTACGAGCTCCATATCGCTGAAACGGGCATAGCCGGTTTTGCCGTTGTAGACAATACGGGCGATTCCGTCGGAAACGGAGATGAGCTCAACCTCGGTACCCTTGGAAAGGGAACCCAGAACGTCGTATGTAGCGGCGGGACCTTTGCGCACTACCATTTTATCGACAGTAACAACGGCATTGGTTGCTGCCTGTGCAATCATGGGAAGCGCGAGTACCAGAATAAGCATCAGTACCAGGATTCGGCGGGTAATTCTCATGGTTGTATGTATCTCCCTGTAAAAAATTTCACATGAAAAAAGAGCATCAGTTGCCTGATACTCTAATATTACGCCAAGGGGAGGTATTTCTCCTGCAAAAAGAAATGTTAAATATAAACTAAAGAAATAATTTTGAAATATATTGTCACAAATCGAGTTTCATGTCGCCTTCGCGGATCATGCCGAACCTGCGCATTGCCTCAGAGATAAGGAGGGAAAGCGCGGCAGGGAGCACGATATGCAGGATGAGCATTCTGACAATAATAGAAACCGGGGAGAAGCCGCATGCAGCCATTACTTCCCACGTGCCGAACTGGCCGACAAACCCGCTTGTGCCCATACCGGCGGAAACGGATGCATTGTACATCGGAAGAAGGGTTGTTGCAATCGGGCCAAGGATAGCGGAGGTAAGCGTTGCGGGAACAAGAATTGCCGGGCGCTTGAGAATGTTGCCAACCTGCAGCATGGAGGTGCCTACACCCTGTGCGACGAGGCCTGCCATGCCGTTTTCACGGAAACTGGATACGGCAAACCCGACCATCTGGCAGCAGCAGCCCACGGTGGCAGCGCCTGCTGCGAGGAGGAGTCCCTGATCCATTGTTGCGGGAGAACCGGCAAAAATTACGGCTGCCAGCGCTGCGGAGGAAATGGGTGCGGTGAGCGCCAGACCGAAGCACACCGAAATGATGATGCCCATCGGAACAGGCTGCAGCGAAGTTGCCATTCCAAGGAAGGACTGCAGCGCCTGGGTACCGGCGGTAATGTAGGGATTCATAAACTGAGCGACCAGACCGCCGGAAACGATGGACACGATGGGAACAACGATGATATCCAGCTTGGTCTTTCCCTTTACGAGGGAACCCAGTTCAATTCCAACGATGGCAGCAATATATGCACCCAGCGGGCCGCCGCCGCAGAATGCGCTGACAAAATCCGGGCTTCCTGCAAAGTTAAAATGACCGGAATAACCGAGTGCGCCGATGGCTGCACCGGAAAACAGTGCAAGAGGAGTCGCTTTCAGACCATAGCCGATGGCAACGCCGATGGCTGCGCCCACGACAGGAGAGGATGCTCCGATCATCTGGGAATACGGAGCGAGGAATGAAAGGAAGTTGATCTTGGCAAGCTGGCCCAGAATCGAGCCGATAATCAGCGATGCGAAAAGCCCCATTGCCATGGCACTCATGGCGTCGAGAAGATAGCGCTTGTAGGCCTTTTTCAGAATGGACACACAAAACACCCCCGATGTATTGCAAATCAAATTTTTGACAGTATACATCAGGGGTGTTGTGTCTTTGAAAGCAGATGGGTAAATTTTGCGTCAAAACTTATCTTGCGGCGGTAAGTGCCTCCGCCTGCTGCAGAAGAGGCAGGCAGCGGTCGATATTGTCCTGCTGCAGCGTAATCAGGGCGGCGGCAAGGCTGTGCGCATTTTGGTCTGCCTCCGGATAATCGGCGCGTACCTTTGTGATTTCAATAATGCCCATAGTGTTGCCCTGAATGATCATGCCGATCAGATGAGGCGTTGACTTGTTTGCAAAGGTATCCATGCGGATTCCGGTCCATGTGCACACGCGTGTCATGGCATTTACACCATCCGGCCGGTCATTCTGTGCAGCGAGTTGGTTTTCGGCGTCGCGCACGATGTTCTGGTACTGCGTTTCCTGATTGTAGAGTTCGTTGCGGAAATTTGTGTCGTCGGTAATGTCGAGAATTGCGCGGAGAGATTCAAGCCCCTGCCGTGCTCCGGACCAGATTTCCTTGAGAAGGCTGACCGTTTGATTCATAAAAAAAGAACCTCCTGCGATATGCTGCTTTCAGCATTCCACACCATATGGCATATATGCGTGGAAAATTTGAACATATTATGGAGGTTTATGCAAACGCCTTGCCAGAAAACGTCGATTCCGATATAATAAAGGTGAGGTGATAATAGATGTCTATGTGTCCTTTGATTTTGATTTGCGATGATGACCCTGTGGTTCATGAGTCGCTCGGTATTTATTTAAAAAGTGAAGGTTTTGAATCTGCATCCGCATTCGACGGGCAGCAGGCGCTGGAAATGCGCGAAACGCTGCATCCCGATCTGATCGTGCTGGATCTTATGATGCCGCGTATGAACGGCACGGATGTATGCCGCACGATTCGTCAGACGGCCAACACGCCGATTATTATGCTGACCGCAAAAGGCGAAGAGATCGACAGGATTCTTGGTCTTGAACTCGGCGCGGATGATTACATTGTGAAGCCCTTCAGTCCGCGCGAGGTGATTGCGCGCATTAAGGCGGTTTTGCGCCGCCAGGCGGAGCCTGCCGTGCAGGATTCCACGATCGTGCGTTTCCCGCAGCTGGAGGTCAATCTCGGCAATTATCAGGTGAAGGCAAAGGGCCAGATCATTCCCTGCACGCCCAAGGAAGTGGAAATTCTGCATCTGTTGTCGGCAAATGCCGGGCAGGTATTCAGCCGCGAACAGATTCTTTCGCGCGTATGGGGATATGATTTCTTCGGCGATACCCGTACGGTGGATACACATATTAAGCGCATCCGACAGAAACTGCCGCTGGAGGGCGTTGCGTGGTCGCTTGTCACAGTGTACGGCGTGGGATATAAGTTTGAAGTGCGCCCGGAAGAGGCGAAAGAAGCATGAAGCACAGCGCATTGCAAGTGCGCATCATCACCGTGGTAATCGCCACGGTGATTTTGACAGCGCTGCTTACGACGTTTTTCTTTGGCATGGTTTCCAGTACCACGTTTTCAAGGATCAAAGAGCAGGAACTGCGTCCGCGTGCGTCGGCAGTGGCAACGCTTGTGTCCCGGTACGGAAATCGCCTGGATGATGAAATTTTGCAGTCCCTGATTGATATCAAGCGGGATGACGAATCGCTGATCGGCGTGTACGGCATGGTAATCGATGCCGGCGGAAATGTGCTTGTGAAAAGCGATATTCTGGCTGATGAACTGCTGATCGGATTCAATACGGTTGTTCAGCGCACACTGGCGGGAGAAGCTTTGAACACCAGCGACTTTGAATGGTTTCCGTCGCAGGATATTGTTTTCGTAAGTCAACCGATTTATCATGGCGAAGAACTTATCGGCGCAGTGTTCCTGTTTGTGCCGCTGTTTGAAGCAATGGCGGCGCTTAGCAGCCTGATTGGGGCTCTTGCCATGTCGCTTTTGATCGGTATTCCGTTTATTTTTCTGGTAACGTATTACCTTACGGCCAATATCGTCAATCCCCTGCGCAAAATGCGCGATGACGCAATGGCAATGGCGGCCGGCAATTTCAAAGTGCGCGCAAGTGACGAATGGCGCGGTGAGGTAGGACAGCTGGGACAATCGCTCAACTACATGGCGGTTGAACTGGAGCGGACGATTTCCGAAGTTGAGTTGGAAAAGAAGCGCCTTATGCACATGATTGACGGCATTGGCGAGGGAATCGTCGGCGTGGATATGCGCGGCAGAGTAACGCATCAGAATCCGGCTCTGCGGGAAATGATGGGCAATATCAGCGATGAAAACGGTATGCTGACCCATGAAGAGATTCGCGAGGATTTTGACACCGTTATTTCAAGCAGGGAAGAAAGAACGCGCCAGTTTACCGTGGCTGACAAGCTGATACGAATGACTGTAGCACCGCTGCACGACGATAAAGGCGTGCTTGCGGGTGCGGTTGCGCTTTTCAGCGATATTACGCAGGCGGAGCGGCTTGAACGCACACGGCGCGATTATGTTGCCAATGTTTCCCACGAATTCCGTTCGCCGCTTACGGCGGTGCGCGGCCTGATTGAGCCGCTCAGGGATGGCTTGGTACGGGATGAAGAAACGCAGCGCAGGTATTATGATATTATTCTGCGCGAGATTATGCGTCTTTCCCGCCTGATCAATGACCTTATGGAGCTTTCGCGTCTGCAGTCCGGTTCCATTTCCGTGCAGAAAGAGTCCGTGGATATGCGTGAACTGCTTGGCGATGTTTGCGAGCGGTATGCGCAGGCGGCACAGGAGCAGGGACGACTGTTTGGCTGTGCGGATTCTGTTTGGAATTGCCCCGTGTGCAATACCAATCCGGACAGGATCGAGCAGGTTCTGGTAATCCTTTTGGACAATGCCATCAAATATTCCGGCGAGGGCTGCCAGATTGGCTTGGACGCCGAATGGGACGAGGAGAAGGTGACCGTTACCGTAAAAGATAACGGCCCCGGAATTTCCGAGGCCGATCTGCCGTATGTATTTGAACGGTTCTATAAGGCGGATAAGGCGCACAGCTCGCAGGGCTCGGGACTGGGCCTTTCCATCGCGCGTGAACTTTTGCGCTGGATGGGTGAGGATATCTGGGTAAAAAGTCGCCCGGGCGAAGGAACGGAATTCTCCTTTACCATCCGCAGGGAAGGTCGCTGATTTTAAGCGACCCTGCCGGCGCGCCGGAAAAGGTTCCGTGGTCATCGCTGCCTGCGGTTTCAAAAAGTCCGTGTCTTTTGCAGATGGTGCGAAGGAGCCAGGTGGTTTTTGAATCGTGCTTGGGATAGTGGCACTCGATGCCGTCAAAGCCTGCGCCCAGAGCGTCCAGCACCTTCTTTTCCAACGGGTCGCCGAAGGTAGAAAGCGGATGCGCCATCACGGCAAGGCCGGAGCAGGCATGGATGATCTCTATGGCCTTTTCCGTGCTTACGAAATCCTGATTTCCGTATAAAACACCCATTTGTTCATAAAGCCCGAGCGCATGCTTGGGCTTTTGTACTACGCCTTTATGCGCAAGGTAGTAAAGTGCCTTCCATCCGCCGTCGCCCTTGTGTTCGGGGAATGCCCTGAATTCTTCCACGCTTACATTTGCATTCCGCTGTGCGAGGCGTTCGATCAGAATGGTGCTCATGCCGTCCAGCTTTTCGCGGCTGTCGGTAATCAGGGAAAGAAATCGTTCATTTTCGAAGGCGTTTTTTCCGGAATCGCCGTGCGGGAAATAGGCAAGCACATGTACAAGGGTGTTGCCCGTCAGTGTGTCGATTTCCACGCCGGGAATCAGCCGGATTCCTTCGCGTTCGCAGATGGGCACAGCTTCGATACTGCCGGTGATCACATCATGGTCGGCAATGGCAAGCGTGGTTACGCCTGCTGCCTTTGCACGCATGACCATCTCTTCCGGCGTGAGTGAACCGTCCGAATGCGTAGTATGAAGGTGAAGATCGATATAGCCCATGAGAACCTCCATTAATAGGCAAAGATGCGCCCTGTTTTCAGGGCGCATCTTTTGTATGATCAGTTTTTCAGGCTCTGAATCGGCGCGGGGATACGACCGCCGCGGCGGATAAACTTTGCGGGAGAATAGCCGCTGATGGGCATAATCGGAGCTTCGCCGAGCAGACCGCCGAAGGAAACCACATCGCCCACGTTTTTGCCGTATGCCGGGATTACGCGCACGGCGGTGGTCTTGGAATTGATCACGCCGATGGCAGCTTCATCTGCAATCAGGGCGGAGAGAACTTCCGCAGGCGTATCGCCGGGAACAGCGATCATGTCAAGACCTACAGAGCAGACAGCCGTCATTGCTTCCAGCTTATTCAGGGAAAGTGCGCCGCACTTTACGGCGTTGATCATGCCGGCATCCTCGGAAACGGGGATGAATGCGCCGGAAAGACCGCCTACCTGCGAAGAGGCCATTACGCCGCCCTTTTTGACTGCGTCGTTAAGAAGGGCAAGCGCAGCAGTGGTGCCGCAGGAACCGCAGGTTTCAAGACCCATTTCCTCCAGAATGTGAGCAACGGAGTCGCCCTGTGCCGGAGTGGGAGCCAGAGAAAGATCGACGATACCGAAGGGGACCTTCAGGCGGCTGGAAGCCTCGCGTGCAACCAGCTGACCCATACGGGTGATTTTGAAAGCAGTGCGCTTGATGGTTTCAGCCACGTCGGCAAGATCGCCGTCGCACTTTTCCAGTGCCTTTTTGACAACGCCGGGGCCGGAAACGCCAACATTGATCATGCATTCGCCTTCGCCCTGACCGTGGAATGCGCCTGCCATGAAGGGATTGTCCTCCGTGGCGTTGGCGAATACGACGAGCTTTGCGCAGCCGATGGAATCCTGATCGCGGGTACGCTCAGCGAGTTCACGGATAATGTGACCCATGCGTGCGACTGCATCCATATTGATGCCTGCGCGCGTGGAGGCGATATTTACGGAAGAGCAGACATTGCGCGTCTGCGTGAGTGCGGAGGGAATGGAATTGATCAGTGCATTGTCCGCAACGGACATGCCCTTCTGCACCAGTGCGGAAAAACCGCCGATGAAGTTTACGCCGCAGGTATCCGCTGCGCGCTGCAGGGTTTCGGCGTAGGGCGTGGCGTCGAAATTCGGATCATCGCCCGCAGCAGCTGCGATGATATACGAAATCGGCGTGACGGAGATTCGCTTGTTGATGATCGGAATACCATATTCCTTTTCGATATCGCAGGCAACACTTACAAGGTTTTCGGCCTTGCGGCAGATTTTGGTGTACATTTTTTCGCAGGCGCGCTTGGCATCTTCATCGGCGCAGCTGTGAAGGGAAATGCCCATGGTAACGGTACGAACATCCAGATGCTCCTGCGAGATCATCTGTATCGTTTCAAGAATATCGCGATCGTTAATCATAGCTTTTATACCCTGTGCATTGCATTGAAGATATCTTCATGCATCGTATGGACTTTCAGACCTTCCTGATCGCCCAGTGCGTTCATTGCATCGACAAATTCGGTGTACTTTACGTTGAGCTTATCGATTTCGACAAGCATGATCATGACGAAAAGATCGCCCATGACCTTCTGGGAAATATCGCTGATGTTGGCATTCATATTCTGGCACAGCTGGCTGACCTTGGCGATAATGCCGACCGTGTCCTTACCTACGACGGTGATTACAGCTTTCATATTGACCTCCGATTGAGTATGGATTCATGGATAACAGTAGTATATGGGAAACAGGAATTGTTGTCAAGCACGGTGAGGTGAAGCAAGAGGGAGGGTTTTGGACGAGTGCTCCGGACTGACGGATGAGGTGTAAAAAAGCAGCATGCAATTTTTTGCATGCTGCGTATGAACCGATGTTATTTTGTTTCTTTCTGAGAGGCTTCAAGGGCTTCCTTTTCGCAGGCAGCCTTCTCCATGGGAGAGGGGAAAATGGTGTTGATGATCAACGAGAGCAGCACGCCCAGACCGGTATCAATAATACGGTTGATCGTGTAGCTGACAAACAGATGCTCTGCAACCGTGTACAGTACAACATAGAAAACAACTGCGCCGGGCTGAATGCCGCCGTTTGCGCTGAAAATCTGGCTGATATACAGAACAAGGAAAAGACCTACGAGCATCCATGCCCAATCCGGGATCGGCGACTGGAAAATATGCACCAGCCAGTAAAAGGGAATTGCAATCAGGCCGCCGATGAGGGTGCCGATAAAGCGGTTTCCGCCGCTCTGCAGACCGCCGCGGAAGGTACCACCCATTCCGAATACCGCGCCGATGCAGGCAAAGCATGCATTGCGGTTGATAAGTGCATAAACGATGGAGATGATCGTAGCGGATATCAGCGTTTTGACCGTGCGCGTTCCAACGCCGGGAAGGTGAAGATGAGGATAAAATTTCGGGAATTGAACCTTCAGACGCTTGTGTTCCATGGAATACAATCACTCTTTTCTGCAAAATTTGTCGAAAATACCGTAACTAGGATAGCTCTTTGCGTGTTATTTTTCAAGGCTTGAAAGTGATAAGATTGTGAAGGAATATGGCAAAGGGCGCGCCTCCGGAACGGAGGCGCGCCCGCAATGCTGCTTTGGTTTACTTACTGATATTCGCAGCGGAACTTTCCTGCAGTGCAGCGACGAATTCATCCACGCCAATTTCATCCATGACAAGGCTGCGGATCAGGTTCGATCGATTCACGGTGTCGTTTTCAAGGCGAACCGTAAGCTCACCCGTTTTCAGAAGATGCGTCCACATCTGCATGGATTCCTCCGTAGGTATCATGCCCAGCATTATCCATGTATTATCACTGTAGGCGACGCATTGCTCGGCTTCCAGGAAGAGCTGGGACGCGCCCATAGTATGGCTCTGTGCCTCAAGGGAAGTAAGGATTTCCATCAGTTCCACGGCTGCATCGGCATGTTCACTGTTCTTGTTGATGTAGTATGCGTCCATCATGACGGGCGTTACATACTCGCCGTCCAGCGTGGGCATGCCCAGGTATACATAGTCTTTCACGGGGACTTCGTTCAGGCCCATGTAGCCGTGCTCCAACAGCACATTGTTGTAGCCGTAGGCAATGTGGTCTTCCTCAATCAGCTGATCCCACATTGCTATGAGCTGACGGAAGGTTTCTGTGTCGTAGTTTACTTCCCCGGTGATGCGGTCACGGTACTTGCTTTCGTACTGCTCAAACAGAATGTTCCAGCTCTGGGTATCCATTGCAAGATTCATGATTCCGTCTTCCGGAAGTTTTTCTGCAAGGGCCAGGAAGTCATCCCACGTCCAGTCGGAAGCAATTTCGATGCCGAGCGCATCCAGGTTTTCGCGGACAACCATGAATCCCTGCGGCTGTACCGAGAAAGGGATGCCGTACAGGCTTCCATCGTCTTCCCACAGGAAGGGCATTTCCAGCCACTGCGCGAGGTTATCTGCGATCACGGCGTTTTCGGAAAGATCCATGAGGATGCCGGAGGTGATATAGGGTATGCTGTCATCGTGCGACATGAGCACGATATCGTATCCAGCCTCATTCTGCGTAAGTCCCGTCACGACCTCGCTGGGATTCATGTAGGGGTACTCCTGGAGCTTTACTTTATATTCCGGATGACGTTCCCGGAAGATTTCAACTGCCTTGGTGAGGCGGTAATCGAAGGAATAACCGCCCACGATGGTCAGTTCCTTTGTGGCAGTGCTGACGGGCGCGGGAGTCGGCGTGGCAGTGGCGGTTACCACAGTGGCATTGTTTTCCGCCGGGATGGGCGCCGGCGTGGCGGTAACTACGATGTCCACGGGCATTTCACCCATGAATTGTGTTCCGGTTTTCAAGTCGATCCAAAGCGCAGGGCGGATACCTTCGTAGAAATCCCGACCATTGGCTTCACTGCCATACAAGGTGGCATAGCCCATAAAGCCTACATTTCCGCTTGCCATGACAGACGTTGCACTTCCGGGGAATTCGCCGGGTGTGCGCAGCCACCAGTGGCAGTTACCGGAAGCGGCGTTGTAGATATATGCCGGACTCAAAGCATCTTCGCTTGCGGGTTCATACTGCGCAATTGCATATAACGTCGGCTGGCACTTGCGAATTTTTGCCGACTTGAAATAATGCAGCGCTTCCATGTAGCTCAGAAGGAATGCCTGATCCTCGGTATCGTTGCCCGGGTCGGTCGCGTAATGGCGGGTTCCTTCTGCCTTTACGGTTACGGTGGGGATGCTTGCGCGTTCTTCGTCCGTGAAGGCTGTTTGCAGGAATTCGTTATTCAGCCAGGCGCGGATATCCCATGTTTCCCAGGTGATGGAACTGTCTTCAGCAATCGTATTGTGATACTGCATCATTTCCAGTGCGTACTTGCTGATTACGAGTATGCGATCATCCTGCGCTTCCAGAATCTGCCACTGAATCGGTTCCACGCCGTTTTCAAGGTTGTTATCCTGCTCATAGAAACCGAAGGTGATGATATCGCCGATTTTCTCTGCGAAATCAGTTGTTTCCGGCGAAAGGGGAATGGGCGTGACAGAAGGCGTTTTATTTGCGGTTTCGGCTGCCGGAGTCAGCTCAATCCACATTGCCGGGCGCACGCAAATATATCCTTCACGGCTGGGTCTGTAGGCAAATACCTTTCGGGTGTGCTCAAGACTGTTGTTCAGCAGATAGTGCCCGTCAGCATTGGCATAGGCAAAGGTGCCTTGAACCATGCCGGGGGAGCGGAACCACCAGAAGCAATATCCGTAGTCGTCCGTATCGGTTCCGCGTCCGGGAGACGGCAGACTGAGGTACTCGGTTTCGCCGTCATGCACCCATGCGCCCTTTGCAATCGCGTATTCCGTTGCCTTGCATCTGCGAGCGCCTGCGCCGTTAAAGTAATGGTGAACTTCCATGGAACTCAGTATGAATACCTGATCTTCCGTGTCGTTGCCCGGATCGATATCTGCCGGAACCGATGGAGAAATGTCATAAGCACTGGGATCCTTGTGCGCCACTACGGTTACGGTGGGAATCTTTGCGCGTTCATCATCCGTAAAGGCTGCGTCCATGAATTCCCCGTTCAGCCATACGCGCAGGTCGCAGGTTTCCCAGGTGGCTTCCTCGTGCGTGTTGTGGATGGGCTGGGTGTCCAGTCCATATTTGCTGATCACGAGCGCGCGTCCATCCTGAATGTCCAGAATCTGCCATTCGATGGGCTCCGCGCCGTTTTCAAGATTGTTGTCCTGCTCGTAAGAGCCGAAAGTGATGATATCGCCGACCTTTTCGGCGAAAACGGCGGTGTTCTGCTCTGTGAGTGCAGGGGCAGAAACATTGGGATAACCGGTCGGTACGGTGAGGTCGGTTGAGGGATTGATGCTCGTTGCAAGGGATGCGCCGACGATCAGAATGATAACGGCGGCAGCGATAAGCGGCGATCGAATCATGGCCTTCTTCATTTTCTTCCCCTCCTCTAGGCTCGTCAGAGTGCTGACGAGGTTCTGATGAAATTCTTCCGGCGCAGGGGTAAATGCGTCTTTGAAATTCATGTTTATCGTTCCTCCTCTCGCCGGAGCAATTCCCGCAGCAGCTTTTTTCCGTACTCGATGCGCCACTTGACGGTGCCGGACGGAAGCTGCAGGATGCGGGCGGTCTCGTGGATGGTGTAATCCTCCACATGGTGCAAAACAATCGGCAGACGGTATTTCACGTCCAGTGTGAGCAGCGCCTCAAAAAGCCGCGGATCCGGCGGTTCGGGAGCTGCGATTACATCGGGCAAGGGGAGGAATGGCCGCCGTTTCCGGATAACGGTGCGGCATTCGTTGATGAGGATGCGGATAAGCCAGGTTTCGAAGTGCTTCTCCTCGCGGAGAGTGGAAAGATTCGCCCAGGCCTTTAAAAGTGTCTCCTGCACGGCGTCATCCCGGTCGAAGGTATTTCCCAGTATCGCCGTAGAAATGCGGTACAGCCGGTTTTCGCAGGCTATAACGCGCATAGAAAATTCGTGCTTATCCATTTCCTCACCCCTTTACACTTATTAGATGAGTTGGAAGGCACGAATGGCTGTTACTTTTTGTAAAAAACTTAAAGTTAACAATTGAAAGATGCATAGTACAATGTCATGATTGTTAAAAAATTATCAGCAACACAGTAGAAGAATATGTTCAAATCCGCAGCGGCGGCATGTACGCCGCGAGGAGCGTATTTTTTCGCAGAAGAGCTTGCGAAACGGAGAAAAAATCGCTTCATTGCAGATTTTACGGCCGAAATCTGAAGGATTTCAGTAAAATCTGGTGAGGGGACGAACGAAGCGCGCGCCCAGTGGGCGAAACCGCGCGGCGAGAGTCCAATGAGCAAGGAAGTACGTCAAGCGAATGCGATGACGGACGACCATTGCGAA
>SVHC01000072.1 GCA_015056055.1 Clostridiales bacterium | reverse complement strand
ATCAAAATATGCTCATTCAAGGCGTCTCCGGCGACTTCCTATGTGTAAGAAGAGGAAGAAGTTAAAGAATATAGTTAATAGAATCACTTTTCCCGATCAACGCTTGAACCCCGCTGCTCCCTTCGGTCGCGGGGGTTCAGCGAACGACATAGTTTTTGCAAAAAAATGGGGGTCCCTATATAGGACCCCTAAAATTTTGTAGATGATAGATGTTTTTTCTCCTGCGCGCAGCGCGTTTATGAGGCACCGCAGGTGCCGAATGCCGGGGTTCGGTTCTGCGAACTGCGGTTCGCTGAACCGAGGCTCGGCCCATCTTGTATGATCATGTATGTGCTGGAATCGCGCCCGGTTTGAACAGCATAGCCGCTGGATTCCATAAGCGGCAAAACATGTTTCCATGGATAGGAGTTGCCCTTGTCGTTTTTTATGTCGAGAGCTGCTTGCAGTGCCTTTTTGTCTTGGGCATAGAGCTTGCGGTTCATGTATGCTGGAGGAACATGCACCATGCCGCATTCCTTGTCTAAGAGAAAGAGCGTATCCAGATCGTTGCGATAGCGGCCCCGCGCTTGTGTGATGGTGTCAGCGCTGGAATGGTGGATGATCATGAAGTCGAAATGCCCACGCAGATTGATGCTGGTTTCATAGGCGGCATTGAAGATGAGAAGATCATACTCTGGCGGCAGTTCTTCATGCTCCAAGATGTAGGCCCGCGCCTTTTGCTGCGCCAAAGAAAGAGGATGGCTTTGGCTGTTAGGACTCCATATGCACAAAGGATTGCGACCACACGATGCGGCCAAAGCGGCAAGTTCAATCATCTGCTTGACGTGGATGGTGAAGATGGCTCCGATCTGCTGGAGGGGAAGATTTTGAATCAAACCTTTGAGACTGGCATAGTGAACGACGTTGCGATTCTCGTACTGCCGCAGTTCACTTGCATCAATAGGAATGGTATATTGCGGGCATTTCATGTGCTCTAGTGCATCCGGCGTCGCGGTCATTGCAACGACTAAGGTTTTGCTGCTTCTTACTGCTTGACATAAGGCGTCGCGGGCAACGCTGGTTGGATTTGGCTCTGATTTGTAGCGGCAATATTCAATCAGATTGTGTGCTTCATCGCAGATGATGACCTCAAAGTTTGCAGCGAAGTTGGGATTGTCTGCAACCCACATACCGAACTTGGCATAGGTGGCGACAACTACCTTGTCCGGGATCTCATCTTCGGGAACCGGAAACGAGGTGTAGGAGGTATAGACCTCAAAGAAAACATAGGGCCGCGTTAGGCGCTCGTTTTTCTCAAGACGGTCGCGGCCACTTGATGTATCGATCAGATACAGCGCTTTTCTGGATGATGACGCCAAGGCCGCGATGGTGTTGATGGCAGCGGTTGTTTTGCCGCTTCCGCATGGTGTATTGATGACGTTGAGCTTGCCGCGAACAAAAGAAGACGTGTCAAGCACGTCGGATAGGTACTTGGAATTCTTCATCAGTGGATATTCTCCGGGTTCATAGTCAGAAGGATGTTGCATTTTTCCTTTTGCTACTAATATTTTACACCGAATTTTTAATCGTCTCAAATTTTGAGTCTGACAGTGAATGGCATAGTCATGCATGAAAAATTGGCCGTTGCTGAAATTGGAAAAAAGTAAAAATATTAGTTATAATATATATGTAAGGTTGAGAGAGAAAAACAAATTGAAGTGCGCGATGCACAGAAAGGAAAGACTATGAAGGTTGTACTGATTCCGGGGCTGCGTGATGAAGAACTGATTGAGGAAATGCTGGAGGCTAAGTCCAGAATGGATGGAGAAGAATGGGAAGAATACATGCTTGACTGTGCTTCTCAGGGTGATGAATATATGGATGCCATGTACTATATCTGTGAGAATGGCAATGAAATGCTGGAGGAACAGGCGCAGTATTTTGAGAATTGCTTGCTTGGCGATGAAAGCGCATACTATGTTGCGAGAATGGGTGGGTTTCTGGATTCTATGTGTTGCTGAAAAAGGAGCGCATTTCTGCGCAGAAAGGAAATGCATAATGGCTAATTGTTGTTTTGGCAGTTTGACAATCGATTGTGATAAGGCGCTGTTTGAGGAGATTCGAAGTTTTGTTCAAAGCGAGGAAAAGGTATTTGATTTGAATCGCATCGTCCCAATTCCGGCAGATAGGGAGTATGATTGGGTAATTGATCATTGGGGAACAGGAAAAAATGTGGACGATGAGTGCTTAAGTGGTCAAAGCTATTGCTTTACAACTGCATGGAGTCCGTGTAGCCCTGCGGTGCAAGCTTTAGCAGAGCGTTATCCCCAAGCTACATTTCGATACACATATGATGAATGCGGTGAAGGGTTTTGTGGTGTTGAAGAATACAGAGACGGATCTCTTGCATATAGACTGGATGCAGATTACCATGAGTTTTTTGCTGATGATGAACCGCGGGATGAACCTTTCATCGATAAAAACATCCTGCCTTATACAGGGAAGGCAATTGATCAGGCAGTATTTATGACAGAATATGATGGTGAATGGGCAATGGGTGAGATTTATTATAGAGAACAGGTTGATGAATCTTGGGGAAGAGAGTTCAAAGGCACGGTGCAGTATATTGGAGAACCACCAAAGGTATGGTATTAAAAGGAGCGCATTTCTGCGCTCCCTTTTGCTTATGAAACTAATCTGAGATATTTGTAAATTGTCGGCCTACTCAGCCCGCATATTCTTGCCAACTCGCTCACGTTCATTTGCTTTGCCATAAAGGCGGGATAGTGCTTGTAGAAAAGCGGCGGTATGTCGTCTTTTGTGGTTGGTCGGCGTCCGACCTTTACACCTTTCTCCTTGGCGTTCCGCATACCACTGCGTACTCTGGCACGTATGATGGAAAGCTCAAGCTCAGAGAAGACCGCACTCATTTGGATGAAGGCTTGGCTCATGGGATCGATGTCCCCGTTCCGGCAATCTACCGTGATACTGCCCACGATAATCAGCCGGAGCTTTTTCTTCTTGATGACCTCCACGATCTCGCATAGCTGCTGAGTGGAACGGGAAAGGCGACTGACTTCCAGCGTGATAATGGTGTCACCTTCTTGGGCCGCGTCCAGCAGCATGTTCAGGTTCTGCTTCACCTTGGCATCGCCGTGTTCGTATTCAAAGACCACTTCTTCTGCTCCTGCGGCCTTAAGCTCACGAATCTGGCGGTTGATGTCCTGTTTATCTTCATTAGTACTGCATCGCGCGTACCCGTATATCTTGCTCATAAGATCCTCCATGTAAAAGAAAGGGTTAAAAAGTTCAAAACGTTTCATTGACGGGTTTTGTTTACAGAATTCGCGGCCTTTCGGGGCGTCGTGGGTGACGCCGCGTGTGAAAGCGTAAACGTGTGTATGAATTTACATGTCTTCGCACTCCCGAAGGACTTCTTGCCTGTGTGCTTTTTGAAGATTGCGCACATGGTCACGCAGACCGTAGAGCGCTGTTCCTATCGAATCGAAAGCGTCAGCCGCTTCGTATTGTTCGCTCTTATTCGCCAGACCCAGCAGCGGCACGGCGTCGCCCTCATACAGAGCAATCGCGCCTTCGATAATCAGCCGCATTTCATACTGGATGATGCCGGACTTCCAGAGATAGCTTTCTTCCATCGTGTTTCCTCCATAGGCGGCCCTGCGGGGATTGATCCCCGCAAGGCGTTGTGCTTACTGTCCGAGTATCAGGGCAACGGCTTTCTCAGCCTTGCCCGCCGCACTGACGATGAACCGCTTATCATCTTTCAGCACCTTGAGCCAGTTCTGAACATATGCCGCACTGTTTCGGAAACTGCTGGAGGTTTCAAGTCCTGCCGCATTGACCAGCGTTGCCGCTCCGATCTCAGCAATCAGTTCTTCCTTGCTGTATGCTTCCGATCCGAAGAAGGCGGTCTTCTCAAGGCGGTTCAGGCGGCTTGCATGTCCTGTACTGTGGGTCAGTTCATGGAAGGCCGTGCTGTAGTATTCTGCGGTTTCTGCGAACTGTGCCAGAAGAGGAAGGGTGATGCTGTCAGTAGAAGGCCGATAGAAAGCCCGGTCGCCTTCCTGATGCTGGAGCTTGACGCCGCTTCTTTCGCAGTAGTCATG
>SVHC01000071.1 GCA_015056055.1 Clostridiales bacterium | reverse complement strand
AGTCTCTATTGTCAAACCGCCTGGGGGTGTTCTGGTTTCGACGGGAGTTGACGAAGGTACGGTAAGCGAGCCGCGGCCCCTGAACCGCGCAAAAACGGGGAAAAACAATAACTGACAATAGCGATTTCGCTTTCGCGGCCTAAGGGCTGCGCGTTGGCCCGGAGCGCCCACTGCTTCGGTCACCAGCGTCATTAAAGTGGGGAACGAGCACGCCAAAGCTTTGAGGCGCTGTCCGTAATGATGAAGCTACCGATGACGTAAGCCTGTCATGAGGCGCACGTCGGGGGGAATCCCAAATTCATGACTGCGCTCGGAGAAAACCATATCGGCGTGCTTTCGGACGGGGGTTCGATTCCCCTCACCTCCACCATAAAAGGACTGAAACTTTGATACAAGGTTTCAGTCCTTTTCTTTATGTTCTTGCAGATTTCTAATGCGAAACGGCAAATGCATTCGGAAATATGGATAATTTCAGCATACGTCCTTCGCCGCTACTCCCGGGATAAACTCCCGCTGAAAAATTGCATATAGAAAATGCACCCACTTCCCTCGGTGGGTGCATAACAAAACGATTGTTCAGGCTTTCGTTTTGACATTAGGGCTTTCGTTTTGCGAATAGCCCTTTTATTTTGTTATTGGGTGCAATTTATGTGCTGCCCAAATTAGCTCTTTGACTTAGGGATGCATCAAATTAGACTGGTCATTTTTTGCCGAGTCTTTCTTTGAACTCACCCGGTGCGCTCTTATAGATTTCACATTCTTTTCCGAGGGAACAGCGTCCATCAGCTAAGTAAAGTTCGTAATATCTTCATTTGACACTTATCCTAAATCGGAATATAATGTACTTATCCGATTTCGGATAAGAAAGGAGTTTTTATCATGGATACGGAAAGCAGGAAGTATATTGCTGCTTATAATCAATTATTGAAAGCCTGCGACACGGTATATCACAATGCAGCTGCGGCAGCAGGCTTGTCGGACTGCGCATTCTGGATTCTCTATTCTGTGCAGGATTCGGACCACACCTGTACCCAGAGCGAAATATGTGACAATTCTTCTTTGCCGCGCCAGACAGTCAATTCGGCCCTGAAAAAACTGGAGAAGGACGGCTATCTCACCCTGCGGCGAATCAATGGAAGCACCAGCAAATCCATTCATTTGACTGAGGCCGGAAATGCGCTTGCGCAGAAGCACTTGCTTCCGGTCTTGGAAGCGGAGCAGCGCGCCTGTGATGCCTTTAGCGATGCAGAGAAAAAGCAGTTTCTAAATACCTTCCAGAGGCTTGTTGAGCGACTCAACACGGAGATTTGCCAGAGCCTCAAGGAGATGGATTGACATGCCTCAGAAAAAGAAAACCATCCAGCTTTCAGACCACTTTGATTACAGGACCTTGATGCGCTTCACCATTCCCTCCATCCTGATGATGGTGATTTTCTCGGTGTACAGCATCGTGGACGGCCTGTTTGTTTCAAATTTCGCGGGCAGCGACGGCTTTGCCGCGGTCAACCTGATGATGCCTATCGCCATGATGATCAGCTGCATCGGCTTCATGGCGGGCGCAGGCGGCAGTGCGCTAATCTCCAAGACGCTGGGCGAAGGGAAAGAGGACAAGGCCAGAGCGCAGTTCTCACTGATCATCTATCTGATCATCGGCCTTTCGCTTTTGATCGGCGTGGCGATATTCATATTCGTTCCGCAAATCGCCGCCATGATGGGCGCGGAGGGTACGATTTATGGCAACTGCGTGATTTACGGACGTATCCTGATCGCTGCGCTGCCGGCATTCATGCTGCAGATCCTGTTCCAGAATTTCCTCGTGGTAGCAGAGCGTCCCAAGATGGGCATGATCATCGCCATTTCCTCCGGCGTGACGAACATCGTGCTGGACGCGCTGTTCATCGCCGTGTTCAAATGGGGCGTTGCGGGCGCTGCAGCGGCAACGATGCTGGGTCAGGTGATCGGCGGACTGGTGCCGCTGGGTTACTTTATTCTGAAAAAGAATCATCTGCTGTGGTTTGTGAAGGCGCGTTTCAGTCTGGATACCATCAAAAAGACCTGCGTCAACGGCTTTTCTGCCTTCATCAACAATGCCTCCATGTCCCTGATCGGCATCGTGTTCAATCTGCGGCTGATGAGCCTGATCGGCTCCGATGGCGTGGTGGCCTACGGTGTGGTCATGTATGTGAATTACATCGTATCCGGCGTGTTCATGGGCTATTCCACGGGCATTGCGCCAGTGTTCAGCTTCAATCTGGGCGCGGAGAATAGTAAAGAAATCCACGGATTGTTCCGGAGGAGCCTTGTCGTTCTTGGTATCTCTGCCGTTGTGCTGACGGCGTTGGTCATGGCCTTTGCACGGGAGCTTGCGGCGATCTTTGTTAGCTACGATGAGGGGCTGATGATGCTCACCACCAGCGCGCTTCGACTGTATAACCTTTCCTCGCTGGCCAGCGGCTTCAACATCTTTGCAGCGGCATTCTTTGCGGCGCTGAACAACGGCAGGGTGTCCAGCATCCTGTCCCTGACCCGAACACTGGTATTCCAGCTGGGCTGGCTGTTCCTGCTGCCCATGCTGATCGGACAGAATGGCATCTGGCTGTCTGTTGCGGCGGCAGAGCTGTTTGCTCTGGCAGTAGCGCTACGCTATACGGTCAGAAACCGGAAACGGTATGGTTACTGAAGCTGAGATGAATTCACATAATGTTTAAAATGCGGACATTGGGGATTTAAATATTGAGCGTATATCCCGACACGGGGCAAACGTGCGCGAAGCAAAACGAAAGCTCGGCGTTGCACCCACCGAGCCTCAGTTTGCACCCGGCTACACCCATTTTGCACCCAAATGCACCCAATGCAAAACGAAAGGGTTATCGCAAAACGATAGCCGGGAATTGTATTAGTTTTTGAGTCATTTCACAAACTTGAAATGATCCGTCAATGTGCTCTATGCACATTAATGGATCATTTCTTTATGCTTTTATCTGTTTTCCCTATTTGATTACGCCTTTTTTCAGAATGATATTGGCATACAAAGCCTTTTCACCGCTCATGATAACTGCGCAGCTTTTCTCTTTTACTCGGTCATAGAAAACAAAACGTTCTATTTCTTCCAAGCATTGTGCGCCGCGCTCTTCATGACGATTCAGAATAGATCTGTAAGTTTCCCAGATGGGCGTCTCCGCCGGATCGCCAGGCATCACCTGCATCAGCATGGCCGGATGCTCCACATATTGATCCAGAGGAATCAGCGTCAGAATTGCATCCAGAATTTCCGGTACACTGTGACCATCCATCCGGATCACCTCAGAACATAAAGATTTCCCCGGGAAATTGGCGTCACCAATGGTTATCTCGTCGCCGTGTCCCATTTCGCTCAAAGTTTTCAGCAGTTCCGGCGGAATAATAGCAGGAATCCCTTTAAGCATACTTGTGCCTCCTAAAGATTCTGATTTTAAAATAAAATAATCTTCTGATATTTATATAATAGCACTGGATGAATTCGCTCGCAAGATGTATAATATCACTGATGAATAAGCGATGAAAAACTGCATATATCCCCTGATTTTGAAGAAGGAGCGTAAACCAAATGAATATCAAAGAACAAATCTGTGATGTATGTCACAAAATGTGGCAACTTGGATGGGTTGCAGCAAACGACGGCAATGTTTCCGTCAAAAACAATGATGGAACCTGGTGGATCACCCCCAGCGGCGTAAGCAAATCGATGATCACGCCTGACAAGCTGATCCGCGTGGATGCTGACATGAATGTTGTGGAAGGTCCTGAGGGATATAAACCTTCCAGCGAAATGAAGATGCACATGCGCTGCTATGAAGAACGGGAGGATGTAGGTGCTGTTGTTCACGCCCATCCGCCGACATCCACCGGTTTTGCTGTAGCCAACAAACCGCTGGATCAGTACTGCATGATTGAAACTGTTCTGACGGTTGGTTCCATTCCGGTAACGCCGTACGGTACGCCTTCCACTTTTGAAGTTCCTGATGCTATTGCACCCTACCTGAAGGAGCACGATGTACTTCTTTTGCAAAACCACGGCGCACTTACCGTAGGCTGCGATCTGATCACAGCTTATTACCGCATGGAAACGTTGGAACATTTCGCCAAAATCAGTCTTGTTGCCGCACTTTTGG
>SVHC01000033.1 GCA_015056055.1 Clostridiales bacterium | reverse complement strand
CGATTGTTTTTGTCACGCTTTACATTTGGAACAAGACCTTGATTGCAATAGAATTTTAGTGTTTCGTATGGTAAGTGCGTTTGTTCGCAGGCTTCTTTCATTGTAAACATAAAGACCTCCAAGAAAAATAAAAACAGTGCTTGACCGGTAGCAACTACCGATTGATACAATGGGAGTGTATCATGAATACGGATTATTTTCAAGGAGGTTTCTATATGGAATATAAGGTGTTAAGCAATGGCGTGAAAATGCCACAGTTGGGTTATGGAGTATATCAGGTAACAAAAGAAGAATGTGAGCGTTGTGTGTTGGATGCATTGAAAGCAGGATATCGTTTGATTGATACGGCACAGTCTTATTTCAATGAAGAGGAAGTTGGTTCTGCAATCAAAAAGAGTGGAATACCTCGTGAAGAGATTTTTCTTACAACAAAGGTCTGGATTGAACATTATGGATATGAGGAATGCAAAGCATCCATAGAAGAATCCATGAGAAAGTTGCAGACTGATTACTTGGATTTACTGTTACTTCATCAGCCATTTGCAGATTATTACGGAGCATGGAGAGCATTAGAGGAATATTATGAAGCCGGAAAAATCAGAGCAATCGGCATCTCTAATTTCTATCCGGACCGAATGATTGATATTGCGACGTTTGCCCGTATTAAACCAATGGTAAATCAGGTAGAAATTCATCCATACCATCAACAGCAGGAATCTAAAAACTGGCATGATAAATACGGCATTCAGATGGAAGCATGGGCACCTTTTGGTGAAGGGAGAGGTGATATGTTTACAGACCCTATGTTATCAGAAATTGGTGTAAAGTATGAAAAAACAGTTGCGCAGGTTATTTTAAGATGGCATTTACAGAGAGATATTGTAATCATTCCAAAGTCAGTACATTATGAAAGAATGGTAGAGAATTTTAATGTGTTTGATTTTGAGTTATCAGCTGATGATATGGAAAAGATAGCAACCTTGGATAAAAAACAGAGTGCATTCTTCTCTCACTACGACCCAAACATGGTAGAGTGGTTTGGCAAGATGGTGGAAGAACGAAAGAAACAACATGATTGTACTAAGGAAGAAAAAAATTGGTAAAGGAGCAAATGAGATGACTAAGAAAATTTTGATATTGTCTGGTAGTCCGAGAAAGCAAGGAAATTCAGATTTATTATGTGATGAATTTATGCGTGGTGCATTAGAAGCAGGTCACGAAGTAGAAAAAATCCGTGTGCAGGAGAAGAAAGTGGCATGTTGTACTGCATGTTATGCTTGTCGTGATACCGGAAACTGTGTAATCAAGGATGACATGGCAGATATTATGCAGAAAATGATAGATTGTGATGTTATGGTTTTGGCAAGCCCGGTTTATTTCTATTCTATTGATGCACAGTTAAAAGCAGTAATTGATAGAAGTGTTTGCCGTTGGACAGAAGTAAAGAATAAAGAGATGTATTATATCATGACTGCTGCTGACGGAGAAAAGGAATCTATGGATACTACTCTGGCATGCTTTAGAGGATATGCAGACTGCGTGGAGGGTGCAATAGAAAAAGGTATCATCTACGGAACTGGCGTATATCACGCAGGAGAAATCAAAAATACAATGTGTATGCAGGAAGCATATGAGATGGGAAAGAATGTATAGCCCGAAAGAGGTACAAATTTCAGTTAGTCAGTGCGACAATTTCCAATTTACCCATTTCTTCCTCCCCGCCGGTTTTGAAAAAGACCGGCATTTTTTGTATTCCCCTATTGCCATCGCAAAAGGCACTCCGATGAATAATTCTTTACTTTTTTGCCGAGTCATGCTACACTTTGAAGCAGGAAAAGATCTTTCAGAAAATACTTTGCAAAGGCGGGTGTATGAATGATACCCTTTAAGACGACTGAAGGCAGAATGGTTGATTCATCTACCATGCAGAATGTTTTTGATAAAATCAAAACACCGCACAAGTACGGAGTCGTGCTGCAATTTCCGGATGAAATGTGTGATTCGCCGACAGTATATCGCCATAACGGAAAATGGTACATGTCGTTTATCAAAATCGCCAACAACCATGCCGAATCCGGATATGATTCGCATTTGGCGGAAAGCGATGATTTGCTGCATTGGCGCTATATTTGCAAAACCATGGACCGCAACGACAAAAACGAGTGGGATTCCAGGCAAATTGCGCTGTATGCGGGTTTTATTGACAATGCGCTGCATGGCACATATGCCCTGAACCGCATCAACGGCGGCTATCATTACGCCTACCTGGGCGGAAATCTGAACGGATACGAAACGGACCCCCTGTCCATCGGTCAATGCAAAACGATTGATCCTGCCCGCCCGGAAGCATATTGCAAATTGCCGGGACCGCGTCTGCATCCCGGGGATGCCGATTCCCGCAAGGGCGAAACGCTGACGCTGTATAAGAGCGATCTTTTCATGGATCCTGCTCTGACAACCGGACATTTATATGTGAACGCCTATAATGCGAAGGGCGAAAATCACAAGGAAAGCATCTATCTGGCTGTTTCGGATAATGGCGAGGATTGGGAGCGTTACGGTGATCGCGCAATCATCGTAGACGATACCGAGGACGGAAGGCGCGCAATCCACGGCGATCCGCAAATTCTGAAATATGGCGACCTGTATATCATGCTCTACTTTGTTCTGGAAAACGGCAAAACTTACGACACCTTTGCCTGCTCGTATGATCTGGTTCATTGGACAAAATGGGAAGGCCCCTATCTGATCGAAAGCAGCGAGGAATATGATGCCATGTATGCACATAAGCCGTGCCTCGTTGTTGATAACGGTATCGTATATCATTTTTACTGTGCCGTAAGCAGGGACAATACAAGAACCATCGCGCTGGCTGCGAGCAAGGCGCTTTGATTTTCATTGAAATACACTGAGGATTATTGTATAATACACTTACTGAAAATACACGGGAGGATATACCATGGCGGTTTATTATGTAGATTTCAACGCGCCCGTATGCGGCGACGGACTGACCCCGGAAAATCCGCGCAATGATCTTGGTTTTGAGAAAAAAGGCGATACGGTTCTTTTTAAACGCGGCAGCATCTACCGCTTCGGCATCGAATCCGTTTCCGGCGCAACGTACGGCGCATACGGTGAAGGCGAAAAGCCCGCATTCTGCGGCTCCGTAAACCTGAGCCAGCCGGAAATGTGGGAAAATGTCGGCGAAAATATCTGGCGCTGCACCGCGCTCACCGACAGTGAAGCCTGCAATTTCATTTTCAATAAGGGCGAATCTTTTGGTGCCCTTCGCTGGTGCAAGGAAGATCTTGCTGAACAGGGCGACTGGTTTGACACCCGCATCGGCAGCGGTGATGTTGAGAAGAAAAATATTCTGCCCGAAGAGCTGCTGATGTATTCCATTGGCAATCCGGCGGAATTCTATCAGGATATCGAATGCGCACAGCGCGTGCACCGCTACCTGTTCACCATTGCAGATGACATCGTTATCGAAGATCTCGCCTTCATCAACGGCGGCGTGCACGGTGTTTCCGGCAGAGTCGGCGGTTACAATGTCACCGTTCGCCGCTGCAGTTTCCGCAACATCGGCGGCGCTATCTTCAACCGTGAACAGCGCATCCGCTTCGGCAACGGCGTTGAAATCTGGGACCGCGCTAAAGATATCCTCGTAGAGGATTGTGATTTCAATCAGATCTACGATTCCTGCGTAACCCATCAGGGCGGCGACGAATGCGAAATTCCGGAAAATGTTGTTTTCCGCAACAACCGTTTCTCCAATTACGGCATGGCTGCCTACGAATGCCGCGAGCATACGCCGGCAAACGGCAAATTCATCAACAACGTCTGCAAAAATGCCGGATGCGGCTTCTCCATGCTGGGCGAAAATCTTCCCCGCATGTCCGAAATCTGGCCGCAGCCCATGGGTCATCATCTGTTCATGTGGCGCGTATATGATGGCAGCCCGAACGGTTATCTGATCGTTGCCGAAAACGAATTCGGCGATGCTCCCAACGGCGCAGCTATCTATTCCATTATGGACCCCGCAGCCGATGCACAGGTTGAACTGATCGACAACAAGTACACCGGCACCTATCTGATTCCCGATAAAATCATCAGGAACTAATCTTTCCCCGCCGTACCGTAGTCTCACACACTGCGGTACGGTTTTTTTGAAATTTCCGCGAAGTGGTTTTCAGAGATTGTATTCTCAATTTTTGTGTGTTATCATTTGCACATAGTATTCTGTACTTTTCACAAAAGTATGCTTTGCTGTACGCAGGAAGCGAGGTATTTTCATGGGCGTTATTGAAACTCTGCTTATTACCACTGCACTTGCAGGCGTCGCCGGAACCGGTCTGGGCGGCTTGATCGGCGCCATATTGCAAAAAAATTCCACTCGAACCGTCAGCCTGCTTTTAAGCTTTGCAGGCGGCGTCATGCTAAGCGTCGTTTGCTTCGATCTGATTACCGAGGCGATCGAAACAAACGTCGGCCTTTTTGTCGTAATCGGCAGCATTGCCCTCGGCGTTGCAATTATTTATCTGCTGAATCATCTGATCGATAGCAAAACCAATCCGGAAGTGCCGCACATCGACGCCAATCACCCCACAACAGCCGATGATCTGGACGAATTGATTCACAGCGATCACCTTGAGCAGCACTATTCCAGGAAGGACAGCAAATTCGCCCTGTTTATCGCAGGTATCGTAATGGCAAGCGCAATCGCACTGCACAATGTTCCCGAAGGAATGACCATCGGCGCATCCTATGCCAGCAATAACGGCGTTATGGGAAGCGCAGCACTGGTTCTGGCAATTCTGATCGGCCTGCACAACATTCCGGAAGGCATGGCAGTTTCCGTTCCGCTGATCAGCGGCGGCATGGCAAAATGGAAATCCGTCCTGATTACCGCTCTTTCCGGTGTGCCCACAATTATCGGTGCTCTTCTGGGTTATCTGCTCGGCGATATCGGCGCACTTGGTCTTGCCATCAGCCTCGGCTTTGCAAGCGGCGCCATGCTCTATGTCGTATTCGGTGAGATTCTTCCGCAGGCCATCCTCATGTACCACAGCAAGCTCCCCGCCTTCTCCGCAATCATCGGCATTCTGGTCGGTCTGCTTATTATTTATCTCTGATGCACATATTTTCACAGCCCACCGCAATCCATTTGCAGCGGGCTGGTATTTTTATCCGGTATATATCAATACATTTCGTCAAAGGAGAATACCATGTCCATATACTTTGCCCCGATGGAAGGCATCACCGATTCCGTTTACCGCCGCGCACACCATGCGTGTTTTTCCGGCGTGGATAAATACTTTATTCCCTTTATCAGCCCGACGATTCATCTGGTTCTTTCCGGCCGCGAAAAAACGTCCGTTTCCCCGGAGGAAAACGCAGGCCTTCCCTGTATTCCGCAGGTTCTGACCAAGAATACCGATCATTTTCTGTGGGCAGCGCGTACGCTTGCAGATTTGGGCTATGAGGAGGTCAACCTGAACCTCGGCTGTCCGTCAGGCACGGTAACTGCAAAGGGCAAAGGAGCCGGTTTTCTGCGCGACAGGAACGCCCTGCGTGCCTTTCTGGATGATACCTTCTCCCGCACCCCTATCTCTATTTCCATAAAGACCCGCATCGGCTACGAAAGCCCGGAAGAATGGGAAGCGCTGGTGGATATCCTTTCCATTTATCCGGCAAGCGAAATCATCATCCATCCGCGCACGCGTCAGGAATTCTATTCCGGGACGCCTCACAAAGAGGCCTATGCCCTCGCCGCCGAACGCCTTAAACAGCCCATTGTCTACAACGGAAATCTCTTCTCCATGCAGGATTGCCGCGATATTTTCGCCAATTTCCCCGGTACGCACGCACTCATGCTCGGACGCGGTCTGGTTGCAAATCCCGCGCTTGCACAGGCGCTCACCGGCGGCGCACCGCTGACAAACGCTACCTTTATCCGATTCCACGACATGCTCTACGACGGATACTCCCAGCGCTTTTCCAAGGCTATCGTCATGGGCAAAATGCGCGAAATCACGAAATACATGGCCACCTGCTTTGTCGATTACGAAAAACCCTGGAAAGCCATCCGAAAAGCACAGAATGAAACCACCTACCTTGCCGCCACGCGCACGCTGTTCACAGAGTGTGCACTGGCAGAAGATCCGGTATTTATTCCGTTTTCATAGTATATAAAAGGAACCCCGCCATTGGCAGCGGAGTTCCTTTTCATTACCTTATTCCAGAATGATAGCCAGAATTTCCATCGGGCCTTCGCCATCGTTGGAGAGCGCATGGCTTTCGCCCTTCTTGATCATGCACATATCGCCCGCAACGACATCCTGTGCTACCTCGTCAGGACCGGTGAAAACGCCGGTACCGCTGAGGATGTAATAATGCTCCCAATCCTCCGTGTGCTGGTGGTAGCCAATGGAGGCATATGCGGGCAGAACGATGCGTGCAAGCATCTTCACCTTACCGCCCAGCTCGCCTTCGTTGAGCAGGTTGTGCATCTCGATCGTACCGACGCCGCCGCGCACATTGGTGCGTGCGACAAATTCATCCGTTTTGCGAATCATAGCTTATTCCTCCTAAATATATTATCGTATTTTCGTTTTATGGGAAAGCACTCGTTCCACGGGCAATTCCGTGATTTGTACTCCGCATTCTGCCGCAAATGCCTGCACGCGCTCCCATTCCGTCGGGTCGCTCAGCCTTCCGGGGTCATGCGCATCCACACCCGCGACAATTTCATTCCCGATTTCTCCTGCCAGTCGGAAGAAATCCGCCCGCGGATACCAGCGGTTATCCACCATACCGTACATATTGATCTCCAACGGCACGTTCAGGCGTTTGGCTGCCTCGCATAGACGAGTGTACTCCTTTTCCCTTGCGCGGGCATCGCCGTTGAACAGGAACATATCCGGATGGGCAAAATAGGCAAATTTGCCCGTTTCCATTCCTTCAATCGCCTGAGAAACGTAGCGCGACAGTACCTTTGCGTCTGCCGTACCGCCGCTTACAGCTGTTTCTTCGTCGCCTATCATATGCTGACCCATGATCAAATAATCACAGTCCATCTCCCCCAGAAACCGCACGGTTCTTTCAAAATATTGGGGATAGTATTCGATTTCCACGCCTGCAAGCAGCTGTATATCACCGGCATACTCCTTTGCAAGCGCACGGATGGTGCCTATATATTCCGCGGTTTCCTCCGGCTTCATCCGAAATCCGGCATAGTCCCTCCGGTCGGGGGCAAAAATATACGGCGAATGGTCCGAAAAGCCCAGCACCTTCAATCCGCCTTTTATCGCATTTTCGACATATTCCCTTTCGCTTCCCGATGCATGGTTGCACCGCGTGGTATGCGTGTGATAGTTTACCCGCATGTCAGTTTCCCCTTGCCATATTTGCAGTTCCTTTAATGTGTTGATTATATCCGATGCACACAAAAATGTCAAATCAGCATACAGATGCTTTTTTGTCGAATCGAGAGTTATTTAACATTCCCTTAATTGACTTCCTCCCCACGTTGATATATAATAATCTACGCAATCGAGCGAAACAAACCGATTAGCGAGCACCTTTAGCTCAGTTGGTAGAGCACCTGACTCTTAATCAGGGTGTCCAGGGTTCGAGCCCCTGAAGGTGTACCACAAACGACTAAGACTTTTAAAAGCCTTAGTCGTTTTCTTTATGTTCATTTCCGCCACCTCGTACAAAAACGTACAGAAAATGACAGGACAATTGAATCCTTAGCCGTTATACTGACCTTATCCCGGAAAGGAGGATGCAAGATGGATTGGCTTTCAAGTATTCGCGCGGCAATTGACTACATTGAAAAACACCTGACAGAAAATATCACCGTGCAAAATATCGCTGAACATGTGTTTCTCTCACCCTTTCTTCTTCAGCGCAGTTTTTCGCTGATGACCGTATACGGAATCAGTGAGTATATCCGGTACCGGAGGCTGTATCAGGCAGCGCTCGATCTGCAAAAAACGGACGCCAAGGTGATCGACATTGCCCTGAAGTACTGCTACGAAACGCCGGAAAGTTTTTCCAAAGCCTTCTCACGCTTTCACGGTGTCACACCTTCGCAGATGCGAGATGGTGCCGTCGTAAAATCCTTTCTTCCCCTAACGATCAATATAACAATTCAAGGAGGCAATCAGATGGACTATAAAATTACACCCATGTTCCCTTTCAAAGTCATAGGTTTTGAGCGCATATTCGACAACGAAACCGCATACGCAGAAATCCCGAAATTCTGGGATGAAATCTGCGAAAAATATGCTTTCAATGTGTATGCAGGAAACGCTCCTGCAAATCCCTGCGAGCAGGCGCTTGTGGACAACTGCATCGGCGAATACGGAATCTGTATCGACGATATCCCGGGTGATAAGTTCCGCTATCTTATCGCCGGAAAATATATCGGCGGCGAAGTGCCTGACGGAATGGTTCTCTATGAATTTCCCAGAGGCGAATGGGCGGTATTCAACTGTATCGGTCCGATTCCGGAAGCGCTTCAAAATCTCAACACGCGAATATTCAAAGAATGGCTCCCCGGAAATCCGGAATATGAAATCTGCGGAAATGCCAATGTAGAATGGTATGACTGTATAAACGGCGAAAAAACCGACCCTGACTATCACAGCGCCGTCTGGATTCCGGTAAAGAAAAAAAGTTAATACACAGAAGCCGCTGCTGCAAATGTTTGCAGCAGCGGCTGTTTACGTCTTATACTTCAACGAATAATGTGTCCTCATTTCCGGCAGGTGTTTCCATTTCAATCCTGCCGCCCGAAAAGCTGGCTGCGCCGCCCTTTGCACCCGTGGCTGTATCTTTGTCCACGCAAAACGGATTCACATACAAAACGCAATTTCCGCACAAATGCGCCTGCTGGGCATATTCGTATTTGGCACCGCCATTCCATTCTTCTGCCGTGTAGTCGCACCATACAGGCCACAGAACGGCATCTGCCTTCAGCGCACACATTTCCTCAGGTTTTCCTTCTGTCCACAAGTCTCCGCACAGACCTATGGCAAACTTCTTTCCTTCCAGAAAGAACCCCTCAAATCGTTCTCCTTCGCGGTAGTGGCCGTCCGTGCGCGTGAAATCTTTCCAGCCGATACTGACGCGGCGGAAATTGTGCACGATCTCCCCCGCCTTATCTATCACAATCTGGCTGCTGAAAAGCGCTTCGCCGTCTTTTTCTATATAGCCAAAGGAGGCGGCAATCTGCCATTTGCGGGCCATTTCGCATATTTTCCCAATCACTGCATCACGCTGCGAAACAGCCATATATCTGTCGGCATCATACTTCCATGTCAGACAGTCAAAGCCTTGCAGCACCGATTCTCCAAACAGCACCAAATCCGCCTTCCCGGCGCAATGCTCCATTGAATCCATAAGGGATGCCGCATTAAAGGCTATATCGCCTGTTTTCACCGGTGCTGAGACCAATGCAATCTTCATTTCTTCTCCCCTTGCACTTCTTCCCATTTCTTCGCCGCTTCGGCAATCAAAACAGGCGTTGTTTGCGGATAGGTCAGATTTGCAGGCAATTCGGAAAACAGCTCCGTCGCCTGCATTTCGCTTTCCGGCAGCCTTCCGAGCTTGTGTACTACCGCCAGGAATACTACTCCGTTTGCGTGCCCGTAATCGTCATATCCGTAATAATCGCAGACGGGATAAATATCTGCATCTGTAATTCCACTTTCCTCGTAAAGTTCCCGGCGCGCGGTATCCATGGGTGTTTCGTTCGTTTCAATGTGACCGCCCTGCGTTTCCCATGTATCGCGCATTTTATGCCTGCTTAAAATCCAATGTCCCTGATACAGCGAACATACAACCACATATTTATATTCACCGAGCGTGTCCAGCGGATGCACGATGCAATTCAGTTCCCTGCGTCTTTTTTCCCTGTCCATGATATTTCTCCGTTTCTCGATGATAAATGATGCAGGGCAGCCCTAAATCGCTGTCCTGCATCATTATTCGCACTTTATCGCAATCTAAAAATGCAACCGGTATTATCTGTTTGAGTTCGTGCTATAGCGATTCCAGTCATCAATCTCCCGCTCCACATTTTCATAGGTGCAATCGACAACCCGTACGCTGTAGTTTCCCTCATCGGCAACCGTTCCGACAATGCCGCCCTCCAGCGAGACAAAGAAGTTCAAAACGTTGTCATAGCCGGATTTCTTCCAGTTTTCTACGGTAACTTCGTCCACATCATCAGCAAATCGTGCTTCTTTATGAATAAATTTACCGGTCGAAGCGCAGTTTGCAATGGTGAGGTATGCATTTTCAGTATTGATGTTGTTCACAGTGTGTTCGCCGCTGTTGACGGAAAAATAGGGCGCAGTACCTACATGTCCCACGATACCGCCGGACGTGCGAGCCAAAGTTACCAGCGTTCCGGACAGGGTTTCCCTGTCAACCAGAACTTCAGAGGTATACTCCAAATCACCCTCATTCACACAGCCGACAATGTTCACAGGAACCTTTGCCAATGCATTTACACCCAAGATTCCGCCCATATAGTTGTTGATACCGCCGGAGCGGAGATTTCCTCGATTGATACAGTCGGAGATGGTCAAGCTCCTGCCGGAAGCCTTTGCATCTGCATCAAAAGCAAAGCAAACGATACCGCCCGCATTGGCAACCGTGGTAATATCTGCTTCGTTTATGCATTGATCGATCACAATATTCCAGTTATCGCCCCACTGCTGAATATGGCACAGGATACCGGCCGCATAGCGAATTTCGCCGTTAATTGCCCCGTTATTGATGCATTTTTCGATCCGGACATTACCGTTGCTCTGCATAATCCGTCCAACGATACCGCCGGGCATATTGGCGCTGAGTTCCGCTTCGTTGGTGCAATTGCTGACGATTGCAGTGCCTGTGTTACGAATATCAATATATCCAACGATACCGCCTGCTGCTTCGGTTGCATAGCCCAGCGTCCGCACCTCTCCTTTGTTGATGCAACTATCCACCCATATCTCATGATCAGAACTAATCCCTATATCTCCGACGATGCCGCCCGCATCCTCTTTAGCAGTAACGCTGCCGCTATTCGTACATCCACGGATAATCCCTCGTACGACAGCATCTGCTTTTCCGATGCTTCCTGCATATCCAACAATTCCGCCCGCAGTTTCTCCGCTGTTGATTTCGCCGGTGAAACTGCAGTTTTCAATGTACTCATCTTCTCTGAATGCGCTAAGCATACCCACTATGCCGCCCATATCCGCATACATCAAAGTCCCATCCGGCTTTTCGCAGACGAACTGTGCAGACACACTGCAATTGCGAATATTGCCGCCCG
Organism: Clostridiales bacterium; assembly: GCA_015056055.1. Lineage (GTDB taxonomy): Bacteria > Bacillota > Clostridia > Christensenellales > Aristaeellaceae > Alectryocaccomicrobium. Next base: position 20,583 of record SVHC01000033.1, on the reverse strand, counting down.
AACCGGCGATGCCGCCGACGATGCTGCTGTGAGATTTGCCGTTTTCAGCGCATCTATCGACTATTTTGCCGTCGAAAGTGCAATCAACAATTTCACCGTTGTTTCTTCCGGCAATACCGCCCAAAGAACCCTCTTCGCAAATCACCACACCATTTACGCTGCATCCGCTGATAAGTCCCGTGTTGCTTGCGGCAAGTATACCGGCTCCAATGCCACCCTGCCCTTCAACATACCTGGGATGGATAAAGGCATCCGTAATAGTCAGATTCCTGACTTCGCCGCCCATGGTACCAAACAGACCATAACCGTATCCATCCTTGCCGACCGCCTGGTTGATATAAAGGCCGCTGATTGTATGCCCATTGCCATCGAAAACGCCTTTGAAGATATTTCTATAGGCGATAGGCGTCCAGGCATCTTCCGGCGGATTTTCATCCCATGCCGCAAAATCGGAACAATCATTGAGCGCTATGTCCGCCGTCAGCAGAAAATGGGCATCCCAGTAATCAAAATGCGATGTTCCTTCTTCGTTCATCAACGCCGCAAGATGAAGCAAGTCTTCCTTTGTGGAAATCAGATACGGTTTTTCTTCCGTACCTTCACCTGAAAGAGTATATTCGCTTCCTTCGGCAAAAGCTGCTGCGCAGAGTGCAAAACACAAAATCAATGCAGCAATCCAAAGCTTTTTCAATATATCCCTGCGCCTCACTTCTTTGCATTCGCAATCAGTTCCGGCAGAAACTTTTCAAATCCCCTGTTTTTCAGCACATAGGTTTGATCTGCAACGATATAAAATTCGTTTCTGTTCCGAATGCCGCAATCCGAAATTGCCTCGAAAGGAATTGCAAGCCAGGGCTTGCCACCGCCGCCCGCTGCCGCCGTGATCAATTCACCGACCAAGCCGCCCATAGCAACGCGCATGCCTTTCGCAAAAGCACTTTGTCTCGACAAAAGAATGCGTTTGTTGGTAACCTGGATGTTGTATGTATATTTCCGATCCACTTGCGGCTCTATGATCTGTACCTCTTTTTCCAAAACCTTATAACGCTCCATCGCTTCGCCCGGCAGCAATTCCCACTCATCCATGGATTCATCGGCATATTGAACCTGCGCACCGCTTACCTGAGATTGCGTAACCGTTCGAGATGCAGAAGCCGATACGGACGGCTGTGCTGCTTCATCCATCTTCTTGCCGCAATTGGAACAGAACATGCTGCCGGCATCATCCAGATAATGGCAATGAGGGCAAGCAACCTTTCCCGTTTTCGGCTGGGTGGGCACAGGCTGCGGTTTGGATACCGGCTGTTCCTTGGGAATACGCTGCCCGCAGACAGAACAGAATACATTGCCGACCTCATTTACCTGATTGCAATGCGGGCAAACAACTTGTTCCGGTTTCGGCTGGGCGGGCACAGGCTGCGGTTTGGATACCGGCTGTTCCTTGGGGATACGCTGCCCGCAGACAGAACAGAATACATTGCCAACCTCATTTACCTGATTGCAATGGGGACACGAAACTGTCTGAGGCTGAGCAACTTTTTCATCCTGGACAGGTACCTTCGCTTGACTCTGTTCAACAGGTCTAGGCGCATCGTACATAACAAAATTAACCTCAGCTGTTTTTCCGGGTTCTTCCGGAATAACAACCTTCTGCGACTGCAGTTCCTGCAGTCTGCGCTGCAGCTCCTCAATTTCTTCCTGACGGCGCTTTTCCTCTGCAATTTTTTCCTGGCGCAGACGTTCCTTTTCACGGAGTTCTGCCTCAGCTTCTTCTTTCCGCTTTTTCTCCAGTATAATTTCTCCACGCATGAGAACGCCCGCCAGTTCATCTGCCGTGAGCGCATTCAGCATTTTCAAAATTTCATTCATCGTATGTTCCTCCTTGTTATCCGTGCCGCAATTCGCGCAGTTTCTGTTCGTATTCTTCCGGAGTCAGTATTCCGCAGTCCAGAAGATCCTTATATGCCTGAATCTTCTTCTCCACTTCCTGATCATCAACCTGAGATACTGCAATTTTAGGTTCTTCGGGCGCAGTATACTGCACTTTTTCCTGCGTCTGCGCAGTTTTTTCCTGCACGGGCTGAACCGGCGCAGTATACTGCGGTTCAGTCTGAACATAACTTGTCTGCCGGAAGCTGAGCTCGGGCTTTTTGCAGATAGCCTTCAAATAGAAACCGGTAAAGAGTATTGCTGCTGTCAGAAAAACATGTGAGATAGACTCCATAATCTCACCACGCGGCCAGTACATTCCCTTTTTAATCAGCATCCCGGCTATCCCTATGCTTCGATTAGCACTAACAATCTTTACCGTAACCAACATCAAACCCAAAGCAGGAATCAACCAGAGAACCCTTACAATCCCACCTAAGCGCTCTCTCCTTTTCTTTCCGGCAAAAATTGCACAAAGCAACATCAACAAAAACACGGCTATTTTAAACAGTGGAATATACGGCACCGAATACGACCACATAGATGACATGGCATACATTCCAGCACCGGTAATATACCACACAAAACGCAAAGCTACTACTACACTGCCGGCAATAAGCCCCAGAAATCCCCACACATGCAGAAGGGAAACTTCCTGTATTTTTCTTGTTCTGAAGCATCCTATCATCAACAGAATGCACGCTGCACATTCAATAACGTGGCACCAGCCCGTTATCAAAAACGTCCCTCGAGGAATGCCGTAATCATAAAGATAGCATGACCACAGACCAAACAATGCCGCAAACAGAAAGAAAATTGCCGCAAATACAGGAGAGATTTTCACAGGCTTTTTGTGCATAACACTGTCATTCACAACATTGGCATCATTAACCGTAGTCTGATTAGGCTGCGCGTTGCCTGTATTGGAATCGGATGTAACGCTCTGGGCGGCCTTTGCAGCCTTAGCCTGCTTTTTTCTTTCCTTTCGGTCGCTGATAACATGCCCCAGCCACATCAGCCCCAGACCCGCAGCAATCATGCCGATTCCCTCAAGAATTCCCAGTTCCCTGCTGAACATCGAAAAAATCGACATTGCTATAAAAGCCGACCCGAAAAAGCTGCAAATCGTTGCCAAGACGGAATTTTTGTAAACAACAAAACGAAACATCTTTCTCCTCCTTATTTCAACCCAATGGGTTCAATAGCTGCATCAACATATTCCACACCCATTTTTGCGCATATCCATTATAACGCATACAACTTCCAAAATCCATATAAAAAACCGAATTGTTATACAAACATGGCATCAGCGTTATAATTAAAGCACCAGGCACATTTCGGAATTACCCGATCTGTACCTGGTGCTTTTCTGTTTTTCTATGTCACAAAATTCGAAAACGCCCTTCGTACACTACGCAATTACAGGCGCATTACCCAATTGTGAGTATCTTCCAGCTTGCCGAACTGGATACCGGTGAGGGTATCGTACAGCTTCTGGGTGATGGGGCCGATGTTGCCGTCGCCGATCTTGATCTCTTCCTGATCGCGGCAGAGAGCGTTTACCGGGGAAACAACTGCGGCGGTACCGGTGCCGAAAGCCTCTTCCAGCTTGCCGGCTCTTGCAGCTTCGAACACCTCGTCGATGGAGATGCGGCGTTCCTCAACCTTGTAGCCCATTTCCTTGCAGAGCTTCAGGATGGAATCACGGGTGATACCGGCAAGGATGGAACCATTGAGCTCGGGCGTTACGATAACGCCGTCGATGATGAAGCACATGTTCATGGAACCGACTTCTTCAACGTACTTCTGCTCTACGCCGTCCAGCCAGAGAACCTGTGCATAGCCGCGCTGCTTGGCGATCTCGCCGGCCTTGATAGAGGCTGCGTAGTTGCCTGCGGTCTTGGCGAAGCCGAAGCCGCCGCGAACGGCACGAACATAATGGTCCTCAACATAGATGCCAACCGGTGCCAGACCGGAAGCATAGTATGCGCCCGACGGAGCGAGGATGATATAGAACTTATAGTTTTTGCCCGCGCCTACACCCAGGAAGGGGTCGGTGGCGATGATGGTCGGGCGGATATACAGAGAAGTACCTTCTGCGTGCGGTACCCAGTCCTTCTCAATGTTCAGCAGCTTAATCAGACCTTCGAGAACGAGTTCCTCATCGAACTGCGGAATGGAAAGACGATCGGCAGAACGGTTCATGCGGGCAAAATTGTCCTTCGCACGGAAGAGCTGCAGTCCGCCATCCTCGCGGCGGTAGCACTTCATACCCTCAAAGATGCTCTGACCGTAGTGCAGTACCGAGGTAGCCGGATCCAGAACGAACGGCTCATTGGGCTCGATGCGGGGATCCTGCCATGCGCCGTCATAATAATCCATGCAGAATCTGTAATCGGTGAACTTCTTACCAAAACCCAGACGAGTTTCGTCTACCGGCTTTTCCTTAAAAGCCTTGCAGGGGATAACGCGAATATCCTGCATATGTATCACTCCTTGAGTTTAATAACGGATAGTATACGCCTTGCATGCTCATTTTGCAAGAGGGTTAATGGTAAAATTGCAAAATAATTGTGTGCTTAAATTTCCATTCCCCTGTACTGGCTGTTGAGAAGGCCCGCATACATACCGTTCTTTGCCACCAGTTCCTCATGAGAGCCGCGCTCTACAATCTGACCGTCGGCAATAACGAGAATCTGATCCGCACCGCGGATGGTGGACAGGCGGTGTGCAATAACAAAGCTCGTGCGGTTTTCCATCAGCTTGATCATGGCCTGCTGGATATTCATCTCGGTACGGGTATCAACCGAGCTGGTTGCCTCGTCCAGAATCAGAATCGCCGGATCGGCAAGAATGGCACGCGCGATGGACAACAGCTGCCTCTGACCCTGGCTGAGGTTGGAAGCATCTTCTGCAAGAACGGTATCGTAACCCTGCGGCAGACGCATGATGAAGTCATGGCAGTTGGCAGCCTTGGCTGCACGGGTGATTTCCTCATCCGTTGCATCCAGACGACCGTATGCGATGTTATCACGAATGGTGCCAGCAAACATATAAACATCCTGCAGAACCATGCCGAGGCTGTCGCGCAGATCCTGCCTCTTATAGCGGCAGATGTCCTCGCCGTCGATGCGGATGGTACCGCTATCGATGTCGTAGAAACGCATAAGCAGGTTTACAATGGTCGTCTTACCGGCACCGGTCGGTCCTACAAGAGCGATCGTCTGACCGGGCTGTGCCTCAAAGGAAACGTTCTTCAGAATCTTGCGTTCCTCGTCATAGCCGAAGGTTACGTCATCGAATTCGACATGGCCCTTTGCATTCTTCAGCGGCAGCGCATCCGGAGCATCCGCAGGCTCCTGTGCGGCATCCATGATTTCAAATACGCGCTCTGCGCCTGCCAGAGCCGACTGCAAGCCGGTGACCTGGTTTGCCAGACTGTTGATGGGCATCTGGAACTGACGGGAGTACTGCAGGAAGGACTGAATCATACCGACAGAAAGCGACGGATTCGTTACAACCAGATAGCCGCCCAGACCGGACATGAGAGCAAAGCCTACATGGTTGATGGCGTTCATCAGCGGGCCGATGCAGCTGGAAAGGATGGTAGCCTTGCTGCCCACTTCGCTGAGTTCCTCATTGGCGCGGTTGAAATCTGCAATAACGTGCTTTTCGCGGCTGAATACCTTTACGACCTTTGCGCCCGTAACGGTTTCTTCCACGATACCGTTAAGTTCACCCAGCGCTGCCTGCTGCTGCTTGAACATGCGGCCGGTGCGCTTGGTGATGCCGCGAAGTACGAGCATGCTGAGCGGAATGGTAGTAAATGCAATGATGGTGAGCTGCCAGCTCAGCGAGAGCATCATGGACAGCGCCATTACCAGCGTAATGGTACTGGAGAGTACCTGCGTCAGCGCGTTGGACAGCATGTTGGATACGTTGTCAACGTCATTGGAAAGGCGGCTCATGAGTTCGCCATGCGTGCGCGTATCAAAGAAGCGCAGAGGCAATTTCTGAACAATGCCGAACAAATCCTCGCGGATGCTGCGAACGGAATGCTGCGATACGTTGATCAAAAGCAGCGACTGGACCAGACCGCAGATGGTGCTGCCCGAATACAGGCCCAGCATCATAAGAACCGTGTTGCGCAGTTCTACGGTGGGGCTCAGAGTAACAGCCGCCGCGCTGCCTGCAGTTGCAACAGTCATAACGCCGACGATCATGCCCTGCGTCCACAGGGAACCCATACCGCTCTTTCTGCGGTTTCTGAGAAGCCTGTCCGTAATGATAGAGGTGCCTGCATAGGTAGCTACCGTGCCGATTGCAGCAATGCTGCGATTTACGCCGTGATTGTTCTGAAGAATATCGATCAGGCGGCCGGAAATGCGCGGTGCGATCAGAGTAAACACAGTGGAAATAACCAGCATCAAAAGTGCTATGATAAGTTCCCACTTTACCTTGGCCAGATACTTGGCCAGACGGATAACGGTGCCCTTTGCATCCTTTACCTTGGGCTTTTCCCCTTTAAATCCACCGGGACCTCTGCCGGGACCACCCGGACCTCTGCCGGGACCACCCGGACCACCCGGACCTCTGCCCGGACCACCCGGACCGCCGGGACCACCTGCTGCCGGAGCAAACTTACGCTTTTCTGCCATTTAGACGGCCCCCTTTCCAAGCTGGGACTCAGCGATTTCGCGATAGATTTCACAGCGATTGATCAGTTCATTATGCTTGCCGATATCTACAATGCGTCCCTCATCCAGAACGATGATCTTATCCGCATCGCGCACAGAAGAAATACGCTGCGCGATGATAAATACGGTGAGATGGCCCATCATCTCGCGCAGACCGGTCTGAATCTTTGCCTCGGTGGCAAGGTCAACCGCGCTGGTGGAGTCATCCAGAATCAGGATCTTCGGCTTCTTGATCAGCGCACGCGCAATACACAGACGCTGTTTCTGACCACCGGAAAGGTTTACGCCTCGCTGACCCAGTTCGGTATTATAGCCTTCTTCCATGGCCTCAACGAACGGAGCTGCCTGCGCAACATCTGCCGCACGACGGATGAAATCATCCTCTGCGTTCTCATCGCCCCAGTGCAGGTTTTCGTCAATGGATCCGGTAAACAGTACCGATTCCTGCAGAGCAACGCCGATGCTGCCGCGCAGGTTTTCCAGCGTATAGCTGCGTACATCCTTGCCATCCACCAACACCTGACCCTGACGCACGTCATACAGGCGCGGAATCAGATGCACCAGAGAGCTCTTGCCCGAACCGGTTGCGCCCAGAATGGCAACCGTTTCGCCCGCCTTGGCGCTGAAGCTGATGTCTTTGAGGGCATCGCCGCTGTCACCAGGATAGCGGAAGTATACATTCTTGAATTCGACGCAGCCCTCTTCGACCTTCGCATTGGTGTCACGACCGTCGACGATGTCAATCTTCGTATCAAGAACCTCATTTACACGCACAAAGGATACCTGTGCACGGGAGATGAAGATCAGCATAAAGGAGGAGGAAGTAAGCGCCATCAGGATCTGCGTAATGTAATTGGCGAACGCCATGATGTTGCCGGGGCTCAGCGTGCCTTCGAATACCATCTGACCGCCGATCCAGTACATGCAAACCATCGTAATATTCATTACAAGGCCGATCAGCGGATGACCGATGGACATCAGGCGCATTGCACGCATACTCGTTTCGGTCAAATCGTTGTTTGCCTCACAGAAACGCTTCTTTTCATATTCCGATCGGCCGAATGCCTTGATAACGCGGACGCCTGCAAGGTTTTCCTGCATAACAACATTCACGCGGTCAAGCTTTTCCTGCATGCCCTTGAACCTCGGGAATGCCTTTTTCAGTGCGAAGAAAACAACCAGACCGATAAACGGCATTGCACAAAACACAACCAGAGAAAGCTTCGGGCTGATGCCAAGCACCGCGATCACGCCGCCGATGCAAAGGAACGGAGAGCGCACCAGCATGCGGATGCAGGTGGTGAAGGCGTTCTGAATCTGCGCAACGTCGTTCGTGGTACGCGTGATCAGAGAACCGGTCTTGAATTCGTCCACATTGGCAAACGAGAATGCCTGAATTTTCTCATACACCGCAGCGCGCAGATTCTTGGCAAATCCGTAACCTGCCTTGGTGGAGAAATACATGTTGCCCACGCCGCCGGCTACGCCGATCAAAGCCACGCCGATCATTTTCAGCGAGGTCCAGAGAATATGATTCATATCGCCTGCGGCAATGCCTTCATCAATAATGGACGACATGAACATCGGCGAAAGAATGTCCATCCATACTTCCACAATCATAAACAGCGGCGCTATGATCGTGAAAAGCAAATAGGGTCTGAGATACTTAAACAGTCTTTTCATGTGTTCCTCCCTGTATTGCTTTTTCCAGATTTTCCTGTACAGTCTCCATCATTCCAAGAATGCGCTCGCACTCTTCCTCAGGAACATTTGCAAACATCTGCTCATCCATCAGCAGAAACAGTTCGCGTGCCTTTTCCGCCAGTTCCTTTCCTTTGTCCGTCAGACTGACGAGGGATACGCGCGCATCATTTTCATCACTTCTGCGCTTTATCACGCCATCCCTTTCCATGCGTTTGAGCGTTCCGCTCATGGTCGCCGGCGTGATATGTGCCTTCTCTGCCAGCGTATTCTGGCCCAATTCGCCAAACCTGTTCAGGTCCATCAATACCGGAACCTGCCCATGACCAAGACCGATTTTCTCAAGCAGAATATCGCCGAGCTGAAACCGCTTCCGCGATATTATCATGAGTTTCCTGCCCAACCGCTGACGAACGCCATTCAAATCATTCGCTGCCATATATTTCGCCTCCTAATATTTAGGTAGCTTAACATACTCTCCACCATTCGTCAAGCAAATTTTTTGCAAACAAATTTGAATTTAATTATGCATTTGTAAAAGCAGCAAGGGCCATGCCCTGCTGCTTTCATCTCCCGCAAGTATATTATTTCCCGAATGTCTGCACTGCGCGCTGCATGCGCTCGGTTACCTTCACACCAAACGGGCATCGTTTTTCGCATGCGCCGCATGCAAGACATGCCTCGGCAGTATTTTCCATGGCAAGATAATGCTGCTTTACGCTGTCTGCCGGTCTGCCGTCCATTTCCACAAGATCCAGATATTTGTTTACCGCAGCAATATCCAGCCTTGCAGGACACGGCAGGCAGTGGTTGCAATACATGCAGCGACCGTCCGCGTTGAACATGCCAAGGGAAGCCAGAATCTCGCCATGGTCCCGCTCTTCATCTGTCAAATTCCAGTATTCCATGGCGCTTTCCACATCGCTCTTTCTCTGCATTCCCACCATGACCGCAGCAACCGCCGGACGGCTGAGCGCATAGCTGATACACTGTGCTTCCGTAAGAGCAACACCCAAAGGAGAGCGTTCCTTGCTGAGCAGAGTTCCCATCGCCAGCGTTTTCATGACTGTGATTGCAACGCCGCGTTCCTCGCATGCGCGGTACAGCGCCGCACGCGCGGGTTCCAGCGTAAGCCCCGTAAAGTTCTGTGCCTTTCCTTGCAGAACCTCGGTAAACACACCCGTCAGATCACGCTCTTTGGGTACAAGGTCGTATGCAGGATTGATGGCAAACATCAGTACATCTATGTATCCGCTTTCGACCGCCTTTTTTGCCGTTACCGGATTGTGAGAGCTCATTCCGATGGCACGAATGATCCCTTTTTCCTTCAGAGAAAGCGCATACTGCATCACTTCACTGGTTTCCAGCGCATCCCAGTCGGTTTCCTTATCCACAAAGTGCAGCATACCGACATCAATATAGTCCGTCTGCAGCCGCGTCAAAAGGTCCTCAAAATACTCGATACACTCGCTGATATCCCGGCTGACCTTGTATTGCCCATCCACCCAGCAGGAGCCGATATGTCCCTGAATCATCACTTTTTCGCGTCGACCTTCAAGTGCGCGCCCGATATTGGTGCGTACATTGGGTTCGCTCATAAATACATCCAGGAAATTCACGCCGTTTTCCAGCGCAGCGTCGATCACCGTTTTGATCAGTTCATAATCCTTGCCCTGCATATGCTCGCATCCCAGGGAAATTGCGCTGACCATCATTCCGGTTCTGCCCAGTTTTCTGTATTGCATCCTCTATCCCACCTGTTTTCAATCAATTATTTGCATCCGTTTTCTCCGCACGAAAATCCCTTTTCCACGATTTCGTCTTCCTCCACAGGAGGCAGACCGAGCCAGGAAAACGCCTCGTCTATATCCAGTGTTTTTCTTCCGTCCTCCATCACAAACAGCGGGATACCGATTCCGCTGTTTTCCTTAACCGGTATAAATATTGTTTCCGAATCGCGCATACCCAGAAATTCCCGGAGGTTTTTCGTATTTTCAGTAATATCGATATATTCTGCCTCAAAGCCGCGTTTTTTCTGAATCGCCTTATAGTTTCTGCAATCGATGCAAATATCGCTTCCGTAGACTTTCATCCGTTTTCAACTCCTTAGCTGCTTTATTTACTGTATTCTATTATAGCATTTCCACACAAAAAATGGCAACGGCAAATTGCCGCTGCCAAAGACTTATATACTCACTTACACAAAGAAACAGTTTCTGCCGCTTTTCTCCGCAAGAGCTGCGCGCAGTTTTTCCATTTCTTCGTCTGCCTGCGCATTATCGGCAAATTTTGTATACTCCATACCCGCAATTGCGTATTTCGCTTCTGCAAGATTGTTGTATTTCAAAAGTTCTACGCCCGTTATTCCCTTGCCGAATGTTTTTATAATATCCGCAAATCCGTCGATATCTTCCGCAGAATCATTCACGCCCGGTATCACAGGAATTCGCAGAATGATGTTTTCCGCTCTTTCGGAAAGTTTACGGATGTTCTCAATGATCTGCACATTGTCCTTCCCCGTAAATCTTCTGTGCTTTTCCGGATCCGGAATTTTCAGATCCGCAAAGAACAGATCGATCACAGGCAGCACTGCTTCCACATTTTCCCACGGCACATGGAAAGCGCTTTCAATCGCCGTATGGATCGCATTTTCCCGGCACTTTTTTGCGACTTCCGCCACAAATTCAGGATACATGAGGCATTCGCCGCCAGAAAATGTCACGCCGCCGCCAGACAAAGCATAGTAGTGCTGATCTTTTTTGAGTTCGTCAACGAGCTCATCCGCCGTTTTCCCTTCACCGCACAGACTCAGCGCAAGGGACGGACAGGCATCCGCACACCTTCCGCAGGCGCTGCAGCCTTCCCGCAGAAAATGCATATCATTCCCTTCTATCACATGATGTTCCGGGCAGATTTCAATGCATTTTCCGCAGTGAATGCACTTGGATTCCGCATACAGAATCTGCTTTTTGAAAGCCTGTGTTTCCGGATTATGGCACCACTCGCATTTGAGAGAGCATCCCTTGAAATATACAACGGTCCTGATGCCCGGTCCATCGTGCAGAGAACAACGCGATATATTTGTAACCGGAGCAATTACAGACATGCGTGCTTTGTCCTTCCGATAATGTGATTCTGCAGTTCCTTGCTGAGCAGATTGAACTTCTGGCTGAAGCCCGAAACGCGCACTGCAAGGTTGTTATACTTTTCGGGATATTTCTGTGCTTCAATCAGCGTATCCGCATTGATCGTGTTGAACTGCACATTTTCCAATCCCTTTGCGCTGCTTGCAAGCAGAATATCCGTAAGCATCGGAATATTCCTGTCGGTAAACAGCTTGGGGTCAACCTCAACAATTGCAGACGTTGTGCCCGGCGTACGCTTGGTGGGCATCTTGGCAATCGAATTCAGCAGGGAAGTCAAGCCGTTAAAGTCGCGGCCCTGCATCGGAGAAACGCTGTAAGCGATAATTTCGCCCTTGCGTCTTCCATCAGGAGAAGCAGCACTCTCGCGTCCGTGGTCTACCATCCAAAGGAAGGTAAACGGCTGCGCATGGAAGGAAAGTGCATATTTTTCCGAAAATTCCTCCAGATAGTCGCAAGATTCATTGATGATATCCGCAGCAATAAGATCCACGCTGTCAATATCATTGCCGAACTTCGCTGCCTTATTGACGAATTCCAGTCTTACGCTTTCGTCCGGATAATCATTTTCCAGAATGCTCTTCAGCTCTTGCAGCGTGTACTTCTTCTGCTTATATACAAATTCGCGGATTACTTCCAGGGAATCAGCCAGATTGGGAATGCCGCCAAGCATGACCTGATAATAATCATACTTTGCACCCGCATCGTTGAAGTCGCGGCCCGTTTCGATGCAGCCCTCCGTCAGAAGGGACTTATACGGTCTGGGGGAATTGACAACAGAGCACTCCCGGTACTTTTTGATGATGCTGCAGGTCAAATCCAGAATGTGATAAACCTGTGCTTTTACCGCATCATAGAACTTTTCGTAGGTATCCAGAGAATCCAATTCGCCCGTTTCAACGCCCGGTTTGAAATCGGGATACATCATGCTGTGTCCGTTGCCCAGAACATACTCAATCGCCTTCAGCAGGTTGGTTTCGCCCGTAACTGCGTGAGGATTGGATTTGCCGGGGATAACAGTTTCAACGCATCCGATCTGCGTATAATCGCATGCATCCTCATAGGAAATGCCCTTGGATACAAGCGCCGGTATCATAACATCATCATTGAAGAAGAACGGAACACCCTTCTGAACATGGCCCACAACTTCAAGGGCACGATTCAGGAATCGTTTATCCGTGTTCTGAGAATAGCGTACCGACAGGCAGCGGATAAAATCCAGCTGCTCGGTTGCATCGAGCATCATGTAGGAAAGCTCATTTACCTGGCTGCTTCCGTCGGGAGCCGTACCGCCCACGCAGGACTGCTGCACGTCATAGTTCAGATACAGCTTAATCCACAGGCAGCAGATCAGTTCAAATGCTTCTTCCTTCGTCAGGATACCCTTTTCGATATCCGCCTTATAATACGGATACAGAATCTGGTCCAGTCTGCCCAGGGAGTTTGCGTTAATATGGTCCTCCCAGGTATTGACAATGTGAGCAAAGAACAGTGCCTGCAATGCCTCGCGGAAGCTGGAAGCCGGATTTTCGGGAACATTGGAGCATGCGCTGATAATGTAGTCAAGGTCCTCAGCCTGATACTGTTCGTCCCCGGATTCCTTGATCTTCTTTGCCAGTTCGGCATACTTTTTGCCCATATTGCACGCAGCAATACAGATCATTTTCATCGCAGCATATACGGGATTGGTTCCGTTTTTCGCTTCATATGCTTCGACTTCTTTAAGAAGGCCCTTGTAACCGAGCTTCAGCACCTTTTCGTAATTGATGACGCTGTGGTTCGAATCGATGCAGCGTCCCATTGCTGCCCATTCAATACCCGCTTCCCGCTCCATCTGCGTGCCTTCGGGAGAGATCGTCTTAAGCAGGACCGGAGCTTCCTTGATTGCGGCAAGATATGTATCCGTATCCTCTTTGCTGATGCCGTTCTTCTCCGTCATTTCGTAAGGATTCTTCACATCCAGCGGCGTCAGGTATTCCCAATACTTCGAATCCGGGAAATGGAATCCGACAAGCAGCTCACCCGGCATGATAACAGGGTTGAACTTTTTCAGCACATTGCTGATTCCATAAGCAACCACTTCTTCATTCGAAAGATTCTTTTCAGCGCCCTCCATCATACCCAGAAAGGAATACACGGCATACTGAAAACAGTAGAAGTCTTCATAGTCGTTCTTTCCCATAACACGGCTGCGCAAAGCCTCGCATCTGTCAGTCAGATTGTACATGGTAAGCTTTCTCCTCTCATAATAAAGCTGCGTTTCCTTAGCATGTTTCTTATATTCGCGCGGCAGACATCCAAATTCTGCCAAAAATGCTTTGTTGAAACCACCGGGCGTATCATAGCTGTACCGCATAGCAACGTCGATTGCCTTTTTTCCGGACAATATATCCATCGCTGCCAATTGAAGCCGATAATGACGCACGTATTTCACAAATGATTTTCCGGTATAGCTGTGGAATTTGGAGCAGAAATGCCATTTTGAATATCCGAATCGCTTGGCAACATCTTCCGCATCCAGCTTCTGATCGATATTGTCATGGATGTACTTCAAAATGTCAAACATCTCTTTTTCACCTTCCAATATAATTATACCCCAAATGCAGCCTTCTTTCCACTCCAAAATTGCGTTTTACATTTATTTTGAAGCTTTCCATTGCTAAAAAGCCGCTCCGGCCTTCCATTTCCGGAAAAGCCAGAGCAGCTTTTATGCTATTCAGTTTTCTTCTACATTGCGGGAAGTCCCGGAGATTTCCCGATAAAACGCCGCATGCGCGGCTTCCTGATACGGATACAGGAACAGGGAACCGATAATCGCCCAAACCACACAGGGAATCAGCCAAAGCAGGCCAGCGAGAGTTTTTCCACCCATCAGTACGTTTGCATAAACAGAGCCTGCCGCAATGATCGCGGGCAGCATGCACAGAATATTCCAGCCGATAAAGCTGAATTCCAAGCAGAACAGGCGAATCTTATTTCCCATCATTATCTGCTTTGACTCTGTAATCGCATCCCTTGCCTTCATGCCGGGATTTTCCGCCAGAATGTATGGCGTCATTGCATAACTGTACCTTTTGATAATTCCGGGAATGATAAACAGCAAAGTCCAGAGAAATGTAAACAACCCCATAAAGAAATTCATACCGAAGCCGTTTCCCAAACGATCAAACTGCGAAAACAAATCTGAAAACGCAGCATCTTCCCTGTCTACCAATTTCAGATTAAACTTTGCATATCCCAGCCTTGCAGCACCGCTGATAACGAGAAGTACGAGGGAATAAATTCCAAGAATCACAGCCGCAATCATAATAAACTGCGGAATCTGCGCCCCAAATTCATTCGTCGGTATAGCTGTATTGTTGCTGATGCTGAATTGTGCTCCGCTGCCGGAAATAACGCTCGCGCCCAACAGCGGCGCAACGAATCCCGCCAATACCGCAACGCGCCATTTTCCCCAGAGCGAATCGCGTGCAATCTTTCTGAAGTCTTTTGCAAATTTCATTGTATTTTCCCCTTTCGTGAATACGGTCTATTATAGCACAACCCTCACGGCTCTGCCACATTACTTTGCCTCTTCATTCTGGAATTTTTTCCATGGTTGTCACCTTTTTTCGTTTAAAGGGCCGCATGCGCGCTATACCCTTCCTGAATTGCAGAAACTGCTGCCAGTATGCATACTACCGGAGCACTGTATTTTACTTCAAGGAATGACAGCGTAAGCGGGAAAAGGAACAGCAGAAAACCCGTTATTTTGTTCAGAATCGTGTGTTCAAACAGCACTTTCTTTCGACGTATAACGCTCAATACTATATTTCCTGTTTTGAGCACTGCAATGATCAGAATCCCATACCAAATCCATTTGGGAAAGCTTATTACCGGCAGCAGCTTTACAAACGCAGCCGTCACAAAAATCAGGTCGGCTGCGGAATCCAGTTTTGCCCCAAACGATGACGCGGATTTTGTTTTCCTTGCAACGGTCCCGTCTATCATGTCCGTAATGCCGCAAATCAGATACAGAATATAAAAGAGTACAGAAAACACCGTGCAGAACAGCAGCCCTATACTGCACAAAATCCGAATTCCCGTAATCACGTTTGCAGCATATTTTCCCAATATATTCCCTCTTGCCATGTCAGGATCATTCTTCCACCGAATCCAGATTCTTCCACCCATATCGCCAAACGGAAATTATCATGGATGCCTCGCTGACAACTTCATCCAGAACCCCGGCCCAGGAACCAACCGCGATATCATACGCAATCCACAGCGGCGAATTGATGAACATTCCGGCCGCGCGGATTTTCCGCGCATTATATGTATATCCGCCGATTGTGGACGCAATATTGGCCGCAACCGGAAGAATGGACCACCATCCGTCCCAGGTAAACATCAATGTCACCAGCTGCAATACACAGATAATCCAGCACATTGTTTTCCCTTTGAGAAAAGTATTTTTGCTGCCCAGGCAGAAAGAACGGGCCGTATTTAAAATATAGCTGATTCCTCCGGTAATTGCACCCAGCATCAAAAGATGTATCGTGTAGCACAAATATGAAATAAACTGTACCCGAAACAGGCTTTTGTTGCTCTTGCACTGGTAGGACAGAAAAAACAGGATCGTTCCAAAAATTCCGATCGCCTGTACAAATATATCTTTCATGGATATGGCAGCTCCTCAAAATTGATAGCATCCATTATACCATATGAAACGCAAAAAATGGAGCCATCTCACAAGATAGCCCCTTAATTTTCCTTGAATGCAGTTTCACCCTGCATCAGCCTTTTTCAACCAATACCCCGTTTTCTTCCTGCAAATGCACTTTCACGGTTTTATTTCCGAGCGGGAATGCGCACTCGATTTCCCGGAAGATTCCAGAAACCGGATTGATGGTGTAGGTCTGAGTTACTTCATCCACCTTCAAACCCAGAATATACTTGAATGCGATTTCCAAGGGTGAACCGCTCCATGCATGGTTGCGGGTTCCCAGCAGATAGAAATCCTCCCACAGCGTCGAATTTTCGTTTACCGTAAGATTGTAGTATCTTGCCATCATGCGGCGGTACGCATCTTCTGTATATCCCATTTCGCACAATGTCATCAAAACAAAGCGTTCCATGTACGGTGTCGAGTTAAAAACCGTCAGCAGCACTTTCCGAATCATAGGATACCGTTCTGCCGGACAAACTCCGCAAAGCACCGCCATTGCATTTGCCCTTTCGTCTACAAAATTCTGTGAAGAATAATGCGTGCCCTTCCAATAATGCTTTTCAATATTTTCGGACAGCAGCTCTATCCTTCCCTTGAGGAAGGCATCATGTTCGTGGCAATCTATAATTTCCGCAATTTTGAGCGCATATTTCGCAGCTGCAAGGTATATGCAGTTTTCCAGAACATCTTCATCCACATTCCAAAGATGGTCATACCAGCGCCAATTTCCGCTGCGCACCTGCAAAAGACCATCATCATTCATTTCCCACAACTTAAGATACCGGATAATCGGCTCAAACGCCATCTTCAGCACATCCGCGTCCCGTGTACCCGCATAGTATTCGCCCAGAAGACCGAATTCGCTTATTGCCACAAGGCTTTGACTCGGAAGCTCGGCAAAGTGCTCTCCGGGAACATTTCCCATCAAAACATCGCCTTTTCGCAAGCCAATAAAATCTGTAATCGCCTTTTTCAAAAGCTTTTGCGCATTCTCGTCGTAAACAAAGAATACCTGCGGTGCCTGCACGGATACGTCGCCAATCCATTGCCCTCTTTCACGGTCCGGGCAGTCCATAAAATTGTTGCGCATACATACATACAAGGTCCGTATGGACTTTTCTATCAGGCGGTTAAACAGTGCATTCTCCGTCCGGAAAAAGCCGATTTCCTCCGCATTGTATCCGCTTTCAATATAAGAAAGCTTCACCGGTTTTACGCTGGGCGGGAATGCCATGATAATGCTTTCGCCGTACAGATACATCGGGCATTTGTACTCGTTCACGCCTTTTTTCGCAGTATATTCAATCCGATGACCGCGGTATACATTCGCCTCATCTCCCGGACCGCCGTTGATACCATAGCGATCCGTGCGAATATCTATCACTTCCCCGCCTTCAGCCTCGACAGCAAAGCACACAGACATCGTCATTGCATACGGAAGTTTTGCGCTTGCCCCGGAGGTACTCTTTTCGAAAGCAAGCTCCCTTTCGTCATACAGTTTCAAAAGCGGCAGCGGCGATACTACTGCTTCTCCCCATACAAGGTTGGGATATACCTTAGCATCCTCGAACATTGCATCATCAAAATCTGCTGTCGTAAAATCGCCGAAATCCAATCGCGCGTCAAAGCCGATATTATGACCGCCAAACAGCTGCGCAGGATGCGGCTCCCCTGTTTTGATATAGGCAGGATGGTTCAGAATTTTGAAATCGGAATCCGAATACAGTCCCAGTTCCCTGCATTCAAAGATAAATCCCGCCTCACCGCTGTTTACATTGTTGCGACCGCCGTTGCCATAAAACCACACCAGCGCAGCCAGCACATTTTCACCGGTATGCAGATACGGCGCCAGATCGATCTTCTCTGCATATCCGCACCCGTTTTTGCTCTCGCGGAAAACGCTGCCTTCGTAGACAACAAGTTTTGAGTTGATCCAAAGCCAGAATTTTGTATCGCAGGCAATGTACGCTTCTGCGATTTGCGGAAGTTTTTCCACATCAAACTTCTTTCGGATTACAACCTTCTGATCTATCGTTTTGTTATCGCCCGTCCATATCCATTTTGCGCGCGAAAAATCCACTACGTTCACAGTCGTATTCCTTTCCTGTTCATTTATTTTCGGCAATCCACTGCTTCGCCCATGCAAACAAGGTTTCAGACATCGAATCGAATTCAACATTCCCACCTTTTTTCAGGTTCAAAAAGGTGTCGACGATGACTTGTTCATCAGCGGAAGCTTCTGTACGCAAATCCTTTAGGTGTTTTATATATTTTCCCGTCTGCTTAAAGACAATTGCCTGCACCACAAACGAAGCGGATTTATAAAGTCCCCGCAGAATATCTTCGCTCTTTTCGTACAGCATATTGTGAACGCATCCGTGGAATATGTTGCAGGCACCGATTTTGATTGCCCGGTTTACAGCGTCCTCGTCAATAACCGCCAGAAGCTCATCAAGGCTTCCCTGAATCGGCGCAGTATCATAGTAAAATTGAAAAAGGTCGGAAGGTTCCCAGTTCAGAATTTCAACCTTGCCGGACAAAAATCCACAAATCAGTTTTCTGTGCGGCATGGTATCCAGCATGGCATTGTAGGCATGAATATCCGCAGCGGACAGCTCATCCAGAATTACAACAACATCAATATCACTGTTCTCGGTCGCCTCACCGCGTCCATAGCTGCCCTGCAAGCCGACAAACCACACACGATTTCCAAAGGTGCTGTTCAGTTTCTGCAAAAAGCCATTCATCCATGAAGTAACATCTATCACACGAATCACCTCGACTGCTTCGTATTTGTCACACCCATTATAGCATCTTTGGGAACAAAATGACAGCAGCAAATCCTCCGTCCCCTTCTTTATTCTTCCACTTTCGACAGTTTCTCCACAAACTTCGTTGAAAACTCAAAGTTTTTGTCTTATAATATTGCATCGTGCCCGCGCCTGCGATGCACACACAATCATCAGAAATGAGGTTGCCATTTTGGAAACATGGATTATATTCGTCATTCTGTACGGCTTGTTAAAGGGTTCCAGAGAACCGATTAAAAAGAATCTTCTGAAAAAAGTCAATGTGCTGACCTCGTTGTTCGTATATACCTTCATCGGATTTTTGATGTCAGTACCTACCGCCACAGGCGTTTTTGATGTTCCTCCTCACATTTTTGCATGGATCTTTGTCAAATCCGCCTCTCTTTTCGTTGCCTGGATTCTTTCCTTTACGGTGCTGAAAAAGCTCCCCGTCAGCACCTACGGCGTTACGGATATGTCGCGGGTTATCTTCTCCACCCTCATGGGCGTGATATTCCTGCATGAAAGTCTGACCGTCAAGGGCGTTTGCAGCCTGATTCTTGTAGTAAGCGGTCTCTACCTCGCGAACCGCAAAACATCCACCAATAAAGAAGGCTACAACATTCGCCATATTCTGCTTCTGTATCTGTCCTGCTTCCTGAACGGTATTTCCGGTACTTTGGACAAATACATTATGTCCTCCGGCGCAATTACCAGTTCAGCGCTTCAATTCTGGTTCATGCTGATTCTGTCCCTGATGTACCTTGCTTACATTCTGATCAAAAAGGAAAAGCTGGAACTGAAAAAAGCCCTGACAAGCCCCGGTCTTTATGTACTCAGCTTCTCCCTGATTTTTGGCGATCGCCTGCTGTTTATGGCAAATTCCGATCCCGCAAGCAAGGTAACCATTATGACCCTGATCAAACAGTGTTCTGCCGTAGTCACCATCGTGCTTGGCAAAGTGCTGTATCACGAAAAAAATATCGTCAAGAAGCTTCTGTGCGCCCTGATTATTCTCACCGGTATCGCACTGGCTATTCTGTAAGATAACATTTCTTCATAAGAATACCGACGAATTCCTTTCTCCGCACTGGCCAGCACTGCGTTTGCCCAGTGTTCCGTGGCGGCGCTCGAAGTTTGCCGCCACTTCAGCCTTCGGCCTCCGGAATCCGTCGGCCCGCGCGACGCCAAGCTCCCCTTGAATCAAGGGGAGGTGTCGCCGCAGGTGACGGAGGGGATTCCGCGCCCGTCCGCTATTCTTGTCATTTCAACCAAAGTGACAGAGGCACATGCCCCTGTCACTTTCAAATCGTTGACAAAGTCGACGATTTGCCAGAGCCTGAAAAAGCCTGCAAGGCAAGGAAGCAAACTGGCAGTCAAGGAAGCTTACATGGACGTAAGTGACCGCAGCCTGCAAGTGCTGCTGACACAGCAAACAAAAATCCTTACGACTTTTCTATCATTCGTAAGGATTTTTGCGTTTGCAGGCTTTGGCAGAGGTCTGAAAGTGACAGAGGCACATGCCCCTGTCACTTTCTTTATTCTTCTTTCTTGTCATCCGCCTGAGATTGTGCATCAGATTCCTTACGCGCCTTTACATCCAAAATAGCGCCGAC
>SVHC01000032.1 GCA_015056055.1 Clostridiales bacterium | reverse complement strand
CCCCTTTAGTTCTTAGCACAAACTAAGGGTAGCGGATTTCTCCGGTGTTGACAATGGCTCGTTTTTTTGTCCCGAGCCTGCTAACTTTTTCGCGCCCTTTTGCGTCACTTACATTTTAGCGAATACACTCCTTGCGTGTTTGGAAATGCGGATTACATCTATGATTATAACGCGCCGGCAGGGAAATGTAAAGGATAAGAGTTTGCGCCGAACAAGAGAGATTTTCCAAGAATTGAAACAAACGGGATACAATTTGTGTCTATAATTAGGACAGAAGCGGGGGGATACAATGAAAATTCTGGTGGTTGAGGATGACAGGGCGATTTCTGATTTTATCCGCTCGGGCGTGGAATCGGAAGGATATACATGCGATCAGGTATTTGACGGGCTGCGTGCCTGCGACCTTCTTGCCGAAAATATGTATGATCTTGTGCTTCTGGATGTGATGCTTCCGGGAGCGGACGGATTTGAAATTATGGAATATATTGCGCCTGTGGGAATGCCGGTGATTTTTATTACGGCGAAAGCGGATGTTTCCGACCGTGTGAAAGGGCTCAGGCTTGGCGCGGAGGACTATCTCATAAAACCGTTTGACCTTGCGGAACTTCTGGCGCGTATAGAGGTCGTTTTGCGAAGATACAAAAAGGGCGCTGCGGAGTTGAACGGTGCAGGCGTTACGCTGAACCTTGACAAGCACACCTGCATAAAGGATGGTCGGGAGATTCATCTTACGCAGATTGAATTTGAACTGTGTGCATTTTTTATACGGAATAAAAATACTGCACTTTTCCGGGAAACCATTTACGAGCGCGTGTGGCAGGCGGAATTTACGGGCGATACGCGAACGGTGGATTTGCACGTTATGCGCCTCAGAAAAAAGCTGGATTGGGAGGAAAGGCTTGTGACCGTAAACCGAATCGGTTACAGGCTGAACGCATGAAAAAAATCAGATACAGGCTTCTTGCGCGTTCCATGCTGGTTTTTGTACTTTTGACTGCGGTGCTTGTGAGTGTGCTTGTAACGCTGGCTTTTGAAAGAAGCCTTGAAAGCGAGCGGGTCTATACTGCCGAAAAGCTTGAAATGTGCATAAAGGGGATTCAAAGCGTATACGCAGGATATGCAGTGCAGGGTGAAAAGCCGAATTTGACCATAATTCAAAATGCCGCTGCGCAGATTGAGGCATCGGCAAAGGTGGAAATGGCATATGGAGAAAATTCGGTCTGCATGAACCTTTCCGATAAAACCATTAGGGCTTCTGCCGCTGCACAGATGGGAAACGAAATCTATCGGGTGTCCATTGAGCGCGATTTGACGGATTTATATGAGTTCCGCGAAAATTTTCTGGATATGTACCGCATGCTGTACCTTGTTTTTCTGCCTGTCGGTATGTTTTTGATGTACAGCGCCGGAAAGGGAATTACCGGACCTGTGGAAGCGATGAAGAGCGCCTCGGATGCTCTTTCATCGGGGGATTATTCAAGGAGAATTGCGGTTTCCACAGGAGATGAAATTGAGGCGCTCGCCGGGTCTTTCAACCGAATGGCGCAAACAGTGCAGGGAGAGATTGAGCGGCGGGAGATTCTGATCGGAAATCTCGCCCATGAAATGAAAACCCCTCTGCAGGCGATTCTTGGGCACGCGGATTTGATTCGCATGGACAGACTGCCGGAGGAAGAAAGGCTGATTGCTGCCGAAACCATTCGCCATGAGGCTATGCGACTGAACAGACTTTCTGCACGCATGATGGAATGGATGAGTATGGATGTTTCCGAAAGCGTAAATCTTGTACGGGTAAATACAGGGCACATTCTGCAAAATGTGCACAGAGCCTTTGAAACGCAGATTCAAATCGATATGAAATGCGATGACACATTTGTAATTGCGGATGGGGTGCTTCTGGAAACGCTTCTTGCAAATCTGATGGATAACAGTGTAAATGCGGGAGCCAAGCATATTTTGATGCGTGCCGAAGCAAAAGAGGGGAACGTAATTTTTTCGATTTGTGACGACGGATGCGGCATGGAAGAAGAAACGCTCATGCATCTGGAAGAGCCATTTTACCGTGAGGACAAGGCACGCACGCGGTCGCATGGCGGTGCAGGTCTGGGGCTTGCTCTGGCAGCGAGGATTGCGTGCATTCACAATACACAGCTGAAATATGAGAGCGAAAAGGGAAAGGGAACGTGTGTGGAATTTGCGCTGAAGGAGGCGGAAAATGATTAAAAAAGCAATTTTTCCGGCAGCGCTTTTGCTGATTTTTGCAATGGGGCTGTTTCTTCCGGATTTGGCGCTGGTATTTTCTGACAGACAAAGCGCACGCCCGGTAAATATCGAAACATTGGCTGCGGATGACTATGCGTATGCAGGTACCTTTGATAACCGCGTAAGCGCATTTTCTGCATACGAAAATGCATCGGTAAACGTACGCATGATTGAAAAAACACAGCCGGAGAGTGTTGAAAAATTTCCATGGGCGCTGAATGAATTGTGCCCGGAGCTGGGCGGAGGTACGATAAACAGGTTTGATTTCTGCCTTTCACCTGCGGATATGAATGCCCGATTTGCATACACGCAGTATAGCGGCAAATTTGCAGACGGTGACGTTCGGATTGTTGCCGATAAGGAAACGGGCAAGCCGATTCTGATCAGTATTACAAATGCGCATAAAGCGCTTTCCGAATGGGAAAAGAGTATGCACTGGGCGGCGGAAGGATTTTTTTCGGCACCCGGGCTGGATGTTTACGCCGTTACAAAAGTTTATGCGGATATTTTGGGATACTCGTCGCTCAATGATCTTACGGATGAAAATTCCAGTGGAGGAAGCGTTCTTACGGCGAAAACAGATGTGAAGGGTGAAAAACTGCAAATCTGCATAACGTTTTCAGAAACTGCCGGCATTCTGAATTACAGGCTGATTTCGCTGACGGGACAATGATATTGCTATAAGCAAGGAGTGATTTATTTTGAAACGCTGCAGCGTTGGTATACTGATTGTGCTGCTTATATGCGCCCTGATGACCGGCGCTTTGGCAGAAACTTACGCAGAATATGAAGTAATAGCGGATGGAGTATTTCTTACAAAGACGCCTGAAATGAATGGACTGGAGAGTATCATTCTTTCGGTAAAGCAGGGCGAGAAGGTTCTGGGCATTGCGGAAGAGGGAAATGCAATTCTGATTGTGATGGAAAACGGGCTTTGCGGCTATCTGGAAAAAGAGCATCTGAAGCATACGGGGAAATCCAAAGAAATGGAAGTTTCCGCTGAGGAATTCGCTGTTTCGAATCGGCAGGATATGGGCATTTTCCTGATTGATGTGGATGAAAAGGCCGATCTTTTTACAGATACCGGAAGGTATCCCAAAACTGTAACCCTTGGCGAAAGCACGCACGATGTGCAGAAATTGCTAACGCTTCTTCTTGGAGATAAATACGTACATAAGGAGAGGAGCGAATGGTCGCAAAGCGATGAATACGTCGCTCAGGTTGGCGTAAATCCGTGGGAAACGCGCAGCGTGCATGTTTACGACGACGGCAGCATCTGGTTTTATGATCCCGCTGTTTCAGGGGAAAGAGGCGGAGAATACGAGCCGCCGAATATGAATATGCTGCCGGATGACAGCGTATTGATCGCAAAGGGGCTGTTGGCAGCCTATTTTCCGAACGGCGAAACGGATTTTGTGGGAAAAGCGCGGCTTGTTTCGGAAAGATGGAGTTATGCCGACCGATGGATGACCGATGCGGAGTACAGGGAATTTATGTACGGCTGCAAACTGCATTACTTCAATTTTGAGCACAGGACGGAGCAGGGGATTGCCATACTGGGCGATTCGATTTTAGCAAGCGTTGGCATAAACGGATTGAATGGATTTGATCTGAGCTGGCACGAATATACGGAAAGCGCCGAAGAAATTGTTCCGATGCCCCTGAAAGATGCTATCCGCATGGCGGATTCCTCGCGCGCTGCGGAGGCAACGCTGCTGTACGCAAATCTGGTATATTCCAACTGGCTTACAGAAAACAACGAATACAACTTAAGCTGGTACCTGCTGACCGATCGGGGAACTTATGTTGTGGACTGCGTACTGAATCGGCACAAGTGCGATTCCTACGAGTATTGATTCAAAAAAGGCACCGTTTCAAATGCTCATTTGAAACGGTGCCTTTATATAATGTGGATTATCCCTTGACAGCGCCGCCGGTCACGCCTTCAACATAGTATTTCTGGATACTGATGAAGAGGATTGTGATCGGGATAGCGACGAGAACCGCGCCTGCGCAGAAACGCGTGTAGTAGTTAAAGATGTTTTCACGCTCGATCATCTTGTAAAGACCGACTGCAACAGTATAGTTCTGATAGTTATCCTTCATGATGACGGATGCGAAGATGAAGTCCACCCACGGGGCAATGAATGCCGTGATAGCGGTGTAGATAACGATAGGGCGGGAGGTGGGCAGGATGATCTTCCAGAATACACCGTTTCGCGTAGCACCGTCAAGCATGGCAGCTTCATCCAGCGAACGCGGAATCGTATCGAAAAATCCCTTTGCTACATAATAGTTCAGTGCAGCACCGCCCGAATAAACGATAACCAGAGCTGCCAGCGACTGCGTAAGACCGATTGCCTTGAGAAAGTGGTAAATGGCAATCATGCTCATGAAGCCGGGGAACATGCCAAGAACCAGCGACATATTCATTAGCTTTGTGCGTGCCTTGAAGCGCAGACGGGAGTAGGTGTATGCCACCATCAGCGTGAGGAAGGTAGTCACAATACAACTGAGAACGGCAACGAGCAGTGTATTTCCATACCAACGCGGGAATGGAAACAGATCTGTTTCCGTGAACAGGCGGGTGTAGTTGTTCAGCGTATAACCCTTGGGCATGATATAGGTGGTGTATGCGCCGGGTTCCAGACGCAGAGAACTGATGATCAGCCACGCAATCGGCAGAAGCCAGATAATGGCCATAACCGAAAGGATAATATAAATCGTGGTGTTGGATGCGATCCGGCGAGCACGGATGCCAATCAAATTCTTTTCCTTACTCATTGGAACTGATCCTCCTTCTTCACGGAACCGGTGCGGTTATAGACGATCAGCGATACGGTTGCTACGATAATGAAGATGAAGATACCGATGGTGGAAGCAAGCGAGTAATCCTGCTGATTTACGGTCAGCTTATACAGCCAAGTGATCAAAAGGTCGGTCTGACCGGCCTGATAATAATCCAGCGTAAGGGGATTACCTGCGGTAAGAAGATAAATGACGTTGAAGTTATTGATGTTTCCGACAAAGGTTGTGATCAGATACGGAGCGGTTACAAACAACATATAGGGCATCGTGATGGCGGTAAATGAACGAACCGGACCTGCGCCGTCAATGGAGGCGCTTTCGTAAAGATCCTGCGGAATGTTCATCAGGATACCGCTGGCCATCAGCATGGTATAGGGGATACCGACCCACATATTGATAATGATAACCACCGCGCGGGCCCATGTCGGGTCTGTCAGGAAGGGAAGCGGTTCGGAAATCCAGCCCATTTTTTGAAGCAGAACATTGACGATACCCGTATCCGTGAGCAATTTGCTCATCAGCATAAGGCTTACGAATTGAGGAACGGCAATGGTGATTACGAAGATTGTGCGCCACATCTTCTTAAAGCGAATCCCCTTTTTGTTGATCATCATGGCAAGGATGATGCCGAGGATATAGTTGGTGAAGGTGGCGAATACGGCCCACACCATTGTCCAGCCCAGAATGCCGAAGAAGGTGTTGCGCTTGGTTGTGTTGCCTAAGAAAATGTCTGTTACGTTGGTCATGCCAACCCAGGTAAACAGATTTCCGGGAGGCTGATGTGTCTGATCAAAATTGGTGAAAGCGATCAGAACCATGAAAATGATGGGGAGAATGGTAAAGCAGGTGAGCGCCAGCATGGGAATTGAAAGCATCGTAATGTGGAAACGCTCATCCAACATAGTGCGCAGATCTTTGATGAAGCTGTTGGGCTTGATGCCTTCTTCAATCTGCTTTTGTGCCTTGTAAGATGATTTGATGTTCAGCCGCCAGAAAACGATCAGCGGTACGAGAGTTGCCAGGGTAAGTACGCTGTACAGAAGAATCAGCATGGAATTATCGCCAGGCATGCGCTGATAAATCTGCAGGCTTTCGTTCCAGACTTTGATCTGCGTAGCGGTACCGAGTGTTCCGAAATCCTTAAGATACTGCCAGCCGAAGCCGAAGAAAAAGAAGAAGTACAGAATCTGGAAACCAAGGTACAGAAGTCCTTTTAAGATCTGCCCATGCGTCAGGCTTCCGAACCCCATAATGAGATAGGACAGACGTGTGCGCAGGTCACCTTTAATGAACATTTCTGCCAGCTCTTTGAAGCCGCGGCCGATGGCACGAGGCAGCTTCAGCAGCGCCGCTTTGAATTTTTTCATTGCGAATTATCCCCCTAACTGCCTTAGCCGTGTGTGACGTGGCTATATAATGATAGGGATTGCCACGTTTTGCGTGGCAATCCCCGGAAAAATTTGCCGATTATTCGCCGACGATCTGGGCTACCATTGCGTCGAGCATGGTCTGCATATCGTCAGTGGACTTGTTTTCCATTGCGGTGCCGAAAGCCTCTGCCGGGGTCCAGTAGGTGCCGAGAACGAGCTTCTGGCTTACGCCGAAGGAGCCCTGAGCAGACAGAGCAGCAAGAGCGATGTTGGCCTTAACTGCGTCGGAAGCGGCAACGTTCAGGTTGGTCGGGCCAATCTGGCGCATTTCGAAGCGCTTGGCCTGAGAAGCTTCGTTGGTGAGGTACTCAGCCAGCATCATGGCTTCTACCGGGAACTGGGTCTGGGTGTTAACGCCGATAACCTTGGTGCCGATGAAGGAAGCCATCTGGATCTGTTCGCCATTAGCGGTGAAGGTCGGGAGCTTAACAGCTGCGTAGTTCTCGCCAAGCTTCTTCTGAATAGCTTCTGCATTCCAGGTGCCGGAAACGCCTGCTGCGATGGTGTCGCCCATGCCGCCGGTCAGAACGCTGTCATCACCGGTCAGGAAGGCGGGGTCAGCGGTGAAGGCGCGGATGGCTTCGCCGGCTGCCAGACCTGCTTCGCTGTTGAAGTCGCACAGCTGGTTGCCGTTCTCATCAAGGGTCAGGGAGCAGCCTGCGCCCATGAAGAAGGAAGCGATGTACCAACCGTTGGAAACATCCATGAATACCTTCTTGCCGGCTTCGTTTGCCTTGGCGAGGAGACCGTCCAGAGTCTGAACATCTTCCTCGGTGAAGACGGACTTGTCGTAGTACAGGAAGTAGCCGTTGTCGGCTGCCATCGGATAGCCGTACAGAACGCCGTCCAGGCTGGCGGATTCGACGGAACCTGCGCTGTTGGCAGCAACGATTGCGTCGAGGTTGCGGGTTACTTCGTACAGTGCATCAGCATTGACGAGGTCAATCAGCTGGTCGTTTGCGAATGCAAAAACGTCAGCAGCTGCAGCGGGATCTTCGAGGTAGCGGGTTTTTGCGTCGGGCTCGCCTACAACGCCCAGAGAAATATCCCAAGTCTTATCAGCGTTCTCAGCCTTGAAAGCATCGATCAGAATGCCAAGAAGTTCCTGGTCTTCCTGAGAACCCCAAACTTTGAGGGTGATGGTCTCGCCGTCTGCAAAGGCGGGTGCCATGCCAAGCAGCAAGGCGATGGTCAGCACGATAGCAAGCATCTTTTTCATGTGAGTCGCTCCTTTAATGATTTATTGATCTACGCGCGGTGCGCGTGGATTCCGTTACTGTGCGCCCAAATGTCGTACGGTGCCGCCTTCGACAAGTGTGCTGGGCAGGATTACATTTTCGGTGTCGTCCGGATTTGCGATCAGGCGGCTGATCAGATCCATACTCGTTTCTGCCAGAAGCTGTGCCGGCTGGGAAACAGTGGTGAGTGTCGGAGTTAGATACCGCGCAAGCGGTATATTGTCGAATCCGACGATGGAAATGTCGTCCGGTACGTTCATGCCGTGCTCGGACAGGGCTTTTATTGCACCGATGGCCATCATATCGCTCATGCAGAACATGGCGGTAAAACTGCGGCCAAGCGATAGAAATGCCTGCGCGGCTTTGTATGCTTCCGGCATGGCAAAGTGACTTTCGACATAAAGATTTTCGTCAAATTCCAGACCGTTTTCGCGGAACGCCTGAAGAATACCCAGAAAGCGCTCGCCGATACTGTCGGGGATGTGTCTTCGGCCACCCATTACGGCAATTTTGCGATGCCCATTTTTGATAAGGTGTTCAACGGCGATGCGTGCGCTTTCGCGGTTATCGACGCTGACCGAGGAGATTCCCTTTTGCTGAATGGCTGAGGTATCAACCGTGGTAAACACGCAGGGCAACGGCAGGGAACGGACTTCGCTTTCACGGCCGGCAGGACTTGAACCCAGGAATACAATCCCCTGAAGCTTACGTTCCGCATACTGGCGGCGTGCGGCGGCGAATTCATCTTCATGCTCGTTAATAAAATCCAGAAGGAAACGGGATTGACCGTCCTGATCCAGTGCGATCATGCGTTCGGCTACGTCGGTCAGAAACCAGTTCTGCCTGCCGCGCACGACTACGGAAATCATTTCGGAATGGTGCTGCTTCAGATTCTTCGCGTTGCTGTTTTGCGTGAAATTATTCTCGCGGATGACCTGCATCACGGCTTCGCGAGTATTTTCCGATACATCCGGCCGCCCATTCAGAACGCGCGAAACAGTACTCACGCTTACGTGAGCGAGCCGTGCAATGTCCCGAATTGTCAGGATTTCCATTTCTTCTGTTCCTTTGCGTGGATTCGTCTCCGGATGTTTTCAGAAACGTTTCCGGAAACGTTTACAATGCTATTTTACTAAATAAACTGTACAATGTCAACTGTTTTTTGTGGATGAAACAAATTATTGGACAAAAATAAGAAGCAATGTAAATGAAATATTCTTAAAAATAGCATGCGATTGCGGCAAATTCGTGTTATACTAAGGAAAGAAAATAATCGGAGGACAATGACATGAAAAAGTTCTATACCACGGAAGTGTGGAACGGATTTTTGATTATGGCGGGACTTTTGCTTTGCACATGCGCATATTGTATGTTTCTGGTGCCGTGCGAAGTTGCCGCAGGCGGATTCACGGGAATCGGCCAGCTGCTTGCGCATATTACGGATGGAAGAATATCGGTTGGTATCGTACCGATTATTCTGAATATTCCGCTTTTTGGATTTTCGATCAAGATGCTGGGCTGGCGAATGGGGATAAAATCCGTGATCGCGATGATGCTTTTATCGGTTCTGATTGACTGGGCGCCGCTTCCTGCGGTAACGGATGATATGCTGCTTGCCAGCGTTTTCGGCGGCGTGCTGGGCGGCATAGGATTTGGATTGATTTTGCGCGGCGGTGCGACTACCGGAGGCTCGGATATGCTGGGTAAACTTCTGCATAAGAAAATGTCCTTTATCAGTGTGGGCATGTTTGTATGTATTGTGGATGCACTGGTTATACTGGCGTCCGCCTTTGTGTTTGAAACGAGCAACGCATTGTATGCGCTGATTTCCGTGGTTATTATGAATTATCTGCTGGATCTTACGCTGGAAGGCCCGGATTCGGCGCGTGCATATTTCATTATTTCGGAAAAGAGCGATGCGATAGCTCAGATCATACTGCGCGAGATGGAGCGCGGTGTTACCGGGCTTAGCGGGCGCGGCATGTACAGCGGAACAGAGCGCAATGTACTTTTGTGCGTGGTGAACCGCATGGAAAGCATCCGGCTGAGACAGATTGTGATGTCGGTGGATGAAAAGGCATTTGTGATTGCGACGAATGTACATGAAGCTTTGGGCGAAGGATTCAAACAGTATTAGATCAAGCGAAAATTGCTGAATTTATGACGGAAATACAAAGGAGCGATATGGGTTATGCAACCCTGTATCGCTCCTTTGTATTGTCGGCAAGAAAGCTTTTGCCATACAGCAAGGCTAATGGGAAAAGGGAGGTTCGCTGTTTCGCTGTTTTTCTGTCAACAGATGATTGAGCTTTTCTGTCTTTTTTTTGATTGTGCAATAGATAGCCGCCCAGATGGCCAGATAACCGAGAATAAAAATAATGGAAAAAAACAGGATCGGCGTTATGCCCCATTCCAGCCAATCGTTGATCAGATAAGTGATCAGATAGATGCTGTACAAAACACCGCCATGAATCAGAATTGCTATCATCAGAGGGAGGCGCTCCACTTGATAGATAACATTCATGCCTCCTGCAACAAATGCAAGGACGGACAAGGAGAATATGCCAAGACAGACCTGATTTACAGACAAGGTGTCCATACCGGTTTGCTTCTGAAAAATCAGATAGAATATTGCCAAAACCATTGGTCCGAAGCCACATGCAATCAAACCGCGGCGAAAAAATTCCCGAACATGCTGTTTCATATCCCTTCATACCTCTTTCTGATTTCTGCGAAACAACGTCTTGAAACATACTCACGATAACCGCATTGAAACACGGCATCCACACCGCCGCTGAAGGCTGCATCAAAACGACGAATCCGGTGCTCATTGGCAAGGGTGGATTTGTTGATGCGGATATAGTACGATGGAAGAACACTTTCCAAATCGCGAAGCCTCTCCTGAAGGCGATAGTGATCGCCATTTGTATCAATGGCAATTACTTTTCTGGCAAGGACGGTAATGCACTCGATTTCTTCGAATGCCAACTTTCGCAGTTCATCATCTCTGTACCCCATAATGCTGTCCGAACCGGAAAAACTGCAGACAAGATTTTCTATCTGCTGTGTCAGTGCGGATGGGGAATGAACGACTGCAATTATTTCTTCCTCTGCATTTTTGTCGATAATGAGCCGATATTTCATCATTTCAGATCCTTACTGTTTGTTCATTTGTCTGAGAAAGCAGAATACAGCGAACAAGGTTACGAATGTGCTGTATAGCAGGATGGGCAGAAGATGGGAAAATGCCAGCTCAAAATTTCCGGCACACAGTGCTTTTTCCATTTCTACTGCATGAACAAAGGGGAGCATATTGGCGAATTTTTCAAAAACTCCGCCTACAAGTTTCAAATCAAACCATACGCCGGAAAGCCATGCGGAAAGATTCGTAAGCAATGCACCGCAAATACCGCCGACCTGCTTGACACCCAGAATGCTGCCGCACAAAAGTCCCAAAGCAATATTGAAAACAGCCATAGGGATGATTCCAATTATAGCACAAATCGTATTTGCGCTGATAGTAAATCCCAGGGGAATTGCAAAGAGATAGCAGATGAGTGCCTGGCCGACTGCGATGGGTAAAACCGGAAGCATATATCCCAGGATAAAGTCAAATCCCGTGAGCGGAGTTGTGTATAGTCTTTGCAAGAGAGCGCTTTCGCGATCTTTGGCAATCAGTGTTGCTGCAAAAAGCGTCATGAACGAAAGTCCGAATACAGCAATACCGGGAGTTAATGTGCCTATTTCAAACAGGCTTACCGGGATGTTTTTCTGCAGACTGCTTAGAAGAAGGAGTAAGACCAAAGGAAAACCCAGACCAAAGCAAAGATTAAGAGGGTCGCGCACAATTTCTTTAGTACACCTTTTGGAAAAAGCCATCATTCGCATGCAACTGCCTCCTTTACGATCGAAACAAAAGCTGTTTCAAAAGCATTGGTTTCTGCCTTTTTATTGAGTTCCGCCACTGTCCCTACAGCAAGAAGACAGCCATTTTTCATAATACCGATGCGGTCCGAAAGCGCCGCAGCTTCCTCCAGATAATGTGTTGTCAGGATAGTTGTTACTTTGCCTTTCAAAAAGCGAATGGTTTCCCAGAGATCATGCCTTGCAATTACATCCAGACCAAGCGTGGGTTCATCCAGAAACAGAACCTGCGGTTCGCTGATCAGTGCCATAGCGATACTGACACGGCGCTGCCAGCCGCCGGACAGTTTTCTGGCTTTTTTATGCAAAACGGTATCCAGCGAAAATTGCATGGAAAGTTCGCTGATTTTTGCAAAGGTTTTTTCTTTGGAAAATCCGTGAATCCCGCAAATCAGTTCCAGATTTTCCCTGACGGAAAGATTGGGGGCAATAGCAGTTTCCTGAGGCGATACACCAATCAGCCGCTTTACCTGTTCCGGCTCTTTTATAATGCTGTGTCCGCATACAAATGCATCTCCGTATGTGGGCTTTGTCAGGCAGGAAAGCATTTTAATGGCTGTAGTTTTTCCGGCACCGTTTACGCCAAGCAGAGAAAACAGTTCCCCTTGCCGGATTTCCAAATTAAGCTTATTAACGGCAGTAAGATTTTTGTATTGCTTGGTAAGCCCGATTGCTTCAATTGCATGCATTTGCGTACTCCTCCGCGCTGTTTTTACTGACTCCGATATTATAGCAAAACAGAATGGGGAAATGTTGATTTTTGTCTGTTCGGTCGTTTATGATGCTTCATCGGTTTTTGAAGCGTAAAATTGCGCAATATAGCGGCGGATTGACAGTATCACAAAGCAGTATTTTTAGAAGTACAGAAATATTTCTGTTTTTATAGGGATGGGGCTTGACTTTCACGAAGAATGAACTTATATTATAGTTATTGTGACAGGTTCACAGCAAAATGTGTTAGGATGAAATAAGGGGGAGTGTATCATGTCCAGTTTTGAGAATCTTCGAGTGGTGGACAATTTTTATCAGACGTCTTTGTACTTTCCGATGCCTACTGTGGTAATCAGCACCCTTTGTGAGGATGGTTCGACGACGCTGGGCCCTTATTCGCTGGTTCAGCCCTACTATGTGGCAGGCAAGGATTTTTATGCAATGCTTCTGTCCTGCCGAAATTCTTCCAACACGGCGCAGAACATTCTGCGCACCGGAAAATGCGCAATCAATTTTGTTGATGATAAGCCCAAAACCTTCAAAGAGTGTGTGAAGCTTTCCTGGCCGGGCGATAAGCCGGAAGAGAAGATGCCCAAGTGCAACTTCAAACTGGAAAAAAGTCAGGTTGAAGAAGAAACGGGCGAAAAGCGTCCCATGGTGCTAACGGATGCGATTCAGGTAATCGAGTGCACATGGGTACGGGAACTGGACAATGCGCAAGATGACCAACCCGGCAATCTGAACGGATATGAGCCGCCGTATCACGATTTCAACGGTATTACATCGAAATTCGGATGCCACTTTATTCTGAAGATTGACCGCATCCTGATGAAGAAAAAGTATGCAGATGCAATTATTAACGGCGTAAAGGCGAAGGATTTCCCAAGACTTCCGGTTGATTACGGCTACCGCGACAGCAAGAATTTCTGGTTCCACAGAAAGACCCGCATGCGCGCCGAACTTCTGCCTATCCGCAAGGCGAGTCTGGAATCCGTGCGCTATGCTGCGGACCGTGCCGATGATAAGATCAAGTTTACCGATGATGCGCTGCAGACCATTCTGAATGTACCGCGAGTATTCCTGCCTCTGGTTCTGAAGGGATGCGTGGAATGGGCACGGGAGAACAATGTGGAACTGATCAACGCCGAGCATATGCAGATTATCAACGATAAGCGCGCCAAGGAGAAGAATAAGAAGTAAAGGCGGTTGGGTTATGTACAATCTTACGGTGCCTATGGCGTTGGTAGACCTTATACCCGTGATTTGCTTTGGGATTGCTGCGCTGATTTTGCAGCGGGATTTGCACGGCAAAATGCGCAGCGGTGCATTCGCACTTTTTGCTGGCGGAACCATCGATATTTTCACGGCGGGATTCCTGAAAGCCGCATGGAAACTGATGTATGCTGCGGGAATCTGCGATTTTCAGGCGCTGAATACTTTATTCCTTCCGCTGCAGTCCATTGGTTTTTTAATGGCGGGAATCGGAAGCATACTGCTGCTGTGCGGAAAAGCAAAGAAGGCATCGGTGTTTGCGGCTGCGCCGCCCGTATTTTCCGGCAGCTTCGTGTTTATTGGCATGATGGTGCTGGGACTTGGCAGCATCTGCACAGTGCTGAGCATGCTTGCTGTACGGATAAAAAAGCACGGTGCAATTGCGCTGTTTGCTGCGGCGTTCGTTTGCTCCATGGCAATGGGTTATATGGCAAGCCAGGATTCCACGCAAGCGTGGGTTAATTGGGTTGAGGAAGGCATTAACTGTGTATCTCAGGGATGTCTGCTGGGAGGCGTTTTCGTGCTTCACAAAGCAGGTCTTAAGAATCTGGAACTGTAACAAAAGGAGGAGAAACAATGGTATTTCCCGTTTATTTCTGGGTGCTGTTTGCAGCGGCGCTGCTGGTAAGTTCGATTGGTTTCAAAAACTATGTATGGTTTATTTCTCTGGGCTATGGATTCTCTATCGCGGCTGAGGGACTTTTGATGCTGTGCCTCTATGGACAGAACCTGAGCCTTGGTACGGTGATTTGCTCTGTACTGTTCATTCTCTACGGCTGTCGTCTGGGCGGGTATCTGGCTTTCCGCGAATTTGGCAGCAATTCGTATAAGAAGAACATGAAGGGTGAAATCAAGGACGGAAAGACTGTGCCCTTCGGTGTGAAAGTAGCCATTTGGGTTACATGCGCAGCTCTGTATGTAACGCAGATTCTGCCGGTATTCTACCGTCTGCACAACGGCGCGGGAACGAATGTGTGGACGTATGTGGGTGCTGCTGTTATGCTGCTGGGTGTATCGCTTGAATCTGCGGCGGATATTCAGAAGAACAATGCAAAGAAGGTCAACCCTAAGCGCTTTGTTGATACCGGTCTGTATCGCATCGTACGCTGTCCGAACTATCTGGGCGAAATGATTTTCTGGACCGGCGTTATGCTTTCCGGTATTGGTGCGGGCATGAGCGTTGGTCAGTGGATCATGGCTGCCATCGGATATGCCGGAATCATCTTCGTTATGTTCAGCGGTGCACGCCGCCTGGAAATTCGCCAGAACAAGAATTATGGTAAGGATCCCGAGTATCAGAAGTATGTCAAGTCCGTGCCGATTCTGCTGCCCTTTGTGCCGCTGTACAGCGTGGAGAAGTATAAGTGGCTGGTAGCATAATTTGATATGAAAACGCAGCAGGCTCATTGAGCCGGCTGCGTTTTTTCGAATTTGCTGTACATGGCAGAAAAATTGATATATAATAAATTAAAGCTTAAATTGCACTGTGGAGAATTTATATATGTTTGAAAAAGCAATTGCTGTGTGGGGAAATTATAAGGACAATTCGGACAAACTCAACCGCCATCTGGTGTTTCGGGAAACCGTTTCCTGTTTGAAGGGGGTTACCCTATCGATTGCGGCGGCCGATTTTTATCGCCTTACGGTCAATGGTAGATTTATTGGTTTTGGTCCTGCGCGTACGGCAAAGGGATATGCAAGAGTGGATATATATGACTTGTCGCATGAGAAGGAAAATATTTGCGGAGAAAATGAAATTGTTATAGAGGTGGCAGGATACTGCTGTAAGTCGATGTCTACCGTTTGGCAGGATTCTTTTCTTTGTGCGGAAATTGCAGAGTACGGACGGGTAATAAAATATACCGGCAGGGATTTCAGATGCTGTGAAAACATGCGTCGTGTCCGTAAGGTGGAAAGATATTCTGTGCAACGGCATTTCGGCGAGATTTATGATTTGCGCGATTCGGACGAAAATCTCGTCCAAACTGTAGCAGTGGCGCAGAATATAAAGTTTATACCGCGAGATGTGCCTTTTGCGGCTTGCCGTACCGGAAAAACGGAGAAATATATATCGCGCGGCATATTCAATGAAACCGCTGACGGGCGCGCTGATTCGGGGGAATTCGG
The DNA here is from genome assembly GCA_015056055.1 of Clostridiales bacterium. Lineage (GTDB taxonomy): Bacteria > Bacillota > Clostridia > Christensenellales > Aristaeellaceae > Alectryocaccomicrobium. The sequence continues at coordinate 16,165 of SVHC01000032.1, read as the reverse complement.
AACGGGAAACAAAATAAATGCGTACAGTTTTCCGCCCGAAAACGAACAGGATTACGGTGTGTTTCTGCCCGAAGAGATTGAAGACAAACCATATCGCTATATAGGCGGTATCGCAAAGACCAAAATCGCAGGGGAAGGAGAATTCCCGATTGAGCTGTCGGCAGGCGAATGGGTTATGGTGGATTTCGGGCAGATTGAAACGGGATTCATTTCTCTTGCTGCCGATGTACAGGACGAGTGCGATATAATTATTGCTTTCAGCGAACTTTGCGAGGAGGCGGAATTTTCTTTTCGCAGGGTGAATTTGCAGGGTGTTATTGAGTATAAGGCTTCCGCCGGAACAACGCTGAATGAAGAAACCTTTGAGCCCTATACCTTCCGGCATGTGGCGCTGTTCGTTAAGCGCGGAACGCTTCTCCTGAAAGAAATCGGATACCGTACCTTTGAACGGGATATGGATGCGACGATAAAACGTACATTCCAAAAGGAAAATTACAACGAGATTTATACTGCTGCGCTTCGGACATTTGCGCATAATGCAGTAGATATTTTTACGGATTGTCCTTCGCGTGAAAGAGCAGGATGGCTTTGTGACTCGTTTTTCTCAGGGCGGGCAGAATATTTTCTGTATGGAAAAACGCCTGTTGAGGATGCTTTTTTGCAAAACTATGTGCTGTTCCAAAATGACGGGAGCTATCCTGCCGGCGCGCTTCCAATGTGCTATCCCAGTACGCCTGCGGAGGAAAACAAGTTTATACCGCAATGGGATATGTGGTATGTTCTTGAAGTGTGCGAATATCTGAGCGAACGCCGTCCGGATATGGACAAGGAGATTTTTCGTTCATCCGTGATGGGGGTTATAAACTTTCTTGAGCGTTACGAAAATTCGGAAGGATTATTGGAAAGGCTTCCGTCATGGAATTTTGTCGAGTGGTCTATGGCAAATTCCTGGGTCTATGACGTGAATTATCCGACCAATTTTTTGTATTGTGCGATGCTGGATGCCGCCGGAAAAACATTTTCCTGTGAACGGATTTTGGCAAAGGCGGACAAGGTGAGAAGAAAGACGATAGAGTGTTCCTTTAATGGCGAACTTTTTGTTGACCATGCAGTGAAAAAAGCCGAAGGAAACTATGTGAACGAACACCATATTTCCGAGGTATGCCAATACTATGCCATTTTATTTGGCGGGATTGATTTGGATTTGCCGGAATACAGTGCGCTGAAATCACATATTCTCCACGATTTTAAGGAATTTGATGCCGGGGAGTACACGTTTTGCAGCAAGAATGCGTTTATCGGCTTATATATGCGGATGAACACATTGATGCATATGAAGGCAGGGCAGGTGCTGGCCGACAATCTGGAAGAATTTTATTCTCACATGAGCCGCACAACAGGTACGCTGTGGGAATACAAGGACGGACAGGGAAGCCTGGACCATGGCTTTGCCTCCTATGTGGCTCTTACCATTCCGCTTGCCGACGCAGCTTTGAGCGCGAAGAATTGACAGTTAGGATATAGTAGCAGCGGTATGGCGAAAATGATTCGTTGCAATGACGGTTAAAGAAAACCACCGGCAATGCACTTAGCCGGTGGAAGGGACACTAGGATTTTTTTGATGAGCGCACTGTGGCTTTGGAAGACGCGGTGCGCTTCTTTTTTACGCTATGTTGTTCGGCGAAGGCGGCGCTTTCCTTTTGTATGGCTTCGGCTTTTTGAGCTTGTTTTGTTGCATTGATTTTGTGAATTGCATCAAGGTCGGATTGCAGCTCGTCATTCAGAGAAGAATTCAGAAGTGTGAGAAAAGTATCGAATGCCAAGGGATAGGAAAATGTTCGGCGACCATATTCAGGGAACTCAATTTCCAATATGTGACCATTGAAGGAAACAACTTTTCCCCGACCAAAACGCTTGTGTTCTACGATTTCATGAAGCAATTCCATGACGATAATATCCTTTCGGTGAGAATGATTATAAATATTTTAGCATGCCTTTCGATAGCGATGTAAGTGAAGTTTCTGTTGTTTTATAAAGTACGGCTGTTTGGAAGTGAATGAGCGATATGCACAATTAAATTGGAATTTATGTGCGTTATAGAATAGAAAATTGTATGTATTGCGAAAAAAGGTATTACATCCAAAAATAAAATTGTGGTATAATTCGGGTACAAACTTTAGGGGGGGAACATTATGAGAAGAATACAGTTTGCGTGCCTGGAACAGACCATTCACTTTACCATGAAGGAGGATATACCCCATGATGAAGCGCAGCATTATTTGCGGCTGGAAGTAGAGGAATACAAAAATCGAATGCAGGCGAAAAGGGTAAAACACCGCGTACTGGAAGAAATTGAGCAGCCTGATGGAACAATTCTTCTGAAAATAAAAAAACAGTATAACGCATATCCCTGCGGAACATATCTGGAGGATTAAAAGAGACCCCTTTGCATGGTGCAAAGGGGTCTCAGACCTCTGACAAACCCTGCAAATGCAAAAATCCTTACGAACAGTAAAAGAGTCGTAAGGATTTTTGCTTGCTGTGTCAACTGCACTTGCAGCCAGCGGTCACTTGCGTCTGAGATTAGCGGATAACTGCGCGCAGGGAATGCATGGCAGCATGGGGAGCTTCGTTGATGTCGATAACGGTACTCCATGACATATCGCCGCCGATGGGCATATGCCATGCATCCAGATGCAGGGTAACATTTTCGCGATGCGGTACTTCGTGGGTGTGCATTGCGGTTTTGAGATCTTCCACGGTGCAATTGCGTGCATCAAAGTGGAAAGGCTGTATGGAATCAATGCAGATATCGCCATTCTTGCCCGAAAGGCGCAGCGCAACGGTACCTTCGTGACCGCCGTTTTCGGAGGGAGGTGCAATGTCGAAAGCAAGGGAATCCACGGTTTCGGAATATTTGCCGAAGCGGGCTGCGATCATGCGGTCAGCATAGGTTTCATGCGGACCATAACCGGTGTATTCCACGGTCTGCATATCGCCCGGAAGTGTGAACTCCATGCCGAAGCGGGGGAGCTGCAACCCTTCGGCTGCACGTCCGTCGAGAGAACAAAGGAGAGTTCCGTCGCCGTAAACCGTCCATGCAAGTTCGCCGCTGAGAGAAGAAGATGTGAATGCGGATTTCACGATAACGCTGTTTTTGCTGCAAAATACCTCTGCGGGTGCAAAGTCAAGCTTCATTGCACGGACTTCGTCCATGTAATTGCGCATGATATTCCAGCCTTCGCGTGCGTCAAGCCCGCAGTAGGGACGATCAAGGCAAATGCGACCATCCCATGCCTTTTTGATGCCGTCCTTGGCGTATTCCACGAGCGCGGCATCGGCTTTGCGGATAGCGATCTTCCAGTTGCTGCCGGAAAGGATAATGGATTCGGAATCTTCGGAAAGCTCCGGCGCATTTGCAGCCGCGGGAAGAGCGACTTTGCGTACGGAATCATAATACAGATACTGGCGGCGGGAAACTTCGTTTCCGCTGGCGGTGTGTACTACGGCGAATTCAACATATTTAATGCCTTGCGGAATATAGGCATCGAGCATGTCCTTCAGCTTCATGACCTTTTCTTCACCGGAGGCGGCAAAGGGAACTTCTATCTTCCGGTGATCGATTTCTGCGCCGTTTTCGTCCTGAATGATCATGGTGAAGGTGTAATCATCTGTCGTATGGAAAAGTGAACGGTTGAGAACGCAGAACGTGCCTCGGTCAGAGGGCTTGATAAGTTCGTAACCCGGAGCCTGTCGTTCAATGGTCATGGGAGCGTATGCCTCGCGTACATCGTGGGAAACGGGCTTGCATACCATATCGGCGCGCATAAGACCGTTGTTGCACATATAGGGCGGCTCATACGGCTCGATGAAGTGCTCACTGAAATCTCCGCCGTGGGCAAAGAATTCCTGACCGTCTTCCGTCTTGCCGACGAGAGACTTATCCAGCCAATCCCATATAAATGCGCCCTGGAAACGGTCATAACGGCGCATAAGGTCGGCGAATTTGCGCATGCCGCCGCCGCTGTTGCGAATCTGATAGAGATACTCGATCAGAACAACAGGACGGTTGTCGTGGATGTCTGCAACCATGTCGATGATTTCTTTTTCGGTGGCGTACATCATGCAGCGAACATCGGAGATATTCGGGCCCGGGAAACCGGATTCATACTGACAGAAACGGGTTTTGTCGTATTCCTTGATGAAGCCATACATGGAGGCGTGCTTTGCGCCGTTGGCAGCTTCGTTGCCCAGAGACCATGCATAGATGCAGGCATGGTTTTTGAGCTGGACGACCGTGCGCAGTGCGCGTTCAAGATAGGCGTTTGCGGCAGTGGGCGTGTTTTCATTGGCGAGGTACCAGGCGCTGTGGGTTTCCACATTGCACTCAGCAAGAACAAGCAGACCCATTTCGTCGCACAGATCGTACCAGTCTTCCCAGTTGGGATAATGCGAGGTACGAACGGCGTTGATATTCAGACGCTTCATTTGGAGGATCTCTTCGATCATGTATTCACGCGTCATGGTGCGGCCTGTGCGCCATGCATGCTCATGACGGTTTACGCCGAAGAAAAGCGCGCGCTTCCCGTTGATGAGGATCACTCCGTTTTCGATTTCGACACGCTTGAAGCCGATACGCGTGTTTTCCTGATCAAGCAGTACGCCGTTTGCGTCGAAAAGCTCGACATGTACCGTGTACAGGCAGGGATTTTCGGGATACCAGCGTTCGACGCTGTCAAGATTCAGGGTGAGACGGCATTTGTTCTCGCGCGGGTCCATAAAGCGCTTGGGATTGACACGGCAGACTACATCCTCGGCAGATGCAACGGACCGGCCGTTCTTGTCAAGCAGGGTAATGCGCACGTTCCACTCGTGGAAACCGCTGAGGCGGGGAACAATAACTTCGGCTTTAAGCGTAGCACGGTCGGAATGACGCTCGGGAACAGCTTCAATCTTGATGTCTTCAATGTGCTTTACGGGCTCTTTGATGAGTGTTACGGGGCGGAAAATACCGCACAGGAACCAGTAATCCTGATTTTCAAGGAAACTTCCGGTAGCATAGCTGAATACGCGCAGCGCAATCAGGTTTTCGCCGGCAGTAAGGAATCCGGTTACATCAAATTCACTGGCAAGCTTGCTGTCCTCGGCGTAGCCGACAAACTGCTCGTTGATATACAGTTCATATGCGGCTTCCACGCCGTCAAATCGAAGAACATAACGGAAAGATTCGTCAATAGAATCAACGGTGCAAACCGTGCGGTAGCAACCGGTGGGATTGTACGGCGGTAGCTGCCAGGGATTCTGTGCGCCGTCAAGGCCGTTTTCGCCTTCGCCGCTCCAGGGATAAAGGTTGTTGGTGTAAATAGGCTTGCCGTGGCCCTGGGTTTCCCAGTTTCCGGGAACCTGAATGGGGCCATAAGCGGAAGTATCCAGATTTTTCAGATAGAATTCATCACAGAGTTCCGGACGGTCAAACAGGCGGAATTGCCAGGTACCATTGAGAGAAAACGTTTCACAGGTCGTGCGTCTGGAACGGGCGGGAAGACGATTGATTTCCGTAACGCGCGGATCAAGATAGTATTCTTTCATGATGGAAATCTCCTTGCTGTTTAGAAAAAAGGCGGCGTGAAATCGCCGCCTGAATTGTGAAATTATGCCTCTACAACTTCTACGCCGTCGGGAGCATTGAAGGTGGTTTTGATGCCGTCAGCCGTTTTTTCGTGGCGGACATACAGTTTTCCGAAAGGCGTGGGGTAGGTACCCTCTGCCCATTCGAGATCGCCGAGGTCGGGCTTGATGGCTACTTTGGTGCAGCCGGGTTCAAGCACACGCACGCCCAGAACATACTTTGCCAGGAACGGTGCGGGACCGGAAGCCCATGCGTGGCAGAAGCTGTGGCGCAGCTTGATGTAGCAGAACTGACCATAGGTGGCGTGAACATCGACCTTTCCTTCGGGGACGAGTTCATCAATGCGTGCGGCATTTTCCATCCAGTTCAGATCGAAGTCCTCCCAGAAGGTGGTTGCGCCCAGATCCAGCATGCCGCCCCAGTATTCGCGCATGTCGCAGATTGCGCCGGAAACGTCGTCTGCTTCAGCCTTGGCTGCCAGAGTGGCATAACCGAGGAAGGTGCTGTAACCATGTCCGCCGCCGGGCTTGATTACATTTTCATTGATTTCACGGGCATCCTCAATGCCGCCGAGCACCTGCAGAGCAGCGCCCTGCTTGGAATTGCCGTGCGGCAGATGAACCGTGCGAACAAGTGCAAGCATTTTATCGCAGAATGCTGCAGTTTCTTCATCGCCCAGTGCGCGCATCATTTTGCCGGTTTTTTCGAAGGTCATGGCCATCATGCCCTGCTGACCGGCGTGGGTGCCGATGCGATTGAGCGTGTTCGGCCAGTCAATAAAGCCGCCGCCGGGGAGAATTTCTTCGCCCTTTTCATCAACATTCTTGGCGATATTGTGAATGAGCTCGCGCATGTAAGCGTGCTGCTCGCGCAGATAATCCAGATCGCCGCCTGCCATGAAAAGTTCTTCGTGAGACATCAGCCACCACAGGGAATAGGTTTCCATACCGTTCATCCAGCGGTTGGGAGGCGTGATGGTCTTGTGAATATCAAGGCTGCGCTTGAGAATATCGTGCGCGCCGTAAGCGGCAAGGATAGTCAGTTCGGACGGATAGATATCGCCGCACCATACAAGACGGTCGCGCTTGATGCCATCCCACAGATATTCCTGCATGTTGAGATATGCGGTGTAAACAGCGGTATTGTAGATATCGTTTACTCGCTCGTCGTTGCAGGTGAAAGTACCAAGCTGCTCCAGTTCACGGCCGATCATTACGCCCTGAATCATATACAGCTGTACAAATGCATCGTCATCGTCCAGCAGCTCGATATTGACAAAACGGAAGCCGGATTCATTGGTCTCGTTTGCGCTGAGGTGACCGACATTGATCACGAAATCGCGGTTCGCATGGTCGTTGGTGCTGCCAAGTTCATAGGCGGGCGTGATGGCTTCGGTTACGGATTCGCCGAAACGAATGCCGAGATTTACGCGGCCGGGATTCTTTTTGGAATTTACACCCCAGATATAGATGCGGGCGCTGCCGTTGAATTCGCAGCCGAAATCGACCAGAATACTGGCCTTTTCGCTGCCTTCAGTATTGCGCAGAGTACATGCAGGCCAGAATTCGGGCTGCTCCAGAGAAATCTGCGGGGGACGTGCATCCAGCATACCTTCAGCACCGACAACATTGCCGGTGGTACGGATAACGCGGGTGGGAACGATATATTTGCGTACGCGAGGGTCGGTATCATATGCCTGGGGACGGAACATTGCCATATAAAATCCTCCTCTATATATAGGGGTATTTGTGTTCATTATAGCGTATTGGGTAGAGGGAATCAATAGGAAGAGCGGATTTTGGCATAAAAAAGACGGCATGCTTTTCTGCATACCGTCTTGAAAATGTGGAATTATGCGCCGGTCTTGCGGGCGATTGCGCGCTTGGCGGCATCGCAGATATCAGCAGCGGTGAGGTGGAAACGCTTGAGCAGATCGTCGATGGTACCGACTTCGCCGAAGCTCTCATGTACGCCGATGATTTCAACCGGAGCGGGGCAGCGGCGTGCAACTACGTTGCAGACAGCCTCGCCCAGACCGCCGATGGCGTTGTGGTTTTCAGCGGTAACGATAGCGCCGGTCTTCTGAACGCTTTCGATTACGCACTCTTCATCAAGGGGCTTGATGGTGAACATGTCAACCACGCGTGCGGAGATGCCTTCGGCTTCCAGCATTTCAGCTGCGGTCAGAGCCTCGTTCACTTCGCAACCGGCTGCGATGAGGGTAACATCGGTGCCTTCGCGCAGAACATTTGCCTTGCCGAGCTTGAAGGTTGCGCCGGGAGCGTAAATCATGGGCATATTCTTGCGGGAGCAGCGCAGATAAGCATTGCCGCAGTCATAAGCCAGCTGGGGCAGCAGAGCGCGAACGGCCTGGCTGTCAGCGGGATCTACGATGGTCATATCCGGAATGGCGCGCATCAGAGCGACATCTTCAAAAGGCATGTGGGTACCGCCGTTAGCGGTAGCGGTAACGCCTGCATCGCCGCCGACGATCTTGATGGGAGCCTTCTGATAACCGGCAGAAAGGAAGATCTGGTCAAAGCAGCGGCGGGTTGCAAAAATGCCGAATGCATGGAAGAAGGGAGTGTAACCTTCCAGTGCAAGACCGGCGGCAACGCCGACTGCGTTGGCTTCCTGAATGCCGCAGTTGACGGAACGATCGGGGAATTTCTTTGCAAAGCGGGTGGTGCCCATGGAAGCTGCAACGTCAACTTCGATGGCTACGATACCGGGATGCTCCTCTGCAAGATAGATCAGCGTATCGCAGTACGCATCGCGCATTGCGACGGGATCAGTAACACGGTCTTTCAAGTACATCACGGCTGTTCACCTCCGGGCATAAGGCCTTCGCTGTAACGGCGTTCGATTTCGGCGATGGACTCCTCTGCATCTGCCTTGGAAACGGTCAGATGGTGATTGGGGAACTTACGCTCGGCATACAGGCAGCCGGTGCCCTTCTTAGTCTTGAGGATAATGGCGTGAGGCTTGCCCTTGGGAGCTTTGCCGTCACGGATATCGGTCAGGATGGGAGCGATTGCTTCAACATCGTGGCCGTTGACTTCAACAGCGCGGAAACCGAAAGCTTCGAACTTCTTCTGAACGTCGAAAGCTTCGCAGATGTCGGCTACATAGCCGTCCAGCTGAGCGCCGTTCTGGTCGATCAGGAATACGAGGTTATCCAGCTTGTGGGTAGCTGCAAACTGAACAGCTTCCCAGACCTGGCCTTCCTGCAGCTCGCCGTCGCCGACGATGCAGTAAACCATGCCGTCGCTGCCGCGCATACGGCGACCGAAAGCCATACCGGTGGCGAGGGAAGTACCCTGACCGAGGGAACCGGTGGAAGCATCGATACCGGGGGTGCGCAGTCTGTCGCAATGGCTGGGCAGGCGGGTGCCGATCTTATTCAGGGTGCTGAGCCACTCCATGGGGAAGAAGCCGCGCAGTGCCAGTGCCGCATACAGAGCGGGACCGCAGTGACCCTTGGACATAACGAGATAGTCACGGTCTTCCCAAGCGGGATTCTTGGGATCAACGCGCATTACGCCGCCATAAAGAACAGCAAGCGTATCCGCGATGGAAGAGGCGCCGCCGATATGGCCGGCGCCGAAAGCTTCCATCTGACGGATGGTCCAAATACGAATGTCCGCCGCGAGTCTGCGAACGGAATCAAACTCATGCGTCATTATAGTGCCTCCAATAAATTACGGGTAGATCTTAGTAGGTGAAGCGCTCTTCGGAACGGCCGATTTCGAAGCCTTCCTTGCGATCCTCGATGTAGCCCGGAACCGGAACATCCCACCAACCGAAGGCTTCGCCGCCGGTGAACGGATGGTCACGACGAACGTCGCAAACTACCATAGCGGGCTTGTTGCAGGCAACTGCCTCGCCGATGGCCTTGTTGGCCTCTTCGGGAGTGGTGGCGTGCCATACTTCCAGACCGAATGCCTTAGCGATAGCGCAGAAGTCAGCGCCGTAGGTTTCGCCATTGCGCTTCCAGTCGTTGCCGAAGGCGTAGTCCTTGCCGTATGCATCGATCTGCAGGTCCTTGATTGCGTGCCAGCCGCAGTTGTCAGCCAGAACAACAGTCATGGGGATGTCATACTGAGCCATGGTGGACAGTTCCTGCATGGTCATCATGAAGTCGCCGTCGCCCATCAGAGCAACAACCGGGGATTCCGGAGAAGCAAGCTTGGCGCCCATAGCAGCCGGGAGAGCCCAACCCATGGTGGAGAAACCGCCGGTGGTCAGGTTGGTGTACGGGGTCTTGAAGCAGTACTCCTGGAAGAGCTGTGCCTGGGTGTTACCGGAAGAGGTGGAGATGATGGTGTTCTCCGGCAGAACGGCTTCCATTTCGCCCAGCAGCTGGGAAATGGTCAGACCTTCGGTGCTGGCGGCGCGGCGGTTCTTGAGCAGCTCTGCCCAATCAGCACGCTTCTGAGCGATCTCGGCAACATATTCCGGATGCTCGGTGGCCTCGCCGTAGTTGGCGGCGATGTCTGCCAGAACGGTCTTCAGATCGCCGATGATGCCCAGATCTGCGCGGTAGTTCTTGCCGATCTCTTCGGGGCAAATGTCGACGTGGATAAGCTTGGTCTTCGGGAAGGAGAAAGCTGCGCCTTCACGGTAGGAGCAGGTGGTTTCATCGGCAAAGCGTGCGCCAACTGCCAGAACGAGGTCTGCATCGCGGGTGATTTCCAGACCGATCTTGGTGCCCTTGCTGCCGGTGTGGAAGCAGTACAGGGGATGATTCTCCGGGAATGCGCTCTTACCGGCCAGGGTGGTAACAACAGCAGCGTTGGCCAGCTCGGCAACAGCCTTGATTTCCTCAGCAGCACGCTCGCGGAGTGCGGCGCCGCCGGCGAGGATAACCGGGCGCTTTGCAGCGCGCAGCATTTCAACGGCCTTTGCGATGGATTCGCTGTCAACCTTCACGCGGTTTTCGGCACGGATGGGAGCAACTTCCATGTTTTCCTTAATTTCGGTATCCTGAGCCATGACATCCATGGGCAGGGCCAGAGCAACCGGGCCCTTACGGCCGGTGAGCATCTGGGTGAAAGCACGGTTCATGATGCGGGCAAGGGTATCAGCGTTTTCAACGCGCCAGCAACGCTTTACCAGGGGCTCGATGGAGCGCAGGAAGTTGGAATCGTGGGTACGCTCGATCTCCTGCAGAACGCCAACGCCCATCATGTTGGTGTGGGTGTCGCCGCACAGAGCCAGAACAGCGCTGGAATCTACATATGCGGTAGCCAGACCGATGCCGGTGTTGAGGGAACCGGGGCCGATGGAAGAAAGGGTAGCAAGGGGCTTGCCGCTGACGCGGAAGTAACCGTCAGCCATATGAACGGCAGACTGCTCATGCTTTACCTGAATATATTTGATTGCGCCTTCGGCTTCTGCTCTGCGCAGAGCATCGAACAGCGACAGAACGCCGTGACCCGGAATACCGATCACGTACGGAACGCCTTCTCTTTTGAGGAACTCCATTACAACCTGTCCACCAGTATACATAACATAATCCTCCCAATTATAAATATAGAACTCTGTATTTATTATCCGAATTTTCAGGTTTCAAAGCAAGCAAGTGTTGCACAATGCGCAACACTTGGCGACTCTCTAAAAAACGTTAAACTAAATTTTGCAAGCAAAGGTTTGAAAAAGAAAAATAGGGTGCAGCTCTGCGGGGGACTTTGATTTTTACGAAAAGAATGATATACTAAAAGGAAGAAAAAGGAGGCGGATAGAGTGATACAGTCATTGGATCGCGGTCTGGCCATTGTTGAATATCTTTCGCGGCACAAAAGCGCCGGAGTAACGGAATTGGCAAATGAATTTGGTATAAATAAGAGCACTGCGTCGCGCATCATGGCGACGCTTACGAAGCATAACATCGTATGCAAGAATTCCGAAACGCAGAAATACCGCCTTTCCTTAGGAACATTGCTGCTTAGCCATCAGGCGTTGAACAGTCAGGCGATTGCTGAGGCTGTGCGACCGGTACTCGTGCGTTTGAGTGAGCAAACGCGTGAAAATGCGCACTTGTGTGCTTTGGAAGAGGACAAACTCTACCGGATTGATCAGGTAAAGAGCGCACGCAACAGATACCTGAAAGATACGGCACTTCCGGGAATGGTGGAACCGTTTCATTGCAGCGCTGCCGGAAAAGTAATTCTTGCGCATATGCCCGGAGCAAAAGTGCGCCGCATACTTGAAGAAAATGAATTGTACAGGTACACGGAAAAAACAAATACAAATACGGATGATCTGATTGCGGAGTTTGCACGTGTGCGTCAAAACGGATATGCGGTGGATTCGGAGGAATTTATGCCGGGCGTAGCATGTATTGCGGTTGCAGTTCCGAATGAATGGGGAATGATGGAACAGGCGATTAGTATATCGGGATCGGCATCGATCCTTGTCAGTGAAAGAGCGCTGGAAAAGAACCTTCCTTTATTATTAGATGCAGCACGACGACTGACAGAGCAGTATCGAATTATCAATCAGGGAATGTGAATCTGCGTCCGGTAAACTTCATCGCAGATAATGCGGGGATTTCCGATTTGCTGCATGCAGCGATAGGGACAATAGTAATCAATTTAAAGAACTGAGTCGGTTCTGAGGCAGACAGCAAACATTCCTTGAAAATACTGGCTTTTCATTGCCACCAATTTGTGGATGGAAGCAGAGAACAGTAAGCTGCCATGAGATAGATGCAGAAATACCGTCCGAAGTCGGTAAATGTAGTGGAACGTGCCGCAGAAAGCAAAAAGCTGCTGGTGCCTGTGTATTCCGGCTCTGCTGCAATTGCTGCAGAAATATTGCAGCAGAGCTGCGCGCACTCCGGAAAGAAAAACGCGGATGTATGGTGACAATTAATAATATATATTAATGAAGAAACATGTACAGACTTTGGTCTCGACGCTACTTATGGCGTTTGAAAATGCGATGCATTGGTATGATTAATTCTTTTGTGGAATATGTATGCTTAAAATGCGCGTAGTGACATTACGGTGAGTTAACACAAAGGGGCGCTTTTGGAATTTATAATGCAAGATGCATAAAAAGAGTGTGCGTTGCATAACAAACTCGCTTATAAAATATGGCGCAAATTCGGCATGTGAAGGGAAAAATCCACTGAAATGCGGGAAATGTGCATTTACATCACTGTGGATAGCTGATAGTATAATAATACTGATACTGTACACAGGAATGTGCAATTATCAAAACAGATGGTACAATGCAAACTATGCGGCTACGGTCGCCAAGAAAGCGGAGGTTATGTTCATGAGAGCAGCAGTTGTCGGTGCAGGCGTCATTCATGGCGGTCATAGTGGCCCGTTCAAACAGTTCGGCTGCGAAATGGTAGCGGTTATTGATCCGGTGGAAGCAAACCGCAAGCGTGCCCAGGAAGAATATGGTTTCCAGTATGCTTTTGCAGATTATCACGATGCTCTGGATCTGGGCATTGATGTAGTTGCAATCTGCACCCCGAACGCATTCCATGCAGATGCGGCAGTTGATTTCATGAAGGCTGGCGCTCACGTTATCTGCGAAAAGCCGATGGCCCGCAATGTTGAAGAGTGCGATCGCATGATTGCTGCGGCTGAGAAGTACGGCAAGCGCCTGTTCATCTCCCATTCTCAGCAGTTCAACCCCGCTCATCGCAAGATGATCGACAATGTTAAGAATGGCGATATCGGCAAGCCCTTCATGGCAAAGGCCGAATTCATCGGTAACGAATTCTATCGTATGAACAATCCGAACAACTGGAAGGGTACCTGGGAAGTTTCCGGTGGCGGCGTTCTGATTGATAACGGCGTTCATATGATCAACCTCCTGGTTGCAATGTTTGGTAAGGCCAAGGAAGTTACGGCTATGTGCGAAAAGCTCGTTGTCGAGCCCGCAAACAAGGCCGAAGATACTGCCGAAGTTATTATTCTCTTTGAGTCCGGTGTAATGGCTCAGGTTTCCGTAACCTTCGCTGCCACGCAGTGTGCATGGCCGGCATGGTACTGCGGCGCTGCTCATCGCGTAGAAGTAATGGGCACCGAAGGCTCCGTAGTTACCCAGAATGACTTGCCCAATTATCAGTTTGTATCTGCGGGTAACTCCGCTGAGCAGCTGAATACCGATCAGATCGATATTGACATGAGCTTCTACTTCCTCAAGTGCATTGCTGAAAACAAGGAAAGCATCATCACTACGGAAGACGCACGTCACACTGTGGCGATCGTTGAAGCTGCTTACAAGTCTGCTCGTGAAGGTCGTAAGGTTGCACTGACTGAAATTGGTTAATCATGTAAGGAGGTTTTGCCAATGTCTGTTCCTGCTGCGGCGAATGCGCCCAAGGTAATCAACAAGCCGAAGAAAAAGATGGGCCTTGGTCGGTATCTGTACGAATACTGGCCGCTGTACCTGCTGGTAGCTCCGGCAATCATCTACTATGCAATCTTTGCATACGGCCCGATGTATGGTGCGCAGATCGCATTCAAAAACTATCGTGCGAAGCTGGCTGTTACCGGTTCCGAGTGGATCGGTCTGAAGCACTTCATCCGCTTCGTAAACGACCCGTTCTTCTGGATCCTTCTGAAGAACACCCTGACCCTTTCGATCTACTCCCTGATCGCAGGCTTCCCGGTTCCGCTGATCCTGGCATTCATGATCAACGAAGTAACCAACAAGCCCTACAAGAAGACCATTCAGATGATCACCTACGCACCGCACTTCCTGTCGGACGTTGTTGTTTGCGGTATGATCGCAATGTTCTTCGCAATGGACCGTGGTATCGTAAATATCGCGATCGAAGCACTGGGTGGTCAGCAGCGTGAGTGGCTGGTTATCCCCGCAGTATTTAAGCACTTCTACGTATGGTCCGGCGTCTGGAAGGGCGCAGGCTGGGGTACCATCATCTACCTGGCATCTCTGGCAAGCGTTGACCAGGAAGTTGTAGAAGCCGCCGTTATCGACGGTGCAACCAAGATTCAGCGAATCTGGTACATCGACTTCCCGACCATCAAGCCGACCGTAGTTATCAACCTGCTGCTCTCTCTGGGCGGTATCCTCGGTACCAGCTCCGAAAAGATCATTCTTCTCCAGCGCGAGCCTACCATCATGGCATCGGAAACGTACGCTTCCTACCTGTACAACCAGGGTATTATGAATGGTAGCTACGACTACACTTCTGCAGCCGGTATGTTCCAGAGCATCGTAAACTTCATCCTGCTGTCGTTCTTCAACTGGATTTCGAACAAGCTGGGCGAAGCTTCGCTGTGGTAATAAGAGAGGAGTGAAGCACAGTGAAACGTACTAAGGGCGACGTTATCTTTGACTGGATCAACTGTATCATCCTGGGCTTGATCACCTTCATCATGATCTACCCGCTGTATCTGACGATCCTTGCTTCCATTTCTGACATCGTTGCATGGCAGGGTGGTAGGGTTTACATCGTTCCGATCGGTCTGAACTTTGAGGCATATCAGAACATCTACCGTGACGGTACCATCTGGCGTGGTTACATGAACTCCATCATCTACACCGTTATCGGTACCCTCTATAACGTAGCGATGACTATCATGTGCGCATACGCCATGTCCCGTGACAACATGAAGGGCAAGCAGTTCATCAACCTGTTCTTCATCTTCACGATGTACTTCGGCGGCGGTATGATCCCGTACTACCTGCTGATCAAGCAGCTGGGCTGGATCAACACCCTTTGGGTAATGACCCTGACGAATGGTATGTCCGTATTCAACATGATCATCACGCGTACGTTCTATCGTTCGAACTTCTCGAACGAGATCTACGAAGCGGCGAAGATCGACGGCGCAGGCGAACTTCGAATCTTCCTGCAGATGGCACTGCCGCTGTCCGGTTCGATTATCGCAGTTATGTCCCTGTACGCCGGCGTAGGTATCTGGAACAGCTGGTTCGGCGGTCTGCTTTACATCACCAGCCCGTCCAAGTATCCTCTGGCTCTGATCCTGCGTACCATCATTATCGAGATGGCAAACTTCGACATCCAGGTTACTTCTTCCGCACTGGAATCTGCAGAGGAAGCACAGAGACAGCTGGAAATCAGCCGTATGCAGGAATCCATGCGTTACGCACTGATTTTCGTATCCTCCGCACCGGTTCTGATCGCATACCCCTTCGTTCAGAAGCACTTCGTAAAGGGCGTTCTGATCGGTTCTGTAAAGGGCTAATCCTTCACAGTTCAGAATCCCGAATCGACTATAGTCGGTTCGGGATTCTTTCTATATTACTTACACAGAATGTGCAGGTAATTACAGTATAGGAGACGCAGGTGGAAAATATGCACAGTAATGTATTTGATTTTTCGTGTAAAAAAAGGAGGAAATGTGTATTGACACAAATCTAACCTGGTGCTATAATGGCTGCATTGGCTTTACTTGCTGTGGTGATTTCAGGCGCGTAAGCGCATGAAATAAAATTATTCAAGGAGGCTACCCCAATGAAAAAGACCTTGGTTCTTGTTCTGGTTGCCCTGCTGGCTCTCGGAACGCTGGTAACCGGTTC